>NZ_CADFDY010000001.1:0-1053622 GCF_902833095.1 Burkholderia sp. BCC1208 | reverse complement strand
CTGCGCCTTGATTTCCATTTTTTCTGGTTCCCACTACATTCTGATGGGAACCAGATTGCCGCCTATGAACCTTCATGAACAGACGGTGCTGGCGAAGCGCTTACCAGCGATCCGCCCATCGTTTCCGCTGCAGCGCACGAACCTTCCGCCTGCGCCGGACGCCCATCCGGAGTCGACCATGCGCATCACCGCGATCCACGAACGCGCGATTCCCGTGTCCCGCTATGCCGATTCGGCGATTCCGTCCGGTGGCCTGACGACGAGCGCTGTCGCGGTCGTCACCGACGTCGTGCGCGACGGCCGCCTGGTGACGGGCTACGGCTACGCGTCGATCGGCCGTTTCGCGCAGGGCGGCCTGATCCGCGAACGGTTCGCGCCGCGTTTGTTGGCCGCTGCCGACACGCTCGCCGACGAAGCCGGCACGAATCTCGACCCGTTCCGCGCATGGCACGCGATGATGGCCGGCGAGAAGCCAGGCGGACACGGCGAACGCTGCGTCGCGGTCGGCACGCTCGACATGGCGATCTGGGACGCCGCCGCGAAAATCGCCGACCAGCCGCTGCACCGCTTTCTCGCCGACCGCCTCCAACGCACGGCAGCCCCACGCGTGCGCGTGTACGCGGGCGGCGGCTACCGCTATCCGCATGACGATCTCGCGCGGCTGTCCGACGAGGTGCGTCGGATCGTCGATCTCGGCTACACACACGCGAAGATCAAGATCGGCGGCGCGAATCTCGATCAGGACCGGCGCCGTATCGAAGCCGCAGCCGCGCATCTTGCCGGTTCATCGCATCTCGCGGTCGACGCGATGAACACGTACGACGCGACGACCGCCTACCAGGCCGTCGACATGCTCGCGCCGTTCGGTCTCTGGTGGTTCGAGGACATCTGCGACCCGCTCGACCTGCCGCTCCAGGCCGACGTCGCTACGCGGTACGCACCACCGATCGCGGCCGGCGAAGCGCTGTTCTCGCTTGCGGAGGCGAAGCTGCTCGACCGTTACGGCGGCCTGCGTGCCGACCGCGACGTGCTGGTGTTCGATCCCGTGCACAGCTACGGGCTGCCGGGCTATCTGCAGATCGTCGATCACTTCGTGTCGCGCGGCTGGCGGCGCGACGCGTTCTGGCCGCATGGCGGCCATCTGTTCTCGCTGCACGTCGTCGCGGCGCTGGGGCTCGGCGGCGCGGAAGTCAACCCGTTCGCATTCCATCCGTTCAGCGGACTCGCCGATGGCGAAATCGTCGATGCGGGATACGCGCGCGTGCCGCAGGCGCCGGGCATCGGGTTCGAACTGCATGCCCACGCGTACGACGCATTCCGCGCGGTCTCGGTGTCGGGCCGCTGACGCCTAAAACGCGCCGATCGCGAAACGCACCGCGAAGCCGCGCATCGTCACTGCGACGAAGCCATCGATCACGCGCGACCGGCATTGCCGGCCGCCCACTCCGGCCGCTGCCCGAGCGTGTCGAACAGCCGGACGATTTCGGCCTTCACCTTCTGCACCGCGTTGCTGACGAGCGCCGTGTCGTGCCAGCACAGCGACAGGTCGCGCGCGAACAGCCGGTGCGCGACCGTCGACAGCTTGAGCTTGCGCTCCTCGATCTCGACGTGCGCGGCCGTCCACGGCAGGATCGTCACGCCGAGCTGTGCCATCACGGCCGCGAACAGCAGCCCGGTCGAGCTCGCCTCGAAGCTGATCTCGTACGATAGCCCAGCCTCGCGCATCGCCCAGTCGACGCGGTTGCGGATCGTGTTCGGCGCGCTCGGCAGCACGAGCGGCATCCGCGCGATCGCGTCGAGCGGCACAGGGGCGTCCGGCACCGGGAAGCCGGGCCACGTGATCAGGTACAGCGTTTCCGTCAGCAGCCGGTGGATCGCGATGCCGCGCGTGTCGACCGCATCGACGACGATCGCGAGATCGAGCCGCGCGCGTTCGAGCAGCGTGTCGAGATCGGCGCTCGGCGCTTCGATCAGCTCCAGCATGATGCCCGGATAGCGGTCGCGCACCGCGCGGGCGAGCGGAATGGCCAGCACGCGCGCGGTGCTCGACGGCATGCCGACGGTCACGCGGCCTTGCGGCGTATCGGCGTCGCGGCGCAGCAGCTCGCGCGTGCCGTCGGCCTGGCGCAGCAGTTCGAGCGCATGCCGGTACAGCGTGCGGCCAGCGGCAGTCGGCGCGACGCCGCGCACGCTTCGTTCGAGCAGCTGCATCCCGAGATCCTGTTCGAGATTGCGCATCTGCTGGCTCACGGCCGGCTGCGCGACGTGCAGCGCCTCGCTCGCATGCGTGACGTTGCCGTATTCGACGACCTTCACGAAATAGCGCAACTGCCTCAAGTCCATCGCCGCCGTCTCCCGAGTCTCGCCCGATCCACGCCCGATTCGAGCCATAAGCCAATCCGATCGAGCAAGATGAATATCATATTTTTCGGCGATCGATGGTGTTTCTATACTCGTCTCACAAAAGAGCCCGACTGCCGGCCATCCCGGGCCGGACACGGCGAAAGAGCCGGCCCCGCCGGCAAGGAGACGAAGATGTTCAAGGCGATCGACGCGCCGGCGGCCGGCGCGAAGCCGCGGCGCACGCCGCTCACGCGCGAGCAGGTCAAGGGTTTCTGGGCCGTGTACGCGGGCTGGGTGCTCGACGGCGTGGATTCGGTGATCTACGCGCTCGTGCTGATTCCCGCGCTGACCGAACTGCTGCCGGCCTCCGGCATCGCGGCGACGCCCGCGAATCTGGGGATGTACGGCTCGATCCTGTTCGCGCTGTTCCTGATCGGCTGGGGGCTGTCGTTCGTCTGGGGGCCGCTCGCCGACCGCTTCGGCCGCGTACGCACGCTCGCGGCGAGCATCCTGATCTATTCGGTGTTCACCGGCGCGGCCGCGTTCGTGCACGACGTGTGGGCGCTGGCCGCGTGCCGTCTGATCGCTGGGATCGGCGTCGGCGGCGAATGGGCGCTCGCGGGCACCTACGTCGCCGAAAGCTGGCCGGAAGACCGCCGCAAGATGGGCGCCGGCTACCTGCAGACGGGCTACTACTTCGGCTTCTTCATCGCGGCCTGCCTGAACTACACGATCGGCGCGACCTACGGCTGGCGCGCGATGTTCCTGTGCGGGCTGGCTCCCGCGCTGCTCGCGGTGTTTACGGTGATGCGCGTGAAGGAGCCGGGGCAGTGGCGCCGGCACGACGCGCGCGACGGCGACGTGGCCGACGCGCGGCGCGCGCATCCGCTGCGCGAGATCTTCGCGCCGGCGTTCCTGCGCCGCACGCTGACGAGCGCAAGCCTCGTCGGCGTCGCGATCGTCGGGCTGTGGGCCGGCTCCGTCTACGAGGCGAGCGCGGTCACTACGCTCGCGACACGCGCGGGCATCGATCACGTCGGCGCGCTGCGGCTTGCGTCGATCGGTGCGGCGATCCTGTCGTGCGCGACGATTGCCGGCTGTCTGGTGGCGCCGTGGCTGTCGGAGCGGCTCGGCCGGCGTACCGCGCTCGGCGTGTATTTCGCGGGGATGGCCGGCTCGATCGTGTTCGCGTTCGGCTGGGCGTTCTACCAGCCGAACGGGCTCGCCGCGTTCATGGTGTCGCTCGCGTTCCTCGGTTTCTTCGGCGGCAACTTCGCGATCTTCTCGCTGTGGCTGCCCGAGCAGTATCCGACGCGCGTGCGGGCCACCGCGTTCGCGTTCAATGCGTCGATCGGCCGCTTCATCGGCGCGGGCGTGAACTTCCTGCTCGGCGCCGCGATTCACGGTTATGGATCGCTCGGCGTGCCGGTCGCGTGGACCGCGGCCGTGTTCGGGCTCGGCATCCTGATCCTGCCGTTCGCGGTCGAAACGCGGCATCAGACGCTGCCCGAGTGAGCGGCACGCCGCGGTCGTTCGCCAACACGCCACACCCAGTCATCCATATCAGGAGTCCGTAATGCAGGCATTAACGGGAATCAAGGTCGTCGATCTGAGTCGCGCGCTGTCGGGGCCGTTCTGCTCGATGGTGCTCGCCGATCTCGGCGCCGACGTGATCAAGGTCGAGTCGGGGCCGCATGGCGACATGAGTCGCGCCTGGGGGCCGTTCGATCGCGGCGTGAGCACGTACTACCTGTCCTGCAATCGCAACAAACGCGGCATCTGCGTGGACTTCCGGCAGCCGGCCGGCCTCGACGTCGTGCGGCGCCTGATCGCGCAGGCCGACGTCGTGATCGAGAATTTCAAGGCGGGCACGATGGACGCGATGGGGCTCGGTTATGCCGCGCTGAGCGCGCGCGACCCGCGGCTCGTGATGGGCAGCGTCACCGCGTTCGGCCCGCGCGGCCCGCTGCGCGACTGGCCGGGCTTCGACCAGATCGCGCAGGGCTATGCGGGGCTGATGAGCCTCACCGGTTTCCCCGACGGCGAGCCGACCCGCACGGGCACCGCGATCGGCGATCTCAGCTCGGGGATGTGGGTCGCGACCGGCGTGATGGCCGCGTTGTTCGAGCGCGAGCGCACCGGGCGCGGCCAGCATGTCGGCACGTCGCTGCTCGAAAGCCTCGTGGCGCTGCTGAGCGTGCACGGGCAACGCTACCTGAGCCTCGGCGACGTGCCGCGCCGCACCGGCAATGCGCATGCGGTGATCGCGCCGTACGGCGTGTTCGAGACGGCCGACGGCCCGTTGAACCTCGCACCGATCACGACCGACATGTGGTTGCGGCTGTGCCGGTTGCTGGATCTGCCCGACCTGCCGGCCGATCCGCGCTTCGCGACCAACGATGCGCGCGTCGCCCATCGCGATGAACTGAAGGTGCTGCTCGAAAGCCGGCTGCGCACGCGCGGCAAGCGCGAATGGACGCAACGGTTCGTCGAGGCCGGGCTGCCGGCCGGGCCGATCCATACGCTTGACGAAGTATTCGACGATCCGCAGCTCGCGCATTGCGGGCTGGTCGAGCCGGTCGCGCATCCGACGCTCGGCACGCTGCGTCAGGTCGTCACGCCGCTCGGCGGGATGAGCGACGGCCTGCCGGCGCCGCGCACGCGCCATGCGCCGCCGCTGCTCGGCGAGCATACGGTTGACGTGCTGCGCGAAGCCGGCTACGGCGACGACGCGATCGACGCACTGCTGGCCGGGAGCGCGATCTTCCAGGCGGATGCGGTGGCGGAGGCCGTGCAATGACCGACATGACGAAACAGAACGGGGCGTCGACCGTAACGGTCGACCTCATCGGCGAGCGGATCGCGCGCGTGCGGTTCGCGAATCCGGCGCGGCGGCATGCGCTCGACGCGCCGCTGCTCGATGCCCTCGTCGCGCATCTCGATGCGTTGGCCGGACATCGTCCGCCGCCCGTCGTGATCCTGTCGAACGACGGCAGCGGCGACGTGTGGAGCGCGGGGCACGACCTGCGCGAACTGGCCGACGACCGCGATCCGCTCGCATACGGCAAGCCGCTCGAACGCGCGCTGCGGCGCGTGCGGACCTATCCGGGCGCGGTGATCGCGGCGGTGTCCGGATCGGCGTGGGGCGGGGCGGTCGATCTCGTGATGAGCTGCGATCTCGTCGTGGCGGCGCGCGACGCGCGTTTCGCGATGACGCCCGCGAACATCGGCCTGCCGTATTCGACGAGTGGCCTGCTGCGCTTCTACGGCAACCTGCCGATCCACGTGCTGAAGGAGATGTTCTTCTGCGCGCAGCCGCTCGATGCGGAGCGCGCCGCGCATCACGGGCTCGTGAACCGGCTGGCCGACGCGGGCAGGGTCGACGACGCGGCGCTCGACGTCGCGCGCACGATCGCCGCGAAGGCGCCGCTCGCGGTGCACGCGGTGAAAGAGCAGTTGCGTGTGCTGCAGGACGCGCGGCCGTTGCCGGCCGACGCATTCGAACGGATCGCCGAGTTGCGGCGGCAGGCGTGCGAAGGCGCGGATTTCGACGAAGGGCTGCGCGCGTTCGCGGAGCGGCGCGCGCCGGTGTTTCGCGGGATTTAGGCGGGCAGGCGAGGTTTCGATGCGGCGATGGCGGCGCGCGTTATTCGCCGCCGTGCGCGTATACGCCAACGAACAGCAGCGCGCCGATCGCGATCGGCAGCCGCGCGTGAACGTACGTATCGATCACGCGCGGTATCGGCATGATCACAATCGCGCGTGCGGCCCGGTCGCACCGCCGCTACGCGCGCACCACCGTCACGCCTGCCGCCTCGATCGGCTCCGTCAGCGCGGCGTCGGTTTCCTTTTCGACGACGATCGTCTGCGCCAGCGCGATATCGCCGATCACGAACTGCGACGCCGCGCGCAGTTTCGACTGCGACGCGAGCACGACCGTCTCGGCCGCGCGTTCGGACAGCGCGCGCTTGATCGCCGCTTCCTCGAAATCGCCGGTGCTCAGCCCCGCGACCGGATGCACGCCCGTGACCCCCATGAAGTACAGGTCCGCGTGAATGCGCGCGATGCCTTCCATCGCCGCCGCGCCGACCGCGACGATCGAGTGCTTGTAGAGCCGTCCGCCGATCAGGATCACGTCGATCGACGGATGCGCGGCCAGCGCAACCGCGACGCTTGGACTGTGCGTGACGATCGTCGCGCGCAGGTCGGCCGGCAACTGGCCGACGAGCAGCGCGGAGGTCGTGCCGCCGTCGACGATCGCGACTTGCCCCGGCGCGATCATCTGCGCGGCCCGCCGCGCGATGCGCCGCTTCTCCGTGGTTTCGAGCGCCTCGCGCTGCGCGAACGGCGCGACGGCCGGCGATGCCGGCAGCGCGCCGCCATGCACGCGCTGCAGCAGCCCTTCGGCCGCGAGTTCGCGCAGGTCGCGGCGCACCGTGTCTTCGGACACGCCGAATTGCACGCTCAGCTCGGCGGCCAGCACCTGGCCGTCGCGCGCGAGTGCATCGAGGATCGCTTTCTTGCGTTGTGTCGTCAGCATCGCCTTTGCACGAAAATTCTTGAAATTGCACGAATCTGCACGTTACCATGGGCGCCGTCCTTTGTCGAACCGGAGGCTGCAATGGCTGCAACGCGGGAGCGGGTCCGCATCGTCGAGTCGACGGTGCTGTCCGATGACTGGTATGTGCTGCGCAAGGTGACGTTCGATTTCCTGCGCCGCGACGGAACGTGGCAGCGCCTGAGCCGCGAGACCTACGATCGCGGCAACGGCGCGACGATCCTGCTGCGTCATGCCGAGACGGGCGACGTGCTGCTGACGCGGCAGTTCCGGATGCCGGCGTTCGTGAGCGGGCACGACGGCATGCTGCTCGAAGCCGCCGCCGGGCTGCTTGACGACGAAACGCCCGAAGCGCGCATCCGCGCGGAGGCCGAGGAGGAGACCGGCTATCGCGTGCGCGGTGTGCGCAAGGTGTTCGAGGCGTTCATGAGCCCGGGTTCCGTGACGGAGAAGCTGCATTTCTTCGTCGGCGAATACGATGCGTCGCTGCGCACCGGCGCGGGCGGCGGCGTCGCGGAAGAAGGCGAGGATCTCGAGATCGTCGAGATGCCGCTGCAGGCGGCGCTGGATGCGGTCGAGCGCGGCGAGATCGTCGATGCGAAGACGATCATGCTGCTCCAGTACGTCGCGCTGCGGGAAACCGTCGGCGCGCGCGCCGCATGACGCCGCGGCTCGTGCTGGTCGCCGGCCCCTATCGCAGCGGGACGGACGGCGACCCCGCGCGCATTGCCGCGAACCTGCACCAGTTGGAAGCGGCGGCGCTCGCCGTGTATCGCCGCGGGCACGTGCCGATGATCGGCGAATGGGTGTCGTTGCCGCTCGCGGCCGCGGCCGGGTCGACGCAGGTCGGCGACGCGATCTGCGAGACCTTCCTGTATCCGGCCGCGCACCGGCTGCTGCGGCGTTGCGATGCGGTGCTGCGCATCGACGGCGCATCGCGCGGGGCCGATGCGGACGTGGCGCTTGCGCGGCAACTCGGCAAGCCGGTCTATTTCGCGGTCGACGAGATGCCGGTCGTGCAGGACGATTCGACTGACTGAGCAAGCGCGGGCGCCGGGTTGCGGCATCGCCGGTGGGACGCGTGCGGACTGTCGGCATTCGCATTGCCGGTAGCCGTACACACGCAGCGTCGCGCAGTGGCGTTGCCGATGCGGCGCGACGCGCTAACCGGCGTATGATCGCGACGCCACTCGCGCAACGTTCGACGCCACCGCTTTTCCATCATGTCGCTTTCCGATCCCGCCGATTCCGCCGATCCTGACGATTCCGCCGCCGCGCCGCTTCCCGCCGGTCTCGTCGCGTCCGCCGTCGACGTACTCGCGCGCGCCGACGCCTTGCTCGTCACGGCCGGCGCGGGCATCGGCGTCGATTCCGGCCTGCCCGATTTTCGTGGCACGGACGGCTTCTGGCGCGCGTATCCGGCGCTGCGCCACGAGCGTTTCGAATTCCACGAGATCGCGTCGCCGCACGCGTTTCGTGCGCGTGCGCCGCTCGCATGGGGGTTCTACGGGCACCGTCTTGCGCTCTACCGCGCGACGGCGCCGCACGCGGGCTTCGCGATCCTGCGCCGCTGGATCGACGCGATGCCGAACGGCGGCTTCGTGCTGACGAGCAACGTCGACGGCCAGTTCCAGAAGGCCGGCTTCGATCCGGCGCGCATCGTCGAGATCCACGGCTCGATTCATGCGATGCAATGCCTGCGCCCGTGCACGGACGAGACCTGGGACGCGACGCCGTTCGTGCCGGAGGTCGACGAAACGACGTGCCGCCTGGTGGGCGACATGCCGTGCTGCCCGCATTGCGGCGGGCTCGCGCGGCCGAACATCCTGATGTTCGGCGACACCGGCTGGCTCGGTGCGCGCTACGACGCGCAGGAGCGCGCGCTGGAAGACTGGATCGCGCGGGCCGGGCGCGTTGCCGTGGTCGAGATCGGCGCGGGCACCGCGATTCCGACCGTGCGCCTGTTGAGCGAACGGTTCGGTACCGACGTGATTCGCATCAACGCGCGCGAAGCGCATGCGCGCCGGGCGGACGTGATCGGGCTGAAGGGCGGTGCGCTGGCGACGCTGAACGCGCTCGAGCGCGCGTGGCACGGCGGCTGAGCCCCGTGCCTCGCGCCGATCGGCCGAGGCCGCGCGATTACGGCTGCGCGACGAGCGCCTGCACGAGCGCCGGCGCGACCGGCGAACCGAGGCCCGTCACGTAGTCGTAGCTGCCCGCCGCGTTGCAGATGCTCCCGCAATTGCCGTTGGACCCGATCGTCACGTCGTGGAAGTCGCTGCCGTAGGCGGTTTTGCCGACCGTATAGAGCGTGTCGTAGGTGCCGCTCAACGATTTCTTGCCGGCCGCCGTGCGCAGCGAATTGGCGATCGCGACGAGCGCCGACCATTGCGGCGCACCCGCGCTCGTGCCGCCGACCTGGAACCAGCCGGCCTGCCCTTGATAGGTGACCGAGTCGTACACCGCGAAACCGCTGGACGGATTCGCGTCGTAACTGACGTCGGGCACGCCGCGCTTGCCGGCCACCGGAATCGGCCAGGCGCTCTGGCCGGCCGTCTCGGCCTCGACGCTGCTCACGCCGCCGCCGCTGCCGCTCCACGCCGCCTCGCCGATGTAGTTGCCGGCCGTATCGGACGACAGCGTCGTGCCGCCCACGGACACCACATAAGGCGACGCGGCCGGGTATTCGGTGCCGGTGCCGCTGTCGCCGGACGACGCGACGAACGTCACGCCCGGGACGTTGAAATGGCTGTCGAAGCCTGTCTCGCTGCTGAATTCGTTGCCGCCGAAACTCATCGATACGACCGACGCGCCGTGCTTGACCGCGACGTCGACCGCGGCCATCAGGTCGCTGAAGCTGGCCGATGCGGCCTCGACGAGCACGATCTTCGCCTTCGGCGCGATCGCATGCACCCATTCGACGTCGAGCGAGATCTCGAGCGACCAGCCGGAATCGGGCTTGGGCCGTGCACCGTGGGCGTACACCTTGGTGAAACAGCCGTTCGACGACGTGCAGGCCGGCAGCGAGAACGCATTGCTGAACACGCCGAGATCGGACTCGATCTTCGGGTCGTCGTACGCGTCGACGATCGCGACGACCATCCCGTCGCCCTGGTTCGCGATCGCATCGAACCCGTATGCATGTCGGGCGAGCGCCGGCGTGAGGCCGGCGATCGTGGCCGTGCTCGCACGCGGCTTCGTATGGAACGGCGGGCGCGCGAATCCTTTCGGCGCGCGATGACCTTCGACGTAGGACGGCGGCCCGTTGCTGTCGGCGAGCGCAACGCCCGACGCGAGCAGCCACGCGCACAGCGCCGGAATCAACATGGATGACGGGCGGATATTGTTCATTTTTCGAGTCTCCATGTCGATCGAGTGGAGTAGCGAAACAATTCTACGAAATCGACGACGATAACTACATCGAATATCGGCCGAATAAGGGAATGTCTGATAAGGGAAAGTACGCGGAACCCGTTATGGAGTGGCGTTGTGCAGGGTTAACCTGCGCCGGATGGAACTGCTTTATCGATTTTGAAAAGGCTGATAAATAATCGACCGATTAAAAATGGATTCGTAATGTCCGATGTAATTGTTCGGTAAATATCCACTGCGGCGCGCGTGTGGAAATCGTGAAGGGCGGCATGCGGTTGCGGCACGATCCGCCGCCTGCCGGCCCGTCGGCATTGCCGGCGCGGCGCGATTGCGCATACAGTTCGGCGTAGGCCGCGTGCGCCGCGCGGCGCCGTCAGTGAGGGGTGCCCTTGTTCTATTCGATCGTCGCGATCTTCGTCGGCGCCGGGCTCGGCGCGTTGCTGCGCTGGTTCCTGAGCCTCGCGCTCAACGCGTTCTTTCCCGCGGTGCCGCTCGGCACGCTCGCGTCGAACCTGATCGGCGGCTATGTGATCGGCGTGGCCGCCGTCGTGTTTGCCGTTCGCGTCGGGTTGCCGCCCGAATGGCGGCTGTTCGTGATCACGGGCTTTCTCGGCGGCCTCACGACGTTCTCGACCTATTCGGTCGAAGTGATGACGCACGCGCTCGAGGGCGAATTCGGATGGGCATTGGCGGTGGCTGCCCTACACTTGACTGGATCGTTCGCGCTGACGGCGCTCGGCATGTGGACCGCGCGCGCGTGGCTCGCGGCGGCCTGAGCGGGCCGCCATCGGAGGGTGCGATGGACAGGGTCTTTTTGCGCTTCTACGTGCACGAGCAGCACCGGCTGCACTGGAAGCCGTTGTGGGAGTGGCTGCTGGAAGAGGCGAACCGGATGGGCGTCGCCGGCGGTTCCGCGTTTCGCGCGATGGCCGGTTTCGGGCAGCATCGCGTGCTGCACGAGGATCGCTTTTTCGAACTGCAGGGCTCGCTCGCGATCGAGGTCGAATTCGTCGTCACCGAGGACGAAGCACAGCGGCTGCTCGAGCGGCTGTCGCACGAGAAAGTGCGCGTGTGCTACGCGATGATGCCCGCACAGTTTGGCGTGATCGACACGCTCGGTGCACCGCCGGCGCAGGAGCCGGCGGTGTAGGCGTCGCGCCGGATCAGATGCCGAACATCGTCAGCGACACGGCGGCGCGCGTGACGATCATCAGCAGCACCTGCACGATCACGAACAGCAGGATCGGCGACAGGTCGATGCCGCCGAGGTTCGGGATCACGCGGCGCAGCGGGTTCAGGAATGGCGCGGTGAGCTGGTAGAGGATCGGCATCGCCGGCGAGCGCGGGTTGAGCCACGACAGCAGCGCCATCAGGATCGTCATCCAGATCACGAGATTGAGCGCCCACTTCACGACCGTGAGCAGCGCGACCACGACGAGCGTCGCGATCACGGCGGCCGGATCGAAGCCGGCCATCACGACCATCAGCACCACGTAGACGAGCGCGGTGAGCAGCGCGGCGACGACGCTGGCCCAGTCGATGCCGCGTACGCCCGCGATCACGCGGCGCAGCGGCAGCACGAGCCAGTTGGTCGCCTGCAGCACGGCTTGCGTGACGGGGTTGTACGGCGGCACGCGGACGGCCTGCATCCAGACGCGCAGGATCAGCGCGGCGCCGAATAGCGTGAAGACGGTATTGAGCAGAAAACGGGCGATCTCGCCGAACATCGTTGGCATCCTTTTTATACAGTCAGTAGCGTGCGGCCGCCAACGCCGGTTGGCGGCGCATCGGCCGACACCTTATCACGCCTCGTCTCGCGACGGGGAGGGGTGCGCGGCCACGCGCGCGAGCGACGTTTCGACGACTTCGGCCAGCGCCGGCAGCGAGGCCGGCGGCGCCGCGCGCTTCGCCGCGAGCGCGACCGCGCGGCGCGTCAGCAGCGCGTACAGCGCCGCATGATCGCCGCCGCGCGCCTCGAGCAGCGCGAGCTGGCGCTCGACGATGCCCGTGTCGCCGCGCGACACCGGCCCGGACAGCGCATTCGCGAGCCCCTTGTCGCGGGCGGTCTCGATCGTACCGGCGAGCATCGGCAACAGCGCGCGCAGCGCGGCTTGCTCGTCGAAACCGAGGCCGCGCCACAGCTCGACCGCTTCCGACAGCCCGCACAGCGCGAAGCTCGCCGCGTAGTGGGCGGCCGCGTGATACAGCATCCGGCCGCCGGCCGGAATCGTCAGCGGATGGCAGCCGAGTGCGGCGGCAAGTCGCAGCAGCGTCGCGTGCAGCGCGCCGTCCGCTTCGATCGTGATCGAGCAGCCGTCGATGCGCGCGAGATCGGCGTCGGTGCCGCCGAACAGATAAAGAGGATGGAAGCCGCCGGTAGCCACGCCTTGCTGCTTCGCGGGATCGAGCAGCGCGACCGCCGATGCGCCGCTGCAATGAACGACCGCCTGGCGGGCAACGCGCGATGCGTCGAAGCGCAGCGCCGCGGCGGTCGACGCGAGATGATCGTCGGGCGTCGTCACGAAGATCAGGTCGGCGACGTCGACCACCTGCTGCAGGGTATCGACCTCGCGGCAGCCGTCGATGCGCGCGGCGAGGCCGGCGGCCGATGCGGGCGTACGGCTCGCGATCGCGACGACGGGAAAGCCGGCCTGCGCGAAACGCTGCGCGACGCAGCGCGCGAGGCGGCCGGCGCCGATGAAGCCGAGGCGGGGTGTGTCGGGAAGCGGCATGGCGGCGGATGTAAGCGAAAACGAAGCAGCCGCCAGTATCGCAGGAATGGCGGCGGTGTCGCGGAAGGCAGCTTGCGAGGCGGTCGCGCGTATGAATTACCGATGCGCGGTGCGATCGATGCGTAAACTGGCGTCCGGCATCGCGACGGAATCAGGATCATGGAATCCGACCCCGAAATTCCGTACGCCTGCATCCTGCTTGAAACGTCGGCATGTTGTCTCGAATTTGTAATCGTTCATTACGCACGCGTGCCTGCTGCGCGCGCGGGAGCCGGTAAGAGTGACCGGTCATCGGGTCGCGTCCCGACTCGTCGGATGGAAGTGCGCGACCCGCAAGGCTCGCAGCCCGTGCCGGGGCCCGCGCCGGAAGGCGGCTCTGCCCGCGTGCAATTGCAATTTGCAACAAATGCACGATACGCGCGGGGCGGGTTTTCGCTACATTGCTTGCATGCGACGTGCATGCCCGCCGTTGCCGATCGGAGCGCCTAAAATACCGCTCCAGCAGGAGAATCGAAGTGAAAAAGCTCATTCCGTTCATCGCCGCCGCCGCGCTGGGCCTGGGTGCCGCAAGCGCCGCGCAGGCTCACGTGTCGATCGGGGTCGGCATCGGTATCCCGGTCGCACCCGCGTATCCCGTCTATGCACCGCCGCCGCCCGTGTATTACGCGCCGCCGCCCCCGCCCGTGTACTACGCACCGGCGCCGGCCTACTATGCGCCGCCGCCCGCCGTGGTCGTCGGCGGCTATGGTGGCTACTACGGTCGCCCGTACTGGCGCCATGGTTACGGCGGCTGGGGCCATCACGGCTACTGGCGTCGCTGATTCGTCCCGCGCGGCCTGACCGCGCGCGGCAAAACGGCGCAACGTCCCGCGAGGGGCGCTGCGCCGTTTTTCATTGGGCCGCCATTCCGTGCGCGGCTCGGCAGGGCGGCGCGATTACACCGCGTGCACGATCAGGTCGCGGTAGCCGCCGACGATCACGCTGTACGAGAAATACGCGAACAGCAGCGCCGACGCGACATGGCACGCACGCATCAGCCCGGCGCCCGCGCGCTTGCGGCCCTGGCTCGCGAGCGTGCACATGAAGAGCGTCCACGCGAGACCGCCGAGGAAAAAGCCCGACAGGAACACCGACGCGGTGGCCGGGGTGGTCGCACCGGCTTTCGCGATCAGCGCGCCGCCGACCGCCGCGAACCACAGGATCGCGCTCGGCGACGACATCGCGAGCAGCATCCCGCGCACGAAACTGCGCCGCGCGCTCGCCCGCGGCGGCGGTGCATCGTCCGCGTCGTCGTCGGCCGCCTTGACGGGTACTAGCGCTTCGCGCGCCATCTTCCACGTGAGGAACAGCAGCACCGCGCCGCCGCCGATCCACACGATCCAGCGCACGGCTTCGAACTGCAGCAGCACGGCCATCCCCGCGAGCGCGAGCGCAGCGTAGACGAGATCGCCGACGCACGAGCCGACGCCGAGCCAGAAGCCCGGCCGGAAGCCGTGCGACAGCGTCAGCGACAGCATCGCGACGTTCACGAGGCCGATGTCGAGACACAACGACAGCGACAGAAAGAATCCGTCGGACAGCATGGAGGCGGGCGGAAAGCTCATCGTCTGGGTACTTGCGGCGATTGCGATGCGTGGGCCGGCGGGCGCCGACCGCGTGGCGTCAGAGGCCGATCTCCTGCCAGAGCCGGTCGACGCGCGCCTTCACGGCCTCGTCCATCTCGATCGGGCGGCCCCATTCGCGGTTCGTTTCGCCCGGCCACTTGTTGGTCGCGTCGAGCCCCATCTTCGAGCCGAGTCCGGCCACCGGCGACGCGAAGTCGAGATAGTCGATCGGCGTGCTGTCGACCATCACCGTGTCGCGCACGGGGTCGACGCGCGTCGTGATCGCCCAGATCACTTCCTTCCAGTCGCGGATGTTCACGTCCTCGTCGACGACCACGATGAACTTCGTATACATGAACTGCCGCAGGAAGCTCCACACGCCGAACATCACGCGCTTGGCGTGGCCCGCGTAGCTCTTCTTCATCTGGACGATGGCCATCCGGTAGCTGCAGCCTTCGGGCGGCAGGTAGAAGTCGGTGATTTCCGTGAACTGCTTCTGCAGCAGCGGCACGAACACCTCGTTGAGCGCGACGCCGAGCACGGCGGGCTCGTCGGGCGGCTTGCCCGTGTAGGTCGAATGGTAGATCGCGTCTCGGCGCATCGTGATGCGCTCGACGGTGAACACCGGAAACCACTCCTGCTCGTTGTAATAGCCGGTATGGTCGCCGTACGGCCCTTCGAGCGCGTGTTCGTACGCGGCCGCCGCGTTGCCGGCCGGTCGCGGCGGCGCGCCGGCCGGCGCGGGGGCAGGGGCGCCTTCCTGCGGATGAATGAAGCCTTCGAGCACGATTTCCGCGCGCGCGGGCACCTGCAGCGTGTCGACGCCGGGCGTCAGGCACTTCGCGAGCTCGGTGCGGCTGCCGCGCAGCAGGCCGGCAAACTGATACTCGGACAGCGAATCCGGCACGGGCGTCACCGCGCCGAGCGTCGTGGCCGGATCGGCGCCGAGCACGACCGCGACCGGATACGGCTTGCCCGGGTTCTGCAGCGCGAACTCGCGAAAGTCGAGCGCGCCGCCGCGATGCGCGAGCCAGCGCATGATCAGCTTGTTGCGGCCGATCAACTGCTGACGGTAGATGCCGAGGTTCTGGCGCGACTTGTTCGGCCCGCGCGTGACCGTGAGGCCCCACGTGACCAGCGGCCCCGCATCGCCGGGCCAGCAGGTCTGAATGGGCAGCTTGTTCAGGTCGACGTCGGCGCCTTCCCAGACGATTTCCTGGCACGCCGGCGACGACACCGACTTCGGCGCCATGTCCCATACCGCCTTCGCGAGCGACAGCAGCTTGCCGGCGTCCTTCAGGCTCTTCGGCGGATCGGGTTCCTTCAGCGCGGACAGCAGGCGCCCGAGATCGCGCAGCGAACCGAGCGCGGCATCGTCGCCCGCATCGACGCCCATCCCGAGCGCGACGCGGCGCGGCGTGCCGAACAGGTTGCCGAGCACCGGGAACGCATGGCCGGGCGGCGCGTTGAACAGCAGCGCCGGGCCGCCGGCGCGCAGCACGCGGTCGCACAGCTCGGTCATCTCGAGCACGGGCGATACCGGCTGCGTGACGCGCCGCAGTTCGCCGAGCGCCTCGAGGCGCTGAATGAAATCGCGTAAGTCTTTGTATTTCATGAAAAAAGGTCCGGGCCACCCGCAGGGACGGGCAGCGATGGGCGGGTGCAACGGCCGGCTGCGACCCCGAATCGACCGACGATTTTACCCGGCCGGCCGTCGGGTCGCCCGGCGCGGAAAAAAGTCGACCGCGCGCAAACCCCCTACGGCACGGGGATTGCGTTCTGAAGAGTGGTTTTAAATTACTTTTTGTTATGATTTTGAGATTTTATAGTGTTGACGATCTATAAAACCCTGCTAGAATCCGCTCACATTGGTTGCAGGGTAAAAGGCTTCGAGCCGCCAATCACCGATCTTTGACGCAGCGCGTCACCGTCCGCCGAATCCTGCACGGCGTCTTCGACGGCCTTTGTCGTAGTCCCAGCCAGCGCTACCAGACGCTGGTTTTTTGCGTGGGTGCCACCGCGTATGCCTGCCTCGCCCAGTGTGCGAAGGCGCCGGCCTTCTTACACCGTGGCCTCGAACGGTACTTATACCGTTTCCCCCGATGCTTGCGCGTCCCAACCAAGGCGTGCGGCGTCGTGATTCCGCGGCGCGTTTTCTGTCTCGCCATCGAGCTGAGCGAGCCGCACGAGTCATGTTCATGGGAGATGATCTGAATGAACGCTTGGTTATCGTGGCGTCCCACTGAGCAGCATGCGCAAATCGTGCGCAACTTGCTGCGTCGCGGGACGCGTGTCAGTCACCATCTATTCAGCGTTGTCGGCTGTTTCGCTGTCGCGGTTGCGCTTGCACTGTGGCTGCTGCCAACCGTCCGCGGCACGCTCGCCGCGAAGCTGATGCCGGTCGTATCCGCGGCCGTGCAGGCCGGTCCGGCCCGTCTGCTGTCCGGCCATCCGCTGCCGAACTTCGCGCCTGCCGGCGCGCAGCCGCAGCAGGAAGAGAGTCCCGAAACGGATGCGCTTGCGGTCGGCCTCGATGTCGCACCGGAAACCGCCGCTCAGGGCGCCCAGAGCGATGCGTCCGATCCGGCCCGTAACGGCCCGTCGCCCGTCGCGCTTGCGAAACTGATTCCGATTCAGCGTGTGGCGGCCGATGCCCGCGACGATCGCGCGCTCGCGTCGAACCGCGAACAGGCGCTCGTCGCCACCTATCTGTCGCGCCGTTACCGCGTCGCCCAGGAGCCGCTCGGCCAGCTCGTCAAGGCGGCGTTCCAGACCGGTCGTGACGTCGGCCTCGATCCGCTGCTGCTGCTGTCGGTGATGGCGATCGAATCGGGCTTCAACCCGTACGCCGAAAGCGGCGTCGGCGCGAAGGGGCTAATGCAGGTCATGTCGAAGGTTCATTCCGACAAGTTCGAATATTTCGGCGGCACCGACACCGCGCTGCAGCCGCTCGCGAACCTGCAGGTCGGCGCACTGGTGCTGAAGGACTGTATCGCGCGCGGCGGTTCGCTCGCGAACGGCCTGCGCCTGTACAACGGCTCGACGAACCCCGACGACAACGGCTACGGCTCGAAGGTGATGGCCGAGCGCGGCCGCCTGCGCGACGTCGCGCGTGGCCGCAGCGTGCCGATCAATGCGCCGCAGGCGCCCGCGCAACCCGCGAAGCCGATCGTCACCGCCGCTGCCGTGACGGCCGCGGCAGGCGGCGCGAAGCGCGTGCATGCGACGCTCGACGGCACGACGTCGGTCAAGGCGGCGCCGAAGGAAGCCGCGTCGCAGGACGACGCGGGCGTCGATACCGCGAAGCAGTCGCACGGCGATCATTCGGAGCTCGGCGCGTAACGCGTAACGGTCGCGTTCCGGCGGCCCCGGCCGGCACGACATGCAAAAGGCACCCGAATCGGGTGCTTTTTTCTTTTTGCGATGCGTGAAGCGGTGGTGCGCTCCGGGCGCGGCGTCAGTGCCGGCCGAACAGCGCCGCGAGCCGGTCCACAGCCTCTTCGAGTCGCGAGTAGGCCGTCGCATAAGACAGGCGGATATAGTCGCGCGGCGCATGGACACCGAAGTCCATGCCCGGCACCAGCACCACGCCTGCGTCGTGCAGCATTGCCTGCGTGAGCGCGGCGCTGTCGCCGGCCGCCGGGTGGGCGACGCCGCCGCAATGCGCATACACGTAGAACGCGCCGTCCGGCATCACCGGCACCGTGAAGCCGAGCCGTTCGAGCGCCGGTGCGATGAAATCGCGGCGGCGCTTGAATTCGAGCCGGCGTGTTTCGTAGATGTCGAGCGTCGCGGGTTCGAAGCAGGCGAGCGCCGCATGTTGCGCGAGGGCGGACGGGCAGATGAACAGGTTCTGCGAGAGCTTCTCGAACGTGCCGACGAGCGCGGGCGGCACGACGAGCCAGCCGAGCCGCCAGCCCGTCATGCTGAAGTACTTCGAGAAGCTGTTCACGGTGATGACGTCGTCGCCGAACGACAGCGCCGACACGGGCGCGGCGTCGTAGCTGAGCCCCTGGTAGATCTCGTCGACGATCGTGAAGCCGCCGCGTGCGCGCACCGCTTCAATGATCCGCTTCAGTTCGTCCGGTTCGAGCGACGTGCCGGTCGGGTTCGACGGCGACGCGAGCAGCACGCCGCGCGTGCGCGCGTTCCAGTGCGTGCGGACGTCGTTTTCGGTGAGCTGAAAGCGCGCGTCCGGGCCGCTCGGCACGAGCACCGGCCGACCCTCTGCCGCCGCGACGAAGTGCCGGTTGCACGGATACGACGGGTCGGGCATCAGCACTTCGTCGTCGCGGCCGACCAGCGCGAGGCACACGAGCAGCAGCGCGGCCGATGCGCCGGCCGTCACGACGATCCGCTCCGGGGCGATCGTGAGGCCGTACGCGCGCGCATAGTGCGCGGCGATCGCCTCGCGCAGCGGCGCGATGCCGAGTGCGCTCGTGTACTGTGTGACGCCGCGGCGCAGCGCGGCCGCGGCGGCCTCGACAACCGGCTCCGGCGCGGTGAAATCCGGCTCGCCGATGCCCATGTGGATAACATCGCGCCCCAAGGACTCGAGCCGCTGTGCCTCCTTCATCAGTTCCATCACGTGGAAGGGCTGGATCGCATCGACGCGTGCGGCGAGCGTGACGAGCGAATCGGCGGTGGTATTCATCGGCGGGCAGGGCGGAGGGGAAAAGAATGAAAAACGGGCGCTTGCGCGCCCGTGGACAAACCAACGGTATCAGCCGTTGCGACGCGCCTGCGTTTCAGCGGGGCGCAGCTTCGCGGCCAGCTTGTCGAGCACGCCGTTCACGTACTTGTAGCCGTCGGAGCCGCCGAACGTCTTCGCGAGTTCGACGGCTTCGTTGATGATCACGCGGTACGGCGTTTCGACGTGGTGCGTGAGCTCGAACGTCGCGATCAATAGCACCGCACGTTCGACCGGCGACAGCTGATCGATCGGACGGTCCAGCGACGGCGCCAGCGCTTCGGCGAGCGTCGCATGCTCGCGGATCACGCCGTGCAGAATCGCTTCGAGCAGTTCCTTGTCAGCCTTGTCGTAACCGAGCGCGCCGCGCAGTTGCGCGTCGATCTCGCCGGAGGGCGCGTTCGACAGCAGCCACTGGTACAGGCCCTGCGTCGCCAGCTCGCGCGATTGTCGGCGGGCGCTCTTCTTCATGCGCGCTCCTCTTCGTCGTCTTCGTCTTGCTCTTCGTCCTCGTCGTCGTCGCCGAGCTGGTCGAGCGCCATCGTCAGGTTGGCCATCTCGACGGCGACGCGTGCGGCGTCACGACCCTTTTCGGTCATGCGCGCGACGGCCTGCTCGTCGTTTTCGGTCGTCAGGACCGCATTCGCGATCGGGAGGTTGAAGTCGAGGCCGATGCGGGTGATGCCCGCGCCGCTCTCGTTCGACACGAGTTCGAAATGGTAGGTCTCGCCCCGAATCACCGCGCCGAGCGCGATCAGTGCGTCGAACTGGCCGCTTTCGGCGAGCTTCTGCAGCGCGAGCGGGATTTCCAGCGCGCCGGGCACCGACACGAGCAGCACGTCTTCACCGGTGACGCCGAGGCGTTCCAGTTCTTCGACGCACGCGTCGGCGAGGCCGTTGCACACGGGTTCGTTGAAGCGCGATTGCACGATGCCGATACGCAGGCCGTCGCCTTCGAGATTCGGTTGGTATTGTCCGATTTCCATGATCTGGTCCGTGGTGTGGATGAACGGTTATAGGGCGAAAGCGCCGTGGCGGGTTACGCGTGGGACGCCGGACAGGACTTGGCTTCGGCGCCGGGCATCGGAATGAAGCCCGTGACTTCGAGGCCGTAGCCGGACATGCTGCCCAGCTTGCGCGGATTCGACAGCACCTGCATCTTGCCGACGCCGACATCGCGCAGGATCTGAGCGCCGATGCCGAACGTCTTGAAATCAACCGGCCGGCGCTTGAGCGCAGCGGCCTTTTCTTCCTCGTCGAACGCCTTGAAGACGTCGATCAGGTGTTCCTTCGTATCGCCACAGTTGAGCAGCACGATCACGCCGAGGTCGCGTTCCGCGATCTCGCGCATCGCCGCGTCGAGCGTCCACGAGTGGGTCGAGATGCCCGTCTCGAGCAGGTCGAGCACCGACAGCGGCTCGTGCACGCGCACCGGCGTATCGACGTCGGGCGACGGCGCGCCGCGCACCAGCGCGATGTGCGGCGAGCCGCTCGGCTGGTCGCGGTACAGCACCGCGCGGAACGTGCCGTGCGCGGTCTGCATCGTGCGCTCGGCGATCCGCTCGATGATCGATTCGGTGCGGCTGCGGTACTGGATCAGGTCGGCGATCGTGCCGATCTTCAGATCGTGTTCCTTCGCGAACTCGAGCAGGTCGGGCAGACGCGCCATCGTGCCGTCGTCCTTGATCACCTCGCAGATCACCGCGGCCGGCGTCAGCCCCGCGAGCGCGGTGAAGTCGCAGCCGGCTTCGGTGTGGCCCGCGCGCACGAGCACGCCGCCCGGTTGCGCCATGATCGGGAACACGTGGCCCGGCTGCACGATGTGCTCGGGGCGCACGTCGTGCGCGACCGCCGTGGCGATCGTGTGCGCACGGTCGGCGGCCGAGATGCCGGTCGTCACGCCTTCGGCCGCTTCGATGCTGACCGTGAACGCGGTGCCGTACTGCGTGCCGTTGCGGTAGGTCATCAGCGGCAGGTGCAGCTGCTTGCAGCGCTCCTGCGTCAACGTCAGACAAATCAGGCCGCGGCCGTACTTGGCCATGAAGTTGATCGCTTCCGGCGTGACGAATTCGGCGGCGATCACGAGGTCGCCCTCGTTTTCGCGGTCTTCTTCGTCGACCAGGATCACCATCCGGCCGGCTTTCAGCTCGGCGATGATGTCGAGCGTGGAGGCGAGCGTCATAAAGGGGCGAGAAAGAGGAAAGTGCGTATTTTACGCCAGCCGGGCGGCGTTTCGGCTGACGCAGGCCGCGCGGGGTCGGCGAGTGCTCCGGAAAGCGCTGCGGCCGGCCTGCACGCGGGTGCGGACGGTGGCGGGCCGCGCGTTGCCCGGCCGTGCGTCACGCGTGCTCGTTGCGCCCACCGAGGTAGTCGAGCTTGCCGAGTTCGACGCCGCTGTGGCGCAGGATGTCGTACGCGGTCGTCACGTGGAAGAAGAAGTTGGGCAGCACGAAATTCAACAGGTACGACTCGCCGGTGAACTCGATCGGGCCGACGCGCATCTTCAGCATGATCTGGCGCGCCTCGCTGCCGTCGATCTGCGCGGCGTCGAAGCTTTTCAGGTAGTCGATCGTTTTCTGGATGCGCGCATGCAACTCGTCGAAGGTCTGCTCGACGTCCGGGTAGCTCGGGATGTCGACGCCGGCGAGCCGCGCGGCGCAGCCCTTGGCCGTGTCGGTCGCGATGTAGACTTGGCGGACGAGCGGCAGCATGTCCGGATAGAGGCGCGCGCCGATGAACACCGACGGATCGATCTGCTTTTCGGCCGCATGCGCCTGCGCCTTGCCGAGGATGTGCTGCAGGTTGGTGAGGCCGCGGATCAGGACGGGCAGCGAAGCCTGGTGCATCGAGATGGACATGGGGACGACTCCTGTGGGAAGAGGCGCGGCCGCAACGCGGCGCGTCATTCGTGGCGGCGTGGAAACCGCTGTCGACGCATCTTAGCGCGGCGGCATGACCCGTGCGCGTCGTTGGCCGTTCGGCCAGGTGGAGAGGCTTGCCCGTAAGACAGGCGATTCGACAGTATGTGCGTATACGGTCAGAAATACCGCCATGTCATTCGGGCCGTAGCGAGACGTCGATAGACGAGGACGTAGACAATCCCTACTTCTGTTTGTCTGATACGGCGGGCACGAGTAGTCGGCGTGCGTCCTTGAGCAATAGAAGCAATTGCTGTACTTGCACCGGTGAAGCTTCAAATCCGAAACGCAAATAGAAGCGTGCTGCATCTTCATCGATCGGGTGTGTCAGTAGCGCGCGAACGCCGGCGCGACGGTACGCCGGATCGCATCTTGCAGCATGCCGATCCCGACGCCACGCCCGTGGTCCTGCATTGCTACCGCCAGCCGCGCCAGGATGACAACGGGTATTGGATAGGCTCCCATCCCTTTGCGTACCCGATCGGACGCCTCAAACGTATCGATCTGCCCTACAGCCAGGCTGTAGTATCCAACTAGGCGCTGACCTTCCGTAACGACATAGGTCTTGGCCGAACCGCTGGCCTGAGCCTGCCGCGCATGGCGCAGGGGCCAATCATTCAGGCCGGACTTGCCGCAATCGAAGCCTTCCAGCACATGGCTGGTATCCCGCGCTTTCGGTGGGGACAGCGGCATCAATTCTCCCAAGGCGTAGTTCGGGAGAACAACTCCTTCAAGCCCACATTGTCTTGGGTCGGGCGATCGAGCATGTCAAGCAGGGCTTGCGATTGGCTTTCGCTCACCAGGAACAAACGCTGGTCAAGCAGGGTCCGTTCGGCAACCTGACAGGCGCTGTCAAGAATGAAATCGGCCATTGATTTGTGCGCGACCTCGGCTGCGCGGCGCAGCATCGCTTCCTGCTGCGGCGTCGCCCGCAAACCCAGGCGGCCGGAACGGGTAGATGTGCTCATGAGAGATTCTCCTTGAGATGTACGTCATGTTGGCACAACAGGCGTACATTCTCTTTTGGAGCGAGATCAGGCCCTTTTTCTATGCTATATCTTTACTGTACTCACAAGCTGCTCAAGCGTCTGAAACCCGAAGTGATCGAGGTCGGAAGCAGCACCGCGAAGCTTGGCAACTGGTATGCAACTGTTTTGCCATGGAAGCCGCAGATCGCGATGCTTGTGAATGAGCGAACGCTACTGCCGGTGCTGATGCCTTTGGCTCCGGCGGCCAGCATGGCGGCCAGATTCCCTGGGGCTCTGGTAGAGATACTGGCCGCCCACGGGGTATCGCGTCCATTCATCGACTCGGAAGTGTCCCAGATGCAGGTCGTCAAATATGCGAGGACGCAAAATCGTAGCGTTGTCGGCATCATGACGCAGTTCGCATATCTCGCCGAGGCGTACCGTGCTTGCGACAAACCGGACGAACTCATCGCGCTGTCGCTAAAACTGGCGCGCACGCCATGTAGTCCGCTCTACAAGGGACCGGTGTTTCCGGAGGAGGCATTGAAAGAGCTGACGAGCGATGGAACGGATGGTCAGGCTTGAGCACGAAGAAAAATTGCGGAACCTTGTTCGCAAGCTCGGGTTCGGTGTGACAGCCTGATATCCGGCGCGTCGGGTTCAAAGGATCGGGAGGGCCAAAGTCGCCCGATGGACGACTTGTCACGCAGCGACAAACCAGTTGCGCAGCTAGGGCGGTTGCAGCGGTTAGCTGCGCGCTATGGGAGACGCCGTCGACAGCATCCGCTCCACATACCGCGCGATCATGTCGACTTCGAGATTGACCTTGTCGCCGGCCTTCACGTGACGCAGCGTCGTGACTTCGACCGTATGCGGAATCAGGTTGATCGAGAATTCGCAGCCGTCCGCGCGATCGTCGATCGTATTGACGGTCAGGCTCACGCCGTTGACCGTGATCGAGCCCTTGTACGCGAGATAGCGGCCGAGTTCGCGCGGCGCGACGATCCGCAGTTCGTGCGACTCGCCGACCGGTGCGAAGCGCGACACGGTACCGAGGCCGTCCACATGGCCTGACACGATATGCCCGCCGAGGCGATCGTGGGCGCGCAGCGCCTTCTCGAGATTCACTTCGCCGGGCTGCGCGAGGCCGACCGTCCGGTTCAGGCTTTCGCGCGACACGTCGACGTCGAACGCGGTATCCGTTTTGTCGATCACCGTCATGCACGCGCCCTGGATCGCGATGCTGTCGCCGAGCGCGACATCGGCCAGGTCGAGCCCGCCGGCCTGCACGGTCAGGCGCACGCCGGCGTCGGCCGACGTGCCGAGCGGGGCGATCGATTCGATGCGGCCGACGGCCGCGACAATTCCGGTAAACATCGTGACGATTCCGTTCAGTGAGAGGCGTCGGGCGGCGCGAGCCGCGCGAGGATCCGGAGGTCGTCGCCGATCCGCTCGATACCGTGGAACGACAGTCGGGTGCGCACGTCGAGGCTCGCCGGCGCGGCGAGGTCGAACATGCCGGCGGCGTCGGCGCCCAGCAGGCTCGGCGCCAGATACACCAGCAATTCGTCGACGCACCGCTCGCGCAGCAGCGAGCCGTTCAGCTTGTGGCCGGCCTCGACGTGCAGCTCGTTGACGCCGCGCGCGCCGAGCGCCGCCAGCATCGCGGGCAGGTCGACCTTGCCGTGCGCGTTCGCGAGCGGCACGATTTCCGCGCCGCGCGACTTCAGCACGTTCGCGCGGACTTCGCCGGCGGCGTCGAGCCGGCCGCAGAAGATCAGCAGCGGCGCGCCTTCGAGCAGCCGCGCGTCGAGCGGCAGGTCGAGGCGGCTGTCCACGAGGATGCGTTGCGGCTGACGCGGCGTGTCGATGCCGCGCACGGTCAGCAGCGGATTGTCCTCGCGCACGGTGCCGATGCCGGTGAGGATCGCGCACGCGCGTGCGCGCCATGCGTGCCCGTCGAGACGTGCAGCCTCGCCGGTGATCCACTGGCTTTCGCCGGACGGCAGCGCGGTGCGGCCGTCGAGCGATGCGGCGGTCTTCATCCGTACCCACGGGCGGCCGCGCGTCATCCGCGACACGAAGCCGATGTTCAGCTCGACAGCCTCGTGCGCGAGCAGCCCGCAGCGCACGTCGATGCCCGTGTCGCGCAGCATCCCGAGGCCGCGGCCCGACACCTGCGGATTCGGGTCTTCCATCGCCGCGACGACCTTCGCGACGCGCGCGTCGATCAGCGCGTTCGCACACGGCGGCGTGCGGCCGAAATGACTGCACGGTTCGAGCGTCACGTACACGGTCGAACCCGCGACGTCGTGGCCGCGCGAACGCGCGTCCTTCAGCGCCTGCACTTCCGCGTGATCCTGGCCGGCCGGCTGCGTGAAGCCTTCGCCGATCACGTCGCCGTTCCTGACGATCACGCAGCCGACGCGCGGATTCGGCGCGGTCGTGTACATGCCGCGCGCGGCGAGCGCGAGCGCGCGCTGCATGTGGGCGAAATCGGTATCCGAGAACATGCGCGCGGCCCCGGGTCAGGCGGCGAGTGCCGCGAATGCGCGGCGCGCGGCCGCGAGCGTCGCGTCGATCACCGCGTCGTCGTGCGTGCTCGACACGAAACCCGCCTCGTACGCGGACGGCGCGAAGTACACGCCCTCGTCGAGCATCAGATGGAAGAAGCGGTTGAAGCGCTCGATGTCGCTCTTCGTGACTTCCGCGAAGCTGGTCGGCACGCGTTCGGCGAAGTACAGCCCGAACATCGCACCGATCGAGTCGGCCGCGAACGGCACGCCGGCCGCGCGCGCTTCGGCCGCGAGGCCGTCGGCGAGCCGCTTCGTCTGCGCGGTGAGCGCGTCGTAGAAGCCCGGCGCCTGGATCAGCTGCAGCGTCTTCAGGCCCGCGGCGACCGCGATCGGGTTGCCCGACAGCGTGCCGGCCTGGTAGACGCCGCCGAGCGGCGCGAGGTGGGCCATGATGTCGCGGCGGCCGCCGAACGCGGCGGCCGGCATCCCGCCGCCGATCACCTTGCCGAGGCAGGTGAGGTCGGCCGCGATGCCGTAGTACGCCTGCGCGCCGCCGAGCGCGACGCGGAACCCGCACATCACCTCGTCGAAGATCAGTACGGCGCCGTGCTTCGTGCACAGCGCGCGCAGCGCATTCAGGAATTCGGGCGTGCCGCGCACGAGGTTCATGTTGCCGGCGACCGGCTCGACGATCACCGCGGCGATCTCGTCGCCGAACGCGCCGAATGCTTCCTCGAGCGCGGCGACGTTGTTGTATTCGAGGACGGTCGTGTGCTTCGCGATGTCGGCGGGCACGCCGGCCGACGTCGGGTTGCCGAACGTCAGCAGGCCCGAGCCGGCCTTGACCAGCAGGCTGTCCGCGTGGCCGTGGTAGCAGCCCTCGAACTTCACGATGCGGCTGCGGCCCGTGAAGCCGCGCGCGAGACGCAGCGCGCTCATCGTGGCCTCGGTGCCGCTCGACACCATCCGCACCTGCTCGATCGACGGCACGAGCTTGCAGATTTCCTCGGCGATCTCGATCTCGGCTTCGGTCGGCGCGCCGAACGAGAAGCCGTCGGCGAGCACGTTCTGCACGGCCGACAGCACTTCCGGATGGACATGGCCGACGATCATCGGGCCCCACGAGCCGATGTAGTCGATGTACTGCTTGCCGTCGGCATCCCAGAAATACGGGCCTTGCGCGCGCGCGACGAAGCGCGGCGTGCCGCCGACCGAACGGAACGCGCGCACCGGCGAGTTGACGCCGCCGGGAATGGTCTTCTGGGCGCGTTCGAAGAGGATCTGATTGTTGGACATGAGCGAAACCTGCGAGAGAACGGCGCGGGGGCCTGTGCACGGGCCGCGGCGCCTGGGCGGAACGATCGTCTGATTGTACCGGAGACACGCGACGCAGGCCCGCCGGCCGGCCCGCGGCCTTTCGGCGCGCGAGGGATGCCCGGCGGGACGCGCGGGGCCGATTCGACCCGGTTTCCGGTTATCGCGGCGGCTTGCGCTTGCCGGTCAGCTCGGCCCAGCGCTTTTCGAGCGGACCTTCGACCATCGGCTTGATCGACGTGCCGGAGCTCTGCGCATCCCAGGTCTGTACCGAATACGGATGGACGCGCAGCGCGGCGCGTGGAATCACGACGTCCTGGTGCGCGTCGGCCAGCCAGTCGTACACGAAGTCGATGCACAGCCGGTAGCCGCGCTTGGTCGACGGATCGGGCACCTCGTACGGCGCGTGTGTCACGTAGCCGGAGCCGAACACACCCTTGGGCTCCTTCGCGACGCGGTGCAGGAACACGCGATCGCCCGGCAGGATGCCGCGCGCGAAGCCGCAGCCCCACACGTCATGCACGGCCTCGCCGGCCTTCACACGCGCGGCGACGTCGGGCAGCTCGGGCCATGGCCATTTCTTGGGGCTCCAGATCAGCAGGAAAGCGGTCATGTACCCGGTTCGGCAGGGAGTTGCTCAGAGAGGCGCAAGCTTAACCGAATCGCCGTACCGCTCATGTGATGAGCGAAACACCAAACGGCAGGCCGATCAGGATTCCCATCGCGGTGGACTGCATTTTCGACTGCCGCGTCGTTTCCAGAAGCGGGTTGGCGACGGCTTCCGCTGCTGCGATGAAATATAGGAACGCATAAGTGAATATGGCTGCGGCTCGGTAGGAACCTGAGCAAGCGGCGACGATCGCGGTGCCGGCCATGACCATTGCCGCGGTCACCGCCGCTGCCACGGTTCGTCTCGTAATGCGGGCGATGAGACGGTCGAGCCACGGAAGCGGGTGATTGCGTTTCAGCTTCATCCATTCCGAGGGTAACCGGAGCGACCATACAAGCAACAGGCCAATCACTACTCCGTAGAACACGATTTGCTCCATCATCAGATCGGTTCCCCAGTCATGTTTGCCAAACCGAAGTCCGACGAGATGGACTAGCGCGAAAACAATGCCAACCACGCCGAAATCCAACGCGTGGTCTCGCATTTCGGTGCTCACAAGCATCCAGGGTTTCGATTGTGGCTGCATCTTTCCCTCCGATGGAACGAATTCGTAAGATGGATGATAGGTACATCGACTGCGGCGCGGTAGTCCGAGGCAGGCGAAAAAGTTGCGCGTACAATCATGGGCCTGAACGCGCCGCGTGCGGCGCGGCATCCCGTCTTCACCGTCACGCGCGCCCCGATGCGCGCTGGCTTCCATTCCGGATACCCATGTCCCACGTCGTCCGGCGCCGGCCCGATGCCCGGCTGATCCTGTTGCTCGGCGCGCTCGCGGCCTGCGGGCCGATCGCCACCGACATGTACCTGCCGAGCCTGCCGTCGATCGCCGCCGGCTTTTCCGTCAGCGCCGGCGCCGCGCAGCGCACGCTGACGAGCTTCATGGCCGGCTTCTCGATCGGCATGCTGCTGTACGGCCCGCTGTCCGACACGTGGGGCCGCCGCCCGGTGCTGCTGGGCGGCATCGCGCTGTTCACGCTCGCGAGCATCGGCTGCTTCGTGTCGGGCTCGATCGACATGCTGATCGTCGTGCGCTTCCTGCAGGCGCTCGGCGCGGGCGCCGCGTCGGTGCTCGCGCGTGCGATCGCGCGCGACGCGCACGAGCCGAGCGACGCGGCGAAGGTCCTGTCGATGGTCGCGATCGTGACCGCGGTCGGGCCGCTCCTCGCGCCGCTGATCGGCGGCCAGATCCTGCGTTTCTCCGGCTGGCGCGGCGTGTTCGTCGTGCTGGCCGTGTTCGGCGCGATTTGCGCGACGACCGCGTATCTGCGGGTGCCCGAAACCTGGCCGAAGGAGCGGCGCAAGAGCGCGGCCGTGCTGGCGTCGTTCGCATCGTACGGGCGCATTCTGTCCGACCCCGTCGCATGGGGGCACATGCTGTGCGGCGGGATGGCGTTCGCTTCGATGTTCTCGTACATCACCGCGACGCCGTTCGTGTACATCGAGTATTTCCACGTGTCGCCGCAGCACTACGGGCTGCTGTTCGGCCTGAACGTCGTCGGGATCATGATCGGCAACTTCGCGAACACGCGCCTCGTCGGCCGCATCGGTTCGCTGCGCATCATCGCGGCCGCGTCGCTCGTGAGCTGCATCGCGTCGCTCGCGGTCGCGCTCGTCGCGCTGACGGGGTGGGGCGGGCTGTGGTCGATCGTCGTGTGTTTGTTCTTCGTCGTCGGCGTGGTCGGGATCCTGTCCGCGAACTGCACGACCGACCTCATGCACCGCTATCCGCACAACGCGGGTGCGTCGGCGGCCGTGTTCGGCGCGATGCAGCTCGCGCTCGGCGCGCTGGCGAGCGTCGCGATCGGCGCACTCGCGGACGGCACGCCGTTCGCGATGGGCGTGACGATCGGCGTCACCGGCGTGCTGTGTTTCGCCGGGCGCTACCTCGTGCTGCGCTGGCACGGCCGGCCGGTGAAAGCGGGCGCCTGAAGCGCACCGTCGGTCGGGCCGCACAATGAAAAACGCCACCGCGCGCGATGCGCCGGTGGCGTTTTTCGTTGGGACGCGGGCGGCGGCGGTTGCCGCGCCGCGCGTCAGTCCCGCGCGACGTCCTTCGCCGCCGGCGATGCGCCGTGGCTCAGCCAGTCGAGCACGTCGGCCGTTTCGTCGTCGGCGGCGCGCGCCTTCGCCTGCGCGACGGCCTCGGGCAGCTCGCCGTTGGTCGACGCGCGACGGATCGCCACGCCGACCGCGAGAATGTCGATCATCAGCAGATGCAGAATCCGCGAAATCATCGACAGCTGCGATTCGCGCATCTCGATGTGATCGGTCTCGAGCGCAACGGTCGCGCGCTTCGCGAGCGGCGTGTTGCTCGACGTGATCGCGATCACCTTCGCGCCGGCCTGCATCGCGACGTCGAGCACGCGCAGCAACTCGGGCGCGCGTCCCGACTTCGACACCGCGACGATCACGTCGCCCTTGCCGAGCAGCGCGGCCGACGCGGCCTGCATGTACAGGTCGCCGTACGCGATCGTCGGAATCCCGAAGCGGAAGAACTTGTAATGCGCGTCCTGCGCGACGATGTTCGAGTTGCCGAGCCCGTAGAACTCGATGCGGCGCGCGCCGTTCAGGATCTCGATCGCGTTCTCGACGTGCTCGAAGTTCAGGTGCTCGCGCAGTTGCAGGATCGCGGACACCGTGTTGTCGAGCACCTTCGCGCCGAAATCGGTGGCCGTGTCGCCGAGATGCACCTGGCTGTGGCTCATCGGAATCGTGCCTGTGAGGCCGGTGGCGAGCTTCAGCTTGAAGTCCGACAGCCCCTGGCAGCCGAGCGAGCGGCAGAAGCGGATCACCGTCGGCTGGCTCACGTCCGCCTTGCGCGCGATGTCGACGATGGGGTCGTTGATGATCGAGCGCGGATGGTTCAGCGCGAGATCGGCGACGCGGCGCTCGGCCGGCGTCAGCGCGTCGCGCATCTGGCGGATCCGCTCGAACACGGCCGACGACGCGCCGCCCGAACGGTTCGACAACTGCTCTGCGAGAATCGCCGACACGCCGAGGAACGCCGGATATTCGGCGGTGATCAGGTAGGTCGGGATGTTCTCGAGATAGTGCGCGAAGCGGCCCTTCGCCTCGAAGCGCGCACGGAACGACGAGCGCGTGAACAGCTCGCCGAGCTTCAGCGCGACACCGCCGCCGATATAGACGCCGCCGAGCGCGCCGAGCGTCAGCGCGACGCTGCCGGCGAACGAGCCGAGAATGCCGCAGAAGCATTCGACGGTTTCGAGCGCGAGCGCGTCGCCCGCATGTGCGCGCTCGACGATCTCGACCGTATCGACGGACGCGGCGACGCGCTTCTTGTCGCGCGCGGCGAGCGCCCGGTAGATGATCTCCATGCCGGGGCCCGCGCACACGCGTTCGAACGACACGTGCGGAAACTTCTTGCGCGCGTACTGCAGCACGAGATCCTCGCGCTCGTCCTGCGGCGCGAACGACGCATGACCGCCTTCGCTGCCGAGCGCGATCCAGCGGTCGTCCGCCGGAATCAGGCCCGATACGCCGAGCCCGGTGCCGGGCCCGAGCAGCCCGATCACGCTGTTCTGGCGGCGCGTGCCGCCGCCGATCTGGACGCGCTGCGCATCGGTCAGGCCGGGCAGCGCCATCGCGAGCGCAGTGAAGTCGTTGACGACCAGCAGCGTGTCGAAGCCGAGCGCGCGGCGCGTCGCCTCGATCGAGAAGCGCCAGTCGTGATTGGTCATCGTGACCTGATCGCCGTCGACCGGGTTCGCGATCGCGATAGCCGCGTGATTCACGCGGCTGATCTTCACATCCTTCAGATACTTGCGGATCGCGTCGGTGATCGTCGGATAGTCGGCGCCGGGATACACGCGGATCTGCGTGATCTCGCCCGGGCCGGTTTCCAGCGCGAAGCGCGCGTTGGTGCCGCCGACGTCCGCGAGCAGGCGCGGGCCGTCGGCATGCTGACCCGCGACGACCGCCTTACTTTGCGCACCAGTAGACATCGAGCTGGGTCCCCTTGTCGTTGGCCAGTTGGGAAATCGCGTTCTTCTGCAGCGACGCGGCCGCGGCGTCGAGCACGTCGCGTTTGCGGGCACCCGCGATCAGCAGGAACAGCCGGTCGACGCGCTTCAGCGCATCGAGCGAATAGCTCACACGTGCATGGGGCGCCGCGCCCGGATGCACGGCGACGAAACGCTCGGACGTCGTGATCGCGTGGTCCCATTCGGGCGCGTCGGCGAAGATCGACGCGGTGTGGCCGTCCTCGCCCATGCCGAGCACCGCGACGCTCGGCACGCGGTAGTCGGCGTTCGCGTTGAGCGCGGCGACGTGTGCCTCGAGCGTGGTGCGCGTGTCGACGAGCGGCAGGAAGCGGGCGGGGGCCGCCGCGTGCAGCAGCAGCGTGTCGCGCACGAGTTGCGCGTTGCTGGCCGCGTCGTCGTCCGGCACCCAGCGGTCGTCGACCAGCGTGACGTCGACGCCGGCCCAGTCGAGCGCCGCATGCGACAGCGTGTGCAGGAACGGGCGCGGGCTGGTGCCGCCGGACACCGCGAGCGTCGGGCGCGCGGGGCCGGCGAGCGCCGCGCGCAGCGCCTCGCCGACGGCGCGCGCGAGCGCTTCGCTTTGCGCTTCCTGGGTGTCGAAAGCGTGGATCTCGATCACATCTCCTCCGGACTGCTTTGTCTGTTCAAATCGTACGAATCGTGAGGCACGTTGCCGCGTACGGTGGCGTACGCGGCAACGGTTTGCATCAATTTTCTTCTTCGAGCCAGCAGGTGTCGTGCTGCGCGAGCATCGCGCTCGACGCGGCCGGCCCCCACGTACCTGCCGCATACGGCTTCGGCGGCTTCAGCGTGCGCGCCCATTCGTTCAGGATCGGCTCGACCCACTGCCATGCGGCTTCCTGTTCGTCGCGACGCACGAAGAGGGCGAGCCGGCCGTTGATCACGTCGAGCAGCAGGCGCTGGTACGCCTCCATCTGCCCTTCCTTGAAGAACTGGTCGAACGCGAGATCAAGGTGCACGCTCGCGAGATTCATCCCTTCGCCCGGCTGCTTCGCGAGGCAGTACAGGCGGATCGTCTCGTTCGGCTGCAGCCGGATCACGAGGCGGTTCGCACCGGGGCGCAGCGCGGTCGGCCCGAGCGCCGAGTGCGGCACAGGGCGGAAGTTGACGACGATCTCCGCCACGCGGTCGGCCAGACGCTTGCCGGTGCGCAGGAAGAACGGCACGCCGGCCCAGCGCCAGTTCTCGATCTCGACCTTCAGCGCGACGAAGGTTTCGGTCTGGCTGTCGGGCTTCACGCCCGGCTCGGTCGCGTAGGCCGGCACCTGCCCGCCCTTGATCACGCCCGCATGATACTGGCCGCGCACCGCGACCTTGCCGATGTCGCGCGGATCGATCGGCTTCAGCGCGCGCAGCACGCGCAGCTTCTCGTCGCGCACCGAGTCGGAATCCATAGAGTGCGGCGGCTCCATCGCGACGATCGACAGCAGCTGCAGCAGGTGGTTCTGCACCATGTCGCGCAGCGCGCCCGTATTGTCGTAGAAATCGCCGCGCGCCTCGACGCCGAGCTCCTCGGCGATCGTGATCTGGATGCTCTCGACCCATTCGCGGCGCCACAGCGGCTCGAACAGCGCATTGCCGAAGCGCAGCGCGAGCAGATTCTGTACCGGCTCCTTGCCGAGATAGTGGTCGATCCGGTAGATCTGGCCTTCCGCGAAGATCTCGCCGACCGCGTCGTTGATCGCATTCGACGACTTCAGGTCGTAGCCGAGCGGCTTCTCGAGCACGATGCGTGCGCCTTCGTTCAGCCCGACCGACGCGAGCGCCTTGCAGATCGGCACGAACAGCGACGGGCCCGTCGCGAGATAGAACACGCGGATGCCGGGCAAGTGCGCGACCGCATCGCGCAGCACGACGTAGTCCTCCGCGCGGCCGAGGTCGAGCTTCACGTACTCGATGCGTTCGAGGAAGGATTTCCACCCGCTTTCGTCGAATGCCTTGCCGGCGGCCTTCGCCGCATGCGGCTTCACATGCGTGTCGACCCATTCGAGATAGCCGGCCCGATCCGATTCGTGCCGCGCGACGGCAACGATCCGGCCGCTTTCCGCGAGCATGTTGCCGCGGTGCGCTTCGAACAGCGCGGGCAGGATCTTGCGCATCGACAGGTCGCCGGTGCCGCCGAAAAGTACGAAGGTAAAGCTGGAATCGGTATGCATGTGTCTCCGCCAATGGGGGTGCTGGGAAGCGATCCGTAGTGCGATAAAAATATTTTTGACACTGAATTGTAGTTTAACTACAATCCGCCGCAAGGGGTAGCACCCGGGTGAAGAAAAAAAGAAGTGCGGTCGCCGAGCCGCGCGAGCTTCGCCTTCGGGAACGCCTTGTGCCGAATGGTATCGGACATTGACGGCGCGCATCGTCCGCGCACCGTCGACCCCGGGCTCGCGTCGCAGCATCGCGGCGGGCCAGAAACACAAAGAGGAGACACGCCGTTGAATCTCGATTCACGCTTTCTGTAAGAGCCCGGCCGGTCATCGGCCCGTACGCTGCATGCGTCCCGCGGCTCGATTTCCCCGTCGTTTATCAAGAAGCCGGTTCCCCATGGGAACTTAACGAGTTGATTCAGTCTGGAGGAGATAAGTAATGAAAGTTCGCTCGATCATGGGCGCGCTCTGCGCCGCAGGCCTGATGGCTGGCGCCGTGGCGGCGCAGGCAGCCGAAAATGTAACCGTGCTGCACTGGTGGACGTCGGGCGGCGAGTCGAAGGCCGTCGGCGTGCTGAAGGACGACGTGCAGAAGCAGGGCTACGTGTGGAAGGACTTCGCGGTCGCGGGCGGCGCCGGCGCCGCGGCGATGACCGCACTGAAGACCAAGGTGATCAGCGGCGACGCTCCGTCGGCCGCGCAGATCAAGGGCCCGCTGATCCAGGACTGGGCCGACCAGGGCGTGCTCGTCAACATCGATTCCGTCGCCGGCGACTGGAAGCAGAACCTGCCGCCGGAAATCGACAAGATCATCAAGTACAAGGGCCACACCGTCGCCGCGCCGTTCTCGGTGCACCGCGTCAACTGGCTGTACATCAACAAGGCCGCGCTCGACAAGGTCGGCGCGAAGGTGCCGGCCACCTGGCCCGAATTCTTCGCGGTGGCCGACAAGCTGAAGGCCGCGGGCATCCAGCCGGTCGCGATGGGCGGCCAGCCGTGGCAGGACCTGACGCTGTGGGAAGACGTCGTGCTGTCGCAGGGCCCGGCGTTCTACAAGAAGGCGCTGGTCGACCTCGACCAGGCGACGCTGACGTCGCCGCAGATGCTGTCGGTGTTCGACACGGTGCGCAAGATCCAGGGCTACTTCGACACCGGCCGTAACGGCCGCGACTGGAACCTCGCGACCGCGATGGTCATCAACGGCAAGGCCGGCATGCAGTTCATGGGCGACTGGGCGAAGGGCGAGTTCGAGAACGCCGGCAAGAAGTCGGGCAAGGACTACATCTGCGCACCGGTGCCGGGCACGGCGAACGCGTACACGTTCAACGTCGATTCGTTCGTGTTCTTCCAGCAGAAGGGCGAGAAGAACGCGACGCCGGGCCAGCTCGCGCTCGCGAAGACGATCATGACGCCGGACTTCCAGGAGCAGTTCAGCCTGCTGAAGGGTTCGGTGCCTGTGCGTCTCGGCGTGAAGATGGACAAGTTCGACGACTGCGCGAAGAAGTCGTATGCCGACGAGCAGACCGCGATCAAGTCGGGCGGTTTCGTGCCGTCGCTCGCGCACGGCATGGCGCAAAGCGACGCGACCGCCGGCGCGATCACGGACGTCGTGACGAAGTTCATGAACTCGCAGCAGGATTCGAAGAGCGCGGTCGCCGCGCTCGCGAAGGCCGCGAAGGTCAAGTAACGCGCGCCAGGCGCCCGGCCGGACACGCTTCATCGGCCGGGCGTTTTTGCATGTGCAGCAAACGGGCTCGCCCGCGGGCCCGTGCCGTACCGGCGCCGGCCCGGCCTGCGTCGCCCTCGTTCCAGGAGTCGAATCAAGTGGCTGCCCCTCTTAGCGGAAACGGATCCGGCGCTGCCGCCGCACGGCGTACGTCGCCGATGTCGGCCTTCGCCGATCGCTGGATCCCGAAGCTCGTGCTCGCGCCGAGCGTCGCGATCGCCGTGGTGTTCATCTACGGCTTCATCCTGATTACCGGCTATCTGTCGCTGACCAACTCGCGGCTGTTGCCCAACTACGAATTCGACGGCTTCGGCCGTTACACGGACCTGTTCCAGAACGACGTGTGGTGGACCTCCGCCGCGAACCTCGGCTGGTTCGGGATTCCGTTCATCGCGATCTGCGTCGGGCTCGGGCTGTTCCTCGCGATCCTGCTCGATCAGCGGATCCGCAACGAAGGCGCGCTGCGCGCGATCTTCCTGTACCCGATGGCGCTGTCGTTCATCGTCACCGGCACCGCGTGGCAGTGGATCCTGAACCCGGGCCTCGGCCTCGAGAAGGTGATGCACGACTGGGGCTGGACGAGCTTCTCGTTCGGCTGGCTCGACGATCCGGACAAGGCGATCTTCTGCGTGGTGATCGCGGCCGTGTGGCAGTCGACCGGTTTCGTGATGGCGCTGTTCCTCGCGGGGCTGCGCGGCGTCGACGGCGAGATCTTCAAGGCCGCGCAGGTCGACGGCGCGACGCTGCCGACCATCTACCGCAAGATCGTGATCCCGAGCATGCGCCCGGTGTTTTTCTCGGTGCTGCTGATCCTCTGCCACATCACGATCAAGACCTTCGACCTCGTCGTCGCGCTGACGGCCGGCGGCCCGGGCACGTCGTCGTCGTTGCCGGCCATGTTCATGTACACGTTTTCGTTCAACCGCGGCCAGCTCGGGCTCGGCGCGGCGTCCTCGGTGATGATGCTCGCGACCGTGGTCGCGGTGCTGGTGCCGCTGATGTATATGGAATCGAGGAGCACCCGCAATGCAGCCTAAGATGACGATCAGCCGGGCGGTGATCTATGCGGCACTGATCCTGTTCGCGCTGTATTTCCTGTTTCCGATCTACGTGATGCTGTCGACGTCGTTCAAGGACCTCGACCAGTTGCGCACCGGCAACCTGCTGACGCCGCCCACCACGTGGACCGTCGACCCGTGGGTGAAGGCATGGAGCGGCGCGTGTACCGGCGTGCGCTGCGACGGGATGAAGCCGTTCTTCCTGAACTCGCTGCAGATGGTGATTCCGGCCGTGCTGATCTCGTCGCTGATCGGCGCGTTCAACGGCTACGTGCTCACGCACTGGCGCTTTCGCGGCGCGGACGCGCTGTTCACGATGATGCTGGTCGGCTGCTTCATCCCGTTCCAGGTGATCCTGCTGCCGATGGCGCGCCTGCAGGGGATGCTCGGCCTCGCGAACACGATTCCGGGCCTGGTGTTCGTGCACGTCGTGTACGGGATCGCGTTCACGACGATGTTCTTCCGCAACTTCTACGTGAGCGTGCCGGCCGAACTCGTGAAGGCCGCGCGCATCGACGGCGCCGGTTTCTTCACGATCTTCACGAAGATCCTGCTGCCGGTGTCGCTGCCGATCTTCATGGTGTGCCTGATCTGGCAATTCACGCAGATCTGGAACGACTTCCTGTTCGGGATCGTGTTCTCCGGCGTCGATTCGATGCCGATCACGGTGGCGCTGAACAACCTCGTCAACACGTCGACGGGCGTGAAGGAATACAACGTCGACATGGCCGGCGCGATCATCGCCGCGCTGCCGACGCTGCTCGTCTACATCGTCGCCGGCCGCTACTTCGTGCGCGGGCTGACGGCGGGCGCGGTGAAGGGGTAAGCGCGGCTTTATCCGATACGACGAACCGGCCGCGCAGCACGCGCGGCGCATCGAAACGAACCCGACGCGGCGCCCGAATGCGCCGCGCGAGACGAGACAGAGGATTCACAGCATGGCAAGCCTTTCCATCCGTGACGTGTACAAGACCTACCCGAACGGGGTGCCGGTCCTGAAGGGTGTCGACATCGAGATCGAGGACGGACAGTTCCTGATCCTGGTCGGCGGCTCGGGCTGCGGGAAGTCGACGCTGCTCAACATGATCGCCGGCCTCGAGACCGTGACGAGCGGCGAGATCTGCATCGACGGCAAGGTCGTCAACGACCTCTCGCCGAAGGATCGCGACATCGCGATGGTGTTCCAGTCGTACGCGCTGTATCCGTCGATGACGGTGCGCGAGAACATCTCGTTCGGGCTGAACATCCGCAAGGTGCCGAAGAACGAGCAGCAGCAGATCGTCGACCGTGTGTCGTCGATGCTGCAGATCCAGCATCTGCTCGACCGCAAGCCGGGGCAGCTGTCGGGCGGCCAGCGCCAGCGCGTCGCGATGGGCCGCGCGCTCGCACGCGATCCGTCGCTGTTCCTGTTCGACGAACCGCTGTCGAACCTCGACGCGAAGCTGCGCATCGAGATGCGCGCGGAAATCAAGCTGCTGCACCAGCGCCTCGGCACGACGATCGTCTACGTGACGCACGACCAGATCGAGGCGATGACGCTCGGCGACCGGATCGCGGTGATGAAGGACGGCGTGGTCCAGCAGTTCGGCGCGCCGCAGGAGATCTACGATTCGCCGTCGAACCTGTTCGTCGCGGGCTTCATCGGCGCGCCGCCGATGAACTTCATCAACGGCCGGCTGGTCGAGCAGGGCGGCGGGATCGCGCTCGAGATCGATACGGGCCTGGCGCGCAGCGCGCTGATCCTGCCGTTCGACGCCGCGAAGCTGAAGTCGCACGTCGGCCGCGAGGTGATCCTCGGGCTGCGTCCGGAGCGCATCACCGACGCGCGCCACGCGCACAACGGCGAGGCGTCGAACCTGCAGCCGATCGACGTGCGCGTTGACGTGACCGAGCCGACCGGGCCGGACACGCACGTGTTCGCGCAGGTGAACGGCAAGCGGATCGTGAGCCGCGTGCATCCAGCCGCGAACCCGCAGCCGGGGCAGACGCAGTCGCTGCTGTTCGACGTGTCGAAGGCGGTGCTGTTCGATCCGGCGTCGGAAGAGCGGATCGCGTGACGCGGCGTTCGCGCTGAACGACGGAGAAGGGGTCGTCTCGAATGAGCGGCCCCTTTTGTTTCCGGCGGTGCGGTTGGTGCCGTGGCGGCGCTCAATGCGGCAACCGCACGTCGAACTTGAACGTCGCGAGCCGCGCGACGAGGATGAAGCCGGTCGCGAGCAGCACGCTGTACACCGAGTCGCACTGCAGCCACACGAGCAGCAGGTAGAACCAGCAGCCGACGAACGCGCAGGTCGCGTACGGCCGCGAATCGCGCAGGATCAGCGGGATGTCGTTGCACAGCACGTCGCGGACGATCCCGCCGACCACGCCGGTAATCACGCCCATCATCACCGCGATGAAGCGCGGCATCTCGGCGTCGAGCGCGATCGCCGTGCCCGAGATGCTGAAGATGCCGAGCCCGATCGCATCGGCGATCAGCAGCAGCCGTTCGGCCGACAGCCGCGACAGCATCCGCAATACGAACGGCGCGAACAGGGCGAGCACGAAGATCGCGATCACGTAGTCGTCGTGCACGACCCAGTAGAACGGCCGGCGCTCGAGCAGGATGTCGCGCAGCGTGCCGCCGCCGAATGCGGTCGCGAGCGCGACGACGAACGTGCCGACCGAGTCGAGGCGGTTCTTGCGCGCCTCGATGAACCCCGAAATCGCGAAAGCCAGCGTGGCGATCGCCTCCAGTACCGCGATCGCGAGCGTCAGCCTAGGATGCGGCACGCGGCCCCCGCTCGGCCGGCGCCGGGTGCGGCTGCAGCAGCACGAGCACCGCGCCCGCACCGCCGTCGTGGCCGCGCGCCTCGCAGAACGCGATCACTTCTTCCTTCTGCACGAGCCATGCGCGCACCTTGCCCTTCAGCACGGGCTCCTTGCCGATCGAGCCGAGCCCCTTGCCGTGGATCACGCGCAGGCAGCGCAGCCCTTTCTTGCCGGCTTCGCGGATGAATTCGGCGAGCGCATCGCGCGCTTCGTCGCGCCGCATGCCGTGCAGATCGATCTGCGCCTGCACGATCCACGCACCGCTCCTCAGCTTGCGCACGACGTCGCGGCTGATGCCCGGGCGGTGGTAATACAGCGAGTCGTCGCTGTCGAGCAGCGTCTCCGGATCGAATTCGTCGGACAGCGTCGCGTTCAGCACGGCTTCCTCGTCGCGCTGCGTCTGCTTCGGCAGCGGGTCGGGCGGCATGCGGCCGGACGACGCGCGCGGCGGCGCGTTCAGCGGCCGGATCGTGCCGATTTCGTTGCGGAACAGATTCGCGTCGGCTTCCGCCTTGCGCTCGGCCTTCGCGGTTTCGACGCGCGCGCGTTCGCGACGATCGGCTTCGCCTTGCAGCGACTTGCGCAATGCGCCGAGGCCCGCGAGGCCCTGGCCGCGCAAGGCGGCCGCATCGGGCGCGGGCGGCGGCGCCTCGGGCGCCGGGGTCACGGGACGGGCAGCGATCTTTCGCTTCGCGGGATCGCTCGGATGGGGCTGGTTCTTCGCCATGATTCGGTAACGGGGCAGGCGCGTTCGGGCGCGCGGGCACAAAAAAAGCCGCTGCGCGGCGGCAGCGGCTTTCCGGTCGAGCCCGCTTCGCGGCAGCGGACGCCATTGTAGCGCCCGCCGCGGCAAGGCTTCCGGCTTACTTCTTGTCGTGCAGGCTTTCGAGGTAGCGCTGCGCGTCGAGCGCGGCCATGCAGCCCGTGCCCGCGCTGGTGATCGCCTGGCGGTACACGTTGTCCTGCACGTCGCCCGCGGCGAACACGCCCGGCACGCTCGTCGACGTCGCGTTGCCTTGCAGGCCGCTCTTCGTCAGGATGTAGCCGTCCTTCATCTCCAGCTGGCCCTGGAACAGGTCGGTGTTCGGCTTGTGGCCGATCGCGACGAACACGCCCTGCACGTGCAGGTCTTCCGTCGCGCCGGTCTTCACGTTCTTGATGCGCAGGCCCGTGACGCCCGACGCTTCGCCGGTCACCTCGTCGAGCACGTGATCCCACTTGATGTCGACGACGCCTTCCTTTTCCTTCTCCAGCAGGCGGTCGATCAGGATCGGCTCCGCGCGGAACTTGTCGCGGCGATGGATCACCGTGACCTTCTTCGCGATGCCGGTCAGGTAGAGCGCTTCCTCGACGGCCGTGTTGCCGCCGCCGATCACCGCGACTTCCTGGCCGCGATAGAAGAAGCCGTCGCAGGTCGCGCAGGCCGACACGCCCTTGCCCATGAACGCTTCCTCGGACGGCAGGCCGAGATACTGGGCGGACGCGCCGGTCGCGATGATCAGCGAGTCGCACGTGTATTCGCCCGAGTCGCCGATCAGGCGGATCGGCTGCTCGTGCAGTTTCGCGGTGTGGATATGGTCGAAGACGATTTCGGTGTTGAAGCGCTCGGCATGCTCGAGAAAGCGCGCCATCAGCTCCGGACCCTGCACGCCGTTCGCGTCGGCCGGCCAGTTTTCGACGTCGGTCGTGGTCATCAGCTGGCCGCCCTGCGCGATGCCGGTGATCAGCACCGGGGACAGGTTGGCGCGTGCCGCGTAGACGGCGGCCGTGTAGCCGGCGGGGCCGGAACCGAGAATCAGGACTTTGGCGTGTTTGGGCGTGGACATGTGCGAATCCGTAAAAGGCGGCGCGGCGGGCGGGGTAGGGCTCGCCGTACGCTCCGGTTGACCGGGATGCCGTCATAGATGGGTATCAGACGCGCATTATAAAGGCCCCGTTGCTGCGTTGCCGAACGAGAGTTTCAATCGCGCCGATAGCGTTTCGCGGCGCGCCGTCGTACCGTGGCAGCGCGCCGGGCGGCGGTTTGCCGCGCGGCGGCGAGTTGTCGCAGGGGCGAACATTCGGCCGGCCTGCGGCCGCGGGCGGCGCCGGTTCGGCGCCCCGTCCCCGTGATGTAACCGTCATTTACACTTGGCGGCGCGGTGCAGCGTTTACAATAAGCGCGATCGAACGACAGGCGGGCGCACGGCCCGTCCTCTTTATACGGATTCATGGCAAAAGCTCCTTATTCCGCCCAGGCACAGGCGTTGCCGCACCGGATGTCGAAGCTCCTCACGGAGATCCGCTGGATTCTCCAGGTCGCGCTCTGCGCCTTTCTGGTGATGGCCCTGCTGAGCTACAGCCGGCGCGATCCAAGCTGGACGCACGCCGCCCAGGTCGATCACATCTCGAACTGGGCCGGCCGCGTCGGCGCGTGGACGGCCGACATCATCCTGCTGCTGTTCGGCCTGTCGGCCTACTGGCTGATCGTGCCGCTCGGGCGGCGCATCGCCGTCAACTACCGCCGCATCACGCGCCACGACGCGATGCCCGACGAACCGGAGCGGCCGATCGGCTGGCTCACCGAAATCCTTGCGTTCGTGCTGGTCGTGCTCGCATGCGACGGCATCGAGGCGCTGCGCATGTGGTCGCTGAAGGTGCAGTTGCCGCGTGCGCCGGGCGGCGTCGTCGGCGAGGCCGTCGCGGGCGCGATGTCGCACGCGTTCGGCTTCACGGGCGGCACGCTGTTGCTGCTGATCGCGCTCGCGATCGGCCTGTCGCTCTATTTCCGCTTCTCGTGGCTGTCGGTCGCCGAGCGTGTCGGCGGCGCGATCCTGTCCGCGGTCAACGTCGCGAAGCTGCGCCGCGAGGCCGAGCGCGACCGCAAGCTCGGCGAGGCCGCGGCGGTGCGCCGCGAAGGCAAGGTCGAAGAGGAGCGCGTGCGCATCGAGGATCACGAGCCGGTGACGATCGTGCCGCCGGTCGTCACGCCCGCGAAGTCCGAGCGCGTCGAGCGCGAGCGCCAGGTGCCGCTGTTTACCGACCTGCCGGGCGATTCGACGCTGCCGCCGGTGTCGCTGCTCGATCCCGCGCCGAAGACGCAGGAGGCGATTTCCGCCGATACGCTCGAATTCACGTCGCGCCTGATCGAGAAGAAGCTGAAGGACTTCGGCGTCGAGGCGAGCGTCGTCGCCGCGTATCCGGGCCCGGTCGTCACGCGCTACGAGATCGAACCGGCCACCGGCGTGAAGGGCAGCCAGATCGTCAACCTCGCGAAGGATCTCGCGCGTTCGCTGTCGCTCGTGTCGATCCGCGTGGTCGAGACGATCCCCGGCAAGAACTACATGGCGCTCGAGCTGCCGAACCAGCGCCGCCAGACGGTGCACCTGTCGGAGATCATCGGCTCCGAGGTGTATGCGGCCGCCTCGTCGGCGCTGACGCTGAGCCTCGGCAAGGACATCGGCGGCAAGCCGGTGTGCGCGGATCTCGCGAAGATGCCGCACCTGCTGGTGGCCGGTACGACCGGTTCGGGCAAGTCGGTCGGGATCAACGCGATGATCCTGTCGCTGCTGTACAAGGCCACCGCCGAGCAGGTGCGCCTGATCCTGATCGATCCGAAGATGCTCGAAATGAGCGTCTACGAAGGCATTCCGCACCTGCTGTGCCCGGTCGTCACCGACATGCGCCAGGCCGGCCACGCGCTGAACTGGACGGTCGCGGAAATGGAGCGCCGCTACAAGCTGATGAGCAAGCTCGGCGTGCGCAACCTCGCGGGCTACAACAACAAGATCGACGATGCGGCGAAGCGCGAGGAGAAGATCCCGAACCCGTTCAGCCTGACGCCGGAAGATCCGGAGCCGCTCGGCCGCCTGCCGAACATCGTCGTCGTGATCGACGAGCTGGCCGACCTGATGATGGTCGTCGGCAAGAAGGTCGAGGAGTTGATCGCGCGGATCGCACAGAAGGCGCGTGCGGCCGGCATCCATCTGATCCTCGCGACGCAGCGTCCGTCGGTCGACGTGATCACCGGCCTGATCAAGGCGAACGTGCCGACGCGCATTGCCTTCCAGGTGTCGTCGAAGATCGACTCGCGCACGATTCTTGACCAGATGGGCGCCGAATCGCTGCTGGGGATGGGCGACATGCTGTACCTGCCGCCCGGCTCGGGCTTGCCGGTGCGCGTGCATGGCGCGTTCGTCTCCGACGACGAAGTGCATCGCGTCGTCGAGAAGCTCAAGGAACACGGCGAGCCGAACTACGTCGAGGGCCTGCTCGAAGGCGGCACCGCCGACGGCGACGAGGGCTCGGCCGGCGCGGGAACCGGCGAAGGCGGCGGCGAGTCTGATCCGCTGTACGACCAGGCGGTCGAGATCGTCATCAAGAACCGCCGCGCGTCGATCTCGCTTGTGCAGCGCCATCTGCGGATCGGCTACAACCGCGCGGCGCGGCTGCTCGAGCAGATGGAGCAGTCGGGGCTCGTGTCGGCGATGTCGTCGAGCGGCAACCGCGAAATTCTTGTGCCGGCGCGCGACGCGGAATGAGTCCGCGGCGCCCGCAGCGCCGGCCACCCAGGGAGAAAACCGCTATATGCAGCAACATTCGTTCGCAATGTCCCTTCGTTCGACGCGGCGCTGGCTCGGCGCGGCGCTCGCCGGCGCATCGCTGATGCTCGCGGCGACGCACGCGTTCGCGGGCGGCACCGAGCAACTGAAGGCCTTCGTGTCGCAGGTGCGTTCGGCGAAGGGCGATTTCACGCAGCAGATCGTCAAGGCGCCGGCCAAGGGCGCGAGCGCCGCGCAGGCCGCGCCGAAGCCCACCGACAATTCGAGCGGCACGTTCGTGTTCGCGCGGCCGGGCAAGTTCATCTGGACGTACCAGAAGCCGTATCAGCAGGTCCTGCAGGCCGACGGCGACAAGCTCTACGTGTACGACCGCGACCTGAACCAGGTCACCGAGCGCAAGCTGAACGGTGCGCTGGGCGCGAGCCCCGCCGCGATCCTGTTCGGCAGCAACGACCTCGACAAGAGCTACACGTTGCGCGATGCCGGCGAGAAGGGCGGCATCGAGTGGCTCGAGATGTTGCCGAAGGCGCAGGACACGCAGTTCCAGCGGATCGGCATCGGCTTCCGGAACGGCACGCTCGCCGCGATGGAGCTGCACGACGTGTTCGGCAACGTCACGCTGCTGACCTTCACGAACATCCAGACGAATCCGTCGCTGAAGGGCGATACGTTCAAGTTCGTCGTGCCGAAGGGCGCGGACGTGATCAACGGCTGACGGGCGCCGCGCACTGCTTTTCCCTAACGGGCCTGCCGGCGACGGCAGGCCCGTGTCGTTTCTGCGCGCGGGCATCAGGCGCCAGGCACCGGGCGCGGACACCAGGCCCGGCGGCGCCGTCGTGCGGCTGTCATAATGTCGGGTCCGGCGGCCGGTTCGGCCGCCATCGTTTGATGTGGAGCGAGGGTTCATGTCCGACCTGTTTCAAGTCGAGCCGCGCCGTCCGCTCGCCGAGGCGCTGCGGCCGAAAACGCTCGCCGAGGTGATCGGCCAGACGCATTTGCTGGGCGAAGGCAAGCCGCTGCGGCTCGCGTTCGAATCGGGCAAGCCGCATTCGATGATCCTGTGGGGGCCGCCCGGCGTCGGCAAGACGACGCTCGCGCGGCTCACCGCGCTCGCGTTCGACTGCGAGTTCATCGCGCTGTCCGCGGTGCTCAGCGGCGTGAAGGACATCCGCGAGTCGATGGAGCAGGCGAGGGACACGCTGAATCGCACCGGGCGCCACACGATCCTGTTCGTCGACGAGATCCACCGCTTCAACAAGGGGCAGCAGGATGCGCTGCTGCCGTTCGTCGAGTCGGGCCTCGTGACCTTCATCGGCGCGACGACCGAAAACCCGAGTTTCGAGGTCAATTCGGCGTTGCTCTCGCGTGCGCAGGTGTACGTGCTGAAGTCGCTGAGCGACGACGAGATGCGCCAGTTGCTGAAGCGCGCGCAGGACATCGCGCTCGGCGGCCTCGCGTTCGACGACAAGGCGATCGATACGCTGATCGGCTACGCGGACGGCGACGCGCGCCGCTTCCTGAACCTGCTCGAACAGGCGCAGACGGCGGCGACGTCGGCCGGCGTCGCGACGATCGATGCCGATTTCGTCGGCAGCGCGATGACGCTGAACGCGCGGCGCTTCGACAAGGGCGGCGACAACTTCTACGATCAGATTTCGGCGCTGCACAAGTCGGTGCGCGGCTCGAGCCCGGACGGCGCGCTGTACTGGTTCTGCCGGATGATCGACGGCGGCGCGGATCCGAAGTATCTCGCGCGGCGCATCGTGCGGATGGCGTGGGAAGACATCGGCCTGGCCGATCCGCGCGCGTTGCAGGTGGCGAACGACGCTGCCGAAACCTACGAACGGCTCGGCTCGCCGGAAGGCGAGCTCGCGCTCGGGCAGGCCGTGATCTATCTCGCGTGCGCGGCGAAGAGCAACGCCGGCTACAACGCGTTCAACCAGGCGATGGCGTTCGTGAAGCAGGACAAGTCGCGCGAGGTGCCCGTGCACCTGCGCAACGCGCCGACCAAGCTGATGAAGGAGCTCGGCTACGGTCACGCGTATCGATACGCGCACGACGAGCCGAACGCGTACGCGGCCGGCGAGACGTACCTGCCGGACGGGATGCGCGAGCCGCGCTGGTACCAGCCGGTGCCGCGCGGGCTCGAATCGAAGATCGCCGACAAGCTTGCATGGCTGCGCGAGCTCGATCGCGAGGCCGGCAAGAAGGACTGACGGCGCTGCCGCGGATGCGTCAGCGCTTGCGGCCCGGCTGTTGTTTCTTCCAGTATTCGAACGGCTCTTCGTGGCATTCGATGTCGAGTTCGGCGACCCGCGCATGCAGGCGTTCCTGCGCGTCGGCGATCGCGAGGTTGTAGACCGCCGGCGCGATTTCCTGGATGAAGAAATGCAGCAGCGCGCCGGCCTGGATGTTGCCGATCGGCTCGTCCATGTTTTCTGTGAAATAACGTTGCAGCGACGCGATCGCGCGATCGCGTAGCTCCTTGTCGAGTTCGATGCTCATCGGATTCCCCGGGGGCTGTGACGCGGAGCCGACGCTCCGCTCGATTCGTTGCCGCCAGACGGCGCGGGCGTGTTGCGATCCGTCATGGCGAGGCGCGCGGCAATTCGCCGGGCGCCGATGCCGCGGACTGCCAATACGATACCGCCATGGCCGCCCATTTGCGGCATCGTCCGTCCGGACGACGCCGTGGCCGCCGCCGGGTGCGTTAGAATTCCCGTCTTACACAACGATTTTTCCAAGTCCTCCCATGCTCGACATCCAGTTGCTGCGCAAAGACCTCGACGGCGTCGCCAAGCGCCTCGCCGATCGCGGCTACACCCTCGACGTTGCCGCGTTCTCCGCGCTCGAAGCGGAACGCCGCGCGATCCAGACCCACACCGAAGAGCTCCAGGCGCGCCGCAACAGCCTGTCGAAGCAGATCGGCGCGATGAAGGGGAAGGGCGAGGACACGTCGGCCGTGATGGCCGAGGTCGGCGGGATCGGCGACGAGATGAAGGCGGGAGAAGCCAAGCTCGGCGAGATCCAGGCGCGCCTGTCCGACCTGATGCTGGGCATGCCGAACGTCGCGCACGAAAGCGTGCCGGTCGGCAAGGACGAAGCCGACAACGTCGAGGCGCGTCGCTGGGGCACGCCGCGCCAGTTCGATTTCGAGGTGAAGGATCACGTCGACGTCGGCACGCCGCTCGGCCTCGATTTCGAGACGGGCGCGAAGCTCGCCGGTGCACGCTTCACGATGCTGCGCGGCCCGATCGCGCGCCTGCACCGCGCGCTCGCGCAGTTCATGATCGACACGCACACGCAGCAGCACGGCTATACCGAAACGTACACCCCGTACATCGTCAATCCCGAGATCCTGTACGGCACGGGCCAGTTGCCGAAGTTCGCGGACGACATGTTCCGCGTCGAGAAGGGCGGTGCGGAAAACACGGTCACGCAATACCTGATCTCCACGTCCGAGATTTCGCTGACGAACACCGTGCGCGAGTCGATCGTCGACGCGTCCGCGCTGCCGATCAAGCTCACCGCGCATTCCCCGTGCTTCCGCTCGGAAGCCGGTTCGTACGGCCGCGACACGCGCGGGATGATCCGTCAGCACCAGTTCGACAAGGTCGAGATGGTGCAGGTCGTCGCGCCGGAAACGTCGTACGCGGCGCTCGACGAAATGGTCGGCCACGCGGAAGCGATCCTGCAGAAGCTCGGCCTGCCGTACCGCGTGGTCACGCTGTGCACGGGCGACATGGGCTTCTCGGCCGCGAAGACGTTCGACCTCGAGGTGTGGTTGCCCGCGCAGAACACCTATCGCGAAATCTCGAGCTGCTCGAACACCGAGGCATTCCAGGCGCGCCGGATGCAGGCGCGGTTCCGCAACGCGCAAGGCAAGCCGGAGCTCGTGCATACGTTGAACGGTTCGGGCCTGGCGGTCGGCCGTACGCTCGTCGCGGTGCTGGAGAACTACCAGAACGCGGACGGCTCGGTCACGGTGCCGGACGTGCTGCGTCCGTACATGGGCGGCATGGAGCGGATCGACGCGCCTGCACAGGCGTCGTAACGCGGGCCTTCCGAAGCCCCGCAAAAAAATTTGCCGAGGGGGCTTGTCAGCCAAGAAAAGATCGTTTTATAATCTTTTCTTTCGCGGGAGTGACCAACCGCGAAATGCAGTAAGGAAGGAGAGGTGGCAGAGTGGTCGAATGTACCTGACTCGAAATCAGGCGTACGGTTTCCCCGTACCGTGGGTTCGAATCCCACCCTCTCCGCCAAAATACGAAGCCCCTTGATCCGGAAGGATCAAGGGGTTTTTCGTTTTGGGTCGCCGGTGCAATGCGTCGATTGTCGATGCTGCGGCGACAGGCCGGCTACCGGCGGATCGGATCGTGCCGAGACGATGGCGATCCACCGCGCGCACGATCGTGCCGCAGCTTCGATGCAGACTCGCTGCATCACGACCGCCACCGCCCGATGACGAACCGACTGTCGGAAGTCCTGACGGTTATTGCATGGCGGATTGCGGCCATCGCGGTCGTGGGCGTTCGCAACGCGCGTCGAGCGCGCCGCAGGCAAGGGCCACGTTCAATGAGGCGTGACGGCGTCGCTGCGACACCGGGTGCGTGCAAAACCGGATGCCGGCGCGCCGACCGTTTCAAGCGGCACACGCCGGCTTCCGCACAATCCTTACCGAACGATCACGCCGCCGTCGGATACTGCGCCAGCACCCTGTCGCGGATCGATGGCTTGATGTTCGATTGCGCCATGTCGCCGCGATAGTGCGCGACCACGCGCGGGTTCATCACGCGATACCAGAGCGGCGGCACGTACGCGAACAGGATCATCGTCGCGTAGCCGGCCGGCAATTGCGGCGCATCGTCGAAGTGGCGCAGCGCCTGGTACGAGCGCGTCGGATTCGCGTGATGGTCGGCGTGTCGCTGCAACTGGTACAGGAACAGGTTCGTGACGACGTGATTGCTGTTCCACGAATGCTGCGGCGTACAGCGTTCGTAGCGGCCGCTCGGCAGCTTGCGACGGCCGAGCCCATAGTGCTCGACGTAGTTCACGACTTCGAGCAGCGACGCGCCGTAAGCGGCCTGGATCACGAGGAACGGGATCACGACCTTGCCGGCCATCGCGATCGCGATGCCCCACACGACGGCGGTCATCGCCCACGCGTGCAGCACTTCGTTGCGCCAGGTCCACGGCGAATGCCCGAGCCGTTCGAGGCGGGCCTTTTCGAGCCGCCACGCCGAGCGGATGCCACCCGTCACCGTGCGCGGCAGGAATGCCCAGAACGACTCGCCGTAGCGCGCGCTCGCCGGATCCTCGGCCGTCGCGACGCGCACGTGATGGCCGCGATTGTGCTCGACGTAGAAGTGGCCGTACGCGACGGGCGCGAGCGTGACCTTCGCGAGCCAGCGTTCGAAGCGGTCGGTCTTGTGTCCGAGCTCGTGCGCGGTATTGATCGAGATGCCCGTCGCGGCGCCGAGCGACAGCGCGAAGCCGACGTAGTCGTACCACGCGAGCGCGTGCGTGCCGACGATCCGCACGCACGTGAAGAACGCGACGTATTCGACGAAAGTCGCGAGATAGACGATGTACCGGTAATAGCGCTCGCGTTCGAGATGCGGCACGGCGGCTTCGGGCGGATTGTCGCGATCGTCGCCGATCAGCGTGTCGAGGATCGGGATCACGCCGAACGCGAACAGCGGACCGAACCACCAGAACACGTGAAGGCCCGTCGACAGCGCGAGCTGCGCGGCGAGGATCGGCAGCGTAATCGTCAGCGCGCCGAGCAGCCACAGGTAACGCTTGCCATCCGACCAGCCCGAAGCCGATCCGTCGGTCGTTGCCATTGTCTCCCTCCAGTCGGCCGGCCCGCGGGCGGCCGCATGCAGATTGTTCGAATCGTCGTGGTCCGCCGCGTGCGCGGCGGCGCCGGATCGCTGCCCGGTTCTGCCTGTTATACGACTGGGTGCGCGCGCTTGCCAAACTCTGGCGCTAGGCGCGTCGCTCCAAACGACGGGGTGCGCGCAACGTGCGTCGGGAAGGGGCCGGCACGCGCCGATTGAAACATGCCGCCGACGGCGGATCGGCCCGCGGCGGCGACGCGTTTGTCAGACGAATGGCTCGCCGTGCCGCGTGCACAGGCCGGTATGACGGGGCTGCAACATATGTTGCGTCGCAATAACCGGGCTGGCGAAGAAGGGGCACCGCGCGCTTTCCGCCTGCTTATATTACGTAGCATTACGGTCGCGGCAACGCAATGCAATGCGAGTCAAAACCGGCCGGCCGCGCATCGCAAGGAGAACGACGCGAATTGCCGGAGCATGAGATCGCGCTTACCGTCCGCCCGCCTGCGTCGATGCATCGATGCTGCATCTGCACATCGAGCGGCGCGTATCGTCGCTGATGACATCTGCCGCCTTTCGATCCGCGCCGCCATTTGAAAATTACGATTTGACTCATGCCCCGCTTTCGGTTGAAGCTACTAGCTTGCTGTCCGAAGGGGGCTGTGCCTGCATGAGTTCGACCTTGACCGTTCGTCGTATCGCTGCCGATCAGGGCGGTGTGTATCGCGAACTCCGCGCCGCATCGCTGCGTGAGCCCTACGCACCCGGCGAAGCGCCGGAGGCCGAATTGCTGACCGTCGAAACGGACGCGGCGTCGGCGATTGCCGCGCAGCGCGCTGTCTCTGATGAGTCGACGACTTTCCTGCTGTACACCGAAGGCCACCCGGCCGGCATGATCGGCGCGTATTTCGACAACACGCCCGATCGGCGCGCGTTCGTCAGCGAATTGTGGGTGGCGCATGCGGTGCGTCACCTGCGCGGCGGCGTGCTGCTGCTGGAGACGGCCACCGCATGGCTCGCCGAGCGCGGCGCCACCGACGTCTACGCATGGATCGCCGATGCGAACCGCAACGCGATCCGCTTTTACGAGCGTGCCGGTTTCGGCAACACCGGCGAACACGCGCCGATCGCGCGCATACCGGGCGCGATGAAATCGCTGTTCGTGTCGCAGGTGAAGCACTGACGCGACCTCAAAATACCCAGCCGCGCGGCGCGATGACGGCCCGTTCGCCCGCTGGCCTGCCCGTTGGCCGGTGGCGCGTCCGCCCGTGCCGCCGCAACCCCGCGTCCCAAAAATAATGGCCGCGTGCGTGGACGCCTGTAAAATACGCAAAAAATTTTTGCAGAGTGTCCATGTCGCTTAAAAAATCGCCATTCTTCGAGCTGCGCAGCGGATCGGTCGATACGTTGCTGTTCACCGTGAAGACGACCGATCTCGATGCGTTGCGTGCCGAACTGGTCAAGCGCTTCGAAGCGACTCCCGAGTTTTTCGCCGACGATGTCGTCGCGATCGACGTCCGCCGCCTGGCTGACGGCGAACGCGTCGCGCTCGCGGACATCCGGCAGATGCTGAACGACGTGCGGATGCGCCCGGTGGGCGTCGTCGCACTGGCAACGCAGGGCTGGGCGGGGGAAGCCGGTCTGCCGTTGCTGGAGGCGCGCGATCGCCGCGCGCCGGCGGCGAAACCTGCCGACGAAGCGGAACCGGCGGCCGTGCCAGCCGCCGCGACCGCCGCCGCTCCCGCAGCCGCGGCGGCGCCCGAACAGCCGTCGGAGCCCGCGCCGACGCTCTTGCAGGCCGGCGGCCAGACGCTGGTGATCGACCGGCCGTTGCGTTCGGGGCAGCAGATTTACGCGAAAGGAGACCTCGTGGTGCTCGCGCCGGTCAGTCACGGCGCGGAAATCATCGCGGAAGGCAATATCCACATCTACGCGCCGTTGCGCGGCCGCGCGCTAGCGGGCGTGCACGGCAATCACGACGCGCGCATTTTCTGCACGTGTCTCGAACCGGAACTGATTTCGATCGCGGGTATCTATCGAACGACCGAGAACCCGCTGTCCGCCGACGTACTGGGCAAATCGGTGCAGATCCGGCTCGAAGAGGAAAAACTGATGATCGAACCGCTGCGCCTGACGTGATTCACGCGGTGCGCTCCGGATCGATCGGCTCTCATTGACGAACACAGGGTATTGGGTAAATGGCAAAAATCATCGTGGTGACCTCGGGCAAGGGCGGCGTTGGCAAGACGACGACGAGCGCGAGCTTCGCGTCGGGCCTCGCGCTGCGCGGCCACAAGACGGCCGTGATCGACTTCGACGTCGGCCTGCGCAACCTCGATCTCATCATGGGCTGCGAGCGTCGCGTCGTGTATGACCTCGTGAACGTGATCCAGGGCGAAGCGAACCTGAACCAGGCGCTGATCAAGGACAAGAAGTGCGAGAACCTGTTCATCCTGCCGGCGTCGCAGACGCGCGACAAGGATGCGCTGACGCGCGACGGCGTCGAGAAGGTGCTGAACGACCTCGTCGCGATGGACTTCGAATACATCGTCTGCGATTCGCCGGCCGGTATCGAGGCCGGCGCGCTGCATGCGATGTACTTCGCGGATGAAGCGCTGATCGTCACGAACCCGGAAGTGTCGTCGGTACGCGACTCGGACCGCATTCTCGGCATCCTGTCGTCGAAGACGAAGCGCGGGACCGAAGGCAAGGAGCCGATCAAGGAACACCTGCTGATCACGCGTTACAGCCCGAAGCGCGTGAGCGAAGGCGAGATGCTGTCGCTGGAAGACATCAGCGAGATCCTGCGCATCAAGCTGATCGGCGTGGTGCCCGAGTCGGAAGCCGTGCTGCACGCGTCGAACCAGGGTTTGCCGGCCGTGCACATCGACGGCACCGACGTCGCGGAAGCGTACAAGGACGTCGTCTCGCGCTTTCTCGGGGAGGACAAGCCGCTGCGCTTCACCGATTACCAGAAGCCGGGCCTGCTGCAGCGCCTCTTCGGCAGCAAGTAACGGAGGCCGCCCATGTCCATCCTTTCGTTTCTCCTCGGCGAGAAGAAGAAGTCCGCATCGGTCGCGAAGGAGCGCCTGCAGCTCATCATCGCGCACGAGCGGGTCGGCGGCCGGCCGCCGGCCGATTACCTGCCGGCGCTGCAGAAAGAGCTCGTCGCGGTCATCTCGAAGTACGTCCATATTTCGGACGATGACATCCGCGTGAGCCTGGAGCGCCAGGACGACCTCGAAGTCCTCGAAGTGAAGATCGAGATTCCGCAAGCCTGACGCTTGCGCGTATCCCTCCGCACGGCGGCGCCCGCCGCCGTGCGCGTCTTACGCCCTGTTGCACTTTCGGGCACGCCGTAACACGGCGCCTGTCGGCCGTAATCGACTCTCCCGCATTGAACGAATACGCTCGCGTGACTTGTTCAACCTGGAGGTTGTGATGGCCGTCTCTACCGCTTCACGTCGTATCGTTTCGCTCGCGCTGTTTGCCGCGGGCCTGTCAGCCGTCGTCGCACCGTTCGCCGCGCATGCGGACGAGATCCTCGTCGGTACGCCCGTGCTCGCGCCGCAGGGGCGTATGGTCATCGCGGAGCCGGTCGCCGTGCGCACCGAGGAAATCGTCGTCGTCGCGCCGAATGCGCCGCCGCCCGTACGCTACGAGATCGTACCGGCCACGCGCGTGGGCTACGTGTGGGAGCGCGGGCACTGGCACTGGGATCATGGCCGCTACGTGTGGATCGGCGGCCACTGGGAAACCGAGCGCGTGGGCATGCAATGGGTGCCCGGGCATTGGGACCAGCGCGGCCCGAACTGGTTCTGGACGCGTGGCCACTGGGCTTGACGGAGGCGCGCGATGAAAAGAACCGCAATCGCCATCGTGCTCGTCGCGATCACGCTGGCCGGGTGCATCGTCGTGCCGGCGCGGCCGGTCTACTACCGGCCGGCGCCCGTCGTGATCTACTGAGCGTCGCGCGGGCCGTGCCGTTGCGCCGAATCGTTCGCGTCGGTCGCAGCCGGCCCGGCATCGTGCGGCGCCGGCGCATGCACGGGGCTGTCGGCCGCGGCGGCGGCCGGCTCCTCGCCGCCTTCATCGCGCAGCGTGTCGAGCGGATCGGCGGGGGCCGCGTTTGCATCCTGGGGTTCCGTCACGTCGGTCACGTTGCTCGCGGCGGCCGCTGCAGTTGCCGCCGCCGGCGCGACGGCCGCGACGGGCGGCGCGAGATAGCGCTGCGCGAGCGTTTCGTAGAGCGGCGGCGCGAAAAAGCGCGATACGCGGCTCGATACCAGTGCGGTCGCCATCAGCGAAATCACCAGCGCATGACCGTTGATCATTTCCATCACGATCACGAACGACGTGATCGGCGACTGCGTGACGGCGGCAAGATAGCCGACCATCGCGAGCGCGATCAGCATCGGCAGGCTCATGTTGCTGAACACGGTATGCAGCAGGTTGCCGAAGCCGGCGCCGATCGACAGCGACGGCGCGAAGATCCCGCCCGGGATGCCCGGCAGGTAAGACGCGACCATCGAGATCATCTTCAGGAACGGATAGAACACCGACAGCTGCTGGCTGCCGTCGAGCAGGCCGCGCGCCTCCGCATAGCCGCTGCCGAACGTCGTGCCGCCGGATACGAGGCCCACGACGGCGATCATGAAGCCGCACAGCGCGGCGAACGTGATCGGCCGCTCGCGATACAGGCCCAGCAGTCGCGCGGGCAGCCAGCGGCCCGTATTGAGCAGCAGCCAGCAGAACAGGCCGCCCGCGATGCCCGTCACGATCGCGGTGACCAGCACCGCGACCGCCAGCAGCTTCGGGAAATGGAGGCCGGTGTCGATCGTGCCGAAATACGTGTAGTTGCCGTTCAGGCCGAGCGCGACGACGCCGGCGAGGATGATCGCGGTGATCAGTACGCCGCTGGCGCGCGCGGAGAAACTACGGGTCAGCTCCTCGATCGCGAACACGATCCCGGCGAGCGGCGTATTGAAGGCGGCGGACAGCCCGGCCGCCGCGCCGGCCAGCACCAGCTGGCGTTCGATCTGCGCGTTCGAGCGCGGGTAGAAGCGCCGCAGGTTGAACATCAGCGCCGCGCCGACCTGTACCGTCGGCCCCTCGCGGCCGATCGTGAAGCCGCCCAGGATGCCGAGGAACGAGATCAGCACCTTGCCGAACAGGATGCGCAGCGTCAGCAGCCGCGCGCCGAATGCGCTCGGGCGCGCATGCAGCGTCGCGATCACCTGCGGGATGCCGCTGCCCTCGGCGCCGCGAAAAAAGCGCCGCGTGATCCATGCCGACATCGCGGCGATCGCCGGCGTCAGCAACAGCGGCAGCCAGACGGCGTGATCGCGCATCGCGCGGAAGGTCTCGTAACCCCAGTCGATCAACCGGGCGTACAGTACGGCAGCGAGGCCGACGACGATCGCGCCGAGCCAGAAAACACCATATTGGCGCCAGATTCGCAGCGAGCGGCGGGTGAGGGCGGGAAACAGCGCGGGGAGGGCGGGGCGCGGCATTGGGGCGGGCCGGGAGGCAAAGAATGGATTATAAAAAGAACCGGATACCAGCGGGGACGACAAAAGCCCGCGTGAAGCGACAAAAATTCACAAAAGAGATGCAATTTGTTGCAAATGTAATGCGCGCGTAATGTCTGCACATAGCAACCGTCGTTAGCATGCCGAGATGGCCAGTCGAGAATTCCCGCAAATCGTGAAACGCATCCTTATCGTGAAAGTGACGTCGCTCGGCGACGTCGTCCAGACGCTGCCCGTCGTCGCCGACCTGCATCGCGCCTTCCCCGGCGTGACGGTCGACTGGGCCGTGGACGAATCGTGCGCGGAGGTCGTACGCTGGCATCCGGGCGTGAGCGCCGTCCTGTGCGCGCCGCTGCGCCGCTTCAAGAAACTGCGCAATGCCGGCGACCTGAAGGCGATCTCGGCATCGATCGGTGCGTTGCGTGCGCATCGGTACGACGCGGTCATCGATCTGCACGGTGTCTACAAGAGCGCGATCATTGCGTCGCTGGCGCGTGCCGCGCGCCGCGTCGGCTACCAGACGCAGGATCTCGGCGAAACGGGTGCGCGCTTCGCGTATTCGCACCGTTTCGGTCCGCGGCCCGACTGCGATGCATGGCACGGGATGCGCGTGAGTGCCGGCGAAGCGCTCGGCTACGTGCCCGAAGGGCCTGCCACGTACGGCGTGGTCGCGCCGCAGGATGCGAGCCTGCCGGCCGCCGTGACCGACGGCGAGCCGTTCGTGCTGCTGTTCCATGCGACGTCCAATCCCGACAAGAAGTGGCCGGCCGAGCATTGGGCCGCCCTTGCCACGGAGATGATGGCGCGCGGCGTGCGCGTGCTGCTGCCGTGGGGATCGGCGGCCGAGCACGACGATGCGCGGGATATCGCCGCCCGTGCGCCGGGCGCGATCGTGTTACCGGCGATGACGGTGCGCGAGCTCGGTGCGGCGCTCGGCCGGGCCGCGCTCGTGGTGGGCGTCGATACGGGGTTCGTGCACATGGCGCACGCGCTGCAGCGGCCGACCGTGATGATTTTCGTCGCGACGTCGCGCCACCATTGCGGCATCGGCGGCGCACCGACTGCGCTGTCGATCGGCGAGCCGGGCGCGATGCCGACCGTCGACGAGGCGCTGGACGCGATCGATGCGGTTTGCCCGGCCTACGGCGCGTTGCGCGCGCGGCTGTCGGCCTGACGCGGCGCGGCGGCCGCGTTCAGGCCAGCAACACCTCGACCGTGACGACGGCGGCAATGGCCGCCAGATTCGCCAGCAGCGCCTCGAACACGAGGCCGCGCCAGGTCTTCGGCCGGAACCGCAGCGCGAGCAGTAGCGCGCCTCCCAGCGCGAGCGCGAGGATCATGATGAGATCGGCATTGCCGAGGCGGATATTCATGGCGGCGGCTCCTGTCGGGGCGGGATCCCCGGGCGCGCAGCGACGCGCCCAGAATCGAGTATAGAGAGCGCTCGCCGCCGTACAACCCGGGTCGCCCCGGAGGGTCAGACGAGCGACGCGTCGCGCGTTTCGCGCATCAGCAGTACGCCGATCAGGCTGATCGCCGCCGCAATCGACACATAGCCGCCGACCCACGACAGCCCGCCGCGCGCAGCCAGCAGTTGCGCGATATACGGTGCGATCGACGCGCCGAGAATCCCGCCGAGGTTGTACGCGACGCCCGCGCCCGTATAGCGGACGTTGGTCGGGAACAATTCCGGCAGCAGCGCGCCCATCGGCGCGAACGTCACGCCCATCAGGAACAGCTCGATCGTCAGGAACAGCGCGACGAGCGGCATCGAGCCGCTGCCGAGCAGCGGTTCCATCGCGAACCCCGACAGCAGCGCCGCGATCGCGCCGGCGACCAGCACCGGCTTGCGCCCGAAGCGGTCCGACGCCCATGCGGACAGCGGCGTCGCGAGGCCCATGAAGACGACCGCGAAACACAGCAGGCCGAGGAAGCTCTGGCGCGGAATATGCAGCGCCGACACGCCGTACGACAGCGAGAACACCGTCGAGATGTAGAACAGCGTGTAGCACACGACCATCGCGAGCGCGCCGAGCAGCGTCGGCCGCCAGTGTTGCGTGACGAGCGTCGCGACCGGCACGCGCACGCGCTCGTTGCGGTCGAGGGCCGCCTGGAACGCGGGCGTTTCGGTGATCTTGAGCCGCACGTACAGGCCGAGCGCGACGAGCACCGCGCTGACGAGGAACGGAATGCGCCAGCCCCAGCTGCGGAACTGCTCGTCTGACAGCGACAGCGCGAGCGCGAAGAACAGGCCGTTCGACATCAGGAAGCCGACCGAGGGCCCCAGTTGCGGGAACATCCCGAACCAGCCGCGCTTGCCCTGCGGCGCATGCTCGGTCGCGAGCAGTGCCGCGCCGCCCCATTCGCCGCCCAGGCCGATCCCCTGGCCGAAGCGCAGCACGCACAGCAGCACCGGCGCGAGCGCGCCGATCGCGTCGTAGCCGGGCACGAAGCCGATCGCGGTGGTGGATACACCCATCACGAGCAGCGATGCGACGAGCGTCGACTTGCGGCCGATACGGTCGCCGAAGTGCCCGAACAGGAACGAGCCGATCGGGCGCGCGATGAATGCGATGCCGAACGTGACGAACGCGGACAGCGCCTGTGCGGTCGCGGAGCCATGCGGGAAGAACACGGGGCCGATCACGAGCGCGGCGGCCGTCGCGTACACGTAGAAATCGTAGAACTCGATCGCGGTGCCGATGAAGCTCGCGAACACGATGCGCCGGTGGCTGACGGCGCCGGCCGAACCGGTTGCGTGTGCAACGGCCGGGGGGGATGCGGACATGGATGTCTCCGTTTTGTCGTTGGGGCGGTCGGCTGAGCGTGCGCTCGGGCAGGCGACTGCCTGCCGGCGCTGCCGAGCAGAGGATGATGCGGGTGACGCGGTGGCGGCGTGGGCGCGCGCCGGGGCGCGGACGTCACCCGCCGGTCGACGATGGAGACGGGTACGTCGCCGCCGCCCGGTGCCGGCGTGGTCGGCTCGCTTGCCGGGTGGGGCGCGCGAACGCACGCGCGGCGGGATGGCCGCGCGAGTGCGGAAAATTATAGCCAGCGCAGCAGCCCACCGGCAATCGGGGCCGCGGCGGGGCGTCAATCGATCGATTGCGCCTGTGCGGAGGCGGTGCTCTGCAACTGGAAGTGGCCGTCGTCGTTGAAGAGCCAGCCTTCCATCAGTTCGAGCCGGCCGTTGCCGTCGAGCAGCCGCGACGGCGGCGCCGGCAGCGGAGCCGAGCGGCGCAGCGACGCGAGCGCGAGCGCTTCCGCTTCGCTGTCGCCGTTGCTGCGATAGACGGATGCGTTGATCACGCGGCCGCTGCCATCGACGGTGAAGGCCACGACGACGAGCGAACGCAGCATGGCCTGCGGTGTGCCGTGCAGCATGCCGGACGGATTGCGCTCGGCGACACGATGGGCGACCTCGACGCGATACTGGTCGAGGCTGCCGCTGCGTGTGACCGATGGAATCGTCAGGACCGAGCGTAGCGACGAAGGCGGTGTGATCGTGCACGCGGCAAGCAGGGCGACGGCGGCCAGCGTCGCAACACGCAGCCGGGCGACCCGCGGATGGAGAAGGGGGCGCATGAGGTGATGGCCAGGAGGGACGATAAAAAAATGATAGACGCACCGACGCGCGGCGATATGGGGAGAAACGCATAGCGAGCGGAACCGGTCGTTGCGATCGCTGATGACGACGGCCGGGCGCCGCGTCGGGCAACGTGCGTCGTGCGTGTGCGTCGCGATGTGACGCGACATGTGACAGCGTCCACGGGCACGTGCGTGTTGCGAGATTGAAAACCACCGCACGCCGCGATCGTCCGACGGAGCGGCGCGGTCAGCTGTGCGGCAACCTCGGCTCGCCGCCCGCGCGATCGCAAGCGATGCGGGCCGGCCGCGTCAGAAGCCGTGCGTCACGAGCGACAGTACCGACAGGTCGGGGTGCGTGCCGTCGATGATGCTCTTGCCGATGTGCACGGCTTCGTGGGCGGCCTCGTCGATGCTCGCGAAGCTTTCCTCGCCGTCCGCATGGAACGGCACCGCATGGCCGGGCAACGCGGGATTCACGCCCGGATGGCATACGTAGCCGGTGTAGGTATAGCGCGTGTCGCTGCCGGGCATCGCGGCCGGCACGACATGGATCTCGAAGCCTTCGTAATCGACGTGGTCCGTCGCGGTCGACAGGTCGGTCATGGCGATCTCCGTGTGCCGCACGCAAGGGTGGCGCGTGCGGCATCGAATACGCGGCGGCGTTCGTGTCGCCGTGTTGAACGAATTCTAGATGATCGAGCGGCCGGCCGGGAGGCTTCCGGCGCGGTGCGACGCAACGATGGGTTGCTGCCCGGGCCCGTGGCTCAGGTGCCGCGCGAGGTTGGGCACGACCGCGCGTGCCGTTTCGAAGGACGGGTTCGCGCGCTGCGCTGCGTCATTGTTTGCAGCGCGCGTCCTTGCGCTGCACGACGATGATCACCGGGTACTTCTGGCCGTGGTCGAGCTCCACGCGCGCCACGACGGTCAGCATTGCAGGATCGGAATCGTCGTACACGCTGACCTGTTCGTTCCGGAGGTAGGTCACGCCGGTGCAGTTCGACGTGCGTCCGTCGTCGCCCACCTTGCACTGGAGGTCGTTGTCCTTCAGGTAGTTGTAGGGCGACGGGCTCGCGAGGTATTCGCTCAGGCCGCGCGGTGAGCCGCCGACGCCGGTCACATAGGCGATCGCGCACGATGCTTGGGCGTCGCTCCCGGAGGCGGTGTCGGCCGCTGCATGCGTGCTGACGGCAACCAGCAGCGCGGCGAGCGACGAGACGATGAATGGCTTCATGACGTGGGGTTCCCGTTTCGCGAATCGGAGCGCGGGATTGTAACGGCATCCGGCGGGGCGCGTCGGAACGTGCGAAGTGCACGCGTGCGTACAAACAAAAACCCCGTCATTCCGGGAATGGACGGGGTTGGGCGAACTTCCTGGCGGAAGCGGTGAGATTCGAACTCACGGACAGTTTCCCGTCGCTGGTTTTCAAGACCAGTGCCTTAAACCGCTCGGCCACGCTTCCACACGAGGCGGCATTGTAACCGAAATGCCGCCTCGTTCATTCGTTCAGTCGTCGCGCAGGAACAGTTCCTGCAGGTCGTTGAGAAAACGCTGACCAAGCGGCGTCGGCACGATCTGCGTGAAATCGCGCGTGATCAGTCCGCGCCGCTCCGCCTCCTTCAGCGCCGGCTCGATCGTGCTCATCGGCAGGCCCGTGCGTTCCGCGAAGCTGTGCACGGGGAAGCCCTCGACGAGCCGCAACGTGTTCAGCATGAATTCGAACGGCAGGTCGCGCGCGCCGACTTCACGCTCCTCCTGCACGGCCGTGCCGGCCTTCGCCTGCTCGATGAAGGTCGCCGGATGCTTGTAGCGCGCCTGACGCAGGATCCGGTTCGGAAACGACAGCTTCGTGTGGGCGCCCGCACCGATCCCGAGATAGTCGCCGAAGCGCCAGTAATTCAGGTTGTGCTTGCACTGATGATTCGGCTTCGCGTACGCGGATACTTCGTAGCGCCCGTAGCCGGCTTCGGCCGTGCGCGCATGAATCCATTCCTGCATGTCGGCCGACGCGTCGTCGTCGGGGACGACCGGCGGGAACTTCGCGAACAGCGTATTCGGCTCGAGCGTCAGGTGATACAGCGACAGGTGCGGCGGCGCGAACGACAGCGCGGTCTCGATGTCGGTGCGGCATTCGTCGAGCGTCTGGTTCGGCAACGCGAACATCAGGTCGAGGTTGAAGTTGTCGAAGTTCTTCGCGGCGATCTCGACGGCCGCGCGTGCCTGCGCGGTGTCGTGAATCCGGCCGAGCGCCTTCAGGTGCGCTTCGTTGAAGCTCTGGATGCCGACCGACAGGCGGTTCACGCCGCTTGCGCGGAACTGCGCGAACTTCGCGGCTTCGAACGTACCCGGATTCGCCTCGAGCGTGATCTCGGCATCGGCGTCGAGCGGCAGCAGCGCGCGCACGTCGGACAGCATCCGGTCGAGGCCGGCCGCCGACAGCAGGCTCGGCGTGCCGCCGCCGATGAACACGGTATGCACCTGCCGGCCCCACACGAGCGGGAGCGCTTGCTCGAGATCGGCGCGCAGCGCGTCGAGATATTCGGCTTCCGGAAACCGCTCGCCTTTCCATTCGTGCGAGTTGAAATCGCAGTACGGGCACTTGCGCACGCACCACGGGAAATGCACGTACAGCGCGAGCGGCGGCAACGACGTGAGGCGCACCTGGCCGGGCGACGTGAAGGTCGCGACGACGCGCGCGCCGGTTTCCGCGGCCTGGCTCATGTTATCTCCCGCGGCGAAGGGGTATCGGGTAGGGTCATGCTTCCTCCGCGAGCCGCGCGAGCAACGCCTTCAGCGCCAGCGCGCGATGGCTGTGCGCGTTCTTCACGGCCGGCTCGAGTTCGGCGGCCGTCGCGCCGAGCGACGGCAGGTAGAAATACGGGTCGTAGCCGAATCCGTGTTCGCCGCGCGGCGTATCGACGATCTCGCCGGCCCAGCGCCCTTCGGCGAACAGCGGTTCCGGATCGTCCGCATGGCGGACGAGCGCGAGCACGCAGCAGTAGTAGGCGCGCCGGTCGTCGACGCCGCGCAGTTGCTCGACGAGATACGCATTGTTCGCCGCGTCGCCCTTGTCGCGGTCCGCGCGCTGCGCATAGCGCGCCGAATAGACTCCGGGCGCGCCGCGCAGCACACGCACGCACAGGCCGGAATCGTCCGCGATCGCCGGCAGTCCGGTGAGTCGCGACGCGTGCCGCGCCTTGGTCAGCGCGTTCTCGATGAACGTGCCGAACGGCTCTTCCGCCTCCGGCACCGCGAGGTCGCCCTGCGGGACGATCTCGATGCCGACCGTCGAGAACAGCGCGGTGAATTCGCGCAGCTTGCCCGGGTTGTTCGATGCGAGCACGATGCGCGACAGCGGCGCAAGGATCAGGTCGTCAGGCATGGCTCGCGCCCAGGACGTCTTTCTGCAACTGCACGAGCTCGGCGATCCCGCCCTGTGCGAGGTCGAGCAGCGCATCCATCTCGGCGCGCGAGAACGGCACGCCTTCGGCCGTGCCCTGCACTTCGACGAAGCCGCCCGCGCCCGTCATCACGACGTTCATGTCGGTGTCGCAGCGCGAATCTTCCGCGTAGTCGAGGTCGAGCACGGGCGCGCCTTCGTACACGCCGACCGAGATCGCGGCGACGTGGTCGGTGATCGGCGAGCGCGCGAGCTTGCCGGCCGCGATCAGCGTCGACACGGCGTCGTGCGCGGCGACGAACGCGCCGGTGATGCTGGCCGTGCGCGTGCCGCCGTCGGCCTGGATCACGTCGCAGTCGATGTGGATCGTGCGCGGGCCGAGCGCCTCGAGATCGAACACCGCGCGCAGCGCGCGGCCGATCAGGCGCTGAATTTCCTGCGTACGGCCCGTCTGCTTGCCGCGCGCGGCTTCACGGTCGCTGCGCGTGTGGGTCGCGCGCGGCAGCATGCCGTATTCGGCGGTCAGCCAGCCTTGCCCGCGCTCGCGCAGGAACTCGGGCACGCGCTCGGCGACGCTTGCGGTGCAGAGCACCTTGGTGTCGCCGAATTCGACCAGCACGGAGCCTTCGGCGTGTTTCGTGTAGTGGCGCGTGAGGGCGACCTTGCGCAGTTCGTCGGCGCGGCGGCCGCTCGGGCGGGAAACGGAAGACGTCATGGGGAAATCGCGGAAGGGGAGGAAACCCCGATTTTAGCGCCGAACGGCGGGCGTGCCCGGCGGGATGGTCCGCAAAAATGGGATAATGCGCGCTTCTCGCCCCGCGCCTTCCGATGCGCCGGGCGCCTCGATGTATCCCCCGCCCGCGAGGGCACCAGACGGCGAGACGAACCATGATCTACAGCATGACGGGCTACGCGAGCGCGACGCGCGAACTCGCGACGGCCACCGGCAACGGCGGCACCAGCGTGTCGGTCGAACTGCGCACCGTGAACTCGCGCTTCCTCGATCTCAATTTCCGGATGCCGGACGACGTGCGCGCGTGCGAACCCGCGCTGCGCGAAATGCTGATGAACAAGCTGTCGCGCGGCAAGGTCGACGTGCGCATCAACCTGCAGCGCGGCGAGCAGAGCATCGGCGCGGGCGCGCTGAACCAGTCGGCGCTCGGCCAGCTTGCCGATCTCGAACGCGCGGTGCTCGATTCGTTCCCGGGCGTCGGCCGCCTGCGCGCGGGGGAAATCCTGCGCTGGCCCGGCGTGCTCGCCGAGAGCGGGGTGTCGGCCGAAGCGATCCGCGACGCGGTGCTCGCATGCGGCAAGGAAGCGATCGGCGAGCTCGTCGTCGTGCGTTCGCGCGAAGGCGCGCAACTGGCGACGATGCTGCTGTCGAACGTCACCGAGATGGAGGCGATCGTCGCGCGCATCACGCCGCTCGTGCCGGAGCTGATCGCGAAGCACCAGCAGAAGATCGTCGAGCGGCTGCAGGAAGCGCTCGGCCTCGCCGCGCCCGAAGGCGGCTCGACGGTGGTCACGCGCGAGGAAGCCGCGGAGCGCATCCGTCAGGAAGTGACGATGTACGGGATCCGGATCGACATCGCGGAAGAGCTGTCGCGGCTCACCGCGCACCTGAACGAAACGCGTCACGTGATCGAGAAGGGCGGCCGCGTCGGCAAGCGCCTCGATTTCATGATGCAGGAACTGAATCGCGAAGCGAACACGCTTGGCTCGAAAGCGGCGGCGAAGGAACTTGCCGACGCGTCGATGGCGCTGAAGCTGCTGATCGAGCAGATGCGCGAGCAAGTGCAAAACCTGGAGTAAAAGAGATGAAACGACCCCCACGCTCACTACGTTCGTTGCCCCACGAGGGGGCAGCCCGGCGGAGGCTGTCATGATCGAATCCCATCGCGACGGCCACGCGTCGCATTCGCTGCACGGCGGCGTCTATCCCGGTAACCTGTTCATGGTCGTCGCACCGTCGGGCGCCGGCAAGTCGACGCTCGTGAATGCGCTGCTGTCGAAGGACAGCGACATCTGCCTGTCGATCTCGTACACGACGCGCAAGCCGCGCCCGGGCGAGCAGGACGGTCAGCACTACCACTTCACGACCGTCGAGGATTTCCGCACGCGTCACGCGGCGCACGAATTCCTCGAGAGCGCGGAAGTGCACGGCAACTACTACGGCACGTCGCGCGTCTGGATCGAAGAGCAGATGAAGAACGGCCACGACGTGCTGCTCGAAATCGACTGGCAGGGTGCGTTGCAGGTGAAGAAGCAGTTCCGCAACGCGGTCGGCATCTTCATTCTGCCGCCGTCGCTCGATGCCCTCGAGGAGCGTCTGAAGAAGCGCGGCCAGGACGAACCGAACGTGATCACGCGACGCCTGCTGGCCGCGGGCAGCGAGATCGCGCACGCGTCCGAAGCGGAATACGTGGTGATCAACGAGAATTTCGAGCGTGCGCTCGCGGAACTCGAATGCATCGTCGCGGCGACGCGCCTGCGTTTTGCTTCGCAGTACGCGCGACACACGGAGCTGTTCATCGAGCTCGGCATCCATCTGCCCCACGCGGAATGACGCGGGGCACGAGGGACATAAGGTAGAATAAGCACTATATTCAGAAGGAATTACCACCATGGCTCGCATTACCGTCGAAGACTGCCTGAAGCAAATCCCGAATCGCTTCGAACTGGCGCTCGCTGCCACCTATCGCGCGCGGCAGCTCGCGCAAGGCCATACGCCGAAAATCGAAAGCCGCGACAAGCCGACCGTCGTCGCGCTGCGCGAAATCGCCGCCGGCCAGGTCGGCGTCGAGATGCTGAAGAAGGTGCCGGTGTAACGCGCATCCGGCCCGTTCCAGCCATGTAGTCCACGCGCGCAACGACTCGACCTGGAGGCGAATATGAGCACCACCCCATCGTCCGCCTCCGCGGATCCGACCACCGAAGCCACGGCTCAGTCGCCTGCGCGCCAGTACATCGACGCGGTCCTCGAACAGTCCTTCCGGCATCTGTTCGGGCCGACCGCCACACCGGAGCAGCCGCGCAAGCACGGCGTCGTTTCGATCGCGAAACTGACGGCCGCACTTGCCGAGTATCTCGCTCCGGACGAAATCAAAGAGGTCAAGGCGGCGTTCCACTTCAGCGACGAAGCCCACCTCGGTCAATATCGCCAGAGCGGCGAACCCTATATCACCCATCCCGTCGCCGTCGCGGAAATCTGCGCCGGCTGGAAGCTCGACGCGCAGGCCGTGATGGCCGCGTTGCTGCACGACGTGATGGAAGACCAGGGCGTGACCAAGAACGAGCTGGCCGAGCGGTTCGGCCCGAAGGTCGCCGAGCTGGTCGACGGCCTGTCGAAGCTCGACAAGATGGAGTTCCGCAGCCGCGAGGAAGCGCAGGCGGAAAATTTCCGCAAGATGCTGCTCGCGATGGCACGCGACGTGCGCGTCATCCTCGTCAAGCTCGCCGATCGCCTGCACAACATGCGCACGCTCGGCGCGGTGCCGATGGAAAAACGCCGTCGCGTTGCGCGCGAAACGCTCGACATCTATGCGCCGATCGCGCACCGGCTCGGGTTGAACAACACGTATCGCGAGCTGCAGGACATGAGCTTCGCGAACTTCAACCCGCATCGCTACGCGACGCTCGAGAAGGCCGTGAAGGCCGCGCGCGGCAACCGCCGCGAAGTGATCAGCAAGATCCTCGAGGCCGCGCAGCGCGCGATGGCCGACGCGAAGATCGACGCCGAGATCACCGGCCGCGAGAAGACCATCTACAGCGTCTACCGCAAGATGCGCGACAAGCAGCTGTCGTTCTCGCAGGTGCTTGATGTGTACGGCTTCCGGGTCGTCGTCGACAGCCCGCTCGACTGCTACACGTGCATCGGCGCGCTGCACGCGCTGTACAAGCCCGTACCCGGCAAGTTCAAGGATTACATCGCGATCCCGAAGATCAACGGCTATCAGTCGCTGCACACGACGCTCGTCGGCCCGTTCGGCGCGCCGATCGAGTTCCAGGTGCGCACGCGCAAGATGCACGAGATCGCCGAGGCGGGGGTCGCCGCGCACTGGCTGTACAAGAACGGCAGCGCGGATCTCAGCGACGTGCAGAAGCGCGCGCACCAGTGGCTGAAGTCGCTGCTCGACATCCAGAGCGAAGCCGGCGATTCGAGCGAATTCCTCGAGCACGTGAAGATCGACCTGTTCCCCGACGCGGTCTACGTGTTCACGCCAAAGTCGAAGATCATGGCGCTGCCGCGCGGCGCGACGGCGCTCGATTTCGCGTATTCGATCCACAGCGATCTCGGCAACCAGTGCGTGGCCGTGAAGATCAACAACGAGCTGCTGCCGCTGCGCACCGAGTTGAAGAGCGGCGACATCGTCGAGGTGATCACCGCGCCGTATTCGAAGCCGAACCCCGCGTGGCTCGGCTTCGTGCGTACCGGCAAGGCGCGCTCGGCGATTCGCCACTACCTGAAGACGATGCGCCTGAACGAGTCCGTGCAGCTGGGCGAGCGGCTCGTCGACCAGAGCCTGAAGGGCTATGGTCTCGCGCTGGCCGATGTCGAGCCGGAAGTGTGGGAGAAGCTCGTGCAGTGGACGGGCAACAAGAGCCGCCAGGAAATCTTCGCGGACATCGGCCTCGGCCGTCGCGTCGCCGCGGTGATGGCCAAGCGCATCGAGGTGCTGATGAGCGGCCGCGACGCGGACGACGATCTGCCGAAGTCCGAGCGGCATCCGGCGCATCACGCGCCGCCGGTCGTGATCACCGGCACCGAAGGGATGTCCGTGCAGTTGTCCGCATGCTGCCGGCCGATCCCGGGCGACGCGATCATGGGTTACATCGGCATCGGTCTGGGCATGGCGATTCATACGACGGATTGCCGGGTCGCGCAGCGCATCCATCGCCGCGATCCAGGTCGCTGGATCGACGTCGAATGGGCGCCGCAGCCGGGACGCCTGTTCGATGTCGCGGTGAAGGCGCTCGTGAAGAACACGAAGGGCATCTTCGCGCGCGTCGCGGCGGACATCACGTCGGCCGACGCGAACATCGTCCATATCGCGATGGACGAGGATCTGACGCACGAATCGACGGTGCTGCGCTTCGTGATCCAGGTCAGCGATCGCGTGCATCTCGCGAACGTGATGCGGCGCGTGAGAACCAATCCGGACGTGATGCGGATCATGCGCGAGCGCTCGACCGACGACGGTGCGCACGCGCGCCACGACGGCGGCATGCGTATCGAGCGCGAGCGGCAGGATTACTGACGCCACCCGCGGTGGCGGGCGAATTCGACGCTCGACGGACGGCGGCCTATGGCCGCCGTTTTCATTGGGGCGGCCGAAAGCGCGGAGGATGTTGCCGGCGCTTGTCGAGGAGGGCATTCGGGGCGATGATGCGGGCGAGGAGAGGCGGGCGCAAAAAGAAAAAGGGCTTTCCCGGAGGAAAGCCCTTTTAAGGTGGCGCGGCTGGCAGGATTCGAACCCACGACCCCTTGGTTCGTAGCCAAGTACTCTATCCAACTGAGCTACAGCCGCACGCAAAACGGTACTGCTTCAACTGTCGGAACCTTCTGCGATGGGAAGGCCCCCAAAAAGGTGGCGCGGCTGGCAGGATTCGAACCCACGACCCCTTGGTTCGTAGCCAAGTACTCTATCCAACTGAGCTACAGCCGCACGCAAAAACGAACTTCTACTGCTTTGAACTGAAAGGGCCTTCGGTTGGGAAGGCCCTCGAAAAAGTGGCGCGGCTGGCAGGATTCGAACCCACGACCCCTTGGTTCGTAGCCAAGTACTCTATCCAACTGAGCTACAGCCGCACGCAGAAGCGGAAGTATAGCAGAGTCATATAAAAAGGGAAGCCTTATTCGCGAATAAGGCGGCATGACCTTGGCCGGCCGCCCTTCGTGTACCCTTGGAGGATCAGTCATCCACGTTGAATCTGCATCATGAACAAGGCGTTTGTCAAAGAGTCGGACGGTGACGACGACGATCTCGACCAGGCTCAACCCGCGATTCCGGCGGGCGCGAAGAACTACATCACGCCGGCCGGCCACAAGCGGCTGCGGGACGAGCTGCTGAACCTGATCGACGTCGAGCGTCCCGAGGTCGTGCGGCTCGTATCGTGGGCCGCGTCGAACGGCGACCGGTCGGAAAACGGCGACTACATTTACGGCAAGCGGCGGCTTCGCGAGATCGATCGCCGCATCCGCTTCCTGACGAAGCGGCTCGACCTCGCCGAAGTCGTCGACGCGAGCCGGCAGGAGAACGTCGACCAGGTGTTCTTCGGCGCGACGGTGGATTACGAGACGCCGGACGGCGAGGATCACACGGTGACGATCGTCGGGATCGACGAGGTCGATCTCGACCGCGGCTGCGTCAGCTGGATTTCGCCGGTCGCGCGCGCGCTGATCAAGGCGAGGATCGGCGATACCGTCACGCTGCTGACGCCCGCCGGCCCGCAGCCGATCGATATCCTCGATGTGCGTTACCCGTCCGCGGACAGCCGGATGTGAGCCGCATGGTCGGCACCGGGCCCGGCCGGCCGTCCGCGAAACCTGCATTCCAAAAAAAAGCGCCTCGCGAGGCGCTTTTTCGTGCCGAAACAACTTCGGTCAGAAACGGTGACGCAGCCCGGCGGTCACCGCGATCTGCTTGTTGGTCGACGAAGCGCCGCCGAGGCCATTGACATAGGCGCCGAGGCCCAGGCCGTCCGTGCTGACTCGCTGATACACGCCTTGCACGTACACGTCGGTCCGCTTGGACAGCGCATAGTCGGTCTGCAGGTTGAACTGGTTCCAGCCCGGATGACGGCCGTCCAGGAAGCCGGCGGTGTACGTGTACGATCCGGCCAGCGAGAAGGCCGGCGTGAGCGCGTAGCGCGCATTGACTTCGTAGTTGTTGAAGCGGGCAAACGTGCCGTCGAGGGCCAGACCGTTCGACACGCCCGAGGCACCCGCGGAGATGCCGAGCGCCCGGTTCACGCGCGATTGCGTGAATACGAAGCCGGCCGTGGCCGGGCCGAACGTGTAGTTCAGGCCGCCGCCGAACACGCGCTGACGCTTGCCGACGAACGTGTTGTCGCCTGCCACCGCGCCGCCGCTGTTGGTGACCGCAGCCGACGTGAGCCCCGAGATGTCATTGTTCAACTGCAGATAGCCGGCGCCGATATTGAAGCCGGCGTAGCTATACGACACGCCCGCGCTGTATGCGCGATTGTTCGAGAACTGGGTGCTGTTCGAGAAGCCGTACAACGCGCCGAACTTCAGGCCGCCGAAATTGACGCTCGTATATTTGACGGAGTTGTTGATCCGGAACGAATTGTTCAGGTTGTCGTTGTCGAACGGGTGGGCAAACTGGGTGCCGCCGAATTGCGTCCCGGTCAGCGACAGCGGCCCGATGTAGTCGACGACGCTATCGTATTGGCGACCGAGGGTGACGGAGCCGAACTGGTCTTGCGACAGGCCGACGAACGCCTGGCGGCCAAATTCGCGGCCATTCTGGCCGAGCGTGCCGTTGGCGATGTTGAAGCCGTTTTCCAGCACGAAGATCGCTTTCAGGCCGCCGCCGAGATCTTCCGTGCCGCGCAGGCCCCAGCGGCTGCCGTTGATCTGGCCGCTGCGTTCCGACCATGAGCTGTGCCCGCCCTGATTGTTCGTGTAGGTGATGCCTGCGTCGATCAGCCCGTACAGCGTCACGCTGCTTTGAGCATGGGCTGCAGTAACGAATACACCCGACAACGCGGTGACGATCAGCGTTTTTTTCATGGATCTGTCTCCAAACAGGATGATTGTCGATCGAGCCTGGGGCGGACTGGCCGTGTTTTGCTTGACGCTATAGCCGGTCCGTCAGAGCGGCAGGGCGCGTATCAGAAAGCCATCTGCAGTGTACGGAGTGTGCGGAGCGGGCGTGTCTTACGCTTTAAGAAACAATGTATTTTGGAATCCACAAGAATCGAAAAATCCGTGTAAACGGTTGCGCTGTAAGGGTTTGCGGCGGTGCAGCGAGCGGAAATAACGATCAGGACTACGGATTGGGCGTTGCGTGATCGCGACAGCTGGTCAGCGGCGGGAGGGGGCTGTAGCGCGATTATTGACACATCGGCAATAGAGGTTTGTGTGGAGCATGGATAATGAAAGGTGGTTCTCTCGCTATACTGCGATCTCTGCTTTCCGAAGCAGACTTTTTCGTTGACGGAAAAGATCTCCAAACCTTTGTCGGCGCGACTTCCCAGTCGCGCTTTTTTTTGCCCCGCTGCCCGGTGCGCTACGGCGTGTACGAGCGGCGCTTACGCTTGCCCGCGGGCGCAACATCTTTCGCTTCGACCGGCGGCGGCGTGTAGGTCCAGTCTTCCATCACGTAGTGACGGGCATCGAGTGGCGATGCGAGCAGGTTCTGCCAGTGATCGCCGTGCCACGTCATATCGAATTCGGTATCGCACGGCGCTTCGCGCGCGGACTCGGCCAGGGCGCGGGACTTGCGACGTACGCGTCCGAGCCGGCTCGCGAAGCGCTTGATTCCGTCCAACCACATGACCCTCTCCTTCCTTTCAGCGTTGATTCAGGATCGCAACGTCCGCGGATTTCCGCAACCCGGAAAAAACCCGAGGATTTTACCGAGTCGATTTGTCCCCGGTAGGAATTTCATACCCTGAATTATTGGCGATCGAGTCCCGGTAATATTGACAGGTTTTTAGTGCAAATCAATTAATCAAGGGAGATAGTGTACCGATTCCAGTGGTATTAGCGTCTTTTCAAGAAAGCGGTCGCTAAAAATTTTCTTGACGCACCCGGATTGTCCAATTTATAAAGTCAGCACTCCGTCCTCGGGCGGCGTGCTGGTGCGGGTGCTGGCGCAATGTTTCGGGATTTCGGGAAACGGCTATAAAAATAGCTTTTTTGATCTTATCGAGTGGGGAACGAAGACATGGATACCGGTATCGTGAAATGGTTTAACGATGCTAAAGGTTTCGGCTTTATTACGTCGGACAATGGCGGTGAAGATTTGTTTGCGCACTTTTCCGAAATTCGAATGGACGGCTTCAAGACGCTGAAGGAAAACCAGCGTGTTTCGTTCGAGGTCAAAGTCGGGCCGAAAGGCAAGCAGGCGGCGAATATCCAGGCGGTCTGACGCGCCACGCATTGCCGATCACGTCCGGCCCCCGCATCGCGGGGGCTTTTTGTTTTCCGGGGACGGAACAATCCGGTCCGGGCTGGCCGCGAGTACGCATACCGGTGCATACTCACGGAAGCATCGTTTTCCTGTCTTTTCATGTCAGATTCCCGTCCGTCCGATCCCGCCAGCGAGCAGCCGCTCGTCTTCGTCGACCTTGAAACCACCGGCGGCTCGTCCGCCGACCATCGGATCACCGAAATCGGCGTGGTCGAAATCGGACCGCTCGGCGTGTCGACGTGGACGAGTCTCGTCAATCCGGGGCAGGCGATCCCGCCGTTCATCCAGCAACTGACGGGCATCTCGGACGCGATGGTGCGCGATGCGCCGACGTTCGCGTCGCTCGCGCCGGCGCTGTTCGAGCGGCTCGACGGCAAGCTGTTCGTCGCGCACAACGCGAGCTTCGACCGCGGCTTCCTGCGCGCCGAATTCGAGCGCGCGGGCCTCGCATTCAATCCCGATGTGCTCTGTACGGTACGGCTGTCGCGCGCGCTGTTTCCGCGCGAATCGCGGCACGGGCTCGATGCGTTGATCGAACGGCATGGGCTCGTTCCGGCCGCGCGCCACCGGGCGCTGGCCGATGCCGATCTGCTCTGGCAGTTCTGGCGCCAGTTGCACGACATCGTGCCGCTCGAGCGGCTACGCGACCAGATCGCGCGGACGACACGCCACTTCCGGCTGGGCGGCGATCTGACCGAGGCGTGGCTGGATACCGCGCCGGCAGGGTGCGGCGCGTATGCGCTCTTCGGAGAGCGTGACGAAGCGCTGTATGTCGGCCGCAGCGTGCGCGTACGGCAGCGGCTGCGCGCGCTGTTGACCGGCGAGCGCCGCTCGTCGAAGGAAATGCGGTTGGCGCAGCAGGTGCGTCGCGTCGAATGGCGCGAAACCGGCAACGAGCTGGGAGCGATGCTTGCCGAAGCGCAATGGATCACCCGGTTGCGCCCGTCGTACAACCGGCGCCCCGCGGCCGACGCCGCGCGCGGGGGCGGCGCGCCCTGGCCGTTCGACGGCGCTGTCGCGTTCGAGGCAAGCGGCGAGCGCCGCCTGTTTCATGTGATCGACGGCTGGTGCTATCTCGGTTCGGCGGAATCGCTCGATGCGGCCGCGCGGCTTGCGGCCGACGCGGCGGGCGGCGCGTTCGAACCCTTCACCCATCGCCTGCTGCAGACGCATCTCGCGCGCGGTCTGCAAGTGATTCCACTCATGGCGCTGACACTCGCGGACTGAGCGCCGCGGCGCGATCCGCGCCCGCCGCATTAGCCGATCGCGCTGGCTCCACCGGCGGCACAGACATGCGACAGCGCGGTATCGAGTGCCTGCGTCTGCGTGGAATCGTAGCGCGTGAGCGTCTTCCAGTTTGCGATGCTGCGCGCGAGCCGCGCCTGGCAATCGGGCGCATCGCGCAACGGGGCGACCTGCGCGAGGCCGGCGAGCATTTTCTGCGTCAGCCGATCGAGTGCCGGGCGCGTGCTGGTCGCGAGATCGGGCGGCGTGCCTTCCGGCGGCCGGGTCGTGTGCCAGGTCGCGAACAGCGCGTTCTGCACGTCCTTGCTTGCCGCGATCTGATCCTCGAAGAACGTCCGGGCGAACGCGGGATCGACGCCGGCCTGGGCGGCCCGTTTTTCGACCGCGGTGAGCAGTGCCGCTTCGCGCGGCTGGTCCTCGATGGCCTTGTGGTTCGCCCATTTCCATCGCGCGACCGGTTCGGCGAGCGCGAGGCGCTGCGACGCGAGCGCGACGACGTTGGTGAGGGCGGTGTCGTCGCCGTCTGCACGGGCGGTAGGCGCAGACGAAAAGAAGGTGACGCCGAGCACGGCGACAGCGAGGCTGGCACGAATGGCTTGCTTCATCGGAACGATCGGGAGAGCCGGGCGGGCCGGACGTGGAAAACCAGAAGAATAGACGAAGACAGTCGCGCGGCGCAGCGTCGCGACAGGAGAATCAGCAGGCGAGCTGATCCGGCACCGTCAGGCTGTTGCGGCCCGGGTGCGAGGCGAATTGCGCGCGAAGCGCACGAATGGACCGCACGATAGCGATGATCGACACGTGGCGGTTACAGAATCGAACTGACGTTCACTTCGGCGCGTACAGCTTGTGCTGCTCGTCGAAGAATGCCCGAACGTGCTCGGGCAATTCGGCGAGGAATTCCACGCCGACGGGTTCCGGATCCGGGCTCATCACTTGCTCGGGCGGTGGCATGCGAGTTGGTCTTTCGTCCATGATCGTTTCTCCAGCAGGTTCAATGATTATCAACCTCGCGCTCGGATTTATGCCAGCGGCGAATCGTTAGATTTTGTCTCTGTTGTATTAACGGCACATGGGCTCCGAGGCGAGGTGCGATGCCCGGTATTGCAGGCTGCGCAATCGGCAACAATCGGACCGCTTGTTATACTTGCGCGCACTTTTTCCCGGACCGCGATGAGACGAACGACGCGATGGATCGGCCTCGTATGGCTGGCGCTGGTACTGAACGTACTGTCGCCCGTCGTCGGCTACGCGCGTCTCGCGTCGAGCGGCTCCGGCGCGCTCACGCTCGAGTTGTGCAGCGCGGCCGGCGCCCGTCAGGTCGTGCTGGCGCAAGCGGGCGACGGCCGCGACACGTCGTCGTTCGACCATGCCGGCGTGCCACATTGCGTGTACTGCCCGGGCTTCGCGGCGAACGTCGCACTGGGCACGAGCCTGCCCGCGATGCCGGGCTTCGTGCGCACGTTCGCGTATCGGGCGGCCGCGCCGATCGTTCCCGATGTGCCCCGCAAGGGCATCCGCCTCGCGCAGCCGCGCGCCCCGCCTGAAAACGTTCCGGTCTGATTGATGTCGTTCGCGCGCCCCGGTGGCGCGCGAGCCGCCCGCGACCCCGGTCCGCGCGTCGCGCCGTTCGTGCGCGACTCGCACGCCTGTGTCCGGCGGCGCCCGATCACGTTTTCAGGAACTCCCTCATGTCGTCTACCTTTGCCGCGCGACCGTCGCGCGGCCGGCTCGCGCTCGCATGCGCGGGCGCTTTCGCATGGTCGGCCGCTCACGCGGCTTCAACGGATGATGGGCGCGCCGAGGCCGCCCGCAGTGGCGGCGTCGATCGTCCCGCCAGCGCCGCGCCGGCTGCCGCTGGCGTCGCTGCATCGGCCGCACCGGCCGGCGATACGCTGACCGCCGTCAGCGTGACCGCGCAACGGCAACCGGTCGACCCGGATACGCCCGCCGTCGTCACGTCGATCACGCGCGAGCAGATCGATGCGCACACCAACGTCACCACCGAGGACGCGCTGAAGTACGCGCCGAATCTGATGGTCCGCAAGCGCTACATCGGCGACCGCAACAGCGTATTCGCGGGCCGCGATTTCAACGAATTGCAGAGTGCGCGCGGGCTCGTCTATGCCGACGGCGTGCTGCTGTCGAACCTGCTCGGGTCGAGCTATGCGTACCCGCCGCGCTGGTCGCTGATTCCGCCCGACGATATCGCGCGCGTCGACGTGCTCTATGGCCCCTTTTCCGCGCTGTATCCGGGCAACGCGATCGGCTCGACCGTGCTGCTCACCACGCGCCGCCCGGAACAGCTCGAGGCGTCGCTGTCGACGCAGTTCTTTACGCAGCGCTACCACGACGGCTACGGGTTCGCGGACAGCTTCGGCGGCAATCACCAGACCGCGCGAATCGCGAACCGTGTCGGCCGGTTCTGGTTCGCGTTGTCGCTCGACCGGCTGGAGAACGACGGCCAGCCGATGCAGTACGCGAGCCCCAATTCGGCCTACAACCCGAAACTGGGCGCCTCCGTGCCCGTGACGGGCGCGGCGACCGACATCGGACCCAACGGCAAGCCGCGGACGATCGTCGGCGCGCAGACGATCGAGCGGACCGAGCAGCTCAACGAGACGGTCCGGATGGGCTATGCGTTCACCGATCATGTCGATGCGACGCTGACGCTCGGTCATTGGGAGAACCATTACCGGCAGCACGGCGAGACCTTCCTGCGCAATGCCGCCGGCAATCCGGTCTACGGCGGCAACGTGTCGATCGGCGGCCGGAACATGACCGTCGCGCCGAATGCGTTCGCGCCGCAGCGCGGCGACCAGGAGAACTGGCTGTATGCGCTCGGGCTGAACGGCCGGCTCGACTCCGGCTGGCGGCTGTCGGGCGTCGTGTCCGCATACGACGTCTCGCGCGACGTGCTGCGCGCGGCCTCGACCGTGCAGGGCGGGGCGGGCACGCTGTTCCAGGGCGACGGCACCGGCTGGCGCACGTTCGACCTGAAGGCCGAGGCGCCCGAAGTGAGGGGGCATGCGTTCACGTTCGGCTATCACTACGACAACTACTTCCTGCGCAACGTCACGTACAACACGGCCGAGTGGCTCGCCGGGCCGACCACGTCGCTCGCGAGCGTCTATCGCGGCGACACGCGCACGCAGGCGCTGTTCGGGCAGGACGCGTGGCGCTTCGCGCCGGGCTGGCTCGCGACGCTCGGGCTGCGCTACGAGCGCTGGGATGCGTACGGCGGCGCGCTCGGCAATGCGAACGGCACGCTCGGCTATGCGGACCGCGGCGCGAATGCGCTGTCGCCGAAAGTCGCGCTGCAGTGGGACGCGACGGAAGTCTGGCGCTTCCGGCTGTCGTTCGCGACCGGCACGCGATTCCCGACGGTTGGCGAACTGTTCCAGGGCACGATTTCGAACAACGCGATCGTCAACAACGACCCGAACCTGCGGCCGGAAAAGGCAATCGACTGGGATTTCACCGCCGAGCGCGACGTGGGCGTCGGCGTCGTGCGCGCCAGCGTGTTCCAGAGCGACCTGCGCGATTCGATCTACAGCCAGACGACGGTGTCGGGCGCGACGACCGTCACCAATATCTCGAACGTCGACCGGGTACGCGTACGCGGCGTCGAACTCGCGTTCAGCGGCGAGAACGTCGGGCTGCGCGGGCTCAATGTCGATGCGAACGTATCGGCGAGCAATGCGCAGATCCTCGCCGACGCCGCGAACCCGGCCTACGTCGGTTCGCGCTTCCCGCGCATTCCGCGCATGCGCGCGAACCTGCTCGCGTCGTATCGCTTCGACGAGCACTGGCTCGCGAGCGTCGGCGTGCGCTATTCGGGCCGCCAGTTCAACACGCTCGACAACAGCGACGTGAATCCGGACGTCTACGGCGGCACGAGTTCGTTTACGGTCGTCGATCTGAAGGCGCGCTACCGCTTCGATCGTCACTGGAGCGCGTCGGCCGGCATCGACAACCTGACGGACCGCCGCTACTACACGTTCCACCCGTATCCGGGCCGCACGTTCTATGGAGAACTGAAATGGTCGCTGTGAAATCGCTCGCGGCGCTGTCGCCCGCCGGCGCGCACGATGCGCCCGGCGCCGCGTTCGATGCGCGGCACCGGGCGTGGGGCGCATGGGGCGGCGGCGCGCATGTCGTCGTCGCGCATTCCGACAACGCGGGGAGCACGCTGTCCCCGCCCGTCGCCGTCAACGCGCTGCCGGAGCCGATCTACACGAGCGCCGAAACTCGCCCGAAGCGCGCGACGAGCCCGGACGGGCGCGCGGGATACGTGTCGTGGTCGACGCCGCTCGATGCGGGATGGAGAGGGGAGATGTCGCACCCCGTGTGGATCGGGCGCGACGGTGTGCGCAAAGCGCACAGCGAATTGCCGACGGCCGACGTGCTCGACGGCTGGTTGCGGCACGCGAAGCGCTGACGGAGCCGGCGGCGCGCGGCGAACCGGCCGCGCGCCGGCCCGATGCGAAACCGCGCCCGAAGGCGCGTGGAGAGAAACGTCAGGCCGCTCGCCTGAATAGCCGGATCACGAACAGCAGGATCACCGCGCCGATGACCGCGACGATCACCGAGCCGATGAAGCCGCTGCCGATGCTGATGCCGAGCACTCCGGCAAGCCAGCCGCCGATCACTGCGCCGACGATCCCGACGATGATGTCGACGATCAGCCCGAAGCCGCCGCCCTTCACGAGCAAGCCGGCAAGCCAGCCGGCGATCGCGCCGATGATGAGCCACATAATCAAGCCATGAGTCATGGTGGTCCTCTCCTTGGGTTGAGTCGAAATGACCGGCGTCGGTTGCCGCACGCCGCAATCGGGTTGAAAGCCGCTGCGACCGCCGCGCGGCCCACGCAATGTAACGCGATAGACGGGTCAGGATCGTTAAGTAATGTTATGCACCCTTAAGCAGATTTTCCAGGGGATTTGTCTGCGTACAGCACGATTCGTGCGCGCTCGACGCTTGGCGAAATGGATTTGTAAGAATTGGCCGACGCTGAAGTCTGTCGGCTAGGTCGGCAATCGGTCGCGCGGCGTCGCAGATCGCGTCGATCAACAGCGGTGCGAAACGGGCGAGGGAGCACGACGCAGCGCTTCGCCGATCCGGAGCATCGTGTGGCCCAACTCGGTGTAGAGCGGGTCGTATCCGATGTGGATCATCATTTGGTATCCTGAAAGATGGACTTCGGTCAAGGTGTACGGATGGAGCGGGAGATCGACCGTGCCGACCACGTTGTTGGTGTGTGCGTCGTGCCAGCGGCCGGGCACGAGATAGAGGGAGCCGTTGGGTGCGCCGTCGAGGTCGAGCCGCCGGCCATCTTCACCTTGACCGCCGCAGGCCCGTGCCGCTGCACATCGGGAGCGGCGATTCGATCGACCGGTGGTCGTCGAGGGCATAGAAATGTCGTGCCGATGTGTCGGCGAGGTTGCACGGATAACGGCCACCGCAACGGACCGGTGACGAGCAAAGCAACATGCGCGGGCGGTTGCCGACGTGTACGCGAAGGTCATGCACGGCGTGATGGGGCAGTGCGTCAGCGAACGACTTCAGGATTTCGGCGCCGGAAAAGAGAAAAGGTCTGACAAGCGATGCTTGTCAGACCTTTATGTCTTGGTGCCGGAGATAGGAGTCGAACCTACGACCTTCGCATTACGAATGCGCTGCTCTACCAACTGAGCTACACCGGCAGCAGAGAAATGAAATTATATGGTGAAATCCGCGATCTTGGCAATAGGTTTTGCGAAATTTTTTCAGCTTGCTGCGGCTGCTTCGCGAAACCGATCCGGCGGATTTTCCGCTTTCACTTCACTGTGACGCGACCCCTTAGGGCCACATCGCGAAGGCGCGATTGTACTGATGTCTCGCACCTCCGTCCAGTGCTGCAGTGCGATTATTTTGCTTCGCCGTGATAGCCGGTCACGCGCTCGACTTCGTTCTTCGAGCCGAGGAACACGGGCACGCGCTGGTGCAGGCCGGTCGGCTGCACTTCCATGATGCGCTGCGTGCCGGTCGTCGCGGCGCCGCCCGCCTGTTCGACGATGAACGACATCGGGTTCGCTTCGTACATCAGGCGCAGCTTGCCCGGACGATCGGGCGTGCGCTTGTCGGCCGGGTACATGAAGATGCCGCCGCGATTCAGGATCCGGTGCACGTCGGCCACCATCGACGCGATCCAGCGCATGTTGAAGTTGTCGCCGCGCGGGCCGTCCTTGCCGGCGTTCAGCTCGTCGACGTAGCGCTTGACCGGGTCGTACCAGTGGCGGGCGTTCGATGCGTTGATCGCGTATTCGCGCGTGTCGGCCGGGATCTGCATGTTGCTCTGCGTGAGCACCCACGAGCCGACTTCGCGGTCGAGCGTGAAGCAGTTCACGCCGTTGCCGGTCGTCAGCACGAACACCGTCTGCGGGCCATAGACGGCGTAGCCGGCCGCGACCTGCTCCGTTCCGGGCTGCAGGAACGATTCTTCGGTCGCCTGCTTGCCGTCCGGGCAGCGCAGCACCGAGAAGATCGTGCCGATCGATACGTTCACGTCGATGTTCGACGACCCGTCGAGCGGATCGAACACGAGCAGGTATTCGCCGCGCGGGTAGTTCGCCGGGATCGGGAAGAACGTTTCCATTTCTTCCGACGCCATCGCGGCGAGGTTGCCGCCCCATTCGTTCGCGTCGAGCAGGATTTCGTTCGACAGGATGTCGAGCTTCTTCTGCACTTCGCCCTGGACGTTCTCGCTGCCGGCGGTGCCGAGCGCCTCGCCGAGCGCGCCCTTCGACACGTTGTAGCTGATCGCCTTGCACGCGCGGGCGACGACTTCGATCAGCAGGCGCAGGTCGGCGGGGAGGTTGTTGGTCTCACGTTGCTGTTCGATCAGGAACTTCGACAGCGTGGTGCGGCGGGCAATGGACATGACAGACTCCGAAAGGCCAAAGAATCCTTGAATGGCCGCAATTTTACCCGTCGAGCCTCCGTAGCCACCGGCTTTTTTCGTCCGGTTACATGGCCGGGCCGCCGAATCGGGCCGATGTCGGGCGGCGGCGAAGGCCGGGCGCGCAGTACGGTGCAGGCACACTGCGCGGTCCGACCCCGCGATTGCGCGTGGCTTCAGCCGCGCTCGCGCAATAAAAAAGCCGGCGCCGCGTCGGGCGGCGCGGGCTCGATCGCGCGGACGCGACAGCGTCGATCGCGTGGCTTACGCGAGCGCCTTCTCGACGATCTCGCGCACGTCACGCGATTTCGCACCGGCGGCGACTTGTTCGAGCGCTTCGCGCATCCGGTCGCGCAGCGTCGGCGTGAAGCGGCGCCACAGTTCGAGCGAGCGCGCGAGGCGTGCCGCGACCTGCGGGTTGATCGCGTCGAGCGCGAGCACCTGTTCGGCCCAGAACGCGTAGCCCGAACCGTCCGCCGCGTGGAATTGCGCGGGGTTGGCCCCGCAGAAGCTGAAGATCAGCGAGCGCGCGCGGTTCGGGTTCTTCAGGTTGAACGCGGGGTGCGCGAGCAGCTTGCGCACCTTCGCGAGCGTCGGCTGCGCGGGTGTGCCGCGCTGCGCCGCCTGCATCGCGAACCACTTGTCGATCACGAGCGCTTCCTTCTCGAAGCGGCGGTAGAAGTCGTCGAGCGCATGCTCGGCCGGCCCGTTCGCGCCTGCGGCGGCCGCGGACAGCAGGGCGCCGAGCGCGGCCGCGCGATCGGTCATGTTGTTCGCCGCGTCGTACTGGGCCGTGGCGAGGCGTACGGCATCGGCCGGATCGTCGAGTTCGGCGAGATACGCGAGCGCGAGGTTCTTCAGCGCGCGGCGGCCCGAGGCCTCCGGCGTCGGCTCGTAGGCGCCGGGCGTCTGGTGCTGTTCGTACGCGGCGAGCCAGTCGGCGCGCAGCGCGCTCGCGAGCTGGCGGCGCACGAACTGGCGCGCGCGATGCACGGCGGCCGGGTCGGCCTCGGCCATCTGGTCGGCGAGATAGGTTTCCGACGGCAGCGTCAGCGCGAGTTCGCGGAATGCCGGCGACAGGCTTTCATCGGTCAGCACGCGGCGGAACGCGGCGACGAAGTTCTCGCCGAGCGCGAGCGGCGCGTCGGCGGCGGCACGCGCGGCGAGCGTCAGCAGCGCGCGCGTCGCGAGGCGCTGGCCGGCCTCCCAGCGGTTGAACGGATCGCTGTCGTGCGCGAGCAGGAATGCGAGATCGTCGTCGCTGTAGTCGTACTCGACGATCACCGGCGACGAGAAGTTGCGCAGCAGCGACGGCAGCGGCGCTTCCGGCACGTCGACGAACGTGAAGGTCTGTTCGGTATCGGTGAAATCGAGCACGCGCGTCGTGCCCGATGCGGCGGCTTCGCCGTCGAGACGCAGCGGCAGGTCGCGGCCGTCGCGGCCGATCAGGCCGATCGCGAACGGGATCAGGAGCGGCCCCTGCTGCGTTTCGCGCGCGGCCGGCGACGCGTCGCCGTAGCCTTGCGCGAGGGTGACCGTATAGCGGCGTGCGGCCGCGTCGTACGCGGTGCGCACCGACACGCGCGGCGTGCCGGCCTGGCTGTACCAGCGCTCGAACTGCGCGAGGTCGCGCCCGTTCGCGTCGGCCATCGCGTGACGGAAGTCGTCGCAGGTCACCGCGTGGCCGTCGTGGCGCTTGAAGTAGAGATCCATTCCCTTGCGGAAGCCGTCGCGGCCGAACAGCGTCTGGTACATCCGCACGACTTCCGAGCCTTTCTCGTAGACCGTCATCGTGTAGAAGTTGTTGATCTCGACGTAGCTCTCCGGGCGCACCGGGTGCGCCATCGGGCCCGCGTCCTCGGCGAACTGCAACTGGCGCAGCACGCGCACGTCCTCGATGCGCTTCACCGCGCGGGCCGCCGATTCGACGTCGTCGCCCGCGGCCATGTCGGCCGAGAATTCCTGGTCGCGGAACACCGTCAGGCCTTCCTTCAGGCTCAGCTGGAACCAGTCGCGGCAGGTCACGCGGTTGCCGGTCCAGTTGTGGAAGTACTCGTGGCCGACCACCGACTCGATGTTCGCGAAATCGGTGTCGGTCGCGGTCTCGGGGTTCGCCAGCACGTACTTCGTGTTGAAGATGTTGAGCCCCTTGTTTTCCATCGCGCCCATGTTGAAATCGCCGACCGCGACGATCATGAAGCGGTCGAGATCGAGCTCGAGGCCGAAGCGCTTTTCATCCCAGCGGATCGAGTGGATCAGCGAATCCATCGCATGACGCGTCTTGTCGAGATCGGCCGGTTCGACCCACACCTGCAGCAGCTTTTCCTTGCCGGAGCCGGTCGTGATCGTTTCCTCGATCGCGACGAGCTTGCCTGCGACCAGCGCGAACAGGTAGCTCGGCTTGCGGAACGGGTCTTCCCATTTCGCGAAGTGGCGGCCGTCGGGCAGGTCGCCCGAATCGACGAGGTTGCCGTTCGACAGCAGCACCGGGTATGCGGCCTTGTCGGCACGCAGCGTGACGGTGTACGACGCCATCACGTCGGGGCGGTCGAGGAAGTAGGTGATGCGGCGAAAGCCTTCGGCTTCGCATTGCGTGAAGAAGTTGCCGCTCGACACGTACAGGCCCGACAGCGTCGTATTCTGATCGGGCGCGCATGCGCTTTCGAGCGTCAGCTCGAATGCCTCGGGCACGTTCTCGACCGTCAGGCCATGTTCGTGCGCGCGCACCGCGCCGTGCGGTGCGCCATCCAGCCGCGCGCCGAGGAATTCGAGCGCCTCGCCCATCAGTTCCAGGTGCGGCGCGGGCGCGGCATCCGGATTGCGGCGCACGCGCATCGTATTCCTGACGATCGTGCGGGCCGGCGCGAGATCGAATTCGAGTGCGACGGAATCGATGAGGAAGGCCGGCGGCGTGTAGTCGGCGCGGCGGATCACGGTGGAGGAGGCGTTGTCGGACATGGTCGTCGAGATCGGTGGAGTGGGGGACGGGCCCGTCGCGCGGGCCAGGCGAACCGGGCCATTGTACAAAGGCTGGCGGCTGCGTGTCGGGCGAACTTTTTACCGCTTTCGGGAGTCCGCGTATTATCGACATCCCGTTGTGGTTCGCGCGGTGCGACGAACGGGTGACGGATCGACGAGGATCGACATGAAACGCGAATGGATTTTGGGCAGGGCGCGCTGGGCGGCGGCGCTGTGCGTCGCGCTGCTGACCGGCTGCACCAGCTACGTGACCACCCAGGTCACGGCCTTCTCCGACTGGAGCGGCAGCGACGCGACACGCACCTATGCGTTCACGCGTACGGATGCGCAGAAGAACAGCATCGAGCAGTCGACCTACGAGCCGATCGTCGCGAACGAGTTGTCCGCATATGCGTTCCGGCAGGTGCCGCAGTCGCAGGCACGCTATCTCGTCGGGCTGACCTACGCGGTCGGCAGCGATCTCGTGACGGTGCCGCAGCCGGTCTACTACGATCCGTGGTTCGCGCCCGGGCCGTACTGGCGGCGCGGGCCGTGGAGCCCCTGGGGCCCGTGGGGGCCCTGGGGGCCGATGCCGGCCGGTTATGTCGCGCAGACGTACCAGGTGTTCGACTACATGCTCGGCATTCGCATCACCGAGCGCGCGACGGGCAAGGAGGTCTACAACGTGTCCGCGCGCACGACCGGCGACAACGGCACGCTGCTGTACGCGATGCCGTTCCTCGCGCGCAGCGCGCTCGCCGATTTCCCGTTGTCGAACGGGGCGGTTCGCTCGGTCCGGCTGCCGGTCGACAAGCGCGGCGGGCCGGCGGCGCCGGCTGCCAATGAACGCGCGGTGCCGGCGGCGCCCTCGTCGGGCCCGACCGTCGCGAAGTAACGCTGCATTCGTCTCGGCGCGGCCGCCCGGCCGCGCCGGCTATCTGCCTTTCCGTCAGACCCCGATACCCAGCAGCGCCAGCGCGCCGAGCACGACGAACAGCACGGCCGCGATCCCGTGTACGAGCTTCGTCGGCAGACGGTGCGCGAAGCGGTCGCCGAGCAGGATCGCCGGCACGTTCGCGAGCATCATTCCGAACGTCGTGCCGGCCACCACGCCGATGTAATCCTGGAAGCGCGCGGCCAGCGCAACGGTCGCGATCTGCGTCTTGTCGCCCATTTCCGCGAGGAAGAACGCGACGAGCGTCGCGCCGAACACGCCGAGCCGCGAGCGGGTCGCATTGGCTTCGTTCTCGTCGAGCTTGTCCGGTACGAGAATCCACAGCCCCATCGCGATGAACGAGAACGCGAGTGCCCAGCGCATGATCGACGGCGTGACGAGTACGCCCAGCCATTCGCCGAGCGCGCCGGCGAACCCGTGATTCACGAGCGTCGCGACGAGCACGCCGAGAATGATCGGTACCGGCTTGCGATAGCGCGCGGCCAGAACGAGGGAAAGCAGTTGGGTCTTGTCGCCGATTTCAGCGAGGGCGACGGCGCCGGTGGAGATCAGGAAGGCTTGAGACACGGATGGGATTCCACGGGCCGTTGTTGTACGTGCGAGCGACGATCCACGGCGCGCCGGGCCCTGATGCGGCGCACTGTGAACCATCGGTCTCGCCAGGCCAACGTGGCTGCGTCCGCCATGGCCGAACGGCCAAGTCTGTTGACGGACGCCTCCGTCACGATGCGCGCCGGTGGCGCGGGACATCGAGCGGAGCGGCTACTCCCCAATGAGCGGCGAATTCTAGCACGGCGCATTGCACGCGGGAAAGCGGCCCGGCCGCCGTGCGGCGGGCCGCAGCGGATCCGATTGCCGGCATGCGCGGCAATCGGATCCGCGCTGCCGGAACGGAGTACCGGCGGGGCGTTACGCGGCGGCTGGGCGGCGAGCGGCGCCGCGCTCGTGCACGAGTTCGCCGGCCGCATAGGTGCGGTACACCGCGCGGTCGTCGCCGAGCAGCGCGAACGCGAACAGCAGCTCCTCGAGCGACTCCGCGCGCTTCGTGCGGCGCGCGAGCAGCGGCGTCGCCTGCGGGTCGAGCACGACGAAGTCGGCTTCGGTGCGCGGCTGGAGCGTGCCGACCGTGTCCGCGAGGTCGAGCGCCTGCGCGGCGCCGGCCGTCGCGAGCCAGAACATCCGCGTGGCGCTCAGGTGATGGCCCGACAGCCGCGCGACCTTGTGCGCCTCGTTCATCGTCTGCAGCATCGAGAACGACGTGCCGCCGCCGACGTCGGTCGCGAGCGTGACGGGCACGTCGTATTCGCCGGCCTTGTCGAAATCGAACAGCCCGCTGCCGAGGAAGAAGTTCGACGTCGGGCAGTGCGCGACGACGGTGCGCGTCTCGGCCATCCGGCGGCGATCCTCGTCGTCGAGGTGGATGCAGTGGCCGTACACCGCGCGCGGACGCAGCAGCCCGTAGCGGTCGTAGATGTCGAGATAGCTGCGGTGGCCGGGGAACAGTTCGGCCACCCATTTCACCTCGTCGACGTTTTCCGCGACGTGGCTCTGCACGAACACGTCCGGATGGCGGCGCGCGAGTTCGCTGCACGCCTCGAGCTGCGCCTCGGTCGACGTCGGCGCGAAGCGCGGCGTGAGCGCGTACATCTGGCGGCCCTTGCCGTGCCAGCGGTCGATCAGCTCGGCGCTGTCGTCGTAACCCGATTGCGCGGTGTCGCGCAGGAATTCGGGGCAGTTGCGGTCCATCAGCACCTTGCCCGCGATCATCCGCAGGTCGCGTGCGTCGCTCGCCGCGAACAGCGCGTCGGCCGACTGCTTGTGCACCGTGCAGTAGACGAGCGCGCTCGTCGTGCCGCACGCGAGCAGTTCGTCGACGAAGAACTCGGCGACTTCGCGTGCATGCTCGGGGTCGCCGAACCGGCGCTCGGTCGGGAACGTGTATTTGTCGAGCCACGGCAACAGGCCCGGCGCCGGCGACGCGATCATGTCCGTCTGCGGATAGTGGATGTGCGTGTCGATGAAGCCGGGCACGATCAGCTTGTCGCGCAGGTCGTGGACCACCGCGTCGCGCGCGAGCGTCGCGGCGAGCGGCGCATACGGGCCGGCCGCGACGACCTTGCCGTCGTCGACGATCAGGAGCCCGTCGGTCTCGTAGTTCGCGGCCTGGCTCGATTGCGCCGGGTCGCCGTTGAAGGTCAGCAGTTGGGAACGGAAAGCGGTTTGCGTCATGACGAAGGGTCCTGCATCAAGGTAAGGCGAACAGAAGAAAGCGATCGACGCCGCATCGCGGCGGGACGGTGCTTCGCGAGCGGAGGCGGCACGCGACGTGCGGCACGGCCGGAAGCGACGGCGCGGGCGAACGTGGCGGCCGAAGCCGCCAGCGAGTGGTTGCCCGCGCACCTCGCGACCGTTGCGACCGTTGCGCCGGCAACCGGCGCGGCGGCGAACGGCACGGCAAGCCGCGACGGCCGGCGCGTGCGTGCGGCGGCGCGCCGAGCCGTCGCTCCGCATGCAAGCAGGCGGCCGGCCCGGCGCCGGGCCGAACCGGTGATCGCGATGCGGATGCCGTTGCCGTGTTTCATCTGTCTAGCGTTCCTCGATGCGGGCCGTCACGCGGCCTGCCAGTACGCATCGAGGCGCGCGTACAGTGCGTCGCGCTGCGCCGGTTCGATGAACGAGGCCTCGAAGCCGTTGCGGATCACCGCGTGGACTTCGGCATCCGTGAGTTGCAGCCCTTCGGCCGTCGCGAAGTAGTTTTCATTGACGTAGCCGCCGAAATAGGCCGGATCGTCGGAGTTGATCGTCACCGCCACGCCGCGGTCGAGCAGTGCCTTCAGCGTGTGCTTCGCCATGTCGTCGAACACGCACAGCTTCAGGTTCGACAGCGGGCAGACGGTGAGCGCCGTGCGCGTTTTCGCGAGGCGTTCGACGAGCGCCGCATCCTCGATGCTGCGCACGCCGTGATCGACCCGGTCGACCTTCAGCACGTCGAGCGCTTCGTAAATGTACGCGGGCGGGCCTTCCTCGCCGGCGTGCGCGACGAGCTTCAGGCCGAGCGCGCGCGCCTTCTCGAACACGCGTGCGAACTTCGTCGGCGGATGGCCGAGTTCGGACGAATCGAGACCCACGCCGATCAGGCGATGACGATAGCGTTCGAACAGCGGCAATGCGGATTCGAACGTCGCGAGCGCGTCTTCTTCGGACAGGTGGCGCAGGAAGCAGAGGATCAATTTGCTCGACAGCCCGCGTCGTTCGGCGTCGGCGACTGCGCGCTCGATGCCCGCGACGACCGTCTCGATCGGCACGCCGCGCTCGGTGTGCGTCTGCGGGTCGAAGAACAGTTCGGTGTGGACGACGTTGTCGGCGAGCGCGCGTTCGCAGTACGCGGCCGTCATGTCGTGGAAATCCTGCTCGGTCAGCAGCACGCTCGCGCCGGCGTAGTAGATGTCGAGGAACGATTGCAGGTCGGTGAACGCGTACGCGGCGCGCAGCGCATCGATCGAATCGTAGGCGAGCTTCACGCCGTTGCGCTGCGCGAGCGCGAAGATCAGTTCGGGCTCGAGCGAGCCTTCGATATGGATGTGCAGCTCCGCTTTCGGCGCGCGGGCAATCTTGTCCTTGAATGTCGGGGTCATGGCGTCGTTCTTGGTCGGTCAGTAGGTAGGGGAAGCCTGCGCGGACGTATTCGCCTCGACGGCCTGCAGCAACTGCGCGGCCACCGAGATCGCGATCACTTCGGGCGCCTTGTCGACGATGCCTTCGACGCCGATCGGGCAGCGCATCCGCGCGACCTGGGCCGGGTCGATGCCGATCGCGGCGAGGCGATGATCGAACTGCACGCGTTTCGTGTGCGAGCCGGTCATTCCGAAGTATGCATAGTCGCCGCGTCGCAGGATGCGCTCGGCCAGCACGAAATCGAGTGCGTGGTCGTGCGTCATCACGACGAAGTAGGACTGCGGCGGCGCTGCTTCGACCGCGTCCGCCGGGGAAGCGGCCGCGTCGATCGCGAGGTTCCCGATGCCGGCGAGCGCGTCGGCCGGCGGGAACGCCGCATCGGGCCCGTCGATCCAGCGTACCTGGCACGGCAGCGTCGCCAGCACCTTCACGAGCGCGGTGCCGATGTGTCCCGCGCCGAACAGCATGACGGGGAACGCATACGGCGCGATCGTTTCGGTCATCAGCGATACGCCGCCGGTTTCCCACAGCAGGCAGTCGGCGCGCGCGGCTTCCGATTCGGGCTCGCTCAACAGCGGCGCGCCCGGCGAGGGGCCGAATGATACGCTACGGACGGTCGCGGCGCCGGCCGCGACGCGCTTCGCGAGCGACATGATCCAGCCGAGATCGCCGACGTCGAGCCGCTCGAACGCGAGCACCACGGCGCCGCCGCAGCACTGGCCGAGACTCGGGCCGAGCGCGAGCCGCTCGAGCCGGCGTGCGTGCGGCACGTGCGCGCCGTCCTTCAGCAGGTGCCGCGCGATCTCGATCGCCTTCCATTCCAGATGACCGCCGCCGATCGTATGGCGTGCCGTGTCGCGCGTGACCAACATCTTGGTGCCGGCTTCGCGCGGCGCGGAGCCGTCGGTGTGCGCGACCGTCACGAGCACGGCCGCTTCGCCGTGCGCGAGCAGTTGCTGCAGATCGCCGAGCCAGGCTTCCATCAGCACGCTCCGTTCGGGACGACGCGGCACGACACGCGGCGCGGGCTGGCGGGCGCGGCGGCAACGAGGGCGGACGGGAGCGGGGCAGGCCGGCTGCACGGCCGATGCGGTGCGACGGCAGGGCACTGACGGCGTGCGCGAACGGCGCCGCCGGACGCGCGGACGCCATGAGGGTGACGGATGCGGATGGTTTGCGTTGTCATGATGAATCCAGTCGACATTGCGGATCGGGCGCGCGTTACGCAGGGAGCGGTGAGACCGCCTGGCCTCGCGCACGTAGATCGCCATCCAGTCCCGAAGATAGCATCGCCACGCGGCGGGAACATGGCCGGGCGGTGATCCGGGCTATCAGGCGGCGATCATGTCGATCATAGGCCGGCCGCGCGGGATCGGGGCACCGACGCATGCACGTCGGGCCGAAACGCACGCGTGACGGGGCGGGGGCGCGGCGATCGCGCGACGCATGCCGGCCCGGAAATCGGGGCGGCGGCGGAGTAAGTGTTTACGCGCGATGAGCGAGCAGGGCCGGTGCAGGCGTCGGCCGCGGCCGGGTGGCGACTCGCCGGCTGCGCGCGGCCCACTCGGTCGGGCCGCGCGGATCGTGGGCCGGCAAAACGGCCGCCCGGTCAGCTCGCGAGCTTGCGGCGATGGCGCCAGAGGCTCGCGATGGCCGCGATCAGGATCGCGGCGAAGCCGATCAGCGCCCAGCCGGGCAGCAGGATGCCGAAGATCGGCGGGTAGACGGTCTCGCACAGCCCGGCGACCTTGAACATGCCGGGGAACCACTGCGCGGGCGGCAGGCTGTCGACGATCGGCTGCAGCGTGTCGAAGCCGCAACTGAAGCCCGGATTCATCTGGATCGACAGGTGCCGCGCGGCCGTGCCGACACCGCCGGCCGCGGCGAGCGCGATCAGCAGTTCGAGCGCCCAGACGCCGCGCCAGCTGCGGATTCCCGTGGCCAGGAACGCGAAGATCCCGATCGCGCAGAAGAAGTAGCGCTGGATGATGCACAGCGGGCACGGGTCTTCGTTCTTCGCGTACTGCAGGTACAGCGCGCCGGCCAGCAGGGCGATGCACACCCATCCGAGCAGCATCAGCAGGCGGCGTTCGCGGCGTAGCGCAAGCGTGTAGTCGTTCATGTCGGCGGGGTTCCTCGTCGGTCGGTCCGGAAAACAATCGGGCGATTTTAGCGCGAATGATCTGGCACGAAACTGACGGCGCGCGTGCGGCAGCCTGCCGCACCGCGCGCGGGCCGCCTGCGATCGGCCTGCCCTCGGCTGGCGAGGTCAGCGGATCGTGTTCAGCACGGCCTCGACCGACTGGCCGATCGCAAGCAGCGCGTCGTCGCGATGCGGCGCCGCCGCGAGCATCAGGCCGACCGGCGCCGCGTCGCGCGGATGGCACGGCAGCGACAGCCCGCACGCATCGAGGAAGTTGAACGCGCTCGGGTTGCGCAGGATCAGCGCGTTGGTGCGCGTGAACGCGTCGTCGTCCGTTTCGAGTTCGGCGATGCGCGGCGGCACCACCGGCACCGTCGGCGCGACGAGCGCATCGAAGCGCGACCAGACCGTGTGCGCGGCTTCGTCGAGCATCGCGGCGCGGGCGGCGAGTAGGTCGAGATAGTCGGCCGCCGTCGCGGGCTCGCCCTTCATGATCCGCGTCAGCACGCGCGGGTCGTACTGGTCGCGATGCGTGGCGAGCAGCGGGCGATGCCATGCGTACGCTTCGATCGGCGAGAAGCCGAAACGGTTGATCTCCGGCAGCCGGTCGAGCGCGGGGAAGCGCACTTCGGTGACGATCGCGCCGGCGGCTTCGAGATGCTTGAGCGCGGTGTCGAGCGCGGCCGCGACGTCGGCATCGACGCCGTCCGTCACGTAGTTCGTCAGCACGCCGAGCCGCACGCCTTCGAGCGGCCGGGCGGCCGGCACGTGCGGCTCGAGCCCCGCGAGCATCCGGTCGACGAGCGCGCAGCACGCGACCGTCAGGCCGATCGGGCCGAACGAGTCGAGCGTCGTCGACAGCGGCACGGCGCCTTGCGTCGGGATTCGGCTCGCGGTCGGCTTGAAGCCCGTCAGCCCGCACAGCGCGGCCGGAATGCGGATCGAGCCGCCGGTGTCGGTGCCGAGCGCGACCGCCGCCATCCCGTCGGCGACCGATGCGGCCGCACCCGACGACGAGCCGCCCGAAATCCGCGCATCGCCCGGCACGTCGCGGTGGTACGGCGAGCGCGGGTTGCCGAAGTGCGGATTCAGCCCGAGCCCCGAGAACGCGAACTCGCTCATGTTGGTGCGGCCGACCAGCACCGCACCCGCGCGCTTGAGCCGGGCGACCGCGACCGCATCGGTGCGCGCGGCCGGCGCGTCGTCGAGTACGCGCGAACCCGCGCGCGTGACCTGGCCCGCGACGTCGAACAGATCCTTGACCGATACGGGAATGCCCGCGAGCGGCGACAGCACGGTGCCCGCGGCGCGCAGCCGGTCGTGTGCGTCGGCGGCCGCGCGTGCGTTGTCCGCATCGACTTCGGTGAAGACGACGGCGCCCTGGCCCGACGGATCGGCGATCCGGTCGAGCGCGGTGTCGACGAGCGCGCGGCTCGTGGTCCGGCCGGCGGCGAGGTCGGCGGCGAGCTGGGCGAGCGGGGGGAACGGCGTGAAAGTGGTCATGGCGGCTCAGGGGCGAAGATGTTGAAGAAGCGTGGAGCGGAACGAATCGATATGGCGTTCGACGGCTGCGCGCGCGCCGGCGGCGTCGCGTGCGGACAGCCGATCGAACAGCGCGCGGTGCTCGTGCTGGACGTCGGCGAGATGGTGCGGTTCGGACAGCGTGACGAACCAGAAGCGCAACGAACGCTCGTGCAACGCGCGCAGGATGTCGGCGAGCACCGCGTTGCGCGCGGCCGCGGCGATCGTCTGATGAAACGCGCGGTCGAGCTCCATCATGCCCTCGACGTCGTGCGTATCGACGCAGGCCTGCCCGTCGTCGAGCAGCGCGGCCAGGCGCGCGAGATCGTCGGGCGTCGCATGGCGCGCGGCCAATTCGGCGCAGTGGGCTTCGTTGATGCGCCGCACGTCGATCACCGCGACGATGTCGTCGAGCGACAGCGGCTGCACCATCAAGCCCTTGCGCGGCATCACGGACAGCAACCCTTCGAGCACGAGCCGATGCACGGCCTGATGCACCGGCGTGCGGCCGATCCCCGTACGTGCGACGAGATCGGCTTCGTTGAGCGCGGCGCCCGGCTTCAGGCGCATCGTGATGATGTCGCGCTGGATCAGCGCGTACGCGCGGTCGGCGAGGCTGGCCGGAGACGCGGTGGGGCGATCGCGGGTGACGTCGGTCAGCGTACTCATGCGGGCGGCGCGGCCGGGGCCGGAAGGGGCGCGATCATGGTGCGGATGCTCGGGAAGCGTGGGCGATCTCTGGATATTATTGTGATATATCAGTGGCGTCCAGTATGGTCGATGCGAGGCCGGCTCGCGACTCGGCCGCTCCCCGCGCGACTTGCCACCGACTTGCAACAATATCGACAGGATGTTGCAGGTTTGCCGCGCGATCGTGCACTGAAGCATAATGAATCCTCGTCTATCCCTACGCGCGAGCGACGCATCAGACCATCGTCATGAGCGAAAACACGCCTTCCCCGGCCGGTCTGCCCGGCACCTCTTCCGCTTCTTCCGATTCCCCCCGTCCCGATCCGGCGAAAACGCCCGATGCGCCGGCCACGCAGGCCGCCGCGGAGAATGTCGCCGACGACGGCGCGTCGCCCGTCACGGCCGCATCCGAGCCGGGTGCGCCCGGTGCGGCGGGCGCCGTCGGTGACGGCGCTGCCGCGGCCGTGCCGCCGAAGCCAGGCGTGCCGCCGCCCGGATTCGGCGCACCGCCCGATTTCGACACGCCGCGGCCGCCGCCCGCGAACGCGCAGAATGCGCCGCCGGCCTATCTGAAACAGAGCGACACGCCGTGGTCGGTGTTCGGCCGGATCGTCGCGGCGCGCGCGCGGCGGCTGTTCGACCGCGCCGGCCAGCGGATCACGCAGCGCACGCTGCGCATCGGCGTGTCGGCGCGGATCTTCCATCCGGAGCCCGGCGCGAAGGGGCTGCGCGGCAAGACGCTGCAGTATCTCGAGGAATCGATCGCCCACTGGGTGATGTCGCGCGACGTGCTCGTGTTCATGATTCCGACCGTCGGCCATCAAGGCATGATCCATCCGAGCAACATTCGCCTGCGCGACTACGCGAAGCATCTCGACGGCCTGCTGCTGCAAGGCGGCGCCGACGTGTCGCCGCAGACCTACGCGGCGTCGGATGCGCGCCCCGAATGGCCGGGCGATCGCGTGCGCGACATGTACGAGCTCGAACTGCTGCACGAATTCGTCGAGTCCGGCAAACCCGTGCTCGGCGTGTGTCGCGGCTGCCAACTGATCAACGTCGCGTTCGGCGGCTCGCTGTACCAGGACATCGCCACCGACGTGCCGACCGCGAACGCGCACGTGAGCGAGCATTACGACCAGCATCGTCACGCGATCCGCTTCCCCGACTCGTCGACGCTCGCGAGCATGTTCCCGGGGCGCAGCGAAGCGATCGTCAACTCGATACACCACCAGGCGATTCGCGATCTCGGCCGCGATCTGAACATCGAGGCCGTGTCGGCCGGCGACGGGATCATCGAAGGCATTCGCCACCGGCGTTCGCCGTTCGTCGTCGGCGTGCAGTGGCATCCGGAGTTCCATCGCGCGGGCGGCTCGGAACTGCTCGACTGCACGCCGCTGCTCGACGCGTTCCTGCGCGCGGCGCGCGAAACGCGTCTGTAGCACGCTGTATTTTTCGCGTCGCACGAAGGCCGGCCGCATCCCGATTAATTCGAGATGCGGCCGTTTCGTTTTGAACGATAATCGCGAGTTCCGATTCGTTCGCCGGAGTCTGACGTTGGCTTTCCGAAACTTTTCCCCTGCACGATGCGCAACGTGGATCGTTGCACTGGCTGCCTGCGCGCAAGCGGGCGCGGCCTGGTCCGACGATGCGACCGCACCTGCCGCCGGTACGCGTCCGGCGGTCACGAGCCTGAGCGGCGGCGCGTCGCCGGCGGCATCGGCCACGGCCGCGACGGACGCCGCCGCGCAAGGCAACGTCGCCGAGCTGACGCAGATGCTGCACGACGGCCGGATCGTCGAGATGCGCACGACCTACAACGGCAGCTACGGCGCGAGCCTGATGTTCGATCCGCGCGAGATGACGTACTACGTCGCGCTGTTCCAGGACAAGAATCTGTGGCGCGTGATCCGTTCGCAGGAAAAGAATCGCGCGGAGATGGTGTACGCGAACTTCGTCCAGCAGACGGCGCAGCTCGCCGATATCGAGATCCGCCGGACCGAGCTGCAGGCGCAGAAGGCATTTCTCGAACGCGTGATCGCGCTGCAGGCGAATCGGGCGCAGCAGTTGCAGGCCGACTTGAGCGTCGCGCGCAGCCAGCAGGCCGAAGTCACGCAGCGGCAGAAGTCGGCGCAGGAGCAGGCCCAGGCGCTGCAGGTCGAGAAGCGGGCCGCGCAGTTGCAGTTGCGCGATCTGCAGGAGCAGGTGCGGCAACTCGAGAAGCAGACCGAGACGGGGCTGCCCGCGCACAAGTAACGATTCGTCGAACGGACGCAGCGAGACGAGCGCAAACCCGGCGAAGCGATCTTCGCCGGGTTTTTTATTTGCGCGTGCGTCAGTGCGGGACCGCTTCCGGCACGTCGGTCACGCGACGGTGCGACAGTTGCGACGTCCAGTCGAAACCGGCCGCGGGCGGGGACGCCGGGCGCGCCGGCTGCGTGGCGCGCAGCGCGTTTGTCATGGCAATCAACGTGGCCGGATCGTCGAGCGAGGCGCGGGTATCGCGGGTGTCTGCCATGCGCGGCGGCGGAGCGAGCCGATCGCGTGTGCCGGCGTGGATCGCGCCGCGCTGGATCGGCGGATGGGCGGCGAGCCGCGGCACGACCGGTGTGCGGGGCGGTGCCTTCGTCGTGCGTTGGCTGGTTGCTCGACGTGGCGAGGCAGGGGGGGCGTGCCGTACGTCGGCCGTCGCTCGCAGGTGGCGCGGCGCCGGGCGAAGCGCGACGCGATGCGTGGCTGGCGGCGATCCAACCGTGTTCGCGACAGGTGTCGCCACGTTGCGCTGCGGCATGACGTGCGTCGACGTAGCAGGTTGTGCCGCGCCGCCGGACGCTTGAAGCGCGTACGCAGGACCGCGACCCACAGGCGGAGCGTACGCGCCGATCAGCCAGCCAATGATGCCGAGCGCGCCGATGCTCCAGCAGACGGCGTACATCGCGCGCCGGTCGCGAGGGCGGCGCGCGGGATCCGGCACGCGACGGGCGGCCGCCGCGGCCGGCGTGACAGCCACCCCGGCCGAAGCCGGCAGCGATGCCGCCGCGGGCAGTGGTTGCCATTGGCACGTGCGGTGTGGCCGGTCGACATCGATGCAGGACGTGGTCAGTGTCGCGAGGCAGTTCCTGCCGGGCCGTGCGCCGGGCGCACCGGGGAATCGCCATTCGCGGCCGAACGGCGGGATGTGATCGAGCGGAGTGGCGCGTGGGCGGGCGAGCGCGCCTTCGACCGGGACGAGGGGCGATGGGGTCATGAAGGGGGGCCGCCGTGCGACACGGGTGACCGTGCCGGAGCGGCGAGGAAATGTCGTCGCAAATCGTGACATTGTGGTCAGCAGGCGAACGCAGGTCGATCAGATTGATCTGATTCTTGTGCCCATTGCGGGGCGACGTGTACGAGGCGGATACCGCGACGGCCATGACAGGGCGCCACAAGGCAAATGTCGGCCTGGCGTGGCATGATTCACGAATCATGCCGGTGGCGCGCCGTTACGCGCCGTGCCGCCGGCGGGCAGCGATGTCCGTGCGCGCCGGCCCGACCCGGCGCGTCGTGCATCGTCGGATTCATGCGGCGCGGTATTCGCGCCATCCGAGCTGAGCGAGAAAACATGTCCACCGCGTCCCCTGCCATCGCGCAGGAATCGAAAGTCCGCACCGTCTTCCGGGTCGTCAGCGGCAACTTCCTGGAAATGTACGACTTCATGGTCTACGGGTATTACGCGTCGGCCATCGCGAAAACGTACTTTCCGAGCGGCAACGCCTTCGCGTCGCTGATGCTGTCGCTGTCGGTATTCGGCGCGGGCTTCCTGATGCGGCCGGTCGGTGCGATCGTGCTCGGCGCGTATATCGACCATCACGGCCGCCGCAAGGGGCTGATCCTGACGCTCGGGCTGATGGCGATCGGCACGCTCACGGTGGCCGCGATACCGGGCTATGCGACGATCGGCGTGCTCGCGCCGGTGCTCGTGCTGCTCGGCCGGTTGTTGCAAGGCTTCTCGGCGGGCGTCGAACTCGGCGGCGTGTCGGTCTATCTGTCGGAGATCGCGACGAAGGGCCACAAGGGGTTCTATACGTCGTGGCAGTCGGGCAGCCAGCAGGTGGCCGTCGTGTTCGCCGCGTTCGTCGGCGTCGTGCTGAACCGCGCGCTGCCGGTCGAGGAAATGACCGCGTGGGGCTGGCGCATTCCGTTCCTCATCGGCTGCCTGATCGTGCCGTTCCTGTTCCTGATCCGCCGTTCGCTGAAGGAGACCGACGAATTTCTCGCGAAGCGCCATCGCCCGACGATGGGCGAGATCATGCGCTCGATGCTCGACAACTGGGGTGTCGTGGTGGCCGGCATGGGGATGGTGATCATGACGACGGTGTCGTTCTACATGATTACCGCCTACACGCCGACCTTCGGCAAGGAAGTGCTGCACCTGTCGTCGCTCGACGCGCTTGTCGTGACCGTCTGTGTCGGGATCTCGAACCTCGTGTGGCTGCCGCTGTCCGGTGCGCTGTCCGATCGCATCGGCCGCCGCCCGGTGCTGATCGCGTTCACCGTGCTGACGCTGCTGTCGGCTTACCCGGCCGTGCTGTGGCTCGTCGGCGATCCGTCGTTCCTGCGGCTGCTCGCGGTCGAGCTGTGGCTGTCGTTCCTGTACGCGTCGTACAACGGGGCGATGGTCGTCGCGCTGACCGAAGTGATGCCGGTCGACGTGCGTACGGCCGGCTTCTCGCTCGCATACAGCCTGGCAACGACGATCGGCGGCTTCACGCCGGCGATCTCGACGCTGCTGATCCACCAGACGGGCAACAAGGCGGCGCCGGGGCTGTGGTTGAGTGTGGCCGCGATCTGCGGCTTGATCGCGACGCTCGTGCTCTACCGCACCGCCGACGCGCGCAACCAGTACAAGTCGGCCTAACGGCGGCCGGGATGTCGCGCGGCGTCGGCCGCGCGTCGCATCGAAGAAGGGGGCGCAATGCGCTCCCTTCTTCGTTTGCGGTCATGCCTCGCGCAGCATGTCGGCCACCGCGGCCGCCACGTCGGGCCATGCGCCCGGCGCAGGCTGGCGGGCGATCCTGGCCTGCGCATACCACGGGCAGTCGCCGCCGGTGAACCAGCGCCAGTCGGGTGCGAACGGCAGCATGACCCACAGCGGCTTGCCGAGTGCGCCCGCGAGGTGCGCGACAGCCGTGTCGATTGTGACGACGCCGTCGAGCCGCTCGATCAGCGCGGCCGTATCGGCAAAGTCGTTCAGCCGGCCGTCGAGACGATGCACGCGCGGATGCGCGTCGACGCGCGCCCGTTCGTCATCGTCCAGCGCGGGCTGCAGCACGATCCAGTCGATGTCCGGCAGCGCGAGCAGCGGCGCGAGCGCGTCGAACGGCATCGAGCGGTTTTCCTGTGCCTGCCGGCGCCCCGACCACGCCAGGCCGAACTTGCGCTTCGACTGCCCGCCGAGCGAGCCGCGAAAGCGCCGCCCGGCGCCGTCGGGCGCATCGAGGTAGCGCGAGCCGACGATGTCTTCCGGTTGAAGCCCGAGCAGGAACGGCAGGCTCATCAGCGTGCAGGCGACGTCCGCGGCAGGCAGCTTCGCGGCGCCTTGCGCGACGAGCGTCACGCGCCAGCGCGACGCGGCCGGCGTCAGCAGCGCGACGAGTTCCGGCTGGACTTCGAGCACGACGCGCGCGCAGCGGGCGCGGGCCAGCGGCACGAAGCGGACGAACTGCAGCGTGTCGCCGAACCCCTGTTCCGCGCGGATCAGCAGCGTACGCGCCGCAATCGGCTCGCCCTGCCAGCGCGGCAGCGCGCCGAGCGGCGTCGCGCCGGGCGTCTCGTGGCGCGCTTCGTAGGCGGGCAGGCCGCGCGCGAAGTCGCGCAGCGTCAGCAGCGTGACCGCGCGATGCAGCCGCGCGAGCGTGAGATCGGGCGCGACGCGCAGCGCCTGGTCGAATGCGCGCAGCGCCATCTCGTGCGCGCCGAGCGCGTGATGCGCGTTGCCGAGATTCAGCCATGCGAGCCCGAACGACGGATCGAGCCCGACGGCGCGTTCGTAGTACGGCAGCGCGTCGCGGTGGCGCGCCTGCGCGCAGAGTGCGTTCGCGAGCCCGAACAGCGCGAGCGGAAACGGCGGGTGCAGCGCGAGCGCGGCTTCGAATGCCGCGGCCGCCTCGGCATGCCGGCCGACCGCATCGAACGTGTTGCCGAGATTGAAATGCGCGGCGACGAACCGCGGCTGCGCGGCGATCGCGGCCTGGAAGTGCGCGATCGCATCGTCGGCGCGGCCCATCGCGCTCAGTGCCATCCCGAGGTTGTTGTGCGCGCCCGCATGCCCGGGCCGGAGCTCGAGCGCGCGACCGAACGCGGCGAGCGCGTCGTCGTGGCGGCCGAGCGCGTTCAGCGCGTTGCCGAGATTGTTGTGGATCGATGCGTCGTCGGGCGTGAGCCGCAGCGCGCGGCCGAAAGCGTCGATCGCATCGTCGTGACGCTGCACCGCCGCATAGGCGTTGCCGAGGTTGTAGTGCGCGAGCGGAAATTCGGGTGCAAGCGTCAGCGCGTTGCGAAAGCGGTCGATCGCTTCGTCGAGCCGGCCGAGCGCTTTCAGCGCGTTGCCGAGATTGAGCTGCAGCGCGGCATCGTTCGGACGCAATGCGACGGCGCGGCCGACGAGATCGGCTGCCTCGGCGTGCTGGCCCTGCTGATGCCGCAGCACGCCGAACAGGTGCAGCGCGTCGGCGTCGGCGGGGTTGGAGGCGAGCGCGTTGCGATAGCCGTGCTCGGCCTCGGCGAGGCGACCCGCGCGGTGTGCGGCGTATGCCTGGTCGAATACGGAATCCATGACGCGAAAACGAGCGGAAAGCGCGTATTTTCCCACACCGCGCGGCGGGGTCGCGGATCGGCCGGTTGGCATATGGCCCCGTGACGCGGAGCGGCGTAGACTTGCAGAGTCGCGTGTCATCGAGGGTCTCATGGCTGACACACTGTCCGATATCCCGCCCGTGCTGATCGTCGGCGCGGGGCCGACCGGCCTTGCCGCGGCGATGAGCCTCGCGCGGGCCCGCGTGCCGGTGCGCATCATCGATCGTCTCGTCGCGCCGGCGCCGTTTTCGCGTGCGATCGGCATCCAGGCGCGCACGCTCGAACTGCTGGAGCAGCATCGTGCGGTCGAACCGTTTCTCGCGCTCGGCCATCGCGCGCATGCGGCCGAGCTGCATGCCGACGGCCGCGTGATCGCACGGCTCGATTTCGATCCGCTGCGAACGCGCTATCCGTATCTGATGTTTCTCGACCAGAGCATCACCGAGCGGCTGCTCGCCGAACATCTGGCCGGAATGGGCGTGACCGTCGAACGCGGTACGGCGCTGACCGCATGCGACGCGGGCGGCACGTCGCTCGACGTGACGCTGCGCTGCGCCGACGGCCGCGACGAGTCGTTCACCCCGTCATACCTGATTGCCGCCGACGGCGCGCACAGCACGGTCAGGCATCTCCTCGGCCTCGGCTTTGCCGGGCATGCGTTCGAACAGACTTTCCTGCTGGCCGATTTCGCGGCGATACCCGACTGGCCGGACGAGGAGATCCACCTGTTCACGACGCCCTCCGGAATCGCGGGCCTGTTTCCGATGGGAGGCGGCCGTTACCGGCTCGTGGCGGACCGGCCGCCCGGCGGCGACGCGTCGCCCGACGCAGCGGCGCCGTCGCTCGCGGAATGCGATGCGATCATTCGTGCGCGCGTCGGCGCATCGATCTCGCCAAGCGATCTCGCGTGGTCGTCCTATTTCCACCTGCACAGCCGGATGGTCGGCCGGCTGCGTCATGGCCGCGTGTTCTTCGCGGGCGACGCCGCGCACGTCCACAGCCCGGCCGGCGCGCAGGGCATGAACACCGGCATCCAGGAGGCGTTCAACCTCGGCTGGAAGCTCGCGCGCGTCCTCGGCGCGGGCGCGCCCGAGCGGTTGCTCGACACCTATCACGCGGAGCGCCATCCGATCGAGCGCGACGTGTTGCGGCAGACCGGTTTCGTCACGCAGGTCGTCGAAGCCGAGCGCGGTGCGATGAAGCTGCTGCGCGATCATGTCGTGCCGCTGCTGGCGTCGTTCGGGCCGCTGCGCGACGCGCTCCGGCGCACGGTGAGCGAGCTCGGCGTGCAGTACCGGAAGAGCCCGCTCACGCTCGAGCGCGTGCTCGACGGCGGCCCGCGCGCGGGCGAGCGCGCGCCCGATGCGCTCGTGCACGTGCTCGACGGGCCGCTCGGTCGGGCGCCCGGCGCGGCGCGGCTATACGATCTTCACGATCCGGCGAGTTTCACGCTGTTGCTGCTGGAAGAGCCGGTGGATACCGACGCCGGCGAGGTGCCGCCGATCCCGGCCGATGCGCAGGTGCTCGTGCAGGGGCTCGAACGGATCATGCCGGAAGCGGTGCGCGTGTGGCGCGTCGCCGATGCCGAGGGCGACGGGGCGGCAGGGCTCGCGCAGGAATACGGCCGCTCGCGGCCGTCGTTCTATCTGCTGCGGCCCGACGGCTATGTCGCCGCGCGGGGGCGCACGGCGACCGACGCCAACGCGTTGCTGCGCCACTGCGAAAGCTGGTTCGCGGGCCTGTCGGTGTCCGCGTAGCCGCGCGCTCAGGCGGGCGCCGCGGCAGGCACGAGCGACGCGCGATGCGCGGCGATCGCATCGCGCACGATCGGCATCGCGCGTTGCCCGGCTTCGCTCGACGGATCGTCGAGCGCGGCGAGAAACGCGCGTCGCATCCGCGGTTCCCAGAAGCGCCGGATATGCTCGGCGATTCCGGTCAGCGCTTCGTCGCGATCGGGCATCGATTCGAAGAATGCGCCGATCTGGTTGGCCATGTCGATCAGGTGGTCGTTGTTCATTGCGGCCTCACTTGCCTGTCGTCACGGCGGCTGGCGCGGCGGCGCGGCGCTCGAGCAGGTCGAGCTGCTCCGAGTTGAAGCGCGCATACGCGCGCTGCCAGTCGGACGGCTGCGCAACCGGCATCACCTGCACGGCCGTCACCTTGTATTCGGGGCAGTTCGTCGCCCAGTCGGAGCTGTCCGTCGTGATCACGTTCGCGCCCGATTCGGGAAAGTGGAACGTGGTGTACACGACGCCCGGCTGCATGCGCTCCGTCACGAGCGCGCGCAGCACCGTCTGCCCCGCGCGCGATTCGATGCCGACCCAGTCGCCGGAGCGGATCCCGCGATCCTGTGCGTCGTGCGGATGGATCTCGAGGCGATCCTCCTCGTGCCACCGGACGTTTTCGGTCCGGCGCGTCTGCGCGCCGACGTTGTATTGCGACAGGATGCGGCCCGTCGTCAGGATCAGCGGATAGCGCTGCGTGACCTTCTCCTGCGTCGGAATGAACTTCGTGATCACGAACCGCCCCTTGCCGCGCACGAACGTGTCGATGTGCATGGTCGGCGTGCCTTCGGGCGCCTGTTCGTTGCACGGCCACTGGATGCTGCCGAGCGCGTCGAGCTTGTCGTACGACACGCCCGAGAAGGTCGGCGTGAGCCGCGCGATCTCGTCCATGATTTCCGACGGATGCGTGTAATGCATGTCGTAGCCGAGTGCCTGCGACAGCAGCAGCGTGACTTCCCAGTCCGCGTAGCCCGCGAGCGGCGGCATCACCTTGCGCACGCGCGAGATCCGGCGTTCCGCGTTCGTGAACGTGCCGTCCTTCTCGAGGAACGTCGAGCCCGGCAGCAGCACGTGCGCGTATTTCGCGGTTTCGTTCAGGAAGATGTCCTGCACGACGATGCATTCCATCGCCGACAGCGCGGCCGCGACATGCTGCGTGTTCGGGTCCGACTGGACGATGTCCTCGCCCTGGCAGTAAAGCCCCTTGAAGCTGCCGTCGAGCGCAGCGTCGAACATGTTCGGGATGCGCAGTCCGGGCTCCGGCTGCAGCGTGGCCGACCACGCCTGCTCGAACTGCGCGCGCACGACTTCGTCGCCGATGTGGCGGTAGCCGGGCAGTTCGTGCGGGAACGAGCCCATGTCGCACGAACCCTGCACGTTGTTCTGGCCGCGCAGCGGATTGACGCCGACGCCTTCGCGGCCGACGTTGCCGGTCGCCATCGCGAGATTCGCGATGCCCATCACCGTCGTCGAGCCCTGAGCGTGTTCGGTGACGCCCAGCCCGTAATAGATCGCGGCGTTGCCGCCCGTCGCGTACAGGCGCGCGGCCTCGCGGACCAGCTCGGCCGGCACGCCCGTCACGTCCGCTGTCGCCTCGGGCGAATTGTCGGCCTGCGCGACGAAGTCGCGCCATTGCTCGAACGCGCGCGTCTCGCAGCGCTCGGCGACGAATGCGTCGGCCACCAGCCCTTCGGTGACGATCACGTGCGCCAGTGCATTGACGATCGCGACGTTGGTGCCCGGACGCAGCTGCAGATGGTGCGTGGCCTTCACGTGCGGGCCGTCGACGACCTCGATGCGGCGCGGGTCGATCACGATCAGCTTCGCGCCTTCGCGAACGCGCCGCTTCAGCCGCGAGCCGAACACCGGGTGGCCCTCGGTCGGGTTCGCGCCCATCACGACGATCACGTCGGCCTGGCCGACCGATGCGAACGTCTGCGTGCCGGCCGATTCGCCGAGCGTCGTCTTGAGGCCATAGCCGGTCGGCGAGTGGCACACGCGTGCGCAGGTATCGACGTTGTTGTTGCCGAACGCGGCGCGCACGAGCTTCTGCACGAGATAGGTTTCCTCGTTCGTGCAGCGCGACGACGTGATGCCGCCGATCGAATCGCGGCCGTACTTCTGCTGCAGCTTGCGGAATTGCGTCGCCGCGTAGGTGAGGGCTTCGTCCCAGCTCACTTCGCGCCACGGGTCGGTGATCTTCTCGCGGATCATCGGCTTCGTGATGCGGTCCTTGTGCGTCGCATAGCCCCACGCGAAGCGCCCCTTCACGCATGCGTGGCCTTCGTTCGCGAGACCGTTCTTGTGCGGCGTCATGCGCACGACCTGCGTGCCCTTCATCTCCGCCTTGAACGAGCAGCCGACGCCGCAGTATGCGCAGGTCGTGACGACCGAGTGTTCGGCCTGCCCGAGCTGCACGACGGATTTTTCCTGCAGCGTGGCCGTCGGGCATGCGGCGACGCAGGCGCCGCACGACACGCACTCCGACGCCATGAACGATTCGCTTTCGCCCGCGGCGACGCGTGATTCGAAGCCGCGCGCGGTGATCGTCAGCGCGAACGTGCCCTGCGTTTCCTCGCAGGCGCGCACGCAGCGGTTACAGACGATGCATTTCGACGGGTCGTAGGTGAAGTACGGGTTCGATTCGTCCTTGGTGTCCTTCAGGTGATTCGCGCCGTCGAAACCGTAGCGCACTTCGCGCAGGCCGACCACGCCCGCCATGTCCTGCAGCTCGCAGTCGCCGTTGGCCGGGCAGGTGAGGCAGTCGAGCGGGTGGTCGGAGATGTACAGCTCCATCACGTTGCGGCGCAGCGACTGCAGCCGGTCCGACTGCGTGCGCACCTTCATGCCGGCTTCGGCCGGCGTCGTGCACGACGCCGGATAGCCGCGCCGGCCCTCGATCTCGACGAGGCACAGCCGGCACGAGCCGAACGGTTCGAGCGAATCGGTCGCGCAGAGCTTCGGGACGTTGACGCCGGCTTCGATCGCCGCGCGCATCACCGACGTGCCGGCCGGCACCGTGACCGGCTGGCCGTCGATTTCGAGCGTGACGTCGGTATCGGCATACCGTTGAGGTGTGCCGTAGTCGGTATCGTCGAACGGATCGCGGGCGCGCGCCTGTGCGGCGCTCTTGCACGCGCATTGGCCCGAGCCGCAGCCGCCTTGGCGGACGTTGTTCGTGTCGAGGGACATGCAGGGCTCCTTCTGGGTCAGGCCGCAGCCTTGACCGGGCCCGACGCGGCATCCTTGCCCGCGGCGAGTCCGAAATCTTCGGGGAAATGATCGAGCGCGGACAGCACCGGGTACGGCGTCATCCCGCCCATCGCGCACAGCGAACCGGCCAACATCGTGTCGCACAGGTCGCGCAACAGCGTGACCTGCCGCTCCGATGTATCGCCGTGGCGAATGCGCGCGATCGTCTCGACGCCGCGCGTCGAACCGATCCGGCACGGCGTGCACTTGCCGCACGATTCGATCGCGCAGAACTTCATCGCGTATTCGGCCAGCTCGGCGAGATTCGACGTGTCGTCGTGCAGCACGATGCCGCCGTGGCCGACGACCGCGCCGATCGCCGTGTACGCCTCGTAGTCGAGCGGCACGTCCCACTGGTGGTCGGGCAGGTAGGTGCCGAGCGGGCCGCCGACCTGCGCGGCGCGCGCAGGCCGGCCACTGGCCGTGCCGCCGCCGAAGTCGAACAGCAGCTCGCGCAGCGTGACGCCGAACGCGAGCTCGACGAGGCCGCCGTAACGGATGTTGCCTGCCAGCTGGAACGGCAGCGTGCCGCGCGAGCGGCCCATCCCGTAGTCGCGATAGAACGCGGCGCCGCGCGCGAAGATCACCGGCGCCGTCGCGAGCGTGATCACGTTGTTGATCACGGTCGGCTGGCCGAACAGGCCGGCGAGCGCGGGCAGCGGCGGCTTCGCGCGCACGACGCCGCGCTTGCCCTCGAGCGATTCGAGCAGCGCCGTTTCCTCGCCGCAGACGTACGAGCCCGCGCCTTTCGCGACGTGCAGCTCGAACGCATGCGGGGAGCCGAGCACGTGTTCGCCGAGCCAGCCGGCTTCACGCGCGCGGACGATCGCGGCTTCGAGCACGGCGATCGCGTGCGGGTATTCGCTGCGTACGTAGATGTAGCCGACCGTCGCGCCGGTGGCGATACCGGCGATGATCATCCCTTCGATCAGGCAGTACGGATCGCATTCCATCAGCAGGCGGTCGGAGAACGTGCCCGAATCGCCTTCGTCCGCGTTGCAGACGATGTATTTCTGCGCGGCGCGTGCTTGCCGCACGGTACGCCACTTGATGCCGGCCGGGAACGCCGCGCCACCGCGGCCGCGCAGCCCCGACTCGATCAGCGCTTCGCATGCGGCGTCGCCGTCGAGCGCCAGTGCGTTCTTCAGGCCGGCGAGGCCGTCGTGTTGCAGGTAGTCGTCGATCGACAACGGATCGGTCAGGCCGATGCGCGCGAACGTGAGCCGCTGCTGGCGCGCCAGATAGGGCAGCGCGTCGACGAGGCCGACGCCGCTCGGATGCGTGCCGCCTTCGAGCCAGTTGGCGTCGAACAGGGCCGGCACGTCGGCGGCCGACAGGTTGGCATAGCCGACGCGGCCCGCGGCCGTTCCGACTTCGACGAGCGGCTCGAGCCACAGCAGCCCGCGCGAACCGTTGCGAACCATCTCGATCGCGACGCCGCGCCGTTCGGCCTCGGCCATGATCGCGGCGGCGAGCGCGTCGGCGCCGAGTGCCAGCGCGGACGAATCGCGCGGTACGTAGATGCGGGTCGTCATGCGGCCTCCGGCGTGTGGGCGACCGCGTCGGCCAGCAGTGCGTCGAACTTCTCCGGCGTGACCTTTGCGTGGAGCACCCCGTTGACCGTCATCGACGGCGATTGCGCGCACAGCCCGAGGCAGTAAACCGATTCGAGCGCGACGTCGTCCGGCGTGTGGGTTGCGGCGGCGGCATCGCCGTGCGCGGCGTCGAACCGGCAGCCCGTGCGGGCTTCCGCGTGGGCGGCGAGCGTTTCGCAGCCCATGCTGCGGCACGCTTCGGCGCGGCACATCTGGATCGTCACGCGGGCGGGCGGCGCGGTGCGGAAATGATGGTAGTAGGTCAGGACGCCGTGCACTTCCGCGCGCGACAGGTTCAGCGCTTTGGCGAGCGGCGCGACGCAGCCCTGCGGCACGTAGCCCGCGTCGTCCTGGATCGCGTGCAGGATCGCGACGAGCGACCGGCCGGCGCGCGCATGGCGCTCGACGAGCGCATCGGGCGCAGGGGAATTCGGGGACATCGGTTATGCTCCTCCAAAGTCTCATATGCGCTCGAAATTCATATAGTGCGCACGTGGGACTTCGTTCTGATTGATTTTGACCAACGATAAGCGGAAGATTTCGTGGTCGCAATAGGAAATCGGAGTGCATAATTGATTCGAATCGAATGCGACGCGTATCTGACCGTACGCGACACGGAAGGCCGTTCGGCCAGCCTCTCCGACGTCGCTCCGCTGCTGGAGCTCGTGGCCGATACGGGCAGCATCGCGCAGGCCGCGCAAGCCAAGGGGCTGTCGTACCGGCACGCGTGGGGCATGCTGCGCGCGCTGGAGTCGTGCATCGGCGGGGAATTGATCGAAACCGCGCGCGGCAAGGGGTCGACGTTGTCGGCGCTCGGGCAGGCGGTCGTCGATGCGCAGCGTCTGGCGCGCAGCCGCCTCGACGGGAACCTGCGCACGCTGGCGGCCGAGGTGGCCAGTGAACTGAACCGGCGGCTCGCGCAGCGCGACGGCGCCGTGCGCATCCATGCGTCGCACGGTTACGCGGTCGCGACGCTCGTTTCCGCGCTCGTCGATGCGCAGGCGGCCGTCGACATCAAGTATCGCGAGAGCGTCGAGGCCGTGCAGGCGCTCGCGCGCGGCGAATGCGACCTCGCCGGCTTCCATTTGCCGCGCGGCGCGTTTCGCGCGCAGTGCGCGCAAATCTACCGGCCGTGGCTCGACGACACGCGCCACGTGCTGATCCACCTGACGCGCCGCCAGCAGGGGCTGTTCGTCCCGCGCGGCAACCCGAAGCAGGTACGCGGGCTGGCGGATCTGGCACGCAACGACATCCGCTTCGTCAACCGCCAGCCGGGATCGGGCACGCGCATGTTGCTGGATCTCGCATTGCGCGCGATCGGCATCGATCCGGAGCGTATCGACGGCTATGCGTCGGCCGAACTCACGCATTCGGCGATCGCGGCGTTCGTCGCGAGCGGAATGGCCGATCTCGGTTTCGGCGTCGAGCCGGCCGCCCATCATTTCGGGCTCGACTTCATCCCGGTCGTCGACGAGGACTATTACTTCGCATGCGAACGCGCTCGGCTCGATGTGCGGCCGCTCGCCGATGTGCTGGCACTCCTGCGTGACGCACGCTTCGTCGAGCGCGTCGCGCATCTCGACGGCTACGATCCGGCCGCGTGCGGCGCGCTGGAGCGCATCGCGACCGGGCTGGCCGGCAGCGACGACGCGAGCGGCCCGGACGGCAATTCCCGGTAACGAAGATGCGATCGCGCCGCGCTGCAGCAGTGGGGGAATTGCGCTACGCTTGCCGCTTGATCAACGTTCCAACAAGCACGCCGTTCAGGCGTCATCCCGCCATGAAATTTTCCGTTCCCCTTGCCGCGGCAGCGTTGACCGCGGGGCTGCTGGCCGTCGCTTCGCCGTTTGCGTTCGCGCAGAATTCCCCGGGGGTGCCCGGCGGCATCCTGAGCGAACAGTTCCGCCTGAACGAACATCCGCAGATGCCGTTCGCGGCATCGACGCCGTCGGAGAAATACCAGAGCGGCAAGAAGTCGGCATTGCGTCGCAAGGGTGATCTGGGCGATCCGAACGGCTGCAACCTGAAGTGCCCGCTGGATACCCGGTAACGGGCCGGCGGCATGTCTGCGCCCGGGTGGGGCGCTTGCCTTTTGTGCGGCGGTTTGAGCAACTGACGGACTGCAGCAGACGTTCCGTCTGATTCCGCACCTCTATTCGAGCCCCGCGAAGCCTCCCGCTTCGCGGGGCTCGTGCTTTTCGGCGGCTCTTCACGCAAGACGGGACGGGCGAAGCGGCCGTTCGCCCGCATTCCCGTCCCGACAGAAATCTAGGGTTAACCCGTAAATCAGGAAGGATGTCTTCCTGAAACCTGCCTTATTCTTAAGCATCCACCTACATAAACTTCGATTTGTCGGCGCTGATCAAGGGTGTTCACCGCCGAATCAGACAAATCTGGAGGTAGGTCATCATGAAGTCGCTCGTTCAAGCCGTTGTCGTTGCTGCCGCTCTCGTTGCTCCGGTCGTTTCGTTCGCCCAGTCGGGTTCGACGATCACGCGAGCGCAGGTCCGTGCCGAACTGGTTCAACTCCAGCAGGCCGGTTACAACTCCGCCCGCGGCGAAGATCCGCACTATCCGGAAGCGATCCAGGCCGCAACGGCCCGTATCGCGGAGCAGCAGCGCAGTGCGTTGGCGCAAGCTCAAGGCGCCGACGCCAGCGGCTACGGTGCGCAGGCACAGGGCGCATCGGCGTCGGGTTCGCGCGCAATGGGCGTGCGCCCGGCCAGCGCGGAAGAAATGAAGTCGCTGTATCGCGGCAGCTAAGCCGCATATCGCCCGGTGTGGGCCGGCGCGGGCGCTGCGCTGCGTCGTGCCCGACGCCAGCCGTCGGGCCGGTCGCTGCCCGGCGCAGCCGATGATGGCGCGGGCGCGGCCGAACATCCGTCACGGATGGAGCGCGCGTAGCAGAACATCCGTCACCTCCTGCCGCCGAACATCGGCGGCATTCCGCACGACCCATCCGTGGCTGGGCGCTTTTTCGGAAGGCGCCGGGCGTGCGTTTCGCCGGCAACAAAAAACCCCGCAGACTTGCGTCATGCGGGGTTCGTGCGACGAGCGCGGAATTTGGTGGAGGCGGCGGGAATCGAACCCGCGTCCAGAAGCGCTCCACGACTAGTTCTACATGTTTAGTCCAGTCTTTTGATTTAACCGCAGCGACGCGGACGAACACGCTGCACTACGGCGATTCGCTAGATTTTCGACCCTGGCGTCGCGACGCCGACAGAGCTTAACTGACGTAAATGACCTCTGGCGGTATTGCTACCGGTCTTGCGACACTAGCCCGTCAGTGAACTAGGCAGAGGACGGCGGCCCTTAGGCTGCCAGTGCGAACGTTTCGTCGTTTGCAGTTACGATTTTCCCATTGATTAACGAGGTGACGGGTCCTCGACATGCCCTAGCCGCTTCACAACCCCTGTCGAAACCAGGTCGCCCCCGCGGTAAGATCGACCATTATAGCCCAACATCGCGCAGCAGGTCCCGCAGTTCCTGCGTCGTGTCGACGAGGTGCTGGGCCTGCCAGTCGGCCGGCGCGATGCCGTCGCCGCAATAGCCGTACGCGGCTGCCACGGTGGCCATGCCGGCGGCGCTGCCGGCCTGAATGTCGCGCAGGTCGTCGCCGACGTAGACGATGCGCGCGGGCGCGAGCGTCAACTGGCCGGCCGCATGCAGCAGTGGGGCCGGATGCGGCTTCGAGTGCGGCGTTGTGTCGCCCCCGACGACGCAGGCGGCGCGCGGCGCGAGACCGAGCAGCTCGACGAGCGGCGCCGTGAGCCGCATCGCCTTGTTCGTGACGATGCCCCAGCGCACGCCGCGCGCATCGAGTTCGTCGAGCACGTCGCCGATGCCGGGAAACAGCGTCGTCTGCACGCAGAGATCGGTCGCGTAGTTGACCAGAAATTCGTCGCGCATCGCTTCGTAGCCGGGCGTGTGCGGATCGATGCCGAACGCGCCGCCGAGCAGGCCGCGGGCGCCCGCCGAGGCCAGCGGCCGCAACACGTCGAGCGACGTTTCGGGCAGGCCGCGCTCGCGCTGCATCTTGTTGACGGCTGCCGCGAGATCGGGTGCCGTGTCGGCGAGCGTGCCGTCCAGATCGAACAGGACCGCATCGCAGTGCAGCAGGCGCGGTTCGTCTGGGATCCGCGCGGTCGAAAGGGGAGTCGTCATGCCGGTCGGAAGGTCACGCGCCGCGGCGGCACGCGACGAGGTAGTTGATGTCGGTGTCGTTCGACAGCGCGAAGCGCTTGCCGATCGGGTGATACGTGATGCCCTTGAGCTCGACGATGTGCAGATCCGTTGCACGCACGAAGCTAGCCAGTTCCGACGGGCGGATGAAGCGCGCGTAATCGTGCGTGCCCTTCGGCAGCATTTGTGCGATGTATTCCGCGCCGATCACCGCGAACAGGTAAGACTTCAGGTTGCGGTTCAGCGTCGAGAAGAACACCCAGCCGCCCGGCTTCACGAGCGTCGCGCACGCGGCCACGATGTCGCCGGGCGACGGCACGTGCTCGAGCATTTCCATGCACGTGACGACGTCGTAGGTGCCCGGTTCGCGCGCGGCGATCGCTTCGGCGGCGATCGCCTCGTAATCGACCGAAATGCCGCTTTCGAGGCTGTGCAGGTCGGCAACGCCGAGCGCTTCGGTCGACAGGTCGATGCCTTTCACCTGGGCGCCGAGCCCGGCCATCGATTCGGACAGGATGCCGCCGCCGCAGCCGATGTCGAGTGCGCGCTTGCCGGCCAGGTGCGCATGCGCGTCGATCCAGCCGAGCCGGACCGGGTTCAGGTCGTGCAGCGGTTTGAATTCGGCATTCGGATCCCACCACCGGTGGGCGAGGTCGCTGAATTTCTGGAGTTCGTGCGGATCGGCGTTGGTCATGTCGGCAAACGGGCTACGAGAGGAGGGCGATGCTTCGGTGCGTCAGCCCCGAGTATATAAGCGGGCGGACGGCGAGGCCAGCGAGCGCCTGGACGGCGCGTCAATGAAAAAGCCCCGCCGGGGCGGGGCTTTGAAGCAGTCGAGAACCGCGGCTTAGTTTGCCGGAACGGTCGTCTTCTGCACTTGCTGCGTACCAACCACTTCGACTTCCACGCGGCGATCCGGTGCGAGGCAGGCGATGAGTTGCTTGCGGTTCTTCTGGTTGCAGCCAGTCGTAACCGGGTTGCGCTTGCCCTTGCCTTCCGTGTAGATCTTGTTGGCCGGCACACCCTTGCTGACCAGGTACGACTTCACGGCTTGCGCGCGGCGCAGCGACAGACGGTCGTTGTACTTGTCCGAACCGATACGGTCCGTGTAGCCCGTTGCGACGACCACTTCCGTGTTCATGCCTTCGATCTTCGAAGCCAGTTCGTCCAGCTTTTGCTTGCCCAGCGGCTTGAGCGTTGCCTTGTCGAAGTCGAACAGTGCGTCGGCTTGATACGTGATCTTCTGGCTCGTGATGGCCGGAGCGACCGGAGCGACCGGCGGCTGCGGTGCCTGGGCGACCAGTGCGCCATCGCACTTGGCGTTGGCGGTGGCCGGCGTCCAGAACGCGTCACGCCAGCAGAGCTCGTTCGTGCCGTTCATCCACACCCATTCGCCCGTGCCGTTCACCCAGTTGTCATTGACGGCTTGACGCGACGCCGGCACCGACTGTGCCGAAGCGGATGCAGCCATAACTGCGGTAGCTGCAATGAACGCGAGCTTTGAAAGTTTATTCATATTTCTCCTCTCGAAATTGAGATTACCGCAGGTTTACTGCGAGCCTGTTGACGGTGACAAGTCATACATTGCTCGAAGTATAACATTGGTGCGGCACAAAAAACGCGGCACCGCTCTGTGTAGACTTCGAGCAGCGTCTAACTTTCAGTGCGTTGGCATTTTGCCATATCGTTCCCTTCCTACGAAAAAAAATCCTCCCCACCCCAAGATCGCTTCAACTTTGTGGTGCATGCGCAACACCGCCCTGCCGTAACTTTTAGAAATTGTCAAGAGCGTGGCCGGGAAATCGCACGAAATGCACGCCGTCGTTTACTCGCGCGCATGAAGGAGGGCGGATGGGATCGCGTGCGATTTCGGCCGATTCGCCGCGGCCGCGATTTTTGCTGTTCACATATAGAGGGGGAGCGGATTGGCGGCTGATGGGCGCATGTTAGAATCTCGCGTTGCGTTGCGCTTGCAGCGCCCACGCGAAAGGCGTTCGCCGTCTTCGCTCCGAAACGATACGGATACATGGATCAATTCGCCAAAGAGACCCTGCCCACCTCCCTCGAGGAGGAAATGCGCCGTTCGTATCTCGATTACGCGATGAGCGTGATCGTCGGACGTGCCCTTCCGGATGTCCGCGATGGCCTGAAGCCCGTGCACCGACGCGTATTGTTCGCGATGCACGAACTGAACAACGACTGGAACCGCGCGTACAAGAAATCGGCGCGTATCGTCGGTGACGTGATCGGTAAATATCACCCTCACGGCGATACCGCGGTCTACGACACGATCGTGCGGATGGCGCAGGACTTCTCGCTGCGCTACATGCTGATCGACGGGCAGGGCAACTTCGGCTCGATCGACGGCGACAATGCCGCGGCGATGCGTTACACCGAAATTCGCATGGCGAAGATCGGTCACGAACTGCTCGCCGACATCGACAAGGAAACGGTCGATTTCGAGCCGAACTACGACGGCAACGAAACGCAGCCGTCGGTCCTGCCGTCGCGTATTCCGAACCTGCTGATCAACGGCTCGTCCGGCATCGCGGTCGGCATGGCGACCAACATCCCGCCGCACAACCTGAACGAAGTCGTCGACGCGTGCCAGCATCTGCTCGGCAACCCGGAGGCGACGATCGACGAGCTGATCGAGATCATCCCGGCGCCGGACTTCCCGACGGCCGGCATCATCTACGGCGTCGCCGGCGTGCGCGACGGCTACCGCACCGGGCGCGGCCGCGTCGTGATGCGCGCGGCCACGCACTTCGAGGAGATCGACCGCGGCCAGCGGATGGCGATCATCGTCGACGAGCTGCCGTACCAGGTGAACAAGCGCTCGCTGCTCGAGCGGATCGCCGAGCTCGTCAACGAGAAGAAGCTCGAAGGCATTTCCGACATCCGCGACGAGTCCGACAAGAGCGGCATGCGCGTCGTGATCGAGCTCAAGCGCGGCGAAGTGCCGGAAGTGGTGCTGAACAACCTGTACAAGGCGACGCAGCTTCAGGACACGTTCGGCATGAACATGGTCGCGCTCGTCGACGGCCAGCCGAAGCTGCTGAACCTGAAGGAAATCCTGCAGTGCTTCCTGTCGCATCGACGCGAAGTGCTGACGCGCCGCACGATCTACGAACTGCGCAAGGCCCGCGAACGCGGCCACGTGCTCGAAGGTCTCGCGGTCGCGCTCGCGAACATCGACGAGTTCATCGCGATCATCAAGGCCGCGCCGACGCCGCCGATCGCGAAGCAGGAATTGATGGCGAAGCCATGGGATTCGTCGCTCGTGCGCGAGATGCTGACGCGCGCCGAGAGCGAGAACGCGGCGGCCGGCGGCCGTTCCGCGTACCGTCCGGAAGGCCTGAACCCGGCGTTCGGGATGCAGACCGACGGGCTGTACCGTCTGTCCGACACGCAGGCGCAGGAAATCCTGCAGATGCGTCTGCAGCGCCTGACCGGCCTCGAGCAGGACAAGATCATCGGCGAGTACCGCGAAGTGATGGCACAGATCGCCGACCTGCTGGACATCCTCGCGCGCCCCGAGCGGATCACGACGATGATCGGCGAGGAGCTGACCTCGGTGAAGGCCGAGTTCGGCGACGCGCGCCGCTCGAAGATCGAGCTGAACGCGACCGAGCTGAACACCGAGGATCTGATCACGCCGCAGGACATGGTCGTCACGATGTCGCATGCGGGCTACGTGAAGTCGCAGCCGCTGTCCGAGTACCGCGCGCAGAAGCGCGGCGGTCGTGGCAAGCAGGCCACGCAGATGAAGGAAGACGACTGGATCGAGACGCTCTTCATCGCGAACACGCACGACTACATCCTCTGCTTCTCGAACCGCGGCCGCGTGTACTGGGTCAAGGTCTATGAAGTGCCGCAGGGCTCGCGCAACTCGCGAGGCCGCCCGATCGTCAACATGTTCCCGCTGCAGGAAGGCGAGAAGATCAACGTCGTGCTGCCGGTCAAGGAATTCTCGGCCGACAAGTTCATCTTCATGGCGACGTCGCTCGGCACCGTGAAGAAGACGCCGCTCGAGGCATTCAGCCGCCCGCTGAAGAAGGGCATCATCGCGGTCGGCCTCGACGATGGCGATTACCTGATCGGTGCGTCGATCACCGACGGCGCGCACGACGTGATGCTGTTCTCCGACTCCGGCAAGGCCGTGCGTTTCGACGAGAACGACGTGCGTCCGATGGGGCGCGAGGCGCGCGGCGTGCGCGGCATGCAGCTCGAGGAGGGGCAGCAGGTCATCGCGATGCTGGTCGCGGGCAGCGAGGAGCAGACCGTGCTCACCGCGACCGAGAACGGCTACGGCAAGCGCACGCCGATCACCGAGTACACGCGTCACGGCCGCGGCACGAAGGGCATGATCGCGATCCAGACGTCCGAGCGCAACGGCAAGGTCGTGGCTGCCACGCTCGTCGACGCCGAGGATCAGATCATGCTGATCACCACGGCTGGTGTGTTGATTCGCACCCGTGTTTCCGAGATACGCGAGATGGGGCGCGCCACGCAAGGTGTTACACTCATCAGTCTCGATGAGGGTACCAAGCTCTCTGGCCTGCAGCAGGTCGCGGAGGCCGAAGAGGGAGAGGGCGAAGCCGACGAGGCGTCGGACGGCGAAGCCTGAAGAACGGATGAGACTCTGGCCGCCGCGGGCGAAAAGCGCCGCGGCCGGCGAGCAACCATTCATATTTCCAAAAGGGAGTGATGATGCAAAAGCAATTCAAGCAACTGGTTCTGCTGGCTGCACTGGTGCCGACGTTCGCGATGGCGCAGGCGCTGTCGAATTCCGCACCGGCTGCTCCGGCGGCAGCTGCGCCGATCGACGCCGACAAGAAGGCAGCGATCAAGGATCTGCTCGACGCGATCGACGCGCCGAAGCTCGTGTCGGCAATCGGCAACAGCGCCGAAATGCAGGCCAAGCAGCTCGTGCCGGCGATCCTGTCGGACGCGCTGTCGGAAAACAAGTCGCTGAACGACAAGCAGAAGCAGGCTGCCGTTCCGACGCTGCAGAAGAACGCGGTGCCGAAGCTGGTCGACGGCGCAGGCAAGGTGTTCGGCACGCAACAGTTCCAGAGCGACGCGATGTCGGCTCAGTACGACGCATACGCGAAGTACTACAGCACGTCGGAGATCAAGGATCTGACGACGTTCTACAAGAGCCCGACGGGCCGCAAGTTCATCCAGGTTCAGGATCAGGTCGGCCGCGACGTGGTCAACGGCCTGATGCAGAAGTACATGCCGCAAGCGATCCAGGCAACGCGTACGCAGGCTGACAAGGAAGTCGCAGCAGTCAAGCCGGGCAAGTAAGCTGTCCGGGCACGCCCCCGGCCGTTCGGCCGGGTTTGGCGGGAGCCTGACGACAGTGCGATAATGGCCGTTTGCGCGCGAGCGCAAGCGGCCATTTCTTTTCTGGCGCGTTTTGCCGGCGGCGAGCCGGTCGCGTCCCTCCCGAGGTTTTCACGATGCGCGTCTTTAATTTCTCCGCCGGCCCCGCGGCGATGCCCGAGGAAGTGCTGCGGCAGGCCGCCGACGAAATGCTCGACTGGCACGGCAGCGGCATGAGCGTGATGGAGATGAGCCATCGCGGCAAGGAGTTCATGTCGATCCACGAGGCCGCGCTGACCGACCTGCGCGACCTGCTCGGCGTGCCGGCGAGCCACCGGATCCTGTTCCTGCAGGGCGGCGGCATCGCGGAAAACGCGATCGTGCCGATGAACCTGCTCGGCTCGCGCAAGACGGCCGACTTCGTCGTGACGGGTTCGTGGTCGCAGAAATCGTTCGGCGAGGCGAAGAAGTTCTGCACGCCGCATCTGGCCGCGACCGGCAAGACGGAGGACGGCTTCACGCGTGCGCCCGCGCACGCCGAATGGCAACTGTCGGACGATCCCGCCTACGTGCATCTGTGCACCAACGAGACGATCGACGGTGTCGAGACGTTCGAGATCCCCGATCTCGGCGACGTGCCGCTGGTCGCCGATGTCTCGTCGCACATCCTGTCGCGCCCGATGGACGTCGCGAAGTACGGCGTGCTGTTCGGCGGCGCGCAGAAGAACATCGGGATGGCCGGCGTGACGGTCGTGATCGTGCGCGAGGATCTGCTCGATCGCGCGCTGTCGATCTGCCCGTCCGCGTTCGAATGGAAGACCATCGCCGCGAACAACTCGCTGTACAACACGCCGCCCACCTACGCGATCTACATCGCGGGCCTCGTGTTCCAGTGGCTGAAGCGGCAGGGCGGCCTCGAAGCGATCGAGGCCCGCAATATCGAAAAATCGAAGCTGCTCTACGACACGATCGACGCGAGCAGTTTCTATCTGAACAAGGTCGAGCCGGCAGCACGTTCGCGGATGAACGTGCCGTTTTTCCTGGCCGACGAAACGCGCAACGAAGACTTCCTTGCCGGCGCAAAGGCGCGCGGGCTGCTGCAGCTGAAGGGCCACAAGTCCGTCGGCGGCATGCGGGCGTCGATCTACAACGCGGTGCCGCTCGAGGGCGTGAAGGCGCTGGTCGAGTACATGAAGGATTTCGAGCAGCGCGGCGCCTGACGGCGGCGCTGTTCAAACAGCACGGCAAAACGCATGGACGACGAACTGAATTCCCGCCTGAAACCGCTGCGCGACCGCATCGACGCGATCGACGCGCAGCTGATCGCGCTCCTGAACCAGCGCGCCGCGGTGGCGCTGGAGGTGGGCGAGGTCAAGAAGCATTTCAATGCGCCGGTGTTCCGGCCGGAGCGCGAGCTGCAGGTGATCGCGCGGCTGCAGGACATGAGCGCCGGGCCGCTCGCGGGCGAGCACATCAGCGCCATCTGGCGCGAGATCATGGCGGCGAGCCGCGCGCTCGAGCAGACGATCCACGTCGCGTTCCTCGGGCCGGTCGGCACGTATAGCGAACAGGCGATGCTCGAGTATTTCGGCCAGTCGATCGAAGGGCTGCCGTGCCCGTCGATCGACGAGGTGTTCCGCTCGGTCGAAGCCGGGGCGTCCGCATTCGGTATCGCGCCGGTCGAGAATTCGACCGAAGGCGCCGTATCGCGCACGCTCGACCTGCTGCTGCAGACCCAACTGGTGATCAGCGGCGAGCTCGCGCTACCCATCCATCACAACCTGCTCACGCAGAGCGGTACGCTCGACGGCGTGAAGCGTGTCTGCGCGCATGCGCAGGCGCTCGCGCAATGCCAGCAGTGGCTCGCGGCGAATGCGCCGCAGCTCGAGCGGCAGGCCGTGGCGAGCAACGCGGAAGCCGCGCGCCTTGCAGCGGCCGATCCGACCGTCGCCGCGATCGCGGGCGACCGCGCGGCCGCGCATTACGGCCTGCAGATCGCGTTCTCGCTGATCCAGGACGATCCGCACAACCGCACGCGCTTCGTGATCGTCGGCAAGCAGCCGGCCGGCCAGAGCGGTCACGACCAGACGTCGCTGATCGTGTCGGTGAAGAACGAGCCGGGCGCCGTGTTCAAGCTGCTCGAGCCGCTCGCGCGGCACGGCGTGTCGATGACGCGCTTCGAGTCGCGTCCGGCGCGCGTCGGCACGTGGGAGTACTACTTCTACATCGACATCGAAGGGCATCGCGACGATGCGGCGGTGGCGGCCGCGCTGGCGGAACTCGGCCAGAAGGCCGCGTTCCTGAAGATACTCGGTTCGTATCCACGCGCACGCTGACGGGCGGCGGCCCATCGCCTGCTTGCGCAGGCGTGGCGGCCGGGCGGGCAGGGCAGGCCGGTCGGCGCTGCCGAAGGCGGGTGCGGGCGGTATCCGGTGCAGGTGGCGCCGGGTGCGGGCCCGTTGCCCGGAATCTGGAATTCCGCATGCGGGGCATCGTTCCGCATGCGTAACTTGGCTCTTGTCGTGTCAGGCTTTGCATTCAACAAACTGGTCATCTTCGGCGTCGGCCTGATCGGCGGATCGCTGGCCCGCGCGCTGCGCGAGCGCGCGCCGGGCGGCGCGGGCGAGATCGTCGGCGTGGGCCGTTCGCGTGCGTCGGTCGAGCGCGCGCGCGCGCTCGGCGTGATCGACCGCGCGGCGGCGCTCGACGACGACGCGCAGGTGCGCGACGCCCTTGCCGGCGCCGATCTCGTCTTGCTGGCCGCGCCCGTCGCACAGACGGGCCCGTTGCTCGCGCGCATCGCGCCGTGGCTCGACGGCGCGACGATCGTCACCGATGCGGGCAGCACCAAGTCCGATGTCGTCGCGGCTGCGCGCGACGCGCTCGGCGCGCGGATCGCGCAGTTCGTGCCCGGTCATCCGATCGCCGGGCGCGAGTCGAGCGGCGTCGAGGCCGCGTTGCCCGACCTCTACGTCGGCCGCAACGTCGTGCTGTGCCCGCTGCCGGAGAACGCACCCGAAGCGGCGGCCCGGATCGACGCGATGTGGCGCGCGACCGGCGCCGACGTGCGCACGATGAGCACCGAACAGCACGATCGCGTATTCGCGTCGATCAGCCATCTGCCGCACGTGCTGTCGTTCGCGCTCGTCGAGCAGATTCTCGGCGAGGCCGACGCGGAACTGAAATTCTCGTACGCGGCCGGCGGTTTTCGCGATTTCACGCGCATCGCAGCGTCGAACCCGGAAATGTGGCGCGACGTGTGCGTCGCGAACCGCGCGGCGCTGCTCGACGAACTCGACGGCTACACGCGCGTGCTCACGCGGTTGCGCGCAGCGATCGACGCCGGCGACGGCGCGGCGCTCGAGGCCGTATTCACGCGCTCGCGCGCCGCGCGCAAGGCATGGCAGGAACGCGGCGGCACGCCCGCTGCCGAACCGGTCAAGAAATAACAGGACGATTCCCATGGACTACCTCGATCTCGGCCCGTACTCCAGCGCATCGGGCACCGTGCGCCTGCCCGGCTCGAAGAGCATTTCGAACCGCGTGCTGCTGCTCGCGGCGCTCGCCGAAGGCGAAACGACGATCACCAACCTGCTCGACTCCGACGACACGCGCGTGATGCTCGACGCACTCGACAAGCTCGGCGTGAAGCTCGCGCGCGACGGCGACACCTGTGTCGTCGCCGGCACGCGCGGCGCGTTCACCGCGAAGACGGCCGACCTGTTCCTCGGCAACGCCGGCACGGCGGTTCGGCCGCTGACCGCCGCGCTCGCGGTGAACGGCGGCGACTACCGCGTGCACGGCGTGCCGCGCATGCACGAGCGGCCGATCGGCGATCTCGTCGACGGCTTGCGCCAGATCGGCGCGCAGATCGACTACGAGCTGAACGAAGGCTACCCGCCGCTGCGGATCAAGCCCGCGACGATCTCGGTCGATGCGCCGATCCGCGTGCGCGGCGACGTGTCGAGCCAGTTCCTCACCGCGCTGCTGATGACGCTGCCGCTCGTGAAGGCGAAGGACGGCCGGACCGTTGTCGAAGTCGACGGCGAGCTGATCTCGAAGCCGTACATCGACATCACGATCCGGCTGATGGAGCGCTTCGGCGTGACCGTCGAGCGCGACGGCTGGCAGCGCTTCGTCGTGCCGGCCGGCGTCCGCTACCGCTCGCCGGGGCGGATCATGGTCGAGGGCGACGCGTCGTCCGCGTCGTACTTCCTCGCGGCCGGCGCGCTGGGCGGCGGCCCGCTGCGGGTCGAGGGCGTGGGACGGGCGAGCATCCAGGGCGACGTCGGCTTCGCGAACGCGCTGATGCAGATGGGCGCGAACGTGACGATGGGCGACGACTGGATCGACGTGCGCGGCATCGGCCACGATCACGGCAAGCTCGAGCCGATCGACATGGACTTCAACCTGATTCCCGACGCGGCGATGACCATCGCGGTCGCGGCGCTGTTCGCGAGCGGCACGAGCACGCTGCGCAACATCGCGAGCTGGCGCGTGAAGGAAACGGACCGCATCGCCGCGATGGCGACCGAGCTGCGCAAGGTCGGCGCGATCGTCGAGGAAGGCCCCGACTATCTCGTCGTCACGCCGCCGGAAACGCTCACGCCGAACGCGGCGATCGATACGTACGACGATCACCGGATGGCGATGTGCTTCTCGCTCGTCAGTCTGGGCGGCGTGCCCGTGCGGATCAACGATCCGAAGTGCGTCGGCAAGACGTTCCCCGACTATTTCGACCGCTTCGCCGCGCTCGCCAAGGCCTGAGCCGACTGTTCCGATGAAATCGACCCGACCCTTTCACCCGACTCCCGTCATCACGATCGACGGCCCGACCGCTTCCGGCAAGGGCACCGTCGCGGCGCTCGTCGCCGCCCACCTCGGCTTCCACCTGCTCGACAGCGGCGCGCTGTACCGGCTCGCGGCGCTCGCGAGCGTGCGCTACGGCATCGCGGCGGAGGACATCGACGCGCTGGTGAAGCTGATCGACGATCTGCACATCACGTTCCGCGAAGGTTGCGCGCAGCTCGACGGCGTCGACGTGTCGAACGACATTCGTGCCGAAGCGGTCGGTAACCGCGCGTCGGCCATTGCCGTGCACGGCCCCGTGCGCACCGCGCTCGTCGCGCGTCAGCGCGCGTTCCGCAAGACGCCGGGCCTCGTGGCGGACGGGCGCGACATGGGCACCGTGATCTTCCCGGACGCCGTGCTGAAGGTGTTCCTGACGGCCAGCGCCGAGGCACGCGCGACCAGGCGGCATAAGCAATTGATGCAAAAAGGTTTTTCTGCTAATATAGATGACTTGCTCCGGGATCTTCGTGAACGTGACGCGCGCGACAGCAATCGCGCGGCCGCGCCGCTGAAGCCTGCGGCAGATGCCAAGCTGCTCGATACGTCGGCACTTTCGGTCGATGAAGCCGTCGATCAGGTGCTGCAGTGGTACCGGGCGCTCGGCCAGCCTGCCTGAGAAGGCGGGCAGCGGTAGGTGCTCCGCGTCTGAGCGCGGAGCGTGTTTCGAACCCTTAACCCCGTGTGGTCTTCGATCTGGCCCTTTCAGCCTGCCATTCCGGCCGGCGTGGCACAGCGAGCCATGCACAATCAGATTTTTATGTCCGACCTGCAAACCTCCACCCCGAATACCGAATCCTTTGCGGCTCTGTTCGAAGAGTCGCTGACCCGCCAAGACATGCGCGCCGGCGAAGTGATTTCCGCCGAAGTCGTGCGCGTCGACCACAACTTCGTGGTCGTCAATGCAGGCCTGAAGTCCGAGGCTTACATTCCGATCGAGGAATTCCTGAACGATCAGGGCGAGGTTGAGGTGCAGTCGGGCGATTTCGTGTCCGTCGCGATCGACGCACTCGAAAACGGCTACGGCGACACGATCCTGTCGCGCGACAAGGCGAAGCGCCTTGCATCGTGGCTGTCGCTGGAAAAGGCGCTCGACAACAACGAGCTCGTCACCGGCACGATCACCGGCAAGGTGAAGGGCGGCATGACCGTGATGGTCAACGGCATCCGCGCGTTCCTGCCGGGTTCGCTGGTCGACACGCGTCCGGTCAAGGACACGACCCCGTACGAAGGCAAGACGCTCGAGTTCCGCGTGATCAAGCTCGATCGCAAGCGTAACAACGTCGTGCTGTCGCGTCGTGCAGTGATCGAAGCAACGCAAGGCGAAGAGCGCGCGAAGCTGCTCGAGACGCTGAAGGAAGGCGCGATCGTCAACGGCGTGGTCAAGAACATCACCGATTACGGCGCGTTCGTCGACCTCGGCGGCATCGACGGCCTGCTGCACATCACCGACATCGCATGGCGTCGTGTGCGTCACCCGAGCGAAGTCCTGTCGGTTGGCCAGGAAGTCACCGCGAAGATCCTCAAGTTCGACCAAGAGAAGAACCGCGTCTCGCTGGGCATCAAGCAACTGGGCGACGATCCGTGGGAAGGCATCTCGCGCCGTTACCCGTCGGGCACGCGCCTGTTCGGCAAGGTCACGAACATCACCGACTACGGCGCATTCGTCGAAGTGGAATCGGGCATCGAAGGCCTCGTCCACGTGTCGGAAATGGACTGGACCAACAAGAACGTCGCGCCGTCGAAGGTTGTCCAGCTGGGCGACGAAGTCGAAGTCATGGTCCTCGAGATCGACGAAGACCGCCGCCGTATCAGCCTCGGCATGAAGCAGTGCAAGCCGAATCCGTGGGATGACTTCAGCCGCAACTTCAAGAAGGGCGACAAGATCACGGGCGCAATCAAGTCGATCACCGACTTCGGCGTGTTCATCGGTCTGCCGGGCGGCATCGACGGCCTGGTCCACCTGTCGGACCTGTCGTGGAGCGAAGCCGGCGAAGAAGCCGTTCGCAAGTACAAGAAGGGCGACGAAGTCGAAGCAATCGTGCTCGGTATCGACGTCGAGAAGGAGCGTATTTCGCTCGGCATCAAGCAGCTCGAAGGCGACCCGTTCAGCAACTACGTTGCAATGAACGACAAGGGCTCGCTCGTCGACGGCGTCGTGAAGACGGTCGATGCGAAGGGTGCGGTCATCACGCTGACGGGCGACATCGAAGGCTACCTGCGCGCGTCGGAAATCTCGCAGGATCGCGTCGAAGACGCACGCAACGTGCTGAAGGAAGGCGACAAGGTCAACGCGATGGTGATCAACATCGATCGCAAGTCGCGCGGCATCAACCTGTCGATCAAGGCGAAGGATTCGGCCGAACAACAGGAAGCGATCCGTGGCCTGCAGTCGGACTCCAGCGCTGCTGCGACCGGTACGACCAACCTCGGCGCGCTGCTGAAGGCGAAGCTCGACGGCCAGAACCAGTAAGCCTTACGAGGTCTGCTGAAGTATGACCAAATCCGAGTTGGTCGCGCAGCTGGCATCGCGATTTCCGCAACTTGTCCTCAAGGATGCGGATTTCGCGGTGAAAACGATGCTCGATGCGATGTCCGACGCCCTGGCGAAAGGGCATCGCATTGAAATTCGGGGTTTCGGCAGCTTTGGCCTCAATCGTCGCCCGGCGCGCGTCGGACGCAACCCGAAGTCGGGGGAGAAAGTGCAGGTGCCCGAGAAGTTCGTGCCGCACTTCAAACCTGGCAAGGAATTGCGTGAACGCGTCGACGGCCGCGCCGGTGAACCGCTGAAGGCTGACGATCCGGACGACGAGCGTTGAGCGTCGTTCGGTGTGCCCGGAACCTGTCCGGCGAAGGCTGAAAAGAAAAGCGCCCCTTGCGGGCGCTTTTTTCATTTCCGGCAACCGATGCGCAACGCCGCGCACAGGATGTGCGCAGCCGCGGAAACGCTTCCTTTACAATACGGGTCGATTCGGTGCGACGAAGGGGAGTCGCGCGCCGCGGCAAACCTCAACAAAGAGAGGGCTTCATGAAGTTTATCGTCTGGCTGATCCGGGTATTGGTGTTCGTCCTGCTGCTGGTGCTTGCGCTGGCCAATACGCAAACCGCGACGCTGAATTTCGTTGCCGGCTACGCATGGCAAGCGCCGCTGATCCTGATCGGCCTGGCATTCTTCGCCGTGGGGCTGCTGGCCGGCCTGCTGTCCGCGCTGCCTTCGATCTTTCGTCTGCGCCTCGAAAACGGGCGTTTGAAGCGCGATCTGCGCGCGGCGCGTGAAACGCCTGCCGTCATCGACCAGCCGCCGATGCCGCCCGTCATTTAACCCGGACGCCGCGCGATCATCGCGCGGTTTTCGTCTCTGCTTCGATATTTCGCATGGATCTGGATTTCTGGTGGTTGCTCGCGATTCCGGTCGCATTCGCGCTCGGTTGGGCGGCGTCACGCTATGACCTGAAGAATCTCCTGTCGGAGAGTGCCAACCTGCCGCGTTCGTATTTTCGCGGCCTGAATTTTCTGTTGAACGAACAACCCGACAAGGCGATCGATGCGTTCATCGAGGTGGCCAAGCTCGATCCCGAAACGGTCGAGCTGCACTTCGCGCTCGGCAACCTGTTTCGCCGTCGCGGCGAGACCGACCGCGCGATCCGCGTGCACCAGAACCTGCTGAGCCGCACCGACCTGCCGGTCAACGAGCGCGACCACGCGCTGTACGAACTGGGCCAGGATTTCCTGAAAGCCGGCTTGCTGGATCGCGCGGAAGAAGCATTCCACAAGCTCGCGGACGGCGACTACGCGCTCGGCGCACAGCGGGCGCTGCTGACGATCTACGAGATCGAGAAGGACTGGAACAAGTCGATCGATACGGCGAAGCGTATCGAGTCGATGAGCGACAAGCCGCTCGGCATCGAAATCGCGCAGTTTCACTGCGAACTCGCGCAGGACGCACTGCAGCGCAAGAATGCAGCCGCGGCCGCGGAGCAACTGCGGCTCGCGCTGACCGTGAATCCGCAGAACGTCCGTGCGACGATTCTGTCCGGCGACGCGGCGGAAGCGGCGGGCGACCACGCGGCCGCGATCGAGCACTGGAAGCGCGTCGAAGCGCAGAATCCGGCCTATCTGCCGCTCGTGGCCGACAAGCTGATGAAGGCGTACGTCGCGCTCGGCAGGAACGTCGAAGGCGCCGAGCTGCTGATGGGGTACGTCGATCGTTATCCGTCGAACGACCTGCTCGACATCGCCTATCAGCATATCGCGGGGCTGCGCGGCCAGGATGCGGCGCACACGCTCGCGCGCACGCAGATGGAAAAGTCGCCGAACCTGTCGGGGATGCTGCACCTGCTCGATGCGCAGATCGCGGCGGCCGAGGAACCGCGCCGTAAGGAACTTGAAATGATGCTTGCGCTGATCAAGCAGCGCACGAAAAATCTGCCACGGTATACGTGCCAGAATTGCGGTTTCCGGGCACGGCTCTTCTACTGGCAGTGCCCCGGATGCAGCGGCTGGGAAACCTATGCGCCGCGCCGCGTCGAACCTGCGATGCCGGGCTGATCCCGGCACGCGGAGCCGACGCGCCGCGGTTGCCGCCGGGCTCGTCCCGGCGGCCAAGTTAGTCAATTACCGGGAAGTACCGGAACATCTATGAAAATCACCATCATCGGCACCGGCTATGTCGGCCTCGTCACGGGCGCCTGCCTCGCGGAGATCGGTCACGACGTCTTTTGTCTCGACGTCGATCCGCGCAAGATCGACATCCTGAACAACGGCGGGATGCCGATTCACGAACCGGGGCTGCTCGACATCATCGCGCGCAACCGCACGGCGGGGCGCCTGCGCTTCTCGACCGACATCGAGGCGAGCGTCGCGCACGGCGAGATCCAGTTCATCGCGGTCGGCACGCCGCCCGACGAGGACGGCTCGGCCGACCTGCAGTACGTGCTCGAGGCCGCGCGCAACATCGGCCGCCACATGACGGGCTTCAAGGTGATCGTCGACAAGTCGACGGTGCCGGTCGGCACCGCGCGGCGCGTGCACGGCGTGGTCGACGAGGCGCTTGCCGCACGCGGGCTCGCGGGCAGCGTCGCGCATCGCTTCTCGGTCGTGTCGAACCCGGAATTCCTGAAGGAAGGCGCGGCGGTCGAGGACTTCATGCGCCCGGACCGGATCATCATCGGCGTCGACGACGACGAGACGGGCACGATCGCGCGCGAGAAGATGAAGAAGCTCTATGCGCCGTTCAACCGCAACCACGAGCGCACGATCTACATGGACGTGCGTTCGGCCGAATTCGCGAAATATGCGGCGAACGCGATGCTCGCGACGCGCATCTCGTTCATGAACGAGATGTCGAATCTCGCCGACAAGGTCGGCGCCGACATCGAGGCCGTGCGCCGCGGAATCGGCTCCGATCCGCGCATCGGCTATCACTTCCTGTACGCCGGCGTCGGCTACGGCGGCTCGTGCTTCCCGAAGGACGTGCAGGCGCTGATCCGCACCGCGGGCGAGAACGGCCAGCCGCTGCGCATCCTGGAGGCCGTCGAGGCCGCCAACCATGCCCAGAAGGACGTGCTGATCGGCAAGATCGAGCAGCGCTTCGGCGCCGACCTGACCGGGCGCGAGTTCGCGGTCTGGGGCCTGGCGTTCAAGCCGAACACCGACGACATGCGCGAGGCGCCCAGCCGCCGCCTGATCGCCGCGCTGCTCGCACGCGGTGCGACCGTGCGCGCCTACGATCCGGTCGCCGTCGACGAAGCGCGGCGCGTGTTCGCGCTGGATTTCGGCGACGATGCGGACGTGCTGGCGCGACTGCATCTCGTCGACACGCAGGACGTCGCGGTCACGGGCGCGGACGCACTCGTGATCGTGACCGAGTGGAAGGAATTCCGCAGCCCCGATTTCACGCGCCTGAAGGCCGAACTCAAGGCGCCGGTGATCTTCGACGGGCGCAACCTGTACGAGCCGGACGCGATGGCCGAACTGGGCATCGACTACTACGCGATCGGCCGGCCGTATGTCGATCCCCAGTCGTTCTCCCGTGGCTAACGTACGATGAATACTCTTCGCGAAATCGTTCCGGTGCCGCGCGAGCAACTTGCGCGCTCGCGTGTGCTCGTCGTCGGCGACGTGATGCTCGACCGCTACTGGTTCGGCAACGTCGATCGCATTTCGCCTGAAGCGCCGGTGCCGGTCGTGCACGTGCAGCGTCAGGAGGAGCGGCTCGGCGGCGCGGCCAACGTCGCGCGCAATGCCGTGACGCTCGGCGGCCAGGCTGGGCTGCTGTGCGTGGTCGGTTGCGACGAGCCCGGCGAGCGGATCGTCGAGCTGCTCGGCAGCAGCGGCGTGACACCCCATCTCGAGCGCGATCCGGCCTTGCCGACCACGATCAAGCTGCGCGTGCTCGCGCGCCAGCAGCAGCTGCTGCGCGTCGACTTCGAGGCGATGCCGACGCACGAGGTGCTGCTCGCGGGGCTCGCGCGCTTCGATGCGCTGCTGCCGCAGCACGACGTCGTGCTGATGTCGGATTACGCGAAAGGCGGCCTCACCCACGTCACGACGATGATCGAGAAGGCGCGTGCGGCCGGCAAGGCGGTTCTGGTCGACCCGAAGGGCGACGACTGGGCACGCTATCGCGGCGCATCGCTGATCACGCCGAATCGCGCCGAACTGCGCGAGGTGATCGGGCAGTGGAAATCGGAAGACGACCTGCGCGCGCGCGTCGCGAATCTGCGTGCGGAGCTCGGCATCGACGCGTTGCTGCTCACGCGTTCGGAAGAGGGCATGACGCTCTTTTCCGCGGGCGGCGAACTGCATGCGCCGGCGCTCGCGCGCGAAGTGTTCGACGTGTCGGGCGCGGGTGACACCGTGATCGCGACGGTCGCGACGATGCTCGGCGCCGGGGTACCGCTCGTCGACGCCGTGGTGCTCGCGAATCGCGCGGCAGGCATCGTGGTCGGCAAGCTCGGCACGGCCACGGTGGACTACGACGAACTGTTTCACTGAGTGCATTCGGCGGCGCGACGAGCGCGCCGCACGAGTGGCTCGCACTTTTCAGGCAGGACGATCATGACCCTCATCGTCACCGGCGCGGCCGGTTTTATCGGCGCGAACATCGTCAAGGCGCTCAACGAGCGCGGCGAGACGCGCATCATCGCGGTCGACAACCTGACGCGCGCGGACAAGTTCCGCAATCTCGTCGACTGCGAGATCGACGATTATCTCGACAAGACCGAATTCGTCGAACGCTTCGCGCGCGGCGATTTCGGCAAGGTACGCGCGGTATTTCATGAAGGCGCCTGTTCGGACACGATGGAAACCGACGGCCGCTACATGATGGACAACAACTTCCGCTACAGCCGCGCGGTGCTCGATACCTGCCTCGCGCGGGGCACGCAGTTCCTGTATGCATCGTCGGCCGCGATCTACGGCGGCTCGACGCGTTTCGTCGAGGAGCGCGACGTCGAGGCGCCGCTGAACGTGTACGGCTATTCGAAGTTCCTGTTCGACCAGGTGATCCGCCGCGTGCTGCCGAGCGCGAAGAGCCAGATCGCGGGCTTCCGCTATTTCAACGTGTACGGCCCGCGCGAGACGCACAAGGGCCGCATGGCGTCGGTCGCCTTCCACAACTTCAACCAGTTCCGCGCCGAAGGCAAGGTGAAGCTGTTCGGCGAGTACAACGGTTATGCGCCGGGCGAGCAGACGCGCGATTTCGTGTCCGTCGAGGACGTGACCAAGGTGAACCTGTTCTTCTTCGATCATCCGGAGAAGTCGGGCATCTTCAATCTCGGCACGGGCCGGGCGCAACCGTTCAACGATATCGCGTCGACGGTCGTGAACACGCTGCGCGCGCTCGACAACCAGCCGCCGCTGACGCTCGCGCAGCAGGTCGAGCAGGGGTTGATCGAATACGTGCCGTTCCCCGATGCGCTGCGCGGCAAGTACCAGTGCTTCACCCAGGCCGACCAGACGAAACTGCGCGCGGCCGGCTACGACGCACCGTTCCTGACCGTGCAGGAAGGCGTCGACCGCTACGTCCGTTGGCTATCCGGCCAGGTTTAAACCGGCGCGTTGCATCGATAGACTGGGTCTCACGGTCGGCAGCCGCCGGCCGTTTTACTTCGGAGATCCAGCACATGATCAGGAAATGGTTTGCCGCAGCGGTCATGCTCGGCGCAGTGGCGTCGGCCTGGGCTGCCGTCGACGTCAACACGGCGAACGAGGATGCGCTCGTCGGCATCAAGGGCATCGGTCCGGCGCGGGCGAAGGCGATTCTCGACGAGCGCGGCGCACACGGGCCGTTCAGGAATGCGGACGATCTCGCCACGCGCGTGAAGGGCATGGGCGGGCATACCGTCGAGCGGCTTCAGCAGGAAGGGTTGACGATCGGCGCGGCGGCGGCCGCCGCGGGCACGACGCCGTCGGCCGCAGGCAAGCCGGCGGCAGCGAAACCTGCCGCCGCACCGGCTCGCACCGCGCAGAAGTAACGGGTCGCGCGTACCCGACAAACGGCTCCTTCAGTCGCCGTCGTTGCGACGGCTTCCCGCGGCATGCCGCGGGTTTTTTGCGTGGGGCGGCATGCGCGGCGATCGCGACCCGCGCGGCACGCGTATTCCATCGTTGCAATGGGGTTGCCGGCGCGCGTGCCGGTGCTGGTTTACAATCGACCGATTGATCGGCCTCGTACTCACGGTATATCCATGGCTTACAAAACTATCGAAGACACGATCGGCAATACGCCGCTCGTGCAACTGGTCCGCCTGCCGGACGACGAGATTCGTGCCCGCAACAACGTGGTGCTCGCGAAGCTCGAGGGCAACAATCCGGCCGGTTCCGTGAAGGATCGCCCGGCGCTGTCGATGATCAGCAAGGCCGAGGCGCGCGGGCGCATCAAGCCGGGCGATACGCTGATCGAGGCGACGAGCGGCAACACGGGCATCGCGCTCGCGATGGCCGCGGCGATCCGCGGCTACAAGATGGTGCTGGTCATGCCGGAGGATCTGTCGGTCGAGCGCCGCCAGAGCATGGCGGCTTATGGCGCCGAAATCATCCTGACGCCGGTGAAGGGCGGGATGGAGCTGGCGCGCGACCTCGCGGAGCAGATGCAGCGCGAAGGCAAGGGCGTGATCCTCGATCAGTTCGGCAACCCCGACAATCCCGTCGCGCACTACGAAGGAACGGGGCCGGAGATCTGGCGCGATACCGAAGGGCGCATCACGCACTTCGTGTCCGCCATGGGCACGACGGGCACGATCATGGGCACGTCGCGCTACCTGAAGGAACAGAATCCGGCGGTCGAGATCGTCGGTGCGCAGCCGGAAGACGGCTCGCGTATTCCCGGCATCCGCAAGTGGCCGGAAGCGTACATGCCGACCATCTTCGATCGCAGCCGCATCGACCGCGTCGAGAACGTGAGTCAGGCCGCGTCGGAAACGATGACGCGCCGGCTCGCGGCGGTCGAAGGCATCTTCGCGGGCATTTCGTCGGGCGGCGCATGCGAAGTCGCGATGCGCATCGCGCGTCAGGTCGAGAACGCGACGATCGTGTTCATCGTCTGCGATCGCGGCGACCGCTACCTGTCCACGGGCGTGTTTCCCGCCTGAGCGAGAGGGTGCGCGATTCGCGCATCGATAAAAAACGCCGCTTCCGCGGCGTTTTTTCTTTGGGCGGCCCGTGCTTACTGCGGCTGCGTCTGGGCAGCGGCGGGTGGCAGCGCACCGCTCGCTTCCATCTGCGCTTTCACGGCCTCGCCGAGCTGGTACACGGTGAGCGCGTAGAAGAAACTGCGGTTGTAGCGCGTCAGCACGTAGAAGTTCTTCAGGCCAATCATGTATTCGGTCGCGCGCCCCGGCGTCGGCAGATCGACCACGGTTACCGGCGTGCCGGCTTCGGTCGTGATGTTGACCGTCGGCTCGTTCAACGTCATGCCCGCGCGCAGCAGTTGCGACAGCGCCCAGTGCGGTTCGGGCTGGCCGTCGGCGGCGGCCTGTGCGATGCCCAGGCTGCCTGTATCGGGCGTGATCTGCCAGACCACCGGGCGGTCGGTTTCCCAGCCGTGCTGCTTCAGGTAGTTCGCGACGCTGCCGATCGCATCGACAGGACTGCTGCGCAGATCGACGTGACCCGTGCCGTCGAAGTCGACCGCATATTCGCGGATGCTGCTCGGCAGGAACTGCGGAATCCCGATCGCGCCGGTGTACGAGCCGAGCACGGTGGTGGGGTCGAGCTGGTTGTCGCGGGTCCAGACCAGGAAGTCTTCGAGGTTCTTGCGGAACGTGGCCTGGCGGCTGTCGCGATTCGGCGTGTCCGGGTAGTCGAACGTGAGCGTCGTCAGCGCGTCGAGCACGCGGAAATTGCCCATGTAGCGGCCGTAGATGGTCTCGACGCCGATGATGCCGACGATCACCTCGGGCGGCACGCCGAACTGCTCGGACGCGCGCTGCAGGGTGGCCTGGTTCGCCTTCCAGAACTTCACGCCCGCGTTGATGCGGATCGGCTCGATGAAGCGCGAGCGATAGACGCGCCAGTTCTTGACCGTCGGCGACGGGGCCGGCCTCACGAGCTTGACGGCCGTCGCCGAGTAGCTGATGCGCGAGAACAGCGCATGCAGGCTCGCCGAATCGAAGCCGTTGCGGCTCACCATCTCGTCGATGAACGCGTCGACCTTCGCGTTGTTCGCATAACGCTGCGGAACGATTTCCTCTTCGAAGGTCTGGCCTTGCGGCGTCGGCTGCTGCGGCTGGGCCTGGGCGACGAGCGTGCCGGCGGGCTTCGCGGGCTGCGTCTGCGCCACGGCCGGCGCGGTGCCGAGGGCCGCGGCGAGGGCAGCGGCGACGAGCGGAGCGCGAACGCGAAACAGCGCGGAGAGAAGGACGGCAGGCTTGCTGGGATTCATGTCGAAGCGGGCGGACAGGGCGATTGTGTTCGGCGCAGTATACCCGACGCATCCGGCGCGCCGGGCCGATGTCGGCCCTCGTTGTGGTAAGTTAGCGGCGAATTCGCGGCAGACGATGGACATCATTGAGGGAGACCTGCGACGCACCGTGCGCCGCGGATGACAGCTTATGGCAACCGCTTTCTATACGCACCCCGACTGCATGCTGCACGAGATGGGGGAATGGCATCCGGAATGTCCGGCGCGCCTGTCGGCGATCCAGGATCAACTGATTGCGAGCCGCATCGACGACCTGATCGTGCACGAAACCGCGCCGTTCGCGAGCGAGGTCGCGCTGGGCCGTGTGCACACGCAGGCGCACATCGACTACATCCGGAGCATGACGCCGGTCGACGGTTACGTCGAGATCGATCCCGACACGCTGATGAATCGCGACACGTGGCGCGCGGCACTGCGTGCGGCCGGCGCCGCGATCGCGGCGACCGACGCGGTGATCGAAGGCCGCTATGCGAATGCGTTCTGCGGCGTCCGTCCGCCCGGCCACCATGCGGAGCCTGCGCGCGCGATGGGCTTCTGCTTCTTCAACAACGTCGCGATCGCCGCACGGCACGCGCTCGACGTGCATGGCATCGAGCGTGTCGCGATCATCGATTTCGACGTGCATCACGGCAACGGCACCGAGGCGGCGTTCGCGAATGACGAGCGCGTGCTGATGTGCAGCTTCTTCCAGCATCCGCTGTATCCGTTCTCGGGCGTCGATCATCAGGCGCCGAACATGGTCAATCTGCCGATGCCGGCACGCAGCAACGGCATGGCGATCCGCGAAGCCGTCGACATGTTCTGGCTGCCGCGCCTCGACGCGTTCAAGCCGCAGATGCTGTTCGTGTCGGCCGGCTTCGATGCGCATCGCGAGGACGACATCGGCAATCTCGGCCTCGTCGAAGCCGACTTCGAATGGCTGACCGCGCGGATCGTCGACGTGGCGCGCCGGCATGCGCTGGGCCGTATCGTCAGCTGCCTCGAGGGCGGCTACAACCTGTCCGCGCTCGGGCGCAGCGTCGTCGCGCACCTGCGCGTGCTGGCCGGTATCTGATTTCCGCTTGACCGGCCGGGCCGGGCGCGCTCAACGCGCCGGCACGCGCGCATGAATCCAGGCGATCAGCGCGTCGATCACGCGGTCGCGTTCGAGATCGTTCATCGTTTCATGGAAGCCGCCTTCGTACAGCGTCAGCGTACGATCGGGCGAGCCCACACGCGCGCCGAACGCGCGGCTGCCATCGGGTTCGGTCAGCTCGTCCTCGGTGCCGTGATAGACGAGCACCGGCACGCGTAGCGCGCCGCGGCCGTTCTCGATGCGCGCCATCGCATCGAGGATTTCCGCGCCAGTGCGTGCGGGCACGGCGCCGTGATGCACGAGCGGGTCGGCGCGATTGGCCGCGACGACGGCCGGATCGCGCGACAGCAGGGCCGCATCGATCTTGATCGCGGGGAAAGTGGGCCACGCACGGCTGATGAGGCGGCTGACCGCAAGCATCCAGCGCGGCACGTCGCGCCCCGGTGCAAGCGCCGGGCTCGACAGCACGAGGCCGGCCAGTGCGTGGCCGCGAGCCGGTGCACGCTCGATCGCATAGAGCGCCGCGACCGCGCCGCCCATGCTGTGCCCCATCAGGAACAGCGGCGCATCGCCGCGCGCGGCTTCGGCGACCAGTGCATCCGCATCGTTCAGGTAGCCGTCGAAACGCTCGACCCATACGCGTTTGCCGGGCGACTGGCCATGCCCGCGCAGATCGATCGCAAGCACGTCGACGCCGGCTGCGTTCAGCCGACCGGCGAGCGCGGCATAGCGGCCCGCGTGTTCGGCGAGGCCGTGCACCAGCGCGATCGTCGCGCGCGGCGGCGCGCTGCCGTCGCCGGCCGGCCAGCGGTACGACGCCAGTTCGAGCCCGTCCGCGGTACGCAGCCGGCCCATGTGCGGCGCCGATCCGGCGGTGGCGGCGGGTACGGCGGCCGGCGTGGTGGTGGCGCTCATCGGGCGTGTCTCCGGTTCGTTGGCAAGTGTGTTCCCGATCATAGTCGCGGCCTTCCCGCGCGGGCGAAGCGGCGCTCCTCTAATTTCGTCTGGTTATGAAAAGATCGAAATCGATTATTAAGGGGAATGAGGGGTTTGCGGTAAAATCGCCGGCTATTCCAGATGCATCGGCGGCCGACTGGCGGGCCAACTCGCCGGCCGGCCGCCGTTTTGTTTACATGATCGAATTACGCAATCTTTCGCAGCGTTTCCCCGGCCCGGGCGGCTGGGTCGAAGCGTTGCGCAACGTCAACCTGACGATCCCGCAAGGCGAGGTGTTCGGCATCATCGGCCGAAGCGGCGCCGGCAAGAGCACGCTCGTGCGCACCATCAACCTGCTCACGCGGCCGACCGAAGGCAACGTCGTCGTCGGCGGGCGCGATCTGATGCTGCTGTCGGCCGGTGCGCTGCGCGAGGCACGCCGCGAGATCGGCATGATCTTCCAGCACTTCAACCTGCTGTCGTCGCGCACGGTGTTCGACAACGTCGCGCTGCCGCTCGAGCTGGCCGGCGCGAGCCGTGCCGAGATCGAGGCCGCCGTGTTGCCGCTGCTCGACCTGGTCGGGCTGTCCGCGCAGAAGGATCGCTATCCGGCGCAGATCAGCGGTGGCCAGAAGCAGCGCGTCGGCATCGCCCGCGCGCTGGCGAGCCAGCCGAAGGTGCTGCTGTCGGACGAAGCGACGTCCGCGCTCGATCCCGAAACCACGCGTTCGATCCTCGATCTGCTGAAGCGCATCAACCGCGAGCTCGGCCTGACGATCGTGCTGATCACGCACCAGATGGAAGTGATCAAGCAGGTCTGCGATCGCGTCGCGGTGCTCGACGCGGGGCGCGTGGTCGAGGAAGGCCGCGTGATCGACGTATTCCTGCAGCCGCATCACGAAGTGACGCGCGCGCTGATCGGCGACGTGATCGCGCAGGAACTGCCGCCTGCCATGAAGGCGCGCGTGGCCGAGCGGCTGAAGACGGGCAGCGGGCATCTGCTGCGGCTCGCGTTCACGGGCTCGGGTGTCGACCAGCCGATCCTGTCGGAGACGATCCGCCGGTACGAACTCGATTTCAACATCCTGCACGGCCAGATCGACGAGATCCAGGGGCAGGCATTCGGTTCGCTCGCGGTGCTCGCGGGCGGCGAGCCGGGCAAGGTCGGGCAGGCGCTCGCGTTCCTGCGCGAGCAAGGTGTGGTGGTAGAGGAGCTTTCGTATGTTGAGTGAGATGTTCGATATGTTCGTGCAGTCGTTCTGGGAGACGCTGATCATGGTCGGCATCTCCGGGGCGGTCGGCGCGCTCGTCGGCCTGCCGCTCGGCGTGCTGCTCTACCTGACCGACCGCCAGGGCGTGCTGCAGAACCTGGCGGTGAATCGCGTGCTCGGCGGCATCGTGAACGCGGTCCGCTCGACGCCGTTCATCATCCTGCTGGTCGCGGTGATTCCGTTCACGCGGCTCGTCACCGGTTCGTCGATCGGCACGGCCGCGGCGGTCGTGCCGCTGACGCTCGCGGCCGCGCCGTTCATCGCACGTCTCGTCGAAACGGCGCTGCGCGAGGTCGACCGCGGGCTGATCGAGGCCGCGCAGTCGATGGGCGCGACCACGTCGCAGATCGTATTCAAGGTGCTGTTGCCCGAATCGCTGCCGGGCGTCGTCGCGGGCCTGACGATCACGTTCGTGTCGCTGGTCGGTTATTCGGCGATGGCGGGCGCGATCGGCGGCGGCGGGCTCGGCGATCTCGGGATCCGCTACGGCTACCAGCGCTATCTGCCGGAAGTGATGTGGACGGTCGTCGCGATCCTGATCGTGTTCGTGCAGATCGTGCAATCGTTCGGCGACTGGCTGGTGCGCCGGCTGAGCCACAAATAAGACCAAACCGATTCGACAGGGGAAGACACGATGCAACGACGCTTCATGCTGAAGTTTGCGGCGGCGCTGGGTGCGGCCGCGCTGTTCGCGGGCGCGCATGCCCAGGCCGAAACCATCAAGGTGGGTGTGACGGGCGGCCCGCACGCGCAGATCATGGAAGTGGTGAAGAAGGTCGCGGCGAAGAACGGCCTGGAGATTCGCATCGTCGAATTCTCCGATTACGTGCAGCCGAACGCCGCGCTCGCGTCGGGCGACCTCGACGCGAACAGCTACCAGCACGATCCGTATCTGCAGGCGCAGGTGAAGGATCGCGGCTACAAGCTGATCAAGGTCGCGGACACCGTCACGTTCCCGATGGGCATCTATTCGAAGCGCCTGAAGTCGCTCGCCGAACTGAAGCCGGGCGCGCGCGTCGCGGTGCCGAACGATCCGACCAACGGCGGCCGCGCGCTGCTGTTGCTGCAGAAGCAGGAGCTGCTGAAACTGCGCGCAGACGCGGGGCTGAAGGCGACGCCGCTCGATATCGTCGACAATCCGCGCAAGCTGAAGATCGTCGAGCTCGACGCGGCGCAGATCCCGCGCTCGCTCGGCGACGTCGACGCGGCCGCGATCAATACCAACTACGCGATGGAAGCGGGGTTGAAACCGAAGCAGGACGCGATCGCGATCGAGGGCCCGAACGGCCCGTACGCGAACATCCTCGCGATCCGCGAAGCGGACCGGAACAAGCCGTGGGTCGCCAAGCTGATTGCCGCGTATCACTCGGCCGACGTGAAGCAGTTCATCGAAGGCAAGTTCGGCGGCGCGGTCATTGCTGCCTGGTAACGGGCGCAGCACGGACGCCCGGCGGGATTAGAGTCGATGATCGAAAACCCGGGCTTTGCGTCCGGGTTTTTTCTCTTTTAAAATAGAACGACCGTTCGCTATCATTGGCGCGTCGCCAAGAAGCGGTATCCTCGACAACCATGATGGTTGGGTCCGCCTGGCCGCGCAGTCACGAGGCCTCACTATAAAATGGCCTCTGGTCGTATTCGTAACTTTGGAGCGTGTGCATGAAAATCCTGGTGCCAGTGAAAAGAGTGGTCGATTACAACGTGAAGGTCCGCGTGAAGTCGGACAACACGGGCGTCGACATCGCGAACGTGAAGATGTCGATGAACCCGTTCGACGAAATCGCGGTGGAAGAAGCCGTGCGGCTGAAGGAAGCAGGCGTCGCGACCGAAGTGATCGCGGTGTCGGTGGGCGTCACGCAAGCGCAGGAAACGCTGCGCACGGCGCTGGCGATCGGCGCGGACCGCGCGATCCTCGTCGAGTCGAACGACAGCGTCGAGCCGCTGGCCGTCGCGAAGATCCTGAAGGCGCTGGTCGACAAGGAGCAGCCGCAACTGGTGATCCTCGGCAAGCAGGCGATCGACGACGATTCGAACCAGACGGGCCAGATGCTGGCCGCGCTGGCCGGTCTGCCGCAAGCGACGTTCGCGTCGAAGGTGACGGTGGCCGACGGCAAGGCAACCGTTGCGCGTGAAGTCGACGGCGGCGCGGAAACGCTGTCGCTGACGCTGCCGGCGGTGGTCACGACCGACCTGCGCCTGAACGAGCCGCGCTACGTGACGCTGCCGAACATCATGAAGGCGAAGAAGAAGCCGCTGGAAACCGTGAAGCCGGAAGACCTCGGCGTGGACGTCGCGCCGCGTCTGAAGACGCTGAAGGTGGTCGAGCCGCCGAAGCGCGCGGCCGGTGTGAAGGTGCCGGACGTGAAGACGCTGGTCGAGAAGCTGAAGACCGAAGCCAAGGTGCTGTAAGAAGGAGCGCAAAGAAATGACGATTCTGGTGATTGCAGAACACGACAACGCGTCGGTCAAGGCCGCGACGCTGAACACGGTGGCGGCGGCTGCGAAGATTGGCGGCGACATCCACGTGCTGGTCGCGGGCCACAACGCGCAAGCGGCGGCCGACGCGGCAGCGAAGATCGCGGGTGTGTCGAAGGTGCTGCTGGCCGACGCGCCGCAACTGGCCGAAGGCCTGGCGGAAAACGTCGAGGCGACCGCGCTGAACATCGCGAAGGATTACTCGCACATCCTCGCGCCGGCCACCGCGTACGGCAAGAACATCGCGCCGCGTATCGCCGCGAAGCTGGACGTCGCGCAGATTTCGGACATCACGGCGGTCGATTCGGCCGACACGTTCGAGCGCCCGATCTACGCGGGCAACGCGATCGCGACGGTGCAGTCGAGCGACCCGATCAAGGTCATCACGGTGCGTGCGACGGGCTTCGATCCGGTTGCGGCCGAAGGCGGCAGCGCGGCGGTCGAGAAGATCGAAGCGGCAGCCGACGCAGGCAAGTCGCAGTTCGTGAGCCGCGAGGTGACGAAGCTGGACCGTCCGGAGCTGACCAGCGCGAAGATCATCGTGTCGGGCGGCCGCGGTCTGGGTAGCGGCGAGAACTACACGAAGGTGCTGGAGCCGCTGGCGGACAAGCTGTCGGCGGCGCTCGGCGCATCGCGCGCGGCAGTCGACGCCGGCTACGTGCCGAACGACTACCAGGTCGGCCAGACCGGCAAGATCGTCGCGCCGCAGCTGTACATCGCGGTCGGCATCTCGGGTGCGATCCAGCATCTGGCCGGCATGAAGGATTCGAAGGTGATCGTCGCGATCAACAAGGATCCGGAAGCGCCGATCTTCAGCGTGGCCGATTACGGCCTCGTCGGCGACCTGTTCGCGCTCGTGCCGGAACTCGTGACCGAGCTCGGCTGACGCGGCGTGACGCTTCAGCGGTAAGCACACGAGAAGAGGGGCGCGACGAGCGCCCCTTTTTTGTTGTGTCGTCGCGGAAGAGGAGCGAGCGTCGTTCGTCTGGAAGAGGCCGGATCGTACCGTGCCGTGCGAAACGTATCGTCGCGCATGCACGACTAGGAACGTCGATTTTGACCGCCGCGCGACGACAGGACGCGCACGTCGACTGAAGCCTCCAGCCGAGTCGACACTCGCAGTCGCAGTCGCCGAAACGAGAAAGGCGCCCTCGGGCGCCTTTCTCGCTGATGCAAGCGGCCCGCATCGCTGCGGGCCGCTCCCATTTACGCGTATGCCGGGCGCGTCTGGCCGGGCACGTCCTTCAGGTAACGATGCACCGACAGGTCGTCGGCCTGGATCGCGGGCATCTTGCCCGAGATCAGATCCGCGAGCAGTTGGCCCGAGCCGCACGACATCGTCCAGCCGAGCGTGCCGTGGCCGGTGTTCAGGAACAGGTTCGACACCGGCGTGCGGCCGACGATCGGCGTGCCGTCCGGCGTCATCGGGCGCAGGCCCGTCCAGAACGTGGCCTTCGACGTGTCGCCGCCGCCCGGGAACAGATCGTTCACGCACATCTCGAGCGTTTCGCGACGCGCCGCGCGCAGCTTCTTGTCGAAACCGACGATTTCCGCCATGCCGCCGACGCGGATGCGCTGGTCGAAGCGCGTGATCGCGATCTTGTAGGTCTCGTCGAGCACGGTCGACACGGGCGCGGCGGCTTCGTTGACGATCGGCGCGGTGATCGAATAGCCCTTGAGCGGATAGACGGGAATCTTCATCAGGTTCGAGATGAAGCCGGTCGAGTACGAGCCGAGCGCGACGACGTACGCGTCGGCACGCACCGTCTCGCTGCCGCACTGCACGCCGGCGATCTTGCCGCCCGCGATCGCGAGCGCATCGATCGGCGTGTTGTAGCGGAACTTGACGCCGAGCGATTCGGCAAGCGCGGCGAGGCGCGTCGTGAACAGCTGGCAATCGCCCGTTTCGTCGCCCGGCAGGCGCAGGCCGCCCGTCAGCTTGTGCGAGACGGCGGCGAGCGCCGGTTCGGCATTTTTCAGTTCGGCCGGCGACAGCAGTTCGAACGGCACGTTCGCTTCCCGCAGCACGGCGATGTCCTTCGCCGCGCCGTCGAGCTGCTGCTGCGTGCGGAACAGTTGCAGCGTGCCGCCCGTGCGGCCTTCGTACTGGATGCCGGTATCGGCACGCAGCGCCTGCAGGCAGTCGCGGCTGTATTCGGCGAGACGGACCATGCGGCCCTTGTTGATCGCATAGCGCTCGGCCGTGCAGTTGCGCAGCATCTGATACATCCACTGGAGCTGGAAGCGCGTGCCGTCGAGGCGAATCGCGAGCGGCGCGTGCTTTTCGAACATCCACTTGACGGCCTTCAGCGGCACGCCGGGCGCGGCCCACGGCGCGGCATAGCCGGGCGAGATCTGGCCTGCGTTCGCGAAGCTCGTCTCCTGCGCCGGGCCGGCTTCCCGGTCGATCACAGTGACTTCATGGCCGGCGCGCGCAAGGTAATACGCGCTTGCCACGCCCACTACACCGCTGCCCAGAATGACGACTCGCATAGCTGCTCCAGATGGAAGGGACCAGGTCGAGGCCGGCGCACCCGCGGCTCCGTGTAACCTCTAGCTGATCTAGTTTTTTGAGCTATGGTATTGTCGAATGTGCAGTTTTTGTTATCGTATTTTTCTGGTTTTCAGCATAAACAAATGAGAACGCAACGTCAGCCAGTACGCTCGCTCGACAAGCTCGACCGGCGCATCCTGAAACTGCTCCAGGACGACGGCCGGATGGCGATGAAGGACCTCGCGGAACAGGTCGGGCTGACTGTCACGCCGTGCATCGAGCGCGTGCGGCGCATGGAGCGCGACGGCGTGATCACCGGCTATCACGCGCGGGTCGACCCGGGGCAATTGGGGGCCGCGCTGCTGGTGTTCGTCGAGATCACGCTCGGCCACAAGGGCGGCAACATGTTCGAGCAATTCCGCCGGGAAGTGATGAAGATCGACGAGGTGCTCGAATGCCATCTCGTCTCCGGCGATTTCGACTACCTGATCAAGGCGCGGATCGGCGAGATGGCCGACTACCGGAAGCTGCTCGGCGACATCCTGCTGCAGTTGCCCGGCGCCGTGCAGTCGAAGAGCTATGTCGTGATGGAAGAAATCAAGGAAACGCTGACGATCGCCGTCGGCGACTGACGCGCCGGCGCCCGTTGTCGGGCCCTTTATCCCGCCCTTGGCATGCTGCACCCAATACTGTATAAATGTACAGTATTGGGTGCAGGCGAATGGGTGGGCACATGGACGATCGGTCCGACAACGAATTTCCGGTAGCGCCGCCCGTGCCCCGCAAGGGGCGCGGCGCGGTCGACAATCTGCAGGGGCGGTATGAACTCGCGCAGCGCGAAGCGGTGGACGACGGCTGGACGCACGAGTCCGACGATGCCGATTTCCCGGCGCCGCTGCGTACGCAGGTCTTCGAGGAGCGGGCAAAGAGCATCCTGACGCACAATCAGTCGCCCGATATTCCGTTCAGCGTGTCGCTCAATCCGTATCGCGGCTGCGAGCACGGTTGCATCTACTGCTTCGCGCGGCCGACGCACAGCTACCTCGGGCTGTCGCCGGGGCTCGATTTCGAAAGCCGCATCTACGCGAAGGTGAACGCAGCCGAACTGCTCGAGCGCGAGATTTCGCGCAAGCGCTACGTGCCGGAGCCGATCGCGCTCGGCGTCAATACCGACGCGTACCAGCCGGTCGAGCGCGACCTGCGCATTACGCGCAGCGTGATCCAGGTGATGCACGATCGCGGGCTGCCGTTCGCGGCGATCACGAAATCGTCGCTGATCGAGCGCGATCTCGACCTGCTCGCGCCGATGGCCGAACGCGGGCAGGTGATGGCGGCGGTCACGATCACGACGCTCGATGCCGAGCTCGCGCGCACGCTCGAGCCGCGTGCGGCCACGCCGGCGCGGCGGTTGCGCACGATCCGCGCGCTGCGGGATGCGGGCGTGCCGGTCGGCGTGAGCATTGCACCGGTGATTCCGTTCGTGACCGAGCCCGACATGGAGCGCGTGCTGGAGGCCTGCGCGGAAGCCGGGGCGACGCACGCGAGCTACATCATCCTGAGGTTGCCGTGGGAGGTCGCACCGTTGTTCAAGCACTGGCTTGCCGCGCATTTTCCCGACCGTGCGGAGCGCGTGATGAACCGCGTGCGCGACATGCGCGGCGGCAAGGATTACGACTCGGATTTCTCGAAACGGATGAAGGGCGAGGGGATCTGGGCCGACCTGTTGCGGCAGCGCTTCCGTCAGGCCGTCAAGCGGCTCGGGTTGAACGAACGCACGAACGGCATCCTCGATCTGTCGCGGTTCAGCGGTGCGCCTGCCGCTGCGGTGCCGGCGCCGCGTGTTGCGGTTCGTGCCGCCGGCGCGAAGCCGCGCGACGACATGCAGTTGAACCTGTTCTGACCGGCGAGCCATGCAGTCGCCGGTATGCCGTATCGACCGTATGGGTCGTGCTTACTGCGAAATCTGCTTGGCTGCCTCGACCTGCGATTCGAAGTACGTCTGGAACGACAGCGCGAGTGCGGTCATCAACAGGAACGCGCCGATCAGCAGCGAGAAGATCACGACGAAGATCACGGTCCAGCCCGACTGGCTGTGCTTGCCGGTGTCCGCGTTGAATTGCGCATCCCATTTTTCGTCGGGGCGCAGCCCGTAGACGAGTGCGGCGAGGAACGCCGCCAGCAGCGAGATGGCGCCGGGGAGCGCGAGCCACCAGCCGAGGCCGGCGCTGCGCTGGGTTGCGGCGAGCAGGAGGAAGCCCGGGATGCCGACGATCGTCGCGAGCAGGTGGGCCCAGCCGTACACGTCGCGAAAACCGTACAGATAGAAGCGGTGCGCGCCGAGCGATCCGAGCAGGAACGCGAGGGCGGCGGTGAGCGTCTTGGAGCGGAAGCGGCGGGGCGATGCGGTGCTGCTGGACATGGATGGCGGCGTATCGTCGTTGGCATGGGCGGGGCCGGCAGGCCGGCGCGGGCGCGCGGCCCGGCACGCATTCTACGATGCCCGGTCGGGCCCGGTCACCCCTCGCCTGCGTCAAGGTGCCGCATAGGTCACGCGGTAGATCGCGCCCGCGTAATCGTCGCTGACGAGCAGCGAGCCGTCCGGCAGCGGCAATACATCGGCCGGACGTCCCCATACGGTGCCGTCGGGCCGCAACCAGCCGGTCACGAACGGGGTCTGGCGTGCGTGGCTGCCGTCCGCCGATGCGACCACGCGCATCACGCGGTAGCCGACCTTCGTGCTGCGATTCCATGAGCCGTGTTCGGCAATGAAGACATTATTGCGATACGGCGCCGGAAACATCGGCCCGGTATAGAAGCGCATCCCGAGTGCCGCGACGTGCGCGCCGAGTTTCAGGACGGGCGGCACATAATGGCGGCAAGCGTCGGCGCCGCCGAATTCGGGGTCGGGCGTATCGCCGCCGTGGCAGTATGGGAAGCCGAAGTCGAGGCCGGTGCGCGGCGCGCGGTTCAGCTTGTCGTCGGGTACGTCGTCGCCCATCAGGTCGCGCCCGTTGTCGGTGAACCACAGCTCGCCCGAATCAGGGTGCCACGCAAAGCCGACCGTATTGCGTATGCCGCGAGCGACCACTTCACGCCCGCCGCCGTCGGCGTTCATCCGCGCGATGATCGCGTAGCGGCCGCGATCGGCGAGGCAGGCGTTGCACGGCGCGCCAACCGGCACGTACAGTTTGCCGTCGGGGCCGAACGCGATGAATTTCCAGCCGTGATGGTGGTCGGTCGGCAGCGCATCGGTCACGATGATGGGCGCGGGTGGTCTGGCGAGCCGGTCGTCGATGTGGTCGAGACGCAGGATGCGCGAGACGGCGGATATATAGAGGGCGCCGTCGCGATAGGCGACGCCGACGGGCATGTCGAGCCCGGACGCGATTACGTGGTGCGCGGTGATCCGGCCCTCTTGCATCGCGAACGCATGGACGCGGCCCTCCCGCGTGCCGACATACAGGATGCCGCGCGGCGACCACGCCATTTCGCGTGCGGCCGGTACGGCGTCGGTCAGCACGCTCACATGGAAGCCGGGCGGCACGACGAGTTCGTTCACCGGCAGCGACGCGGCAAACGCCGGCGCGGACGCAAGCCGGGCGACGCAGGCAAGGCCGGCAAGCAGCGCCGCCAATTGGCGCTGCACGCGGCGCATCGGGGTGGCGTGAAGGTGCGGCATGACGGTCGGGAGCAGGTCTGGACACGACGATTGTAGGCCCGGCGGACGGGCCGTCCGCGGATTTTTACGCGTAAGTGTTTGTTGTACCTCTGGTTTCCGGCTATAATCGCATGTTTCAGTAGTTTCGAACCCGGTTTTCCGAAGGACATCATATGGTTATCATCCGTCTGGCTCGTGGCGGCTCGAAGAAGCGCCCGTTCTACAACATCGTTGCTACCGATTCGCGCAACCGTCGTGACGGCCGCTTCATCGAGCGCGTCGGCTTCTACAACCCGGTCGCCACGAAGGGCGAATCGCTGCGTATCGCTCAGGATCGCCTGACGTACTGGCAAGGTGTTGGCGCGCAACTGTCGCCGACCGTCCAGCGTCTCGTGAAGGAAGCGCAAAAGGCGCAACCGGCTGCCTAACATGGCACGGTGTGCCGGTCGTGCCGGCTGTGAGGTGCATTGATGGCGGGTCACGATTCCGGTAATGCAAGGCGCGGGCGTGCGTCGTTCGGCGCATTCGTCCGCAAGCCGGTCGAGCGCGACACGGTCGCGAACGCCGGTCAGGCTGCCGAACAAGGCAGTCCCGAAGCGACGCAAGCCTGGCCCGACGATGCCGTCGAGGTCGGGGCGGTGGTCGACGCCTACGGTCTGAAGGGCTGGGTCAAGGTGGCGACGCATGCCGATGCCGGTCGCGGTGGCGACGCGCTGCTCAACGCGCGTCGCTGGTGGCTGGAACGCGGTGCGGAGCGGCTTTCCGTCCGCATCATGCAGTCGAAGACGCACAGCGACACTGTCGTTGCGCAACCCGCGGGCGTCAGCGACCGCGATGCTGCGCTGTCCATGCGCGGCTTTCGCGTGTTCGTGCGCCGGGAAGATTTCCCGGCACTGGCCGCGGACGAATTCTATTGGGTCGACCTGATCGGTCTCGAAGTCGTCAACGAGCAATCGGTGGCGCTCGGGAAGGTGAGCGGGATGATCGACAACGGCGTGCATTCGATCATGCGTGTCGAATATCCGGCAACCGGCAAAGACGGTCAGCCGACCACCGACGAGCGGTTGATTCCGTTCGTCGGCGTCTACGTCAAAACGGTGGATCAGGCGGCGCGTCGCATCGTCGTCGACTGGGAAGCCGATTACTGAAATGAACCAGGTTACCGAGAGCGCGGTGCAGTTCGACGTCGTCACGCTCTTTCCCGAGATGTTCCGCGCACTGACCGACTGGGGAATCACCAGCCGGGCCGTCAAGCAGGGGCGCTTCGGGCTGCGCACCTGGAACCCGCGTGATTTCACGACGGACAACTACCGCACGGTCGACGATCGTCCGTACGGCGGCGGTCCGGGCATGGTGATGCTGGCCAGGCCGCTCGAAGCTGCGATCGACGCCGCGAAAGCGGCGCAGGCGGAGCAGGGTATCGCGAGCACGCGCGTCGTGATGATGTCGCCGCAAGGCGCGCCGCTCACGCATGATCGTGCGGTGCGCATGGCGCAGGAGCCCGGCGTCGTCGTGCTGTGCGGTCGTTACGAAGCGATCGATCAGCGCCTGCTCGACCGTTGCGTCGACGAGGAAATCAGCCTCGGCGATTTCGTGCTGTCGGGCGGCGAACTGCCGGCGATGGCGATGATGGATGCGGTCGTGCGGTTGCTGCCCGGCGTGCTGAACGATTCGCTGTCGGCCGTGCAGGACAGCTTCGCCGATGGCCTGCTCGATTGTCCGCACTACACGCGCCCCGAGGAATACGACGGCGTGCGCGTGCCGGACGTGCTGCTCGGCGGGCATCATGCCGAGATCGAGCGGTGGCGGCGCCAGGAAGCATTGAGGAATACGTTGCGGAAGCGGCCGGACCTGATCGTCCGGGCGCGCCGCGAGAAGTTGTTGAGCCGCGCCGACGAGGCGTGGCTCGCGAACCTCGCACGCGAAGCGAAGGACGCCTCCTGAGGCGGCTGCGCGAGCGGGAATTGGCGGTGCCGTACATGCGTGTGCGGCGCCTGATGTGAATCCATCCTCTATCGGGGCCGGGCCTGGAAGCAGGCGGGTGTAAACGCCGACACGATGGCATAAGGAGTCAGTAATGAATCTGATCGCAAAACTTGAGCAGGAAGAAATCGAGCGCGCGCTCGCCGGCAAGACGATCCCCGATTTCGCCCCGGGCGACACGGTGATCGTGAACGTGAATGTGGTTGAAGGTACCCGCAAGCGCGTTCAGGCTTACGAAGGCGTCGTGATCGCGATTCGCAATCGTGGTCTGAACTCGAACTTCATCGTCCGCAAGATCTCGTCGGGCGAAGGCGTCGAGCGTACGTTCCAGACGTACTCGCCGCTGCTGGCAAGCATCGTCGTGAAGCGTCGCGGTGATGTGCGTCGTGCGAAGCTGTACTACCTGCGCGAGCGTTCGGGCAAGTCGGCTCGTATCAAGGAAAAGCTGGTGTCGAAGGATCGCGCCGCAGCAGCTTCCCAAGAGTAAGAGCTGTAAGGAAAAAGCACCCGACCGGGTGCTTTTTTCATTCTGGCGCGACAATATGCTCGATACGACACGAACCCGAGAGCCCCATTGAATCGCCGCCCCATCATCGATCCCGAAGTATTGCCGGTCGAAGGCACCGGTGCCGGCCTGCCGGTCATCGATTCCCGGCTGATGACGCCGTCCGGCCTGCGCGAACGGTTCGCGCGCACGCTCGAATGGAGCGTCGAGCCCGGCGAGGCGAGGCTGCAGGAAGGCGTCGATCCACGTAGCGCGGCCGTCCTCGTGCCGCTCGTCGTCCGCGAGTCGGGCCTCACCGTACTGCTGACGCAGCGCGCCGATCACCTGAACGACCACGCCGGACAGATCAGCTTTCCCGGCGGTCGTCGTGAGCCGTTCGACCGCGACGCGACCGCCACCGCGTTGCGCGAGGCGAAGGAGGAGATCGGGCTCGCCGCCGAACGCGTCGAGATTCTCGGTGCGCTGCCCGACTATCTGACCGGCACGGGTTTCTGCGTGACGCCGGTGGTCAGCCTCGTGCATCCGCCGTTCACCGTGCAGGCCGACACGTTCGAAGTCGCCGAGATCTTCGAGGTGCCGCTCGCGTTCGTGATGAATCCCGCGAACCATCAGGTGCGCGTGTTCCGCTGGGAAGGCGGCGAGCGTCGTTTTTTTGCCATGCCCTACCCGAATGACAAACCGGACGGGCATTACTTCATCTGGGGCGCAACTGCCGCCATGTTTCGCAATCTGTATCGCTTCTTGGCTGCCGGCTAGGCGGGCGCGCCGGCCGGCGCGCCCGCCCGGCTGCCCGGCGACCGCGCCGGCAGCCATGCGCGGCTGACGCTGTGCTATCGTTATGCAAAAAATGACATAACTCCGAAGACGGCGCCACGCATGACTTTCTTTTCGGTTCTCCTCGCTCTCATCATCGAACAGGTCCGCGCGTTGTCGCCGAGCAATCCGGTGTTCGCACTGTTCCAGTTTCATGCGGAAACCGTCGCACATGGCCTCGACGCCGGCAAGCAGAAGCACGGGCTCCTCGCCTGGCTCGCGGTCGTGCTGCCGTGGGTGCTGATCGTCGCGCTGATCTATTTCCTGCTGTACAAGGTGAGCTTCGTGCTCGCGTTCCTGTGGAACGTCGCCGTCGTGTATTTCACGCTCGGCTTCCGCCAGTTCAGCCACTACTTCACCGATATCCATCTCGCGCTCAACAACGACGACGTGCCGCGCGCGCGCGAAATCCTGCACGAGTGGACGGGTATCGACACGGTCGACATGCCGGTCGGCGAAATTGTCCGTCATACGCTGATCCACGCGGTCGTCGCATCGCATCGTCACGTCTTCGGCGTGTTCTTCTGGTACGTGCTGCCGGTCGGCCCGGCTGGCGCGGTGCTGTACCGGATTTCCGAATACCTTGCGCGCAGCTGGTCGACGCCGGGCGACGACCGCACGGCTGCCTTCTCGACGTTCGCGCAGCGCGCGTTCTTCGTGATCGACTGGATTCCGTCCCGGCTGACGGCGCTCGGATTCGCGATCGTCGGCAATTTCGAGGATGCGATCTACGCGTGGCGCAACCATACGCGCCAGTGGCCCGACCCGAACGACGGCGTGCTGCTGGCCGCCGGCAGCGGGGCGCTCGGCGCGCGTCTCGCCGGGCCGCTCGCGGAGCCATCGAGCCTCGATGCGCTGGCGGTCGGCGACAGCGGTCCGTTGACGGTCGGTGACGATTGCACGCCGCGCACGCTGCAGTCGGCGGTGGGCCTCGTGTGGCGAGCGGTGATCCTGTGGATGATCCTGCTGTTGATGCTCACGCTGGCGGTCTGGGTATCGTGACGCGCCAGCCCGGCGCCCGATGAAACGAAAAGGCCGGCTTGTTGCCGGCCTTTTCGTTTCTGCGTCGACGCAGTGCGTTCAGTCGTCGCGCGGGTCGCGCACGGCGCCGCATTGCCAGCAGGCGGTGAATTGCGCTTCGAGCGCTTCGCCGCACTGCCGGCAGCGCCAGGGCGCCGCGCCGGCCGACGGGCCGTGCGACGCGGCATCGAGGAGCCGGCGCGCGAGCGCGTCGTCGCGTTCGTCTTCGAGCCACAGTTCGGGCGTGCATGCATCGGCGGGCAGGCCGCCGAGCGCACCGGTCGCGTAGCAGTTGTGCAGCTCGCAACCGATACCGGCCACCTGGAGCACGTTGGCCCAATGCTGCGCAGTCGCGAGATCGGGTGCCTTGAAACGCATCGCCGCTCCTGTCGATGAAGGCCGGCCTGCCTGACGCCGGCCGGCCGTCGCACACGTCGCGCGATCAGCGGACGACCTGGCTCGCCTCGTGCACGAGCTGCGCGTACAGCGCGTGCCGGGACGGCGCGATGCGGCCGTCGGCGACGGCCTCGAGGATCGCGCAGCCCGGCTCGTGCAGATGATGACAATTATAGAAACGGCAGTCTGCTAGCAGTGGCCGGAATTCCGGAAACGCGCGCTCGAGGCGGCCTTCGGTCAGATGGTAGAGGCCGAATTCCTGGAAGCCCGGCGAATCGATCAGCGCACCGCCGCCTTCCAGCGGGTACAGCCGCGTGAACGTCGTCGTGTGGCGGCCGCTGTTGAGCGCGGCCGAAATCTCGCGGGTCGCGGCTTCGGCGTCGGGCACGAGCAGGTTCACGAGCGTCGACTTGCCCATCCCCGACTGGCCGAGCAGGATCGTCGAATGTCCGGCGAGGTGCGGCATCAGTTGCGCGCGCGCGTCGTCCGGCGCGCCTTTCACCGACAGCTCGAGCACCTCGTAGCCGAGCGCGCGGTACGGCGCGAGGCGTTCGCGCGCGACCGGCAGCGCGGCCTCCACGTCGATCTTGTTCAGCACGACGAGCGGCTTCAGCTCGTTCGCTTCGGCGGCGATCAGCGCACGGCCGAGCAGATCCTCGCTGAAATAGGGCTCGGTCGCGAGCACGATCAGCAACTGGTCGAGGTTCGCCGCGAACAGCTTCGACTTGAACTGGTCGGAGCGGTACAGCAGGTTGCGCCGTTCGCCGATCTCCACGATCACGCCCTGGTCGGCCGACGCGAATTCGTACGCGACGCGGTCGCCGACCGCGATGTCGCTCTTCTTGCCGCGCGGGAAGCATTGCAGCATCAGGCCGCCGTCGTCGGGGGCGACGATGTAGTGGCGGCCGTGCGCCGCGATCACGCGGCCTTCGGCCCGTTGCGCGCCCGATGCGCGCGGGGCCGGCTTGCGGGAGGTCGGCCGGCTCATGCGTGCTGCAGCAGGCGGTCGATCCGCTGCGACGCAGGCGGATGCGAGTAGTAGAAGGCCGTGTAGACGGGGTCGGGCGTCAGCGTCGACGCGTTGTCTTCATAGAGTTTCACGAGCGCGCTGACGAGATCCTGCGCGTCGGTCTGGCTGGCCGCGAACGCGTCGGCCTCGAATTCGTGCTTGCGCGACGTGAGGCTGCTGAACGGCGTCGCGAAGAACAGGAATACCGGAATCGCGAGGAAGAACAGGATGAGCGCGGCGCCCGCGTTGCTGGTGTCGAGCGACGGCGTGACGCCGAGCCCCGTATAGAACCACGTGCGTTGGGCGAGCCAGCCGAGCAGCGCGAGCAGCACGAGGCTCAGCACGAACGACACGAGCATCCGCTTCATCACGTGGCGGCGCTTGAAGTGGCCGAGCTCGTGCGCGAGCACGGCTTCGATCTCCTGGCCGGACAGGCGCGCGAGCAGCGTGTCGAAGAACACGATCCGCTTGGACGCGCCGAAGCCCGTGAAGTACGCGTTGCCGTGCGCCGAGCGGCGGCTGCCGTCCATGACGAACAGGCCCTTCGCCGCGAAGCCGCAGCGCTTCATCAGCGACTCGATGCGCGAGCGCAGCGCGTCGTCCTTCAGCGGCTCGAACTTGTTGAAGAGCGGCGCGATGAAGGTCGGGTAGATCAGCAGCACGAGCATCTGGAACGCGACCCACACGATCCAGGCCCACAGCCACCACAGGCTGCCGGCCTGGTTCATCAGCCACAGCACGACGAACAGCAGCGGCAGGCCGAGCGCGGCGCCGAGCAGCGAATTCTTCAGCATGTCGGTGAAGAACAGCCGCTTCGTCATCCGGTTGAAGCCGAAACGCTGCTCGATCCCGAACTGGCGGTAATACTCGAACGGGACGTCGATCACGCCCGTGATCACGAGCACCGCGGCGACCAGCGCGACCTGCTGCCCGTAGCCGCGGCCGAGCCAGCCGGTCAGCAGCGTGTCGAGCGCGCCGACGCCGCCGAGCAGCGTGAGGCCGACCAGCACGGCCGCGCTGACGACGATCTCGAGCATCGTCAGCCGGGTGCGCTCGACCGTGTAGTCCGCCGCGCGCTGGTGGGCGGTCAGCGGGATGGTGGCGCTGAATTGCGCGGGCACGCCGTTGCGGTGCGCGGCGACGAAGCGGATCTGCCGCGACGCGAGCCACAGCTTGGTGACGACCATCGCGAGTACGGCGATCGCGAACAGCAGGGTGAACGAAAAGGGTGACATCGAAGGCGCCAAAGGGTTCTATGCGAGAATTATATGTTCTTGCGGACCGGCCCCGCTGATGCGATGCCGGCCGCCCGGGCAGCGCCGCATCGGCGCGCCCGGTCCGCCATTTTCCAGGATGAATCATGACCGACACCGCCGCTTCCGCCAGCCAGCCCGCGCTCGTGCGCAACGAGTTGAACCTCGTCTGGCTCGACATGGAGATGACGGGCCTCGACCCGGATAACGACCGCATCATCGAGATCGCGGTCGTCGTGACCAATTCCACGCTCGACGTTGCCGTCGAGGGCCCGGTGTTCGCGATTCACCAGAGCGACGAGACGCTCGCGAAGATGGACGACTGGAACAAGTCGACGCACGGCCGCTCGGGGCTGATCGAGCGCGTGCGCGCATCGACCGTGACCGAGGCGCAAGCCGCCGCGCAACTGCAGGCGTTCCTCGCGCAGTACGTGTCGCCGGGCAAGTCGCCGATGTGCGGCAACTCGATTTGCCAGGACCGCCGCTTCATGGCGCGCTGGATGCCGGAATTCGAGCGGTTCTTCCACTACCGCAATCTCGACGTCAGCACGCTCAAGGAGCTGTGCCGCCGCTGGCAGCCGGCCATCTACAAGGGTTTCCAGAAGCGGGCGATGCACACCGCGCTCGCCGACATCCACGAGTCGATCGACGAGCTGAAATACTATCGCGAGCATTTCCTGATTCCGGCCGCATCGGCGCCGGCAGGCGATTCCGTGCCGGCCGCCTGAGCGGACCGGCACGCGCGCGGCGCTCGACCCACGTTCAGCGCCGGGCGCTTTTCGGCCGGAACGCCGCCACCACCGCGGCGTCGGTCTCGATATACGGGCCGCCGATCAGGTCGATGCAGTAGGGCACCGCGGCGAAGATGCCGGGCACGGTCGACTTGCCGTCGGCATCGCGCAGCCCTTCCAGCGTTTCGCGGATCGACTTCGGCTGGCCGGGCAGGTTGATGATCAGCGCCGCATGGTCGGCCGTTTCGCGGATCACCGCGACCTGCCGCGAAAGGATCGCGGTCGGCACGAAATTCAGGCTGATCTGCCGCATCTGTTCGCCGAATCCCGGCATTTCCTTCGTCGCCACGGCCAGCGTGGCTTCCGGCGTCACGTCGCGGCGTGCGGGACCGGTGCCGCCCGTCGTCAGCACGAGGTCGCAGCCGGCGACGTCGACCAGTTCGGCCAGCGTGGCCGAAATCGTCGGCGCGTCGTCCTGGATCAGGCGCGTTTCGGCGCGCCACGGCGAGACGAGTGCGCCGGCGAGCCATTCCTGGAGCGCCGGAATGCCCTTGTCCTCGTAGACGCCCGTACTCGCGCGGTCGCTGATCGACACGAGGCCGACCACGAGCTCGTCCGGATGATTACGCTTCGTCGTCATGGTCGTCTTCGGCGTCGTCGGCCGCTTCGTCATCGCCGCCGGGCGTGCCGCTCGCGGTCTTGATCCACTGGAACAGCTCGCGGAAATAGCGCGGCGGCTTGCCTTGCTGGGCTTCCTTGCGCGCGTTGCGGATCAGCGTGCGGCCTTCCTGGATGTCGGCGTCCGGGTGCTGGCGCAGGAATTCGGTCAGCGCGTCGTCGTTGGCGAGCAACTGGTCGCGCGTGCGCTCGATCCAGTGCAGGCGGGCCGTCGCGGCCTTGTTCACGCCGCGTTGCGCGTCGAGCGCGGTGCGCAGCGCGGCCGTTTCGTCGTCGGTCAGCGTGCGCATCACGCGGCCGACGTACTGGAGCTGGCGGCGCTTGCCTTCGTGATCGGTGATCCGGCGCGCCTCGCGCACGGCGTCCGAGAGACTTTCAGGCATCGGCATGCGCTTCAGTGCGTCTTTCGGCAGGTCGACGAGCGCCTGGCCGAGCACCTGCAACTCGTGCATCTCGCGCTTCAACTGGGATTTGCTGGGGCGATCGTAGCCGTTGTCGTCGGCTTCGACGGCATGCTCGATCGGCTGGATTCGGGTTTTGCGTGTCATGGGCCGCATTGTATCGCGGCGCGGATACCCCAAGCTTGTCTGTGCCCGGCCCCGGACCTTGCTATGATCGCGGGATACGCAACATTTTGACCATGCGGGCGCCCGCCCGCCACCGGATACCAAGACGATGGCAGCCAATCTCGACGTACAAGCGCGCTATTTCCCGCACACGCAGGACCAGCTCAAAGAAATCGCATCGGACATCCTTCGCCATGCGAAGGCGCTCGGCGCGACGGACGCCGCGACCGAAATCTCCGAGGGCGACGGCCTGTCGGTGTCGGTGCGCCGCGGCGAAGTCGAAACGATCGAGCACAACCGCGACAAGATGGTCGGCGTCACCGTGTTCATCGGCAAGAAGCGCGGCAACGCGAGCACATCGGACTTCTCGCCGGCCGCGATCAAGGATACCGTCGCCGCCGCCTACAACATCGCACGCTTCACGGCCGAGGACGAAGCGGCTGGCCTCGCCGAAGCCGAACTGCTCGAAACCGACCCGCGCGACCTCGATCTGTACCACCCGTGGGCGCTGACGGCCGACGACGCCGTCGAGCTGGCCCGCCGCGCGGAAGACGCCGCGTTTGCGGTCAGCCCGCAAATTCGCAATTCGGAAGGCGCGAGCGTGTCGGCGCAGCACTCGCAGTTCGTGCTCGCGACGTCGCGCGGCTTCCTTGCCGGCTATCCGTACTCGCGCCACTACATCGCATGCGCGCCGATCGCGGGCAGCGGCCGCCACATGCAGCGCGACGACTGGTATTCGTCGAAGCGCAGCGCGATCGATCTCGCCGCGCCTGAAGCGGTGGGCCGTTACGCGGCCGAACGTGCGCTCGCGCGGATGGGCGCGCGCCGTCTCGACACGCGCAAGGTGCCCGTGCTGTTCGAGGCGCCGCTCGCGGCCGGGCTGCTCGGCGCATTCGTGCAGGCCGTGAGCGGCGGCGCGCTGTATCGCAAGACGTCGTTCCTCGTCGACAGCCTCGGCAAGCCGGTGTTCGCGCCGCATATCCAGATCGTCGAGGATCCGCACGTGCCGCGTGCGATGGGCAGCGCGCCGTTCGACGAGGAGGGCGTGCGCACGCGTGCGCGCAGCGTCGTGAAGGATGGTGTCGTCGAAGGCTATTTCCTGTCGACCTATTCGGCACGCAAGCTCGGCACGCAAACCACCGGCAACGCGGGCGGTTCGCACAACCTCGCGCTGCGCAGCTCGAGCACGCGGGCGGACGACGACTTCGACGCGATGCTGAAGAAGCTCGGCACGGGCCTGCTGCTGACCGAGCTGATGGGGCAGGGCGTGAATTACGTGACGGGCGACTATTCGCGCGGCGCGGCCGGTTTCTGGGTGGAGAACGGCGTGATCCAGTATCCGGTCGAGGAAATCACCGTTGCCAGCACGCTGCAGGAGATGTTCCGCCATATCGTCGCGATCGGTGCGGATTCGATCGTGCGCGGGACGAAGGAAACCGGCTCGGTGCTGATCGAGCAGATGACGATCGCAGGGCAGTAAGCCGCACGCGGCGCAGGCCGCCAGGAAACGCAAAGCCCGACCGGCGCGAGCCGGTCGGGCTTTTTTCATCGTGCGGAAGAAGACGTCAGCCGCGCTTGCGTGTGTAGACGACGAACGCATAGCCGAACGTGTTCGGCGCGGCAGCCTGATGCGCATCGCGCGAGATCTCCTGCCAGTGCGCGGCGTCGGGCGCCGGGAACGAGGCGTCGCCGTCGAAGTCGGCGTCGATCTCGGTGACGACCAGCTTGTCGGCGAGCGTGAGACCTTCCGCGTAGAGTTGCGCACCGCCGATCAGGAATGCCTCCGGCGCCCCGTCGCGCGCGGCGAGCGCCAGTGCGTCGGCGAGCGACGTGACCGTATCGCAGCCGTCGAAACGGCGTGCGGCGTCGCGCGTGACGACGATATTGCGGCGGCCGGGCAGCGGCCGGCCGATCGATTCGTGGGTCTTGCGGCCCATCACGATCGGCGCGCCCATCGTCGTGCGCTTGAAGAACGCGAGATCCTCGGGAAGTTTCCAGGGCAACTGGTTGTCGCGGCCGATGATGCCGTTGCGGGCACGCGCGACGATCAGGGTCAACGTCGTCATGAAGGTCGGGGAAGAGGGAAAACGGAATGGGGCCGATTTTACCGGAACGGCGGCGTGCGCCGGATTCCGGCCGCCCCATGGGCATCGACGTTTCCGGCGTCGTGCGTCGCGACGCGTGATGCCCCGCGTCGCGACGGCCGTCCGAATAAAAAGCGTGCCCGCCGGGGGACGGAGCACAAAAACGTTTTATGTCGCGAGATCGGCGATACCGGTTCCGCTCGATGGCATCCCGTTCGACCGGCTCGTCAGTTCAATACGTCATCCTGATTGAATTGAAGCGGCGAATGCTCAGGGGTGCGTATTGCCTCGCACGTTGCCTTCCATCGCATGCCGGATGTCGCCCGGTTGCGGCGCCGGCAGCGGCATCGGCAACTGGGGCGGCGACGGGATCTCGTCCCACAGCGTCACGGAGGCTTTGGCGGCTGGCAGCGGTTGCGGCGCCGACACGGTCACGATACCGAACCCGTTGCCGTGCTGCGTGCCCGGCGTGTTTTCGGCGAGCAATATGGCGCGAGCCGCCTGCGTGCCTTCGTCCGCGCATGCCGGAGCAGGCGGGCCGGCCGCCGAGAGCACGAGCATCATCGGCACGAAAGAAAGTAAAAGAGGTTTTCGCATGGCGACTGTCTCCGATCGTGTACGTGTTCAGCGAAATACATGCCACCGTACCGGGACCGTTGCCGCCATTGCGATTCGCGCTCGAGCGTTGCGAATGGTGACCGAAAACGCTTGAAAATGTTTCAGGCCTGAAACGATGGGGCTCGGGAATACTGCTGATTCAATCGACACACTTCAAGGATGACAATCGGCGCGTGTGTCGATGACGAAACCCTTCCTGCGCATGTGCTATGTGCAGATGATTGATCTGCATCGACCTCGTGGGCGATTCGGCCGTATCGCCGTCGGCACTGAAACGGGTTTGTCGTATTCGGTGCCTATAACCAGGTTGTCTTGATCACAAAATTACTGGACGCGAGATAAGCGCCATCATGCGAGGCTGTGTGTCGTTGCCGCGCATCGGCATGGCGAATCGAGCCACCTCTGGCTGACCCGATTCGATCCTTTTGCACGCGATCTGACGTGTGCGCCAATCGTTAGACGGTTGATGAACGGGGTGAGCATATGGGAACCGATCAGCGGCACGTGATCTACTATTCGCGCGAACCGAACGACGCGTTGCGCGGCCATTTCGACGAATGCGGCTGGCGCGTCGATTTGGCCGAGACGGTGCGCGATGTGCGGCGCGTCGTGCAGCACGGCGTGGCAACCGCCGGCCTGCTCGATTTCTCGCCGGGCTTCAAGCCGTCGGACCTGCGCGAACTCGAATCCTGCCTGAGCATCCAGCACATCGGCTGGATCGCGGCGACGCGGCGCGGCCAGTTGCAGGACGCGACGCTGCGCCATCTGATTCGCGACTATTGCTTCGACTACGTGACGATGCCGTACGAAACGACGCGGATCGTCGAGACCGTCGGCCATGCGCACGGCATGGTCGCACTGACCGATCCCGTTGCGCCGCCCGTCGGCGCCGGGCGCAGCGAAGGCGAGATGGTCGGCACCTGCGACGCGATGCTCGGGCTCTTCAAGACGATCCGCCGTGTCGCGGCGACCGACGCACCGGTGTTCATCTCCGGCGAGTCGGGCACGGGCAAGGAGTTGACGGCGGTCGCGATTCACGAGCGTTCGTCGCGCACGCAGGCGCCGTTCATCGCGATCAATTGCGGGGCGATACCGTCGACGCTGCTGCAGGCCGAACTGTTCGGCTATGAACGCGGCGCGTTCACCGGCGCGAACCAGCGCAAGATCGGCCGCGTCGAGGCCGCCAACGGCGGCACGCTGTTTCTCGACGAGATCGGCGATCTGCCGCTCGAAAGCCAGGCGAGCCTGTTGCGCTTCCTGCAGGAAGGCAAGATCGAGCGGCTCGGCGCGCACGTGTCGGTGCCGGTCGACGTACGCGTGATCTGCGCGACGCACGTGGACATGGAAGCGGCGCTGCGCGAAGGGCGCTTCCGCGAGGACCTGTTTCATCGGCTGTGCGTGCTGAAGATCGAGGAGCCGCCGCTGCGCGCGCGCGGCAAGGACATCGAGGTGCTCGCGCGCCACATGCTCGAGCGCTTCAAGGGCGATGCGCATCGTCGCCTGCGCGGCTTTTCCCCGGATGCGGTCGCGTCGCTGTACGGCTATTCGTGGCCGGGCAACGTGCGCGAGCTGATCAACCGCGTGCGCCGCGCGATCGTCATGTCGGAAGGCCGGATGATCACCGCGGCCGATCTCGAACTGAACGACTATGCGGCGCTCGCGCCGGTGTCGCTGCTGGAGGCGCGCGAGGCGGCCGAACGGCAAGCGATCGAGCAGGCGCTGCTGCGCCATCGCGGCCGTTTTGCGGATGCCGCGCGCGAACTCGGCGTGTCGCGCGTCACGCTCTACCGGCTGATGTGCGCGCACGGCATGCGCGATCGCAGCGACACGCTGGCAGGGTTTTCGGCGCCGTTGCCGGAGCTTCCGCGCCACGCTTGCTAAAATCGGCGGGTACGGTCGCCCCTCGCGGCCGAAGGAACCCGCATGAAACAGTATCTCGATCTCGTTCGTACCATTCTCGATACCGGCGCCTGGCAGGAGAACCGCACGGGGATCCGCACCATCAGCATGCCGGGCGCGATGCTGCGCTTCGACCTGCAGCAAGGCTTCCCGGCCGTGACGACCAAGAAGCTCGCGTTCAAGTCCGCGATCGGCGAGCTGGTCGGCTTTCTGCGCGCGTCGCGCAGCGCGGCCGATTTCCGCGCGCTCGGCTGCAAGGTGTGGGATGCGAACGCGAACGAGAACGCGCAATGGCTCGCGAACCCGTATCGCCAGGGCGTCGACGATCTCGGCGACGTGTACGGCGTGCAATGGCGCCAGTGGCCGGGCTACAAGGTGCTCGATGCGAGCGCCGACGCGCAGATCGCCGATGCGACGCGCCGCGGCTTCCGGATCGTCACGCGTTTCGACGAAGACGGCGCGCCGAAGGTGCTGCTGTACAAGGCGATCGACCAGCTGCGCCAGTGCCTGGACACGATCATGGAAAACCCGTCCGATCGCCGCATCCTGTTTCACGCGTGGAATCCGGCCGTGCTCGACCAGATCGCGCTGCCCGCGTGCCATCTGCTGTACCAGTTCCTGCCGAACGCGACGAAGCGCGAGATCTCGCTGTGCTTGTACATCCGCAGCAACGACGTCGGCCTCGGCACGCCGTTCAACCTGACGGAAGGGGCAGCGCTGCTGTCGCTCGTCGGCCGGCTGACGGGCTACACGCCGCGCTGGTTCACGTATTTCATCGGCGACGCCCACATCTACGAGAACCAGCTCGACATGCTGCAGCAGCAGCTCACGCGCGAGCCGTACGAAAGCCCGCGGCTCGAGATTGCCGAGCGCGTGCCCGAGTACGCGAAGACGGGCGTCTATGCGCCCGAATGGCTGGAGCTGGTCGAGCCGTCCGATTTCTCGCTCGTCGGCTACCGCCACCACGAGCCGCTGACCGCGCCGATGGCGGTCTGATCGCGCGGCCGGGGCCGGCCGGTTTCATCGATCCGCACCTCGCAAAAAAGGCTCGACCGGTATTGGCCGGTCGAGCCTTTTTGTTTCATCTTTGCTGCACTTACTGGCGATGCCGTTCCTCGCGGCCGCCCTGCGGCGGCGGGTTACTCGGATGCGGCGCCTCGACGTGCGGGGCTGGCTGCGGCCGTGGTTCCATCCGGGGAGCGGGCATCGACGGGCGCGGCTCCATGCGCGGCGCCGGCTGCGGTCGCGGCTCAATATGCGGCGCCTGTGGCTGCGGGCGCGGCATGTCGTGCACCGCGGGCGCCGGCGGACGGTACTCGTTCACGCGCGGCGGCGCGACCTCGCGATGCGGCGCCGGTTGAGCGAAGTCAGGGCGCGGTTGCGGCGCGGGGGCGGCCCGTTCCGGTTGCGGCTGCGGCTGTGCATGTCGGGCCGGCGCCTGGAAATCGGGGCGCGGACGCGGTTGCTGAATCTGCGCGGTATTGCCGATCGGCGGTTGCGGCAGCGCGCGCGGCGCTTCGTTGCGGCCGCCGGGCTGTACGCCTTGCGGTGCCGGCACGCCGTCCGGATGCGCCGCCGCGGCGCTGCGCACGGGTGGCAGCGCATTCTCTCCTGCCGCGTGCAGTGCGGTGGGCGAATCGGGGCGTTGACGCGCCATCGGCGTGTGCGGCTGCATCCATGCGGGCGACGGCGCGTTGGCCGCGTGCGCGTCGGCGGTCCCTGCCGGCACGTTGTTCGCGCCCGGCGGATGCGGGACGCCGTTGCCGGGCGCGAACGCCTGATGCGGCATCGGGTTGCCGGGTGCCGGCGGCGTGCCGCCGTTGGCCAAACGCGGTGCGTTCGGGTTTTCGCCGTTCGGCGGCCGCGCGCCATTCGGCATGCCCGGCGTCGGCGCGCCCGGCCGCGCGGCCTGCTCGCCGGCCGGCTGGCCTTCGTGCGGCGCGCGAGTCGGCTGCACGACGGGGCCGTGCGGATTCACGAGCTGCACGTTGTGCATCGCCCATGCGCCGCTGCCCGGCGGCTTGCCCGGAACGCGGACCGGACGAGCCGTATAGTCGGCCAGCACGTTCGTCTTCACGACGGGCGCGCCGGCACCCGGTACGCGCCCGCCTTGCTGCGCGAGGTGGGCGGCGGCCTGATCGCGATACGCGGGCGGCACGGCCGGATTGCGCGTCGCGACGTACGGGTGCTGCGCGATCGCCGCCGGTGGACGGTAGCTGGCATTGCGCAGCCCGCCGGTGAAGCTCTGGCGCACCGGCGCGATGCCGGGCGTGCCCGGCGTGACGTGCGCGTTGCGCCATTGCTGCGGATCGACGTGCTGCGAGAAGTGCGCGACCGGCTGTCCGTGCACGAACGCGGAGGCCGGCACGGCCGTGATCGCGTGCGGCGCACGGAAGTTCACGTACGTCTTGTTGATGTTGGTGATATTGGTGATGTTCGTCACGTTCACCGTCTTGTTCACGTTGACGTTGTTCACCACGATGTTGCGGTTGACGCGGTCGTAGTAGTGCGGGCTCCAGCCGCCCCAGCCCGGATGCCACGGTTCGCCCGGGCCAAGCGCGAACCATGCGCAGCCGGCCGCGGCGACGCCGCCTACCGTGAGCGCGACGCTCCAGTCGGAACCGCCGCCGCCCCCGCCGCCCACGAACGCGACGAGTGCCGGCGCATAGGCGGGCGGCTGGCTGACGACCATCGGGCCGGGTACCCATGCCCAGTTGTCGTCCACGTACGCCCAGCGGCCGTAGTGATACGGCGCGAAGCCCCACGGCGCGTCGTCGACCCAGGTCCAGCCCCACGGCGCCTGCCAGATCCAGTGGCCGTCGTGATACGGCGCCCAATCGGCCGGCGTGTCGTTCGGCACCCATACCGCGCCGTAATTCGGGGTTTCGCGCCACGTGCCATTCGCGTCGAGATCCTGGTAGCCAGGAATGTCGCGGGACACGTAGCGGGCCGACACCGAGCGCGCTTCGGCCGCGTCGCGGCTGGCGGCCCACTGGTCGAGCGCGTCGGGGCCCGGTGCGGCCGATTGCTGCGCGACCTGCAGGTCGGTGCCGGTGAACACCACCTGCTGCCCCGGCGACAGCGGATACTGCCCGTTGCTGCCGTAGACGGTCGCGCTCCCGCTACGTACCGTCACCGTCGTGCTCGCGCCGTTCGGCGCGACATCGACGCGATAGTCGCCGGGGCCGGCGATGCCGAGCGCGAGGTTCGGCGTGTCGATTTCGTACGATCCTCCGGCCGGCAAGTCGCGCACGTGCGTCGACACGGTGCCGAGCCCCACCTTCAATTGCGTCGTCGTGTCGTCGAGGTTCAGCACCGACAGACTCGTCGATTCGCCGAGCCGCACCGCGGTCGAACCGATGTGCAGTTCCGAGCGCGCGCCGGCATCGTTCCAGAGCTGATCGCCGGTCGTCAGCGGCCGGTTCACCGCCGCGTACGACCAGGTATCGGTGCCGGCCGGTTCGGTCGTCACGGCGCCCGACAGGTAGTTGAGCCGCGCGACGCGGCCGGGCGGATCGCCGCCCGGTTGCCGTGCCGCGGCCATATTCGGCGGCGCATCGGCCGATTGCGCGAAGGCGGGCGGCAGCGCCGCCAGCGCGACGAACGCGAGCAGCGTGTAGCGGGCGGCGCGTTTGAGCGTGAACTGGGTGGCCATGGTGAGCGTCATCGTTGTGATCGCGGCGCGTCGATTCGTGCCGTCGAGTTCACAATATCCGCTTGGCCTGTTTCAAGGCACGGTGTTTTGTAAGTCGAATGGCACGCGATGTAACAAAACCTGTCCGTCGCGCGCCGTTGTCGTGCAGCTGCAATGCCGGCGTCAAGCGGACGTAAGCCACTCGTCGAAAACCTGCTGTCCGGGCACCGTGACGCGCAGCACGCGCGGTCGGGCAGCGCGCTCGATCCAGCCTTGCGCGCAGAAGCTTTCGAGCAGCGCCGCGCCCAGTGCGCCGCCGAGATGCGAGCGCCGCTCGCTCCAGTCGAGACAGCCGCACGCGAAGCGGCGCCGGCGCGTGCGTTGCTTCGCGACGTCGATGCCCCATTGCGCGAGCGCCTGCGTGCCGAACTCGGTGGTCTCGATCGCATCGCCGTTCGCGACCAGCCAGCGGCGCGCGGTGAGGCCGTCGAAGATACGCACCGCGAGCTCGCCGGCCATGTGGTCGTAGCAGGTGCGTGCATAGCGCAGTTCGGCCGGGACCGTGCGCGACGGCGGCGGGACCGGGCGATGCGGCGCGGCCGCGCGGGCGACGTTCGCCAGCGCTTCGAGCGAGGCCGCGATGTCGGCCGACGCGATGCGGTAGTAGCGGTGTCGGCCGCGCACGTCGAGGGCGAGCAGGCCGCCTTCGGTCAGGCGCGAGAGGTGCGCGCTGGCCGCGGACGGCGACAGCCCCGCGATCATCGTCAGTTCGCCGGCCGGTCGCGCGCTGCCATCCATCAGCACCCACAGCATCGCGGCGCGGCCGGGATCGGCGATCAGCGCGCCGATGCGGCTCAGGCCCGGAAAATGGTGGTCGTCTTGATCGGTCATCGTCGTGTCTCTCGTCGAGCAGGATGAGGAGCAGTGTAGTCCGTGCGCGCATTCGATGTTTCGCTCCCGGATGAAATGTCGGATGCAGCGGCGGCGCCCCTGCGCGGACCGGACCGCAGGCCGTTGCAGGCCACGCGTAGAATGGCCGGACGCGGCGGCAGCGGGCCGCCGCATGGGATGCGATGCAACGATGAAGACGATTTTCTGTGTGTTGGCGGCCGCGCTCGTGTGTGCGGCCTGTGCGCAGGGCGGCGCGGGCGCGACCGGCGAGCGCGGCGGCAGTATCGAGATGTACGGGACGATCGACCAGGGCGTCACGGTGCGACGCTGACCGGCGTCGATCCGCCCGCGCGCCGGCGTGGCCGCCGGAGCCCCGCCACACGGGGCTTGCCGCGGCGCGTTGCCGCAGTGCAACGTATAATGGCCCGATTACAGCGCCCCTGCCGCCTGGAGCCACAACAATGCCCCAACCGTCCCCTGTGCCGGCCGCCCTCGACCGCACCGAAACCGTATTCCGCTTCCTTGCCGAGCCTTCGTCCGTGAACTTCGGCGGCAAGGTACATGGCGGCGCGCTGATGAAGTGGATCGACGAGGTCGCGTATGCGTGCGCGGCCGTCTGGTCGAGCCGCTATTGCGTGACGGTCAGCGTCGGCAACATCCGTTTCCAGCGTCCGATCCTGGTGGGCAATCTGGTCGAGCTGAAGGCGCGTGTCGTCGCGACGGGCCGTACCAGCATGCACATCCATGTGTCGGTGCACGCCGGCGATCCCAAGGGCGGCGTGCTGCGCCAGACGACCGATTGCCTCGTCGTGTTCGTCGCGGTCGACGAGAACGGCAACCCGGTGCCGGTGCCGCCGTTCGTGCCCGAAACCGACGAGCAGCGGGTGCTGGCGAAATACGCGGCCGACGTGCGGGCCGCGCTCGACAAGATCGTCGAGATGAAGCCGGAAGAAGTCGCGAAGGGCGCTGTCTGAGTGCCGCGGGCGCCGCGCTCCCGCGCCGCGCCCGTCGTCCTGTCGTTACGGCGTCCCGATCATCTGCTCGGGGCGCACCCATGCATCGAATTCCGCCTCCGTCAGGTAGCCGAGCGCGAGCGCGGCCGCCTTCAGCGTCGTGCCTTCCTTGTGCGCCTTCTTCGCGATCTGCGCGGACTTGTCGTAGCCGATGTGCGGATTGAGCGCCGTCACGAGCATCAGCGATTCGTTCAGCAGCAGGTCGATCCGCGAGCGGTTCGGCTCGATGCCCACCGCACAGTGATCGTTGAAGCTCTGCGCGCCGTCGGCGAGGAGGCGTACCGACTGCAGCACGTTGTGCGCGATCATCGGCCGGAACACGTTCAACTCGAAATTGCCGCTCGCGCCGCCGACGTTGACCGCGACGTCGTTGCCGAACACCTGGCAGCACAGCATCGTCACGGCTTCCGACTGCGTCGGGTTCACCTTGCCCGGCATGATCGAGCTGCCCGGCTCGTTTTCCGGAATCGACAGCTCGCCGAGCCCGCAGCGCGGCCCGCTCGCGAGCCAGCGCACGTCGTTCGCGATCTTCATCAGGCTGGCCGCGACCGTCTTCAGCGCGCCGTGCGCGAAGACCAGTGCGTCGGCGGCGGCCATCACCTCGAACTTGCTCGGCGCCGTCACGAACGGCAGCTTCGCGAGCCGGCCGATCTCGTCGGCCACGCGCACCGCGAACTCCGGATGCGCGTTCAGCCCCGTGCCGACCGCGGTGCCGCCGAGCGCGAGTTCGTACAGGTGCGGCAGCGTCGATTCGACGTGACGGATGCCCTGGTCGAGCTGCGCGACGTAGCCGGAGAATTCCTGGCCGAGCGTGAGCGGCGTGGCGTCCTGCAGGTGCGTGCGGCCGATCTTCACGATGTCGGCGAACGCCTTCGACTTCGCGTCGAGCGTCGCGCGCAGTGTGCGCAACGCCGGCAGCAGGTGATTGACGATCGCATACGCGGCCGCGACGTGCATCGCGGTCGGGAACACGTCGTTCGACGACTGGCCGCGGTTCACGTCGTCGTTCGGATGAACCTTGCGCGCTTCGCCGCGCTCGCCGCCCAGCAGCTCGCTCGCGCGGTTCGCGATCACCTCGTTGAGGTTCATATTGGTCTGCGTGCCGGAGCCCGTCTGCCACACCGCGAGCGGGAATTCGCGCGGATGCTTGCCGGCGATGATCTCGTCGGCGGCTTCGATGATCGCGTGCGCCTTGTCGTCGGCGAGCACGCCGAGCGACTGGTTGACGGCCGCCGCGGCGCGCTTGACGATCGCCAGCGCGTGGATCAGCTCGGGCGACTGTTTCTCGGTCGAGATCCGGAAATTCTGCAGCGAGCGCTCGGTCTGCGCGCCCCAGAGCCGGTCGGCCGGCACGGCGATCTCGCCGAACGTGTCGCGTTCCATCCGAACTGCTTCATTCATGATGCACTCCTCCTGAAAAGGGGAAAGGCCGCGCGTCGTCGCGCGGCGTCAGACGTATCGTGGGGCAGCCGCGCCGCTTGCGCGGCGTCTCGATGGGTTCGACCGACAAGCATAGCGCCGGCCGCGATTTTGCGTCGTGTCGCGCCTAGCGCACGTTCCCCTGTTTGGAGAAATTCGTTCCGGGGCCGGCGCAAGCCCGTTATCAGCGTGAACAGGCCTTAGCGCGCCGTCGCGATGAGCGAGGTGGTCTTGCGGTGAAAGCGCCATGCCATCAGCGCGGCGACACTCGCGAGCCCGGCCGCGAGCCCCCACCACAGGCCGCGCGCGCCCAGGCCCGCGTGGAACGCGAACCAGTAGCCGGTCGGGAAGCCGATGCCCCAGTAGCCGAAGGTCGCGGCGAGCATCGGGATGCGCGTGTCCTTCAGGCCGCGCAGCGCACCCGACGCGACGGTCTGCATGCCGTCGACGATCTGGAACACCGCGGCGATGCCGAGCAGCGACGCGGCGAGCGACACCGTGGCCGCGTTGGCCGGGTCGTCGAGGTGCAGGTACAGGCCGACGATCGTATGCGGCGCGACGATCATCACGAGGCCCGACAGCGACATGAAGCCGACGCCGAGCGCGAGCGCGACGAAGCCCGCGTGCCGCGCGGCGAGGGGCGAGCCCGCGCCGATCCAGTAGCCGACGCGAACATTGGCCGCCTGGCCGATCGCGAGCGGCACCATGAACGACACCGACGCGACGTTCAGCGCGATCTGGTGCGCGGCGAGCGACGTCGCGCCCAGCACGCCGACCGTCAGGCCGGTGCCGAGGAACAGCGTCGATTCGACCCCGTACGTGATTGCGACCGGCCAGCCGATGCCGATCAATTCGCCCATCACCGGCAGCTTCGGGCGCGCCGCGGTCACGAAATGGCGGAAGCGCTGCCGGCCGTGCAGCAGCCAGATCAGCGCGAGCGCGGTGAGCCAGATCGTGATCGTCGTCGCGACGGCCGAACCGAGAAAGCCGAGGCGCGGCAGCCCGAATGCGCCGTGGATCAGCCCGTAGTTCAGCACGCCGTTGACGCCGACGCCGCCGATCGATACCCACAAGAGCCGGCGTGCCGCGCCGATCGCCGGCAGGAACGCGCGCATCAGGCCGACGCCGATCAGACTGCCGAGCGCCGCGAAGCGCAGGATGCCCGTGTATTCGCCGACGTGATGCGCGAGCAGCGGCGGCTCGTGGAACATCAGCAGGATCGGTTCGGCGAGCGACAGCGCGACGATCGCCGGAATCGCGAGCAGCACGGACAGCGCGAAGCCCGTCCAGTAGATGTGCGGCACGCGGTCCTCGGCCTGGGCGCCGCGCGCATGCGCGACGCTCACGCTGACCGACGACAGCACGCCTTGCAGAATGGTGACGATGACGAAGAAGTAGTTCGCGCCGAGCCCGCCCGCCGCGAGCGAATCGGGGCCGAGCGAACCGAGCAGCACCGTGTCGGTGACGCTCATCGCCATCTGGGAAAGTTGCGCGATCGCGAGCGGCGCGGCGAGGCGCGCGGTATCGGCGGCATGACTGGACAGGGACGGCGGCGCGGCGGCCGTCCTCGTAAGACCGGAATGCGACATGGAATGGGCGCTCGCGCGGGTGCGGGCCCGCGCTATATGTATTTATTTTGAGAGACGGTTAGCTTACGGCTTTATTCGTACCGTGTCGAACGCGTGCGCCGATGGCCATGTCGCGGGCAGGGGGAACCCCGCGGGCGCTAGGCCTCGCGTACCGCGATGCGCGTGTCGCCGAGCAGCACGACCTGGCCCGCGCGGATCTTGCAGGTCTTGCGAAGCTCGATCGCGCCGTCGACTTTCACGGCGCCGGACGCGACGATCAGCTTCGCGGTGCCGCCGCTGTCCGCGAGGCCGGTGATCTTGAGAAGGTTGTGCAGCTCGACGTATTCGCCGGTCAGCGTGAAATCCAGATTGGGCATGACGAGGAAGGTGCGCAACGCGCGGGAGGAAACGCTCCGCATCATACGGCACCGCGCGCCCGCACGCGAGCGCGGGCGGCCGGCGGCGGATGTAAAGGACTGTGAGCGATTCGTCAGCAAATGAAACGGTGGGTAACAGTCTGAGAGATGCGCGAACCGGCCGTGCGGGCCGCCGGTCTTCTGTCGTACCTGCTGCGTGTTGCGGCGGGGACGCGACGGACCGCATCGCTGCGGCCCGGGCGCACAACTTCTCGAGGAGAATTGCCATGTCCAAGATTCATACGATCCTGATCGGTGCCGCGCTGACGGCGTTCGCCACTTCGGCCGCATTCGCCCAGACGGGCACGACGGCGCAAGGCGCAGCCGGTGCCGGCGTACAGGCGCAAACGCCGGCGGCAGGTGTCGGTGCGGGCACGCAGGGCGGTGCCGGTGCGAACATGTCGGGCAATGCAACGAGCGGTGCGACCGATGCAGTCGGCGCGGCAGCCGATGGCGCGAAGGATACGACGTCGTCGGCCGTCCATTCGGCCAAGAAGCACACGAAGCATGCGGCGAAGTCGGCCAAGGGCCATGCGGGCTCGGCCAAGGCGAAGGCCGACGAGGCGACCGAAGGCGGCGCATCGGTCGGCGCGCAGGGCGGTGCATCGGCCCAGGGCGCCACGCAGTAAGCGGTGCCCGACGCCGTCGCGACGCTCGCCTCGAACGGCGCGTCGCGACGGCGATCGTCAGGCGGCCCGGTTCGCTTCGCGCGACCGGGCCGTTTTCGTGGGGGAATACGATGTGCGGGACGAGCGCGCGATCAGGGCCGGCGCTGACCTTGCCCCTGTCCCTGGGCCGGCCGTATGGCGGCCGGCGTGAACACGCCGCGAAGCCACGCGGCGAGGCGCGCGAAGACGTCGTACGGTTCCTCGACGAAGATCTCCGGCTTCAGCAGCCGCAGGTATTCCATGATCTGTTGCGCTTCCTGCTTCTGGAACGAGCCGTGCGCGAGCCCGAGCCGCAGCAGCCCGCGCAGTTCGCCGAGCTTGTCGCGCGCGGTGCTGCCGACGCTCATCTCGCACGCGAGCTTGGCCTCGTAGATCCGCTGCCGCAGCGATTCCGCGAGCCGCCACGCAGGCGTTTGCATCAGTTCCTCGAGCGTCTGGATGTCCTGCGCCGCGCTCTTGATCTGCGACGCGAGCGGGTCGATCAGCGACGGGTCGCCCTGTGCTTCGGCGACGATCGCCTTCGCCCAGTCGCGGCATGCCTTCGCGAGTTCGTCGGGGGTCCATTCGGAGCGCGACGCGAAGCCGAAGCCGAATTCGCCGGCCTGCCGCATCAGGATCGCGACGACGTCCGGAAATTCCTTGTCGAGCGCGCGCTTGGCCCACGCGTACTGGCCGCCCTGCAGCATCCGCTGCACGGCGTGCTCGGTCAGCGGCACCATGTTGTCGAGCAGCTTCGCGCGCAGGAAATCCTCGAACGACGGCGTCGCGAATTGCGGGTCGAGTTTCAGCGACACGCGGACGAACGCATCGTAGTCCTTGCGCAGGGACTCGAGCGTGTCGTCCTTGAGGGAAAGGGTGATCTGGCCCATGAATCGTCTCGATGGCGGCCCGCGCAAGCCGGCGCCGGCACGGCGCACCGGGGACGGGGCGCAGCGTCGACTGACCGATGCGCGCCGGGGCCGGTGGCGGGTCTTCATCTCCTATATCGGCGCACCGGGCGAAAACTTGAGCGCGCGCGACGGAGCCCGCGCTCAGGCGGGCAGCCAGTGCGGCAGTACGACCCCTTGCCACAGGAAGAACACCACGAGCCCGGCGGCGATCGTCACGAGCGGGCGGCGGGTCGCGGCCGACACGAGCACGGCCGCGAGCGCGCCGACGAGCTGCGGGTTCCGCCAGGTCAGCTCGGCCGAGCCGCCGTGCGGCGAGACCGTCATCGGTACGATGATCGCGGTCAGCACGGTGACCGGCACGAAGCCGAGCGCGGTCCGCACGAGCGGCGGGAAGGTCAGCCGTTCGCCGAACAAGAACAGTGTCGAGCGGATCGCATACGTGATGACGGCCATTCCGAGGATCAGCAGCGCGTAACTCACGATGCAGCCTCCGAGCGGGAGCCGGCGCTCGTGCGGTCGTGCAGCAGCGTGAGCACGACGCCGATCGCGACGCCGGCGGCGACCGCGCCGAGCAGCCCGAGCTTGTACGGCCAGCCCTGCCAGAAGTACGCAAGCGTGCCGGCCGTGGCGGCCGCCGAGAAGTAGCGCAGCGTGCCGAGCTGCGGGACGACGATCGCGATGAAGGTCGCCGCCATCGCGAAATCGAGACCGAGCGACTGCAGGCCCGGGAATGCAGTGCCGAAGCCGATGCCCGCGAGCGTCCAGACCTGCCAGTTCAGGTACATCGCGAGCCCGGAGCCGAAAAAGTAGTGGGGGCCGATCGTACCGGGCGGGTAGTGCCGGTAGTGCCCGTAGGCGACCGCGAACACCTCGTCGGTCATCAACGCGCCGAGCGTCGCGCGCCAGCGCAGCGGCAGGTGTGCGACATAGGGCGCGAGCGTCGCGCTGTACAGCAGATGGCGCAGATTCACGATCAGGGTCGTGGCGAGCACGACGGCGAAACCCGCGCTGCCGGCGATCAGGCCGAGCGCGATGAACTGCGCGGAGCCCGCGAACACCGCGAGCGACATCAGCGCGCCGTGCCATGCGGCGAGCGGGCCGCCGCCGACGAGCGTGCCGAAAATCACGCCGAACGGCGCCGCGCCGATCATCATCGGAATCGTGTCGCGTGCGCCGTCGAGCCATTCGTTGAGCGGGCGGCGCGGGGGCGATGCGGGTGTCGTATTCAAGAAGCGCTCCTCCATGACGTGGAGGATAGCGGGCCGGCGGCGAGCCGGCTTGTATGTTCTTGCGCCTGCGGGAGCGGTGCCGGTTCGCATGTCGGCCGGCGCGGGTCGCGGCGCGGCCGGCGGCTGCGGGAAGCCGCGCGTCAGCTTGCCTGCCAGCGCCCGGGCGGCACGCCGAACATCCGTTTGAAATGTCGCGTGAAGTGGCTCTGGTCGACGAAGCCGCTGGCTGCCGCGACATCGGCGACGGGCACGCCCGCGCGCAGCGGCGCCAGTGCACGCTGCAGCCGCAGCTGGTTGCGCCACGCATGCGGCGGCATGCCGGCCGTACGGGTGAACAGGCGCGCCGCGTGAAACGGCGACAGGCCGGCCGCCTGCGCGACGTCGTCGAGCGTCACCGTGCACGTCAGGTCGGCGGCGAGCCGCTCGCGCATCGCATCGACGCGCGGTTCGTCGGCCGCGAGCGGCGCCGGCTGCGGCCGCACGTCGGCGTGGCGCGCGATCAGCGTCGACAGCGCGTCGAGCATCGCGGTTTCGGCGGCGAGCGGATCGTAGATGCGCGGCACGCCGGTGGCGGGAGCACCGGCCACCGGGTCGCCGGCCGCGGGCGCGTGGGCTGGCGACCCCGGCGCCTGCGACGACAGGGCGCGCTCGCTACCGGCTTCCAGCATCCGGTGCGCGAGCGTGAGCCGGGCCGCGAGATCGGCGTCGCGAATCACGTCGGGGGCAAACCACGGCGCATCCTGCGGGCGGCCCGCGATCGAACTGGCGAGTTCGCGGATGAATTCGACCGGCATGTAGCTGACGCGATAGCACCAGCCCTCGTCGGCGGCGCGCGACCCCGTATGGACTTCGCCGGGATTGATCACGGGCACGGTGCCCGTTTCGGCGACATGGCCGGTGCCGCAATAGGTGAAGCGTTCCGCGCCTTCGAGAATCACGGGGATCGTGTACGCGTCGTGCCAGTGGGGCGCGAACGTGTGATCGCGATAGGTGGCCGTGAGGAGATCCGCGTCCGGCACGAGCGGCGTGCGCCAGTAGCGCGCGGAATCGGGAAGGCGGGTGGCGGGCATGATCGTGCGACGGGAGCGGTCGAACCGACAGTGTATCGCTCGCGCGCCCGGCGGGTGCGGGCTTACTTGACCGGAATCGTCGTGCCGGCCGGCATCGGCACCGCGGTGACGGCGTTCTTCGGGCTGCCGCTGACGATGCGGTCGCTGTAGGTCAGGTAGACGATCGTGTTGCGTTTCTTGTCGACCACGCGCACGACGTGCAGCGTCTTGAAGATGAACGACATGCGTTCGCTGAACACGTCGGTCTGCTGCTTGAGCGGTTCCTTGAAGCTGATCGGGCCGACCTGCCGACAGGCGATCGATGCTTCGCTCGGATCTTCGGCGACGCCGAGCGTGCCCTTGATCCCGCCGGTGCGGGCGCGCGACACGTAGCAGGTCACGCCGTTGACGACCGGATCGTCATAGGCCTCGACGACCACGCGATCGGAGCCCGTGACGCGGAAATGGGTATTGACGCTGCCGACTTCCTCCGCGTGCGCGAACGGTGCGGCGGCGAATGCGGAGAGCAGGAGGGCGAGGGGGGCGGAGCGCGGGAGGCGATGCTTCATCGACGGAACCGGATGCGAATGCGGGACAGAGACTCTAGCATGCGCATGGCCGCCCCACGAAAAGCAGAAGGGCAGAACGGCGACCGGAAAAACAAAAGGCCCGTCGAATGACGGGCCTTTGCTATTTGGCTCCCCGACCTGGGCTCGAACCAGGGACCTACGGATTAACAGTCCGGCGCTCTACCGACTGAGCTATCGGGGAATAAATCGGTACATCTGCGTGTTGTCTGGTCTGGTCCAACAAAAAACCCGTCCACTTTCAACGGGCCTTTGCGTTTTTGGCTCCCCGACCTGGGCTCGAACCAGGGACCTACGGATTAACAGTCCGGCGCTCTACCGACTGAGCTATCGGGGAACAAACAACAACAGCAGAGAAACGAGATTGTATGGAGCGTTCGCTAACCTGTCAATACCTTGGAGCCGCGACGCATAAATTTTTTTGCAGTCGCCGCCGTGCGATCAGCGCTCGAGCAGGTGCAGCTTGTCCTGCACGTCCTTCCACTCGTCCGCGTCGGCCGGTGCCGGCTTGGTCTTCGTGATCGACGGCCAGTTCTTCGCCAGCTCGGCGTTCAGCTCGGTGAACTGCTGCTGGTCGCCCGGAACGTCTTCTTCGGCATAGATCGCATTGGTCGGGCATTCGGCGACGCACACGGCGCAGTCGATGCACTCGTCCGGATCGATGGCGAGAAAGTTGGGACCTTCACGGAAGCAATCCACCGGGCACACATCCACGCAATCCGTGTATTTGCACTTGATGCAGCCTTCGGTCACAACGTGAGTCATTAAAACGCTCCTGCTCGGCGGTATATATGGGGGTGGCGTTTGCGCCAAAAGCGGCATTGTAACTGAAGCGCAAAACCCGCATGACGTGGTCGGCTATCCGGCTTATATCGTTTCGTGATTAGTTTATGGGGGTGCGCAACGCGGATACCGGCGCGCCTGGCACGAGCGCGATGCGGCATCGCGGCGGGGCGGTTTCACGATGGTCCGGCCCGCATTCGGGTAACATGACCGACAGACCGGGCGGCGCGGTGCGTCGGGGCCCGGTCACGATATTGGCGCTGCCGTCATCATGATCATCACTTCGCTGCTCGACACGGATCTCTACAAGTTCACGATGATGCAGGTCGTCCTGCATCACTTTCCCGCTGCAAACGTCGAATACCGTTTCCGGTGCCGCACGCCCGGCGTCGATCTCGTGCCGTACATCGACGAGATTCGCGACGAGGTGCGCGGCCTGTGCTCGCTGCGCTTTTCCGACGTCGAACTCGACTACCTGCGGCGCATGCGCTTCATCAAGAGCGACTTCGTCGACTTCCTCGCGCTGTTCCACCTGAACGAGAAGTACATCTCGATCACGCCGTCGCCGAAGGGCAACGGCGAGATCGACATCGTGATCGAGGGGCCGTGGCTGCATACGATCCTGTTCGAGATCCCGGTGCTCGCGATCGTCAACGAAGTCTATTTCCGCAACACGCAGCGCGAGCCCGACTATCGCGAAGGCCGCGAAAGGTTGCGCGAGAAGATCAAGCTGCTCGGCGCGAAACCCGAATTCGCCGACTGCAAGATCGCCGACTACGGCACGCGCCGGCGCTTCTCGAAGGTCTGGCACGAGGAAGTCGCGCTCACGCTGCGCGACGGGCTCGGCCCGCAGTTCGCGGGCACGAGCAACGTGCTGTACGCGATGAAGCACGACATCACGCCGCTCGGCACGATGGCGCACGAATACCTGCAGGCGTGCCAGGCGCTCGGCCCGCGGCTGCGCGATTCGCAGATCTACGGCTTCGAGATGTGGGCGAAGGAATATCGCGGCGACCTCGGGATCGCGCTGTCGGACGTCTACGGCATGGACGCGTTCCTGAACGACTTCGACATGTATTTCTGCAAGCTGTTCGACGGCGCGCGCCACGATTCGGGCGATCCTTTCGACTGGGGCGAGCGGATGCTGCGCCATTACGAGACGAACCGGTGCGACCCGCGCACCAAGGTGCTCGTGTTCTCGGACGCGCTCGACATTCCGAAGGTCATGCAGCTGTACGAACGGTTCCGCGGCCGCTGCAAGCTTGCGTTCGGCGTGGGCACCAACCTCACCAACGATCTCGGCTACGTGCCGCTGCAGATCGTGATCAAGATGGTTCGCTGCAACGGCCAGCCGGTCGCGAAGCTGTCGGATTCGCCGGGCAAGAGCATGTGCGACGACAAGGCGTATCTCGCGTACCTGCGCCAGGTGTTCGGCATCGCGCAGCCGGTCGAGGAAGACGCGTCGAAGTAGGCGCTGGCCGTTCGGCCGAGGGTGTGGCAGCAGGGGTGGCCGGTATAATCCGACGTATTGCACGCCAACGTCACGAGGACCGTTCATGGACACTTCCGCTGCCCGTCGCCAGATCCTCGCGCGCATTCGCGCGGCGCAGGGGCGCGCGGCCGAACCCGAGGCAGCGGAGCGCGACGGCGTCGCCGACTATCTCGCCCGTCATCCGCAAGGCCCGCGCCCGCCGGCGCCGGCCGACCTCGTCGCCGCTTTCGTCGACGAAGCGGGGCGCCTGTCGACCACGGTCGACGAAGTCGCGACGCTCGCCGATGCGCCCGCCGCCGCCGCTCGCTATCTTGCCGCTCACGGTCTGCCGACGCAGGCCGTCGCGTGGCGCACGCTGGCCGATCTCGACTGGGCCGCCGCCGGCCTGTCGGTCGAGTGCCGCAAGCCGCGTGACGGCGATCTCGTCGGCCTGACCGGCTGCTTTTGCGCGACCGCCGAAACGGGGTCGCTGGTATTGCTGTCCGGCCCCGACACTTATGCATCGGCCGGCCTGCTGCCGGAAACCCACATCGCGATCGTGCCGGCGTCGCGCATCGTCGCCGGTCATGAAGACGCGTTCGCACTGATTCGCGCGGAGCGCGGCGAACTGCCGCGCGCGGTCAATTTCGTGTCGGGCCCGTCGCGCACGGGCGACATCGAGCAAACGATCATTCTGGGTGCACACGGCCCATACCGCGTGCATGCGATCGTCGTACGGGGCGCATGACGCGCCCGCTGCATTCACCCTCACTCGCACAAGGAAGTTCCGCATGAAACGACACGCCGCCTGGGCGGGCATGGCGTCGGGAATCGCGCTTGGCGCCGCTCCCGCGCTCGCATCGGCCGCCACGCTCGACGGTGCCACGCTGTCCGCGCTCTGGGGTATCCCGTTCGCCGGGATCCTGCTGTCCATCGCGCTGTTCCCGCTCGTCGCGCCCGTGTTCTGGCATCACCACTTCGGCAAGATCGCCGCCGGCTGGGCGATCGTGTTCCTGGTGCCGTTCGCGGTCGCGTTCGGCGCCGGCACCGCGTTCGGCACGCTCGTGCATGCGCTGCTCGAGGAATACATTCCGTTCATCGTGCTGCTCACCGCGCTCTATACGGTCGCGGGCGGCATCTGCGTGAACGGCAATCTGCATGGTTCGCCGAAACTGAATACCGCGATTCTCGCGCTCGGCACGCTGCTCGCGAGCGTGATGGGCACGACGGGCGCCGCGATGCTGTTGATCCGGCCGCTCCTGCGCGCCAACGACAACCGCAAGCACGTCGTGCACGTCGTGATCTTCTTCATCTTCCTCGTCGCGAACGCGGGCGGATCGCTGTCGCCGCTCGGCGATCCGCCGCTGTTCCTCGGCTTCCTGAACGGCGTGAGCTTCTTCTGGACGACCACGCATCTCGCGCTGCCGATGCTGTTCATCTGCGTGGTGCTGCTGACGCTGTTCTTCGCGCTCGATACGTACTTCTACCGGAAGGGCGGCGAGGAGCGGCCGGCCGCGCTCGATCCGACGCCCGACGGCGCGGCGCTGTCGATCGACGGCAAGATCAACTTCGTGCTGCTGGCGGCCGTGATCGCGCTCGTGCTGATGAGCGGCGTGTGGAAGCCGGGCATTTCGTTCGACGTGTGGGGCACGCACGTGGCGTTGCAGAATCTCGTGCGCGACGTCGCGCTCGTGGTGGTGACGCTCGCGTCGCTCGCGCTGACGCCGCGTTCCGCGCGCGAGGGCAACGCGTTCAACTGGGCGCCGATCGAGGAAGTCGCGAAGCTGTTCGCCGGCATCTTCGTGACGATCGCGCCGGTGATCGTGATCCTGCGCGCGGGTGCGGACGGCGCGTTCGCGCAGATCGTCCATCTCGTCACGGGGCCCGACGGCAAGCCGATCGACGCGATGTACTTCTGGGCGACGGGCATCCTGTCGTCGTTCCTCGACAATGCGCCGACCTATCTCGTGTTCTTCAACCTCGCCGGCGGCGATGCGCAGGCGTTGATGACGACCGGCGCGTCGACGCTCGCCGCCATTTCCGCCGGCGCGGTGTTCATGGGCGCGAACAGCTATATCGGCAACGCGCCGAACTTCATGGTGAAGGCGATCGCCGAATCTCGCGGCGTGAAGATGCCGAGCTTCTTCGCGTACCTCGGCTGGGCGCTCGTCGTGCTGATACCGGTATTCCTGCTGACGTCGTGGCTTTTCTTCCCGGCGTAAGCTGACGATTTTCAACCCCGAGCGGGCGGTCCCGGCGGCGCACGGCGCCACGACCCGTCCGCGGCATGCGGAGATGGCGATGCAGAAGATCCTGGTCGCGCGTCCGATCTTTCCGGACGTGATCGAACGGCTCAAGCAGTATTTCGAAGTCGACTGGAACGACGGCGACGCGCTCGCGCCCGACGCGCTCGCCGCGCGTCTGGCCGACAAGGACGGCGCGCTGACGGCCGGCGACCCGGTCGGCGCGGCAACGCTCGCGGCCGCGCCGCGCCTGCGCGTCGTGGCGAACATGGCGGTCGGCTACAACAACTTCGACATGGCCGCATTCAACGCGGCGAACGTACTCGGTACCAACACGCCCGACGTGCTGAACGAGTCGACCGCCGATTTCGGCTGGGCGCTGATGATGGCCGCCGCGCGCCGGATCGCCGAATCCGAACACTGGCTGCGCGCCGGTCACTGGCAAAAGTGGGCGTACGACGGCTTCCTGGGCACCGACATCCATGGCTCGACGCTCGGCGTCGTCGGGATGGGCCGCATCGGCCAGGCGCTCGCGCGCCGCGCGCGCGGCTTCGGGATGCAGGTGATCTATCACAACCGGTCGCGGGTCGCGCCCGAGATCGAAGCCGAGCTGAATGCCGAATACGTGTCGAAGGATGCGCTGCTCGCGCGCGCCGATCATGTCGTGCTCGTGCTGCCGTACACGAAAGAGAACCATCACACGATCGGCGCGGCCGAGCTCGCGAAGATGAAACCCACGGCGACGCTGACCAACATCGCGCGCGGCGGGATCGTCGACGATGCGGCACTGGCCGCCGCACTGCGCGACGGGACGATCGCCGCGGCCGGCCTCGACGTGTACGAGGGCGAGCCGAGCGTGCATCCGGCGCTGCTCGAGGTGCCGAACGTCGTGCTGACGCCGCATATCGCGAGCGCGACCGAAAAGACCCGCCGCGCGATGGCGAATCTCGCCGCCGACAACCTGATCGCCGCGCTGGGCGAGGGGCCGCGTGCGGGGCAGCCGCCGAATCCGATCAACCCTGACGTGATCGGGAAGCCGCGCGCATGACGATGACGTTGTTGCTTGCTGCGGTCGTCGTGCTGGCCGTCGCGCTCGCGGTGGCGATCGTCGCGCTCGTGCGCGGCGGCGGCCGCCACGACGACGCGGCCGTGCTCGGCGACCAGATCGAGGATGCCGCGCATGCGCAGGCGCGCGCGGTCGAGCGGCTCGAACGCGAATTGCGCGGCGAGATCGTCGAAAACGCACGCGGGTCGCGTACCGAGCTGGCCGGCAGCTTTGCCCAGTTGCAGCAGACGCTCGCCGCGCAACTGACGAGCGTGGCGACCGTGCAGAACAACCAGATCGAGGGGTTCGCGCAGCAGCTCGGCAAGCTCGTCGCCGGCAATGCGCAGCAGTTCGATGCGATGCGCGAGAGCGTGCAGCGCCAGGCCCAGCAGGCGCGCGAGGAACAGACGAGCGCGCTGCGGCTGTTCGGCGATACGTTGAACCGACAGCTCACGCAACTGACCGAGGCGAACGACCGCCGGATCGGCGAAGTGCGTGCGACGCTCGAACAGCGGCTGAAGGAAATCGAGACGAACAACGCGGCGAAGCTCGAGGAGATGCGCCGCACCGTCGACGAGAAACTGCACGCGACGCTCGAGCAGCGGCTCGGCGAATCGTTCAAGCTCGTGTCGGACCGGCTCGAACAGGTGCATCGCGGGCTCGGCGAGATGCAGACGCTCGCGGCCGGCGTCGGCGACCTGAAGAAGGTGCTGACCAACGTGAAGACGCGCGGCACCTGGGGCGAAGTGCAGCTCGAGGCGCTGCTGGAACAGGTGCTGACGTCCGACCAGTACGCGAAGAACGTCGCGACGGTGCCGAAGAGTACCGAGCGCGTCGAATTCGCGATCCGGCTGCCGGGCCGCGCTGCCGGCACGGGCGACGCGCCGCCGGTGTGGCTGCCGATCGACGCGAAATTCCCGCGCGAGGACTACGAGCGATTGATCGACGCGCAGGAACGCGCCGATGCGGTGGCGGTCGAGGAGGCGGCGCGTGCGCTCGAGGCACGGGTGCGGATGGAAGCGCGCACGATCGCCGAGAAGTACGTCGCGCCGCCGCACACGACCGATTTCGCGCTGCTGTTCCTGCCGACCGAGGGGCTCTATGCGGAGATCCTGCGCCGCCCGGGGCTGACCGACCTGCTGCAGCGCGACTATCGCGTGACGGTCGCCGGGCCGACCACGCTCACCGCGCTGCTGAACAGCCTGCAGATGGGGTTCCGCACGCTCGCGATCGAGCAGCGCTCGAGCGAGGTGTGGCAGGTGCTCGGCGCGGTCAAGACCGAGTTCGGCAAGTTCGGCGACGTGCTCGCACGCACGAAGGCGCAGCTCGAAACGGTCACGCGCTCGATCGAGTCTGCCGAGCAGCGCACGCGCGTGATGAGCCGCAAGCTGAAGCAGGTCGAGGCGCTGCCGGGCGATGCGGCGGCCGGCCTGCTCGGCGCGGAAGGGGCCGAAGGCGCCGATGCGGACGACGCGTGATGCGCGCTGCCGGCAGCCGCCGGACGGAAAAAACGGGCGCCGCGGCGCCCGTTTTCCTTTGCAGCGATCGCCGGCGCGGCCGGCTCGCGCTCAATGCGCGGCGAGCGTGTCCAGCGCGTCGCCCGTCACGCGAACGATGCGCCATTCCGGCAGCACGGTTGCGCCCATCTTCTCGTAGAAATCGATCGCCGGCTGGTTCCAGTCGAGGACCGACCATTCGAAGCGCGCGCAACGGCGCTCGACGGCGAGCGCCGCGAGATGACGCAGCATCGCGGTGCCCAGGCCCGTGCCGCGCTGCGACGGCTGCACGTACAGATCCTCGAGATAGAGCCCGCGGCGGCCGAGGAACGTCGAATAGTTGTGGAAGAACAGCGCATACGCGACGATCGCGCCGTCCTGCTCGGCCACCCGTGCCTCGGCGGCAGGGTGCTCGCCGAACAGCGCGTCGGCGAGATCGGCTTCGGTCGCGACGAACAGGTGCGTGAGCTTCTCGAATTCGGCCAGCTCGCGCATCAGCGCGAGGATCGCGCCGACGTCGCGCGTGTCGGCCGCGCGGATCAGCGGCGCGCCGCTCACGCTTCCTCCGGCGGATCGGACAGCACGATCTCGATGCCGCCGAAGCGCGACGCGACCCAGTTGTACGCATGGCACGCGATCCACAGCAGCACGAAACCGAGGATCGCGTTCAGCAGCAGCGCGCTCAGGATCGTGCTCAACTCGACCATCCCGTAGCGGATATAGGCGACGAGAATGCCGAGCAGCACGATCGGCACGCTGAACGTCAGGTAGACGAGGATCAGCGCCTTGGCGGTCTGCCCCGCGGCGATCGACGAGATTTGTTTCTTCATGTGCGGATTGCCCCCGTAGTGATATACCGATTGGAATTCAGATCAGGCCGTCGAGCGGCAGGATGTCGACCGGGGCGCCCGCGTCGACTGCCGCGGTATCGTGACCCAGGACGATGAAACAGTTGGCGGCTGCAAGACCGCTCAGCGACGCGGAGCTTTGCGATCCGGCCGGCGCGACGTGCCATTGGCCGTCGGCGGCGCGCGTCGCGATGCCGCGCAGGTATTCGGTGCGACCGGGACGCGTCTTCAACGGTTGCGTGCTGAGCGCCGTGTACATGGCCGGCGGCGGCGTCCGTGCGCCGGCCAGCGTCAGCAGTGCGGGGCGCACGATCGCGTAAAACGTCACGGCGGATGCGACCGGATTGCCGGGCAGCCCGAAGAACAGCGCGTGGCCGGCGCTGTCCCCTTCGCGTGCGAGCGTGCCGCACGCGAGCGGCCGGCCGGGCCGCAGCGCGAGACTGGCGAACGTCACGTCGCCGAGCCGCGCCATCACGTCGCGCGTGAAGTCGGCCTCGCCGACCGACACGCCGCCCGACGTGATGACCGCATCGGCCTGCGCGGCGATGGCCTCGCGCAATGCGCCTTCGAGCGCGGCGGGGTCGTCGCGGACGATCCCGAGATCGATCGTGTCCACGTGCAGCTGTTCGAGCATCGCGATCAGCATTCCGCGATTGCTGTCGTACAGCGCGCCGCGGCCGAGCGGTTCGCCGGGCTCGCGCAGCTCGTCGCCAGTCGAGAACACGGCGACGCGCACGCGCCGGCGCACCGTGACGTCGGTGACGCCGAACGACGCGAGCAGGCCGAGATCCGATGGCCGCAGGGTACGGCCCGCGGCGAGCGCGCAGGCGCCGCGCGCGAGATCCTCGCCGGCCTTGCGGCAGTTCGCGCCGCGCGCGACGGCGTGCGCGGCGAAGTGGATCGTGTCGCCATCGACGCGCACGCGTTCCTGCGGAATCACCGTGTCGCATCCGGCCGGCATCGGCGCGCCCGTCATGATGCGCACGCATGCACGGGCCGCCACGGCGCCGTCGAACGGATGGCCGGCGAACGCGGTGCCGGCGATCGTCATCGCGACCTCGCCCTGCGCCGACGCGAGTGCCGCGCTGCCGCCGTCGAACGCATAACCGTCCATTGCCGAGTTGTCGTACGCGGGAATGTCGAACGGCGCGCTCACATCGGCCGCGAGCACGCGGTCGAGCGCATCACGGAGCGTCACCGTGTCGCACGCGTCGACCGGCGCAGCGAAACGGCACGCGAGCGCCTGCGCGTCGGCGAGCGACAGCGGGGCATCGGGGTCGGGTGCGGTTCGGGAAGCGGGCGAGGATTGCGTGATCATCAGTCGGACTGCGCCGCGAGGCGTATCGGGTTCGTGGCCGGTGGCGCGAGGAGGGTGCCTGGGCGCGGGTTTCGCGTGTGGCGGGCGCCGGGCGGGAACGGCACGGCGCCGTCAGCGACGGGCCAGCGCGGCGAGTTCCTGCCAGGAGTTGGCATTGTAAAACGCACGCTCGTCGCGAAACTCGACTTCGACCGTCGTGTGGCGTGCGTACCACGCACGCACCTTGCGGTCGCCGGCCGCGAGCCGGGCGGCCAGGTCGTCGGCCAGCGACGTGCGCAGCAGCGCGAACGTCGGCTGCGGCGAGCGCATCTGCTGCGCGTCGACGGTGATCGCCATCGCGATGTCGGCCTGCTGCGCGTCGAGCGCCGCATGCAGCCGCGCGACGAGGTCGGCAGGCAGATAGGGCGTATCGCATGGCGAGCACGCGAGCAGCGGCGCGCGCGCCGCGCGCATGCCGGCAAGCAGGCCCGCGAGCGGCCCGGGGAAGTCGGGCGTTTCGTCGGCGACGATGCGTGCGTCGAACGGCGCACCGAGTTCGGCATAGCGATCGGCATGGCGATTCGCGCTGATCAGCGTCTCGTCGACCTGCGGCGACAGCCGGCGCAGCACGTGCAGCGCGAGCGGCGTACCGTCGAGCAGTTGCAGGCCCTTGTCGACGCCATCCATGCGGGTGGCGCGCCCGCCTGCGAGCAGCAGGCCGGCGATCGACGGAGTGGCGGGAGCGGGCATCGTGCGTGGGCGCGAAGAGCGGCGTGCGTCAGCCGCCGATATACGACATCTCGACGCGCTTGCCGGCGCCGTCGGGCGCGGCGTCGGACGATGCGCTGCCGCGCAGCTGCGAATAGCGGTCGGTGCGTGCCTGCCAGATGCGGGCGATCGCGGTCGCGATATCGGCATCGCTCGCGCCGCCGCGCACGAGCGCGCGCAGGTCGTGGCCCGTCGACGCGAACAGGCACAGGTACAGCTTGCCTTCGGTCGACAGCCGCGCGCGCGTGCAATCGCCGCAGAAGGCCTGCGTGACGCTCGAGATCACGCCGATCTCGCCGCTGCCGTCCGCATAGCCCCAGCGCTGCGCGGTTTCTGCCGCCGTGTGAGGCTCGAGCGGCACGAGCGGGAAACGTTCGGCGATACGCGCGACGACCTCCGCCGACGGCAGCACCTCGGTCATGTTCCAGCCGTTCGACGTGCCGACATCCATGTATTCGATGAAACGCAGGATCACGCCGGTGCCGCGGAACCGCTCGGCCATCGGCAGGATCTCGCTGTCGTTGGTGCCGCGCTTCACGACCATGTTGACCTTGACCGGCGCGAGGCCCGCGGCCTGCGCGGCGAAGATGCCGTCGAGCACGTCGGCGCTCGCGAACTCGGCATCGTTCATGCGCTTGAACAGCGTATCGTCGAGCGCATCGAGGCTGACCGTGACGCGCGTGAGCCCGGCGTCCTTCAGCGCGCGCGCCTTGCGCGCGAGCAGCGAGCCGTTGGTCGTCAGCGTCAGGTCGAGCGGGCGGCCGGCGTGCGTCGTCAGACGCGCGAGCCGCTCGATCAGGAATTCGAGGTTCTTGCGCAGCAGCGGCTCGCCGCCCGTGATGCGGATCTTCTCGACGCCGTGGGCGACGAAGACGCGCGCCACGCGCTCGATTTCCTCGTGCGTGAGCAGCGCGCTGTGCGGCAGGAACGGGTAGTCCTTGTCGAAGACCGCGCGCGGCATGCAGTACACGCAGCGGAAATTGCAGCGATCCGTCACCGAAATGCGCAGGTCGCGCAGCGGCCTGGCGAACGTGTCGGCCAGCGTGCCGTCGGGGGCATGCGCGACGCCGGAGACGTCCGGCATCCCGCTGACGTTGGCGAGAGGAATGATGCGTCGGGACATGTTGGAAGAAGTGCGAACCAGACTGCTATTTTAGCCGCAACCGGCCGGCGGGGCCGGTGGGCGGAAACCCGCAGCGCGGACATAAAAAAAGCCCGCCGGAGGCGGGCTTTTCCTGGTCGTGCGATGCGCCGTTCAGTGGTGCGTCGTTTCGACCTGCTGCATCGGGGCCGTATCGGCCGGCGGCAGCACCTTGCGTTCGCGCGGCACGCGGGCCGGGCGCGGGAGTCGCGACGCGGCTTCCTGCGCGGCCGCGAACTTGTCGGCGTCCGTGTTCACCCAGACGAGACCGGCCTGCTCCAGCACGACATCCAGGCTCGCCGAAGCGGGCGCGGCTGCCGGTTGCGCGGGGGCGGGAGCCGGGGCCGGTGCCGGTGCAGCGACGGCCTCGGCCGGTGCTGCCTCGACAGGCGCCTCGATCGCCGCCGGAGCGGCTTCGATCGCGACGGCCGGTGCGGCCGGCTCGACGGGCGCGGCTTGCGGAGCCTCGACAGCGGCCGGAGCGGCTGCCGGCACTTCGAACGCATCGGTCGGCGACACCGCGACCGGCGCCGGACCCGCTTCCTCGACTGCCGGTGCGACCGGTGCCGGTTCTGCTGCCTGAACGGCGACGGCGGGCTCGACCGGGGCGGCCGGAGCCGCTTCGGCATGTGCCGGCGCCGGCTGCGCTTCGACAGCGGCCGGTGCGGCATGCTGCTCGGCGACGGCTTCCACGGCGACCGCACTTGCCACGGCTGCGACGACTGCCGGTGCGGCCGTGTGGGCCGGTTCGGCTGCGACCGGCGCGTTCGGCGTTACGGCTTGCGCTGCGACTTCGCTTTCGCCTTCGGCGCCTTGCTCGGTCTGGTCGACTGCGCCATCTTCCTCGCGCTCGCGACGACCGCCGCGGCGGCCGCGACGGCGACGGCGACGTTCTTCGCCGTCACGTGCGCTGGCTTCCGCATCGGCTCCCAGTTCCGCGCCGGGCAGGGCTTCCGCAACAGCCTTGTCGGTTTCCGATTCCGGATGGTTTTCGCCGCGAGTGACGGTTTCGAGCGTGGCCGCATGCTGGGTCGGCTTGCGGCGTTCGCCGCGCTCGCGACGCTCGCCGCGCTCCTGGCGCTCGCCACGGCCGGTGGCTTCGACGCCTTCCGGCTGCTCGACACGCTCGCGCGGTTCGCGGTTTTCGCGCGGTTCGCGCGGCTCACGGCCTTCACGCGGCTCGCGACCTTCGCGCGGTTCGCGCGTGCCACGGCCCTCGCGACCCTCACGGTTTTCGCGACCTTCGCGGTTTTCCCGGCCTTCACGCAGTTCACGACCCTCGCGCGGCTCACGGCCTTCACGCGGTTCGCGCACTTCCTTGCCTTCGCGTTCCTGGCGCTGCGGCTGGCCACGGCCTGCGGCTGCGTGGTCGCGGCCGCCCTGCGCCTGCTGGGCGCCGCTGCGGCGGTTGCGATTGCGATCGCCGCCGCGCTGCTCGGTCTTTTCGGTGCGCTCGCGAGCCGGACGGGCTGCCTGCTCCTTCGCCGGGGCCGGTGCGACCGGTGCGGGCGCCGGTGCCTGCGATACGCCGAACAGACCTTTCAGCCAGCCGATGAAGCCACCGCTTGCCGCGGCGACGGGGGCGGGCGCGGGTGCCGCAACCGGCTCGACCGGACGCTGCGGCGCGCTCGGCGCCGGACGCTCGGGCGTGATGCCCTTGACCGCGGCTTCCTGCTTCGGCTTCACTTCGGCCGCACGCTTGCTGTAGCCGGTTTCCGACTCGAGCTCGCGGGCTGCTTCCTCGGCCATCTTCCAGGACGCGCGCGGATCGTCGAGGCGTGCGTCGTCGTGACGCAGGCGCTCGAGCTTGTAGTGCGGCGTATCGAGGTGCTTGTTCGGGATCAGCACGATGCCGACCTTGAAGCGCGACTCGATCTTGTTGATTTCCTGACGCTTTTCGTTCAGCAGGAAGGCGGTCACCTCGACCGGCACCTGGCAGTGGATCGCCGCGGTGTTTTCCTTCATCGCTTCTTCCTGAATGATCCGCAGGACCTGCAGCGCGGACGATTCGGTATCGCGGATGTGGCCGGTGCCGTTGCAGCGCGGGCACGTCACGTGGCTGCCTTCCGACAGCGCCGGACGCAGGCGCTGGCGCGACAGCTCCATCAGGCCGAAGCGGGAGATCTTGCCCATCTGGACGCGCGCACGGTCGTGCTTGAGCGCGTCCTTCAGGCGTTGCTCGACTTCACGCTGGCTCTTCGCCGATTCCATGTCGATGAAATCGATCACGATCAGGCCGCCGAGGTCGCGCAGCCGCAGCTGGCGGGCGACTTCGTCGGCCGCCTCGAGGTTCGTGCGGGTGGCCGTTTCCTCGATGTCCGCGCCCTTGGTCGCGCGGGCCGAGTTCACGTCGATCGCGACGAGCGCTTCGGTGTGGTCGATCACGATCGCGCCGCCGGACGGCAGCGGGACCGTGCGCGAGTACGCGGTTTCGATCTGGTGCTCGATCTGGAAGCGGGAGAACAGCGGCACGTCGTCGTGATAGCGCTTCACTTTCGCGACGTTGTCCGGCATCACGATGTCCATGAAGGCACGGGCCTGATCATGGATTTCGTTCGTGTCGATCAGGATTTCGCCGATATCGGGCTGGAAATAGTCCCGGATCGCGCGGATCACGAGGCTCGATTCCAGATAGATCAGCATAGGCTGGCCGGCGTTGCCGCTTTGCGAGGCGGCCTCGATCGCGCGCCACAGTTGCAGCAGGTAGTTCAGGTCCCACTGCAGTTCCTCGGCGCTGCGGCCGATGCCCGCGGTACGGGCGATCATGCTCATGCCGTCCGGAATCTGCAGTTGCGCCATCGTTTCGCGCAGTTCCTGGCGCTCGTCGCCTTCGATCCGGCGCGACACGCCGCCGCCGCGCGGGTTGTTCGGCATCAACACGAGGTAACGGCCGGCGAGCGAGATGAAGGTGGTGAGGGCGGCGCCCTTGTTGCCACGCTCTTCCTTCTCGACCTGGACGATCAGCTCCTGGCCTTCGCGCAGGGCATCCTGAATGCGCGCGGAGCGCATGTCGATGCCATCCTTGAAGTACTGGCGGGCGACTTCCTTGAACGGCAGGAAGCCGTGGCGGTCTTCGCCGTAGTTGACGAAGCACGCTTCGAGCGACGGCTCGATACGGGTGATGACACCTTTGTAGATATTGCCTTTGCGCTGTTCGCGCCCGGCGGTTTCGATGTCGATGTCGATGAGCTTTTGCCCATCGACGATGGCGACGCGCAGCTCCTCCTGCTGCGTCGCATTGAACAGCATGCGTTTCATGAACGACTCCAGGCGGCTCCGCTGCCGACGCCTCGCGGTTGTCAGGCGCGAGGGCGGGAACGACGACAGGCCGCACCTTGTTGTGTTGTCACGAGCACGCTGGAGCGGGAACGCTGGCGGGGAGAATTGCCTGAAGAGGCGCTTGGGCCCGAAAGACGGGGCCGGCGGCCATAGGGCACCTGCGAATACGGCTTCAAAGCACGGCGTTCACACACCGCACGCTGCAAAAGCGCGCTAAGCCTGATCCGGGCATTGCCACGGGCGCGCGCAATGCGTCGCGCGCGCCGACGGGCGGCAGATGCTGCGGCTTGGGCCGCAGCGGGGAGTATCGAATCCAGCCCGACTTTCCCGCTTGGGGTGTACTTCCCTGGTTTGACGTCGCCAAGCCCCGCACGCTTCGCGGGGCCAAATCAGGCGCAACGCCGTAATTTTCGCAACCGGCAGCCTGCGGACACACTTCGCGCCGTCGGGCTACCGATCAAATTCTTTTCAACCAACTTTCCGTTACCGCGGCGCCTTGCCGACCGAATCCGCCTGTGGGCGCGATCCTTGCCGACGGGCGGCGCCGTGCGTGCAACTTGCTGCTTCTCTTTGATTAGGGGCGAGCAGCGGACCCCCGGCGCAAGTAAAATAGCAGTTTGCGCTTGCGCCTTGCCCAATTCAGCCGGGGCCGGCCGATCAGGCCACCCACAACGTCAGGCTGGGCAAAATTATATTCAGTATGAATGAGTTAGGCAAAATATCCCAGAATTCGGTCGCAAGCGGCCAGGTATCGATGATCGAGATCGACGAAAACTCGGCCGGTCAGCGGATCGACAATTTTCTGTTGCGCGTCTGTAAAGGCGTGCCGAAAAGCCATATTTACCGGATCCTCCGCAGCGGCGAAGTGCGCGTCAACAAGGGCCGGATCGACGCGCAGTACCGCCTGGCGCTGGGCGACCTCGTTCGCGTGCCGCCGGTGCGCGTGGCGGCGGCCGACCTCGCGCGCGCCGACACGCCGGTCGTGCCGCCCGCGAATTTCGACGTGCTGTACGAGGACGACGCGATGCTCGTCATCGACAAGCCGGCCGGGGTCGCGGTCCACGGGGGCAGCGGCGTCGCGTTCGGCGTGATCGAGCAGATGCGCCAGGCGCGCCCGCGTGCGAAATTCCTCGAACTGGTGCACCGGCTCGACCGCGAGACGTCCGGAATCCTGATGCTCGCGAAGAAGCGCACGGCGCTGGTGGGCCTGCACGAGCAGATCCGCGAGAACCGGATGGACAAGCGCTACTTCGCGTGCGCTCACGGCGAATGGCAGCCCGACTGGGGCCGGCGCCGCGCGGTGAAGGCGCCGCTATTCAAGTATTCGACCCCGGAAGGGGAGCGCCGCGTGCGCGTGCAGGACGACGGGCTGGCGTCGCATACGGTGTTCAACCTCGTCGACCGCTGGTCCGACTATGTGCTCGTCGAAGCGGAACTCAAAACGGGTCGGACCCATCAGATCCGGGTGCACCTCGCGCATCTCGGCCTGCCGATCGCCGGCGACGCCAAGTACGGCGATTTCGCACTGAACAAGGCGCTGGCGCGCGCGAACGCGCAGCCGTCGCTGAAACGGATGTTCCTGCATGCGCACCGGCTGCGGCTCGCTCATCCGCTGACCGGCGAGGCGCTGCAGTTCGATGCGCCGCTGCCCGCCGAATGCAGGCGCTTTCTCGATCAACTCAGCGCATTGCGCGATACCGCCTGAACCGCATGGCTCGACAGCAATTTGACCTGATCGTCTTCGACTGGGACGGCACGCTGATGGATTCGACTGCGCACATCGCGCACAGCATCCAGGCCGCTTGCCGCGATCTCGGCCTGCCCACGCCGTCCGACGAGGCTTCCCGTTACGTGATCGGCCTCGGCCTGCGCGATGCGTTGCAGATCGCCGCTCCGACCCTCGATCCGTCCGACTACACGCGGCTCGCCGAGCGCTACCGCTATCACTATCTGCTCGACGACCAGCGCATCGCGCTGTTCGCCGGCGTGCGCGAGCTGCTCGCCGAGCTGCGCGACACGGGCTACCTGCTCGCCGTGGCGACCGGCAAGGGGCGCGTCGGGCTGAACCGCGTGCTCGACCAGTCGAAGCTGACGAGCTGGTTCGATGCGACGCGCTGCGCGGACGAAACGTTCTCGAAGCCGCATCCGGCGATGCTGCACGAGTTGTCGCGCGAATTGGGGCAGGATCTGTCGCGCACCGTGATGATCGGCGACACCACGCACGACCTGCAGATGGCCGCCAGTGCCGGCGCGGCCGGCGTGGGCGTGGCGTACGGCGCGCACACGGCCGATGCGCTGGCGGCGCTCACGCCGCGCTTCGTCGCGCCGGACGTCGGCGCGCTGGCCGCATGGCTGCGGGAGCACGCGTGAGCGCGGCGCCGCAGGCCGTGCGTGTGTGCGCATCGGACGCGCTGACCGACGGCGGCGCCGGCGTGCGCGTCGACGCGACGCTGCGCGGCGAGCAGGCCGTCGTGTTCTTCGTGCGCTACGACGGCCGCGCCTACGGCTACCTGAACCGCTGCGCGCACGTGCCGATGGAGCTCGACTGGGCCGAAGGGCAGTTCTTCGAGTCGTCGGGCCTCTATCTGATGTGCGCGACGCACGGCGCGATCTATGCACCGGATACCGGCAAGTGCGTCGGCGGCCCGTGCCGCGGCGGCCGCCTGCGCCCGGTCGAGGTCGACGAGCGCGACACGCCCGACGGCCGTGCGGTATTCTGGGTGCCCGATGCCGATCTGCATCCTGCCACTCCCGCCACTCCCGCCACGACCGACTGACGACACCACTGCATGGCCGACCAACCGAATTCCCCGGATTCCTCCTCCCGTCCCGACAACCGTGAACCGAGCTGGGAGCGCGCGGCGCTCGAGCGGATCGCGCTCGCGGCCGTCAAGGAGCAGCGCGCGGCACGGCGCTGGAAGATCTTCTTCCGCTTCGCGTTTCTCGGCGTGTTCGTGCTGCTCGCGTTCGCGCTGATCGATTTCTCGAGCGATTCGAAGTTCTCGTCGAGCGGGCGGCATACGGCGCTCGTGACGATCGACGGCGAGATCGCGGCCGGCGTCAACGCGAACGCCGACGACATCAACACGGCGCTCGACGCCGCGTTCGACGACGATGGCACGGCCGGCGTCGTGCTGCGGATCAACAGCCCGGGCGGCAGTCCGGTGCAGGCCGGCATGGTCTACGACGAGATCCGGCGGTTGCGCGGCAAGTATCCGGACAAGCCGCTGTACGTCGTCGTGACCGACATGTGCGCGTCGGGCGGCTATTACATCGCGTCCGCGGCCGACAAGATCTTCGTCGACAAGGCGAGCATCGTCGGGTCGATCGGCGTGCTGATGGACGGGTTCGGCTTCACCGGGCTGATGGGCAAGCTCGGGGTCGAGCGGCGCCTGCATACGTCGGGCGAAAACAAGGGCTTCTACGATCCGTTCTCGCCGGAAACGCCGAAGATGGACGCGCACGCGCAGGCGCTGCTCGACCAGGTGCATGCGCAGTTCATCAAGGCCGTGAAGGATGGCCGCGGCAAGCGGCTGCACGAGACGCCCGACATGTTCTCGGGCCTGTTCTGGACCGGCGAGAAGAGCGTCGAGCTCGGGCTCGCCGACGGCTACGGCACGACCGACACGGTCGCGCGCGACGTGCTGAAGGCGCCGGATCTGGTCGACTACACGGTGAAGGAAAGCCTGACGAATCGGGTCGCGCGCAAGTTCGGCGCGGCCGTCGGGGGCGCCGCGATGAAGGCGCTGACGGCCGGCGGCGCGTCGGTCAGCCTGCGCTGACGGCTGACCGACGACGGCAGTAATCGGTGGGCCGAAATGGCCCGCCTTTCACTTTCATCGGTCAGCCGATCGCCGGTCGCGGCATCAGTTCGCGAGCAGCAGGAAGATCGCGGGGCGCTTGTGCAGATTCGGCGCAGGCGCCTTTTTCCAGTCCATCACCGTGCGGCTCGCGATCGTCTCGGTCGGGAGGGTCAGGTCGGCCGCGACGCAGATCTGCGTCGACGGCGCGCAGGTCGCGACCAGCGTGTCGAGCATCGCGTGATTTCGGTACGGCGTTTCGATGAAGATCTGCGTCTGGCGCGCCTTGCGCGACAGTTGCTCGAGTTCGCGCAGACGCTTCGCGCGCGCGGCCGCATCGACCGGCAGGTAGCCATTGAACGCGAAACTCTGGCCGTTCAGGCCCGACGCCATCAGCGCGAGCAGGATCGAACTCGGCCCGACCAGCGGCACGACCTTCACGCCGCGCTCGTGCGCGCGGCGCACCAGCAGCGCGCCGGGGTCGGCGACGGCAGGACAGCCGGCCTCCGACACGAGGCCGGCGTCCGCGCCGGCCAGTACGGGCGCGAGCAGCCGGTCGATGGCGCCGCCCGGCGTATTGACGTTCAGTTCGCTGATCTCGATTTCCTGGATCGGGCGCGTCGTGCCGATCTTCTTCAGAAACGCGCGGGTCGTTTTCGCGTTTTCGCCGATGTAATAGCCGAGCGTGCCGGCGCGCGCCTGCACGGCGGCGGGCAGCACGGCGGCGAGCATCGATTCGTCGCCTTCGCCGAGCGTGTTCGGGACAAGATAAAGCGTGCCGGCGGTCATGCGCGGTCTCCTCGGGTGATTGCAAACAGCGGGTAGTCGGCGGCGCGCAGCATCCGCGTGAGGGCGATCAGCGGCAGGCCGACGAGCGCGGTCGGGTCGTCCGAATCGATCGCGTCGAGCAGGGCGATGCCGAGCCCTTCGGATTTCGCGCTGCCGGCCACGTCGTACGGCGTTTCCGCGCGCAGGTAGGCGTCGAGCTCGGCTTCGGGCAGCGAACGGAAGCGCACGTGCGTGACGATGTCCTCGATCTGCGCATCGTCCGTACGGCTGTCGTACAGGCAGAGTGCGGTGTGGAATTCGACTTCACGGCCCTGCATCGACACGAGTTGCGCAAGCGCGCGCTCATGCGTGCCAGGCTTGCCGATCTGGTGCCCGTCGAAGGTCGCGACCTGGTCCGACCCGATCACGAGGACGCCGTCCGGCGCGTCGATCGTCGCGGCCACGGCGCGCGCTTTCGCGCCGGCGAGACGCAGCGCGGTCGCGGCCGGCGTTTCGCCGGCGAGCGGGGTTTCGTCGAGGTCGGGCGACACGACGTCGAACGGTACGCCGAGGCGCTCGAGGAGCGCGCGGCGATAGCGGGAACTGGAGGCAAGAATCAGCCGCGGCGGGCGGCAAACGGTATCCGGCATGGTCGGTTGGGTCGGTGAATCGTCAGGTGGGGCGCGGCGTTGCGCGGACGCAAGCTTAAGTGATTGACCGCAAAAGGTAAAACAGGTATGCTTTCCCGCTTTTCGTCGGCAGGCTTTCGTTGTGGTGGCGCCTGCCGGGTCTTCGGAAGTAAAGTACGTCATCCTTCGATGAGCCGTACGCGAGCGGTGCCAAGCCGGATCCCGCAAGTCAGCCTGTAGGCAGGAGCGCACATGAACACTTCTTCTGGCAAACCTGCAGCGGCCCTCGATCCGCATGCGGTCGACCTGTTCGAGTTCGCCCGCAGCGGGCGGCAGGCAGCCGGGGCGGTGCGCCTCTCGCAGCTGCCGCGCATGTTAAACGAAGTGCCGACGGACGCGCCGGATCGCGACACGGTCTTCACGTGGCAGGCGGAAGGGTTCACGCAGAAGGAGTTGCAGGACGACGGCGCCGACGGGCAGCAGCCGTATCTGCGCCTCGCGGTGCACGGCCATGCGTGGCTCACGTGCCAGCGCTGCGTGACGCCGTACGACCAGACGTTCGACGTCGACATGACGTACCGGGTCGTCGCGACCGAAGAAGAAGCCGAGGAATTTCCGCTCGACGACGATGAAGCCGATGTGATCGTGGGCTCACGCCAGTTCGATCTCGTCGACTTGATCGAAGAGGAATTGCTGCTTTCGTTGCCGCTCGTGCCCAAGCACGAGGTTTGCCCGGCAGTTCACGAAAGCCTCGTGTCGGGCGCGAGCGGTCCCGTGGAAGAGGCGGACGAGGAGTCCGACGAAGCCGGGGACGAAGGCAAACGGCCGAATCCGTTCGCAGCGCTGCAAGCGTTGAAGAAGGACGGTGACGGCACCAAGAAACATTAAGCAGTTGTGGCGCGGGAAGGCGTAAGGGCTTTGGGCCAGGGTAGTTAAGCGCCGGATCGGGCTGTGTTAGAATCCGGAAAATTATTTAGGAGTTAGTCATGGCAGTCCAGCAAAACAAGAAGTCGCCGTCGAAGCGCGGCATGCATCGTTCGCACGATTTCCTGACGGCAGCGCCGCTGGCAGTCGAGCCGAGCACGGGTGAAGTGCACCTGCGTCACCACGTCAGCCCGAACGGCTACTATCGCGGCAAGAAAGTCGTCAAGACGAAGAACGACTAAGCGTCAAGTCACGCGTTGCGCGCTACGTTCGCCGTTCGCGTGACAACTGGTTCGCTTGACACTTTCCTGGCTCAACAAAAAGGCGGCATTCAACTGCCGCTTTTTTGTGCCTGAAATTCGTCGCATTCCATGACCGTAAAGCTCACAATCGATTGCATGGGAGGCGACCACGGCCCGTCCGTGACCGTTCCCGCGGCAGTCAAGTTCGTCCGCGCGCATCCCGATGCGCACCTGATGCTCGTCGGCATCGAAAGCGCGATTCGCGCTCAGCTGAAGAAGCTGAAAGCCCTCGACGATCCCGCGTTGACCATCGTGCCCGCCACCGAAATCGTGGCGATGGACGACCCTGTCGAAGTGGCGCTGCGCAAGAAGAAGGATTCTTCGATGCGCGTGGCGCTCAACCACGTCAAGGAAGGCGCGGCGCAGGCCTGCATTTCGGCCGGCAACACCGGCGCGCTGATGGCCGTTTCCCGTTACGTACTCAAGACGCTGCCCGGCATCGAGCGGCCCGCGATCGCGTTCGCGCTGCCGAACCCGACCGGCTACACGATGATGCTGGACCTCGGCGCGAACGTCGACTGCGAGCCGCAGCATCTGCTGCAGTTCGCGGAGATGGGGCACGCGCTCGTGGCCGCCCTCGAAGGCAAGGAGCGCCCGACGATCGGCCTGCTGAACATCGGCGAAGAGGTCATCAAGGGCAACGAGACGATCAAGCGCGCAGGCGAGCTGCTGCGCGCCAGCACGCTCAATTTCCGCGGCAACGTGGAAGGCAACGACATCTACAAGGGCACCGTCGACGTGATCGTCTGCGACGGCTTCGTCGGCAACGTCGCGCTGAAGACGTCCGAAGGGCTCGCGCAGATGCTGTCGGACATCATCCGCGAGGAGTTCGGCCGTTCGCTGATGTCGAAGCTGATGGCGCTGCTCGCGCTGCCCGTGCTGATGCGTTTCAAGAAGCGCGTCGACCACCGCCAGTACAACGGCGCTGCGCTGCTGGGGCTGAAGAGCCTCGTGATCAAGAGCCACGGTTCGGCCGACGCCTACGCGTTTGAGTGGGCGATCAAACGCGGGTATGATGCCGTCAAAAACGGGGTGCTGGAGCGCCTCACGCGCGCGATGGCGGATAATTCAGTGTCGCTCGGCGATGGCGAGCACGACGCGGGCGGCGCGGGCCATGCAAGCCCGGCCGCAGGCCATCACGCCGAACCTTCCGCTGCGCAATCCTCTAAAGCATAAATGGCCCAATCGACTCTCTATTCCCGCGTGCTCGGCACGGGCAGCTACCTGCCGCCCGACCGCGTCACCAACCAGCAGTTGACCGATCGTCTCGCGAAGGAAGGCATCGAGACGAGCGATGAATGGATCGTGGCGCGCACGGGCATCCATGCGCGCCATTTCGCCGCACCCGACGTCACGACGAGCGATCTCGCGCTCGAGGCGTCGCGTCGTGCGATCGAAGCGGCCGGTATCGATCCGCAGTCGATCGACCTGATCATCGTCGCGACTTCGACCCCCGATTTCGTGTTCCCGAGCACCGCGTGCCTGCTGCAGAACAAGCTCGGCATCAAGAACGGCGGTGCGGCATTCGACGTGCAGGCCGTGTGTTCGGGCTTCGCGTATGCGATGGCGACGGCCGACAGCTTCATCCGCAGCGGCCAGCACCGTACGGCGCTCGTGATCGGCGCGGAGACGTTCTCGCGCATTCTCGACTTCAAGGACCGCACGACCTGCGTGCTGTTCGGCGACGGCGCGGGCGCGGTGATCCTGTCCGCATCGGAAGAGCCGGGCGTGCTCGGCAGCGCGCTGCACGCGGACGGCAGCTACTCGAACATCCTGTGCACGCCGGGCAACGTCAATCGCGGCGTGATCGACGGCAGCGCGTTCCTGCACATGGACGGGCAGGCCGTGTTCAAGCTCGCGGTCAACGTGCTCGAAAAGGTCGCGATCGAAGCGCTCGCGAAGGCGAATCTCGCGCCCGAGCAAATCGACTGGCTGATTCCGCACCAGGCCAACATCCGCATCATGACCAGTACCTGCCGCAAGCTCGGCCTGCCGCAGGAGCGCATGGTCGTGACGGTCGACCAGCACGGCAATACGTCGGCCGCGTCGATCCCGCTGGCGCTCGACGTCGCGGTGCGCGACGGCCGCATCCAGCGTGGCCAGCACGTGCTGATCGAAGGCGTCGGCGGCGGCTTCACCTGGGGCGCGTCGGTCTTCCGCTTCTGATCCGCAGCGCGCGATTGCCGCGCGCGGATCCCGTCGGCGCGCCGTTCGTGCGCGCCGTCCGAATCGATTCAATTGGGGACGATATGAAATTTGCATTCGTTTTTCCGGGGCAGGGCTCGCAGACGATCGGCATGCTCAACGCATTCGCCGATCTGGCCGTTGTACGCGAGACGCTCCAGGAAGCGTCCGATGCACTCAATCAGGATCTCGGCAAGCTGATCGCCGAAGGTCCGGCCGAAGAGCTGAATCTGACCACCAACACGCAGCCCGTGATGCTGACCGCGGCGTACGCGTGCTACCGCGCGTGGCAGCAGGCAGGCGGTCCGGCGCCGTCGATCGTCGCCGGCCACAGCCTCGGTGAATACACGGCGCTCGTCGCGGTCGGCGCGCTCGCGTTCAAGGACGCGGTGCCGCTCGTGCGCTTTCGCGCGCAGGCGATGCAGACGGCCGTGCCGGTCGGCCAGGGCGGCATGGCCGCGATCCTGGGCCTCGACGACGACACGGTGCGCGCGGTGTGCGCCGAAGCCGCGGAAGCGGGCGTCGTCGAAGCGGTGAACTTCAATGCGCCCGCGCAGGTCGTGATCGCAGGCAGCAAGGCCGCGGTCGAAAAGGCGTGCGAAATCGCGAAGGCGAAGGGCGCGAAGCGTGCGCTGCCGCTGCCGGTGTCGGCGCCGTTCCATTCGTCGCTGCTCAAGCCGGCGTCGGACCAATTGCGCGACTATCTCGCGAACGTCGACGTGAAGGCGCCGCAGATTCCGGTCATCAACAACATCGACGTCGCCGTGGTCGGCGATCCGGCCGCGATCAAGGATGCGCTGGTGCGCCAGGCCGCGGGCCCGGTGCGCTGGGTCGAGTGCGTGCGGCACATCGCGGGCACGGGCGTCACGCACGTGATCGAATGCGGTCCGGGCAAGGTGCTCGCCGGCCTGACGAAGCGCATCGACGCCAACCTGACGGGTGCGTCGGTGTTCGATCCGGCTTCGCTCGACGAAGCGCTCAAGCTGGTGACCGCCTGACGCGGCGCCTTTTCCCAAGCAACGGATATTCGATTCATGGACAAGACTCTCGATAAACAGGTGGCGATCGTGACCGGCGCGTCGCGCGGCATCGGCCGTTCGATCGCGCTCGAGCTCGCGCGCCTGGGCGCGACGGTGATCGGCACGGCGACGAGCGAATCGGGCGCCGCCGCGATCACCGCGGCGTTCGCGGAAGCGGGCGTCACGGGCCGCGGTGCGGTGCTGAACGTCAACGACGCAGCCGCCGCCGAGGCGCTGATCGACGCGACCGTGAAGGAATTCGGCGCGCTGAACGTGCTCGTCAACAACGCGGGCATCACGCAGGACCAGCTCGCGATGCGGATGAAGGACGAGGACTGGGACGCGGTGATCGACACCAACCTGAAGTCGGTGTTCCGTCTGTCGCGTGCGGTGCTGCGCCCGATGATGAAGGCGCGCGGCGGCCGTATCATCAACATCACGTCGGTGGTCGGCTCGGCCGGCAATCCGGGTCAGGTCAACTACGCGGCCGCGAAGGCCGGCGTCGCGGGCATGACGCGTGCGCTCGCGCGCGAAATCGGCAGCCGCGGCATCACGGTGAACTGCGTGGCGCCGGGCTTCATCGACACCGACATGACGAAGACGCTGCCGGAAGAACAGCAGGCCGCGCTCAAGACCCAGATTCCGCTCGGCCGCCTCGGCAGCCCGGAGGACATCGCCCATGCCGTCGCGTTCCTCGCATCGCCGCAGGCCGGTTACATCACCGGCACGACGCTGCACGTGAACGGCGGCATGTACATGTCGTAACGATTTTCGTTTACCATCCGCGCCGTATCCCGTTTTTCAGGCGGATCGGCGCTTGATCGACCATCAAGCCAACGCGCGTTTTGGCGTCAGCAAACCTGATAAAATGCGCGCACTTGTAAATCTGAACTTTCCCTCGGAGGGGTAATGGACAACATCGAACAACGTGTCAAGAAGATCGTCGCTGAACAACTGGGCGTCGCGGAAGCCGAGATCAAGAACGAAGCTTCGTTCGTGAACGACCTGGGCGCCGACTCGCTCGACACGGTCGAACTGGTGATGGCGCTCGAAGACGAGTTCGGCATGGAAATCCCGGACGAAGAAGCAGAGAAGATCACGACCGTTCAGCAAGCGATCGACTACGCTCGCGCAAACGTCAAGGCGTAAGCGCCTTTCGCGCTTGTCCGCCACGTCGCCGCGATCTTCGCGATTGACGCGCCATCCTGCCGGCTTCGCGCCGGATGGACTAACAGCCACAGGGCTCGCAGGGCTGGTTCCTGTGGCCACTGTGGCTTTTGTTTTTGTCATCCAATAATGGAAAAGAGGTTACCGTGAGCCGCCGTCGTGTTGTCGTTACAGGCCTGGGGCTGATTTCGCCTGTTGGCAATAATGTTGCCGACGGCTGGGCCAATCTCGTCGCCGGCAAGTCCGGTATCGCCACCGTCACGAAGTTCGATGCGTCGAACCTCGCCTGCCATTTCGCGGGCGAAGTGAAGGGTTTCAGCGCCGAGGAATACATCCCGGCGAAGGAAGCCCGGAACATGGATACGTTCATCCATTACGGCATCGCCGCCGGCGTCCAGGCCATCCGGGACAGCGGGCTGGAAGTGAACGAAGCCAACGCGGAACGCATCGGCGTGCTGGTCGGCTCCGGCATCGGCGGCCTGCCGATGATCGAAGATACGCACCAGACCTACGTCGATCGCGGCGCGCGCCGGATTTCGCCGTTCTTCGTGCCGGGTTCGATCATCAACATGATCTCGGGTCACCTGAGCATCATGTTCGGCCTGAAGGGCCCCAACCTCGCGGCCGTGACGGCCTGCACGACCGGCCTGCACAGCATCGGCCTCGCCGCGCGCCTGATCCAGGCCGGCGACGCCGACGTGATGGTCGCGGGCGGCGCCGAATCGACGGTGTCGCCGCTCGGCATCGGCGGTTTCGCGGCAGCGCGCGCGCTGTCGACCCGCAACGACGATCCGGCTGCCGCGTCGCGTCCGTGGGACAAGGACCGCGACGGCTTCGTGCTGGGCGAGGGCTCGGGTGTGATGGTGCTCGAAGAGTACGAGGCGGCGAAGGCGCGCGGCGCGAAGATCTACGCGGAAGTCGCGGGCTTCGGCATGACGGGCGACGCGTACCACATGACCGCGCCGAACATGGACGGTCCGCGCCGCTGCATGGTCGCGGCGCTGCGCGACGCCGGCCTGAACGCGGACGAGGTCCAGTACCTGAACGCGCACGGCACGTCGACGCCGCTGGGCGACAAGAACGAGTCCGACGCGGTGAAGGCGGCCTTCGGCGAGCACGCGTACAAGCTCGTCGTGAACTCGACGAAGTCGATGACGGGCCACCTGCTGGGTGGCGCGGGCGGCCTCGAATCGGTGTTCTCGGTGCTGGCGCTGCACAACAACGTGTCGCCGCCGACCATCAACATCTTCAACCAGGACCCCGAGTGCGATCTCGATTACTGCGCGAACACCGCGCGTGACATGAAGATCGACGTTGCCGTGAAGAACAACTTCGGCTTCGGCGGTACCAACGGCACGCTGGTGTTCAAGCGCGTCTGACGTCGAATCACTTGACGAGTCCATTCGATGCTCCGGCCGGGCGTCCGCAGCGCTTTGCGTTGCGGGCCTCGGCCGTGTCGTATCTCGTGCTGGCCGCGTTCGTCGCGTCGGCTGCCGCGTCGGCGTATCTGTTCTGGGCGCCGCGCGCGGGCGCTGCCGCCGGCACGGGGGTGTCGGCCGCGACGGCGGCACTGCTGGCCGTATGGGCGGCACGGGCCTGCGCCCGCCGGCTGCCGGCCGAGCTGCGGATCGATGCGTTCGGGGAGATTGCGGCGTTTGGCCGCACCGGGCGGTTGCTGGCCCGCGGCCGGGTGACGGGCCACGCGCACTGGAGCAGCCTGCTGCTGGTGCTGTCGGTCGGGCAGGGCGTCCGGCGGGCCCGGCCGCTGCTGATTCCGGCCGATGCGCTCGATGCCGCATCGTTCAGCGCGCTGTCGGTGCTGGCGAGGACGGCAGGCGCGGCGGGGCGGGCATGACGGCCGCGCGGTTACCGGCCGTAACCAGCGTCCGGCGCCGGAACGCTACAATAACGCTCCGCGTTGCATCCCTAGTTAACGGATTTGTCAGGTGAGTGAAAAAGAAATCGATCAGGCTCTGGTCGAGCGCGTACAGAAGGGCGACAAGGCGGCGTTCGAACTCCTGGTCTCCAAATACCACCGCAAGATCATTCGGTTGATTTCGCGCCTCGTGCGGGATCCCGCCGAGGTCGAGGATGTGGCCCAGGACGCGTTCATCAAGGCGTATCGTGCGCTGCCGCAATTCCGCGGCGAATCGGCGTTCTATACGTGGTTGTACCGAATTGCCGTGAACACGGCGAAGAACTACCTTGCGACGCAAGGCCGCCGGGCGCCGACCTCGACCGAGGCCGATGCGGAGGAAGCGGAAACTTTCTCCGACGCAGACCAACTAAGGGATATCAACACGCCTGAGTCGATGTTGATGAGCAAGCAGATTGCCGAAACGGTCAACGCTGCAATGGCTCTGCTGCCCGAAGAACTGCGCCAGGCAATCACGCTGCGCGAGATCGAGGGCCTGAGCTACGAAGAGATCGCGGAAATGATGGGCTGTCCGATCGGGACGGTCCGGTCGCGAATCTTCCGCGCGCGCGAGGCAATCGCTGCCAAATTGCGTCCGCTGCTCGATACGCCCGAAGGCAAGCGCTGGTAAGCGCGACGGGCGGAACGACGCGGGTCGGGGTCTAGTTACGGATAGAGTCGTGAATTCACGACGGGGTGTGCAAGATGGGGAGCATCATGGGGTCGGTCAATACGCAATCGCAAGCGTGCTCGCGCGGCGAGCGCCTTTCCGCGCTGGTCGACGGCGAAATGTTCGATGGCCCGGATCACGGGCAGTTTCTGGCTGAGCTCGACCGCGCGGATCGCGCCGTGTGGGCCCATTACCACCTGATCGGCGATGCGCTGCGCTCGGACGAGCTCGCGCTGCCGCCCGCGCTGAGCGTCGCGTTCACCGCGCGCATGTCGGCTGCGCTCGAAAGCGAGCCGCATCTGCTGGCGCCGGCGGCCGCGCCGGTCGCAGGCAAGCTGCTGTCGCTGCGCCGCCGCGTCGTGCCCGCGTTCGCGGTGGCCGCCGCGGCCGCCACGCTGACGTGGATCGTCGTCCCGCAGATGCAGACGGCCGGTGCCCCGGGCGCCGTCCAGGTCGCATCGGTCGGCGCGCCGCAGAACGGCAACCTGCAGCGCGTGACGGTTGCGCAGGCATCGGCCCAGCCGGGTCTGCAGGACGTCAACATCATTCGCGACGCCAGCCTCGACCAATACCTTGAAGCGCACCAGCAATTCGCCCAGCAGCCCGTCGTCACGGGTCCGATGCCGCTGATCCGCGCCGCCGTGACCACCACGCCAGGCCAATAAACCCGATGCGGACATTGCAGTTGAATCACGCCATCTCCGGATGGAAGCGGCTGCCGGCCCTCCTGCTTTGCGCAGCCGCCCTGTTGTCCGTTCAATCCCTTCCCGCCAGCGCCCAGCAACCGGACGATCCCGTCGCGACCCGCAAGGGCGCCGCAGACTGGCTCGACCGCGTGCAGCAGGCGGCGCAGCAACAGAGCTACGAAGGTACGTTCGTCTACCAGCGCGGCGGGTATGTGCAGTCGTCGCGCATCGCGCACGTGTCGTCCCGCGACGGCGAGTTCGAGCGGATCGAGACGCTCGACGGCAAGCCGCGCAAGCTGCTGCGGCACAACGACGAGCTGTACACGTTCGTGCCCGAGCGCAAGCTGTGCGTGGTCGAGCGCCGTCAGACGCGCGACTCGTTCCCCGCGCTGCTCGGCGCGAGCGGCGAGCACGTGATGTCCGTGTACGACGCGAAGTCGCTCGGCAAGGACCGTGTGGCCGGAATCGACGCGCAGGTCGTCGAGCTCGTGCCGAAGGATGCGTACCGTTTCACGTACAAGCTGTGGGCCGATGCGCGCACGGGGCTGTTGCTGCGTTCGCAGACGCTCGACGCGAACGATCACGTGCTCGAACAGATCGCGTTCTCGCAATTGCAGACGGGCGGCGCAAGCGGCGACAAGGCCGCGATTGCAGCCGGCATGCGCAACCTGAGCGGCTGGACGGTCGTGCGCCCGCCGGTCGCGACGGTCGACATGGAGGCGCAGGGCTGGCAGCTTGCGCCGAGCGTCGCCGGCTTCCAGAAGATCCGTGAAGTGCGCCGGCCGATGGCCGCGCGCGACGCGGGCGATCCGCCGATCCCGGTCGATCAGGCCGTCTTCACCGACGGCCTCGCGACGATCTCGGTTTTCATCGAGCCGGCCGAAAAGAATACGCGCAAGGAAGGCGCGGGCAGCACCGGCGCGACGCACGTTCTCGTGAAGCGCCGCGGCGACTACTGGATCACCGTGCTCGGCGAAGTGCCGCCGGCTACGTTGCAGCAGTTCGCGTCTGCCATAGAATACAAGGCTTCCAAGTAACGCTACGGCTCCCGACATGATGAAACTCACGCTGCGCAAATGGCTCGCGGCGGCGGCGCTGTCTGCCTGCCTGCCGCTCGTGCCGCATACCGCATTCGCAGTGACGGCTCCCGCTGCCAGCCTGCCCGACTTTGCCGATCTGGTCGAAAAGGTCGGGCCGGCCGTCGTGAACATCCGGACCACCGCCAACGTGCCGACGAGCGGCCCGCGCGGCATGCTCCCGCCGGGCTTCGACAACGGCGACATGTCGGAATTCTTCCGGCGCTTCTTCGGCATTCCGCTGCCGCAGGCGCCCGGCAACGGCGGCAACGGTGGCAACGGCAGCAACCCGAAGAATGCGCCGGCGCCGGACAATCCGCCCGACACCGAGCAGAACCGCGGCGTCGGCTCGGGCTTCATCGTGTCGGCCGACGGTTACGTGATGACCAATGCGCACGTCGTCGACGATGCGGACACCATCTACGTGACGCTGACCGACAAGCGCGAATTCAAGGCGAAGCTGATCGGCGTCGACGATCGCACCGACGTCGCGGTCGTCAAGATCCAGGCGTCGAACCTGCCGGTCGTCGCGATCGGCGATTCGAACAAGGTGCGCGTCGGCGAGTGGGTCGTCGCGATCGGCTCGCCGTTCGGCCTCGACAACACGGTCACGGCCGGCATCGTCAGCTCGAAGAGCCGCAACACGGGCGACTACCTGCCGTTCATCCAGACCGACGTCGCCGTGAACCCCGGCAACTCGGGCGGCCCGCTGATCAACATGCAGGGCGAGGTGATCGGCATCAACTCGCAGATCTACAGCCGGACCGGCGGCTTCATGGGCATTTCGTTCGCGATTCCGATCGACGAGGCGATGCGCGTGGCCGACCAGCTGAAGGCGACGGGCAAGGTCACGCGCGGCCGGATCGCGGTGGCGATCGGCGAGGTGACGAAGGACGTGGCCGACTCGATCGGGCTGCCGAAGGCCGAAGGCGCACTCGTCAGCAGCGTCGAGCCGGGCGGCCCGGCCGACAAGGCCGGCATCCAGCCGGGCGACATTATCCTGAAGTTCAACGGCCGTCCGGTCGAGGCGGCGTCGGATCTGCCGCGCATGGTCGGCGACACGAAGCCCGGCACGAAGGCGACGGTCAGCGTATGGCGCAAGGGTCAGGCACGCGATCTGCCGATCACGATCGCCGAGACGCCGACCGAGTCGACGGCGAAGGCCGAGCAGCGCAAGAACGCGCCGCAGAAGCCGCGCCAGACCAATTCGCTCGGCCTGACGGTCAGCGACCTGACGGCGGAGCAGATGAAGACGCTGAAGTTGAAGAACGGCGTGCAGATCGACGGCGTCGACGGCCCGGCCGCCCGTGCAGGCCTGCAGCGCGGCGACATCGTGCTGCGTGTGGGCGACACCGACATCACGAACGCGAAGCAGTTCGCCGACGTGACCGCGCAGCTCGATCCGCAGAAGGCGGTCGCGGTGCTCGTGCGGCGTGGCGACAACACGCAGTTCGTGCCCGTGCGGCCGCGCCAGAAGTAACGCGCCGATGTTCACGCTCTACGGCCGCGGCTGGTGCCACCTGTGCGACGACATGCGCGACGCACTGGCGCCGGTGGCGGCCGAATTCGGCGTCGCGGTCGACTATGTCGACATCGACACCGACGCGGCGCTCGTCGCGCGTTACGACGAGGACGTGCCCGTGCTGCTGCTGGACGGCGCGGAAGTGTGCCGCCACCGGTTCGACGACGCGCGGGTGCGCGACGCGCTGGCGGCTCGGGGCTGAACCTGGTCCCCGCCGGCCGGCGCCGCTTCGCACGGGGCATGATCCGGCGGGCGGCTCCGTCGGGCCCCCGCGTGACGGGGCGTCCGAAATCCCGCCCGGCGTAAGCCTTTTCGGCTAAAATAAGCCGTTTTTTCACCGACTTACAAGGCGTGCTCCGCAGTCGTGAGCGCGCCTTTTTCGCTTGATCGGCACTGAATGGATCATATTCGCAATTTCTCGATCATCGCCCACATCGACCATGGCAAGTCGACGCTCGCGGATCGCATCATCCAGGTATGCGGCGGCCTCGCCGACCGTGAAATGGAGGCGCAGGTGCTCGACTCGATGGATATCGAGCGCGAGCGCGGCATCACGATCAAGGCGCAGACTGCCGCGTTGTCCTATCGCGCGCGCGACGGCAAGGTCTACAACCTGAACCTGATCGACACGCCGGGGCACGTCGACTTTTCGTACGAGGTCAGCCGTTCGCTGTCCGCGTGCGAAGGCGCGCTGCTGGTCGTCGACGCCAGCCAGGGCGTCGAGGCGCAGACGGTCGCGAACTGCTACACGGCGATCGAGCTCGGCGTCGAGGTCGTGCCCGTGCTGAACAAGATCGACCTGCCGGCCGCGAACCCCGAGAACGCGATCGAGGAGATCGAGGACGTAATCGGCATCGATGCGGCCGACGCGACGCGCTGCAGCGCGAAGACGGGCCTCGGCGTCGAGGACGTGCTCGAAGCGCTGATCGCGAAAGTGCCGCCGCCGAAGGGCGATCCGGCCGCGCCGCTACAGGCGCTCATCATCGATTCGTGGTTCGACAACTACGTCGGCGTCGTGATGCTGGTGCGCATCGTCAACGGCACGCTGCGCCCGAAGGACAAGATCAAGATGATGGCGACCGGTGCGCAGTATCCGGTCGAGCACGTCGGCGTGTTCACGCCGAAGTCGCGCAATCTCGAATCGCTGTCGGCCGGGCAGGTGGGCTTCATCATCGCCGGCATCAAGGAGCTGACGGCCGCGAAGGTCGGCGATACCGTCACGCACGCGGCCAAGGCTGCCGCCGAGGCGCTGCCGGGCTTCAAGGAAGTGAAGCCGCAGGTGTTCGCGGGGCTCTATCCGGTCGAGGCGAACCAGTACGACGCGCTGCGCGAATCGCTCGAAAAGCTGAAGCTCAACGACGCATCGCTGCAGTACGAGCCGGAAGTGTCGCAGGCACTCGGCTTCGGCTTCCGCTGCGGCTTCCTCGGCCTGCTGCACATGGAAATCGTGCAGGAGCGGCTCGAGCGCGAGTTCGACATGGATCTCATCACGACCGCGCCGACGGTCGTCTACGAGGTCGTGATGAGCGGCGGCTCGATCATCAAGGTCGAGAATCCGGCGAAGATGCCGGAGCCGCCGAAGATCGAGGAGATCCGCGAGCCGATCGTCACGGTGAACCTGTACATGCCGCAGGACTACGTCGGCTCGGTGATCACGCTGTGCGAGCAGAAGCGCGGCTCGCAGATCAACATGCAGTACCACGGCCGACAGGTTCAACTGACCTACGAGATTCCGATGGCCGAGATCGTGCTCGATTTCTTCGATCGGCTGAAGTCGGTGTCGCGCGGCTACGCTTCCATGGACTACGAGTTCAAGGAATACCGTACGGCCGACGTCGTGAAGGTCGACATGCTGATCAACGGCGACAAGGTCGATGCGCTGTCGGTCATCGTCCACCGTTCGCAGTCGCAGTACCGCGGCCGCGAAGTGGCCGCGAAGATGCGCGAGATCATTCCGCGCCAGATGTACGACGTGGCGATCCAGGCCACGATCGGCGCGCACATCATCGCGCGCGAGAACATCAAGGCGCTGCGCAAGAACGTGCTGGCGAAGTGCTACGGCGGCGACATCACGCGGAAGAAGAAGCTGCTCGAAAAGCAGAAGGCGGGTAAGAAGCGCATGAAGCAGGTGGGGTCGGTCGAGATCCCGCAGGAGGCGTTCCTCGCGATCTTGCGCGTCGAAGACAAATAACAGGACTGATCCTTTTATGAATTTTGCGCTGATTCTTTTTGTGCTCGTCGTCGTGACGGGCGTAGCGTGGGTGCTGGACAAACTGGTGTTCCTGCCGCGGCGTCGCAAGGCGGCCGACTCGGCGATCGAGGAGTTCGATCGCCAGCAGGCGCGCATCGACAAGCGTTTCGCGGACGAAAACGCCGTGCAGACGCGTTCGAAGCTGCGTGACGAAAAGCTGCGCCAGCCGTGGTGGCTCGAGTACACGGCGAGCTTCTTCCCGGTGATCCTGGCCGTGTTCGTCGTGCGTTCGTTCGTCGTCGAGCCGTTCAAGATTCCGTCGGGCTCGATGGTGCCGACGCTGCTCGTCGGCGACTTCATCCTCGTCAACAAGTTCGAGTACGGGCTGCGGCTGCCGGTCACGAACACGAAGATCACGCAGGGCAGCCCGCTGTCGCGCGGCGACGTCGTCGTGTTCCGTTATCCGAAGGACGAGTCGGTCGACTACATCAAGCGCGTGATCGGCCTGCCGGGCGACACGGTCGCGTACCAGGACAAGCAACTCACGATCAACGGCCAGCCGGTGCCCGAAGCGCCGCTGCCCGATTTCTTCGACGACGAGCGCCAGAATTACGCGAAGCAGTTCGAGGAAACGATCGGCAACAAGAAGAACGCGATCCTCAACAACCCGGCCGTGCCGCCGTTCGTGATGGGCGCATACGACTATCCGTATCGCGACAACTGCACGTACAACAGCCGCGGCGTGATCTGCAAGGTGCCGCCCGGTCACTACTTCATGATGGGCGACAACCGCGACAACAGCGCGGACAGCCGCTACTGGGGTTTCGTGCCGGACCAGAACATCGTCGGCCGCGCGTTCTTCATCTGGATGAACTTCAGCGACCTGAAGCGCATCGGTTCCTTCAACTGACCGCATTCGCTTCACACGCAATACGCGACGCACGGGCCGCGTCGCGTATTGTCGAACTACTTTAAGAACCGGCGGTAACACCGCCTCGTCACGCCTTTTCGTGTCCGGCCGTGCCGTTTCGGCCCGACCGGGCGCCCGCGTTATACTCCTGTACATGCCCCTATCCCAGTTGGAAAGCCGGCTGCGCTACGAATTTCGCAATGCGGAATTGTTGCGCCAGGCTTTGACCCATCGCAGTCACAGCGCCACGCACAACGAACGGCTCGAGTTTCTCGGCGATTCCGTTCTGAATTGCGCGGTGGCCGCCCTTTTGTTCCAGCGTTTCAGCAAGCTGGACGAAGGTGACCTGTCGCGCGTACGCGCCAACCTCGTCAAACAGCAGTCGCTGTATGAAATTGCTCAGGCCCTGAATATCTCGGACGGCCTGCGGCTGGGCGAGGGCGAGTTGCGCAGCGGGGGATTCCGTCGCCCGTCGATCCTTGCGGACGCGTTCGAAGCCATCATCGGGGCCGTGTTCCTCGATGGCGGCTTCGAAGCCGCCCAAGGGGTCATCAAGCGGCTCTATATCCCGATTCTCGACCACATCGATCCGCGCACGCTCGGCAAGGACGCGAAGACGCTGCTGCAGGAATACCTGCAGGGGCACAAGATCGCGCTGCCGACCTATACGGTCGTCGCGACGCATGGTGCGGCGCACAATCAGCAGTTCGAGGTCGAGTGCACGGTGCCGAAGCTGGACGTGAAGGTATCGGGTTCCGGCGCCAGCCGGCGCGCGGCCGAGCAGGCCGCCGCGAAGAAGGCGCTCGACGAAGTGATGGCGGCCGCGCCGATGCTGGCCGCGAAGCCGAAGCGCTCGAAAAACGCACGCGGGTCCAAGCACGTCGAACCCGAGATCGTGCCGGGCGTGAAGGGCGTGCAGGAAGCGCTCGACCTGCGCTCGCCGGAGCGGAAGGAGCGTGCGGCGGCGCGCGAGGCCAGGGCGGCTGGCGCGGTGCCGGCTGCGACCGCTGCGGCTACGGCCGCGGGCGCCGAGCCGGCCGTCGCGCCGATGGCCGCGATTCGCGCGGCGCATGTCGAGCCGGCAGCGGACAAGGGCGAGCGGGCGGCGAAGCCGGCCACCGACAAGATTGCCGACAAACCGGCCGAGCGGCCCGACAAGGCTGCGGAAAAACCCGCCGAGGCCGCGCCGCGCGCAGCCGACAAGCCGGCCGGCCACGCAGCCGATTCGGCATCGTCGTCGGCCGACAAGCCCTCCGCGAGTACCGACTCCGCCGCGCGCCCGCCGGCGCGCGCACGCGATGCCGCGGCGCCCGACGCCGAGACGCCGCCAGGCGGCGCGAGTCTTGCCGCCGCGCAGGCGCGCGTGGCCGATGCCGACCACTGAATTGCCCATCGATCGTGCCGCGCGCCGCGCGGCCGTTTCCGAACCTGTCTCCCAAACGATATGAACACTCCCGCTCCTACCGGTTTCCGTTGCGGCATGATCGCGATCGTGGGCCGCCCGAACGTCGGCAAGTCGACGTTGATGAACGCACTCGTCGGCCAGAAGATCAGCATCACGTCGCGCAAGGCGCAGACGACCCGCCACCGGATCACCGGCATCAACACGTTCGACGACGCGCAATTCGTGTTCGTCGACACGCCCGGCTTCCAGACCCGTCACAGCACCGCGCTGAACCGTTCGCTGAACCGCGCGGTCACGTCGACGCTGACGTCGGTCGACGTGATCCTGTTCGTGATCGAGGCCGGCCGCTTCGGGCCCGACGACCAGAAGGTGCTCGACCTGATCCCGCCCGGCATGCCGACGCTGCTGATCGCGAACAAGATCGACCGCGTGAACGACAAGGCGTCGCTGTTCCCGTTCATGCAGAAGGTGAGCGGACTGCGCGAATTCACCGAGCTCGTGCCGCTGTCGGCGCAGCGGCCGGAAGACATCAAGCGCCTGCTGGACACGATCAAGCCGTACCTGCCGGAAGGCGAGCCGATCTACGGCGAGGACGAACTGACCGACCGCAGCTCGCGCTTTCTCGCGGCCGAAATCCTGCGCGAGAAGGTATTCCGCTGGACCGGCGACGAACTGCCGTACACGAGCACCGTGCTGATCGACAAGTTCGAGGAGGAGGGCCGCCTGAAGCGCATCTTCGCGACGATCCTCGTCGAGCGCGATTCGCACAAGGCGATGGTGATCGGCAAGAAGGGCGAGAAGCTCAAGCAGATCAGCACCGAGGCGCGGATGGACATGGAGAAGCTGTTCGACGGCCCCGTGTACCTCGAGACCTTCGTGAAGGTGAAGAGCGGTTGGGCCGACAACGAGGCGGGGCTGCGTGCCTATGGGTACGAATGACGCGCTGACGTCGACCGAAGACGCGGTGACGGCCGGCGCGAACGACGCGCCGCTGCCGGCACCGCCCGAACCGCCGCGCAAGGCGCGGCGCGCGACGTCTCGCACGTCCGATTTCCGCGTCGCCGAACAGCCGGCGTTCGTGCTGCACAGCTATCCATACCGGGAAACGAGCCTGATCGTCGACGTGCTGACGCGCGATCACGGCCGGCTCGCGCTCGTCGCGAAGGGCGCAAAGCGCCCGCACTCCGCGTTGCGCGGCGTATTGCAGACCTTCCAGCCGCTGCTGCTGTCGTGGTCCGGCAAATCCGAGGTGCGCACGCTGACGGGCGCCGAGTGGGTCGGCGGGATGCTGCCGCTCGGCGGCGACGGGCTGTTGTGCGGTTTCTACGCGAACGAGCTGCTCGTGAAATTCTGCGCGCGCGAGGATCCCCAGCCGCCGCTGTTCAATCATTACGTGCTGACCCTCACGCGCCTCGCGCACGGCGAGCCGGCGGTGCAGGTGCTGCGCTCGTTCGAGCGCGTGCTGCTGCGCGAGACCGGCTATGCGATGGCGCTGAACCGCACGGCCGCGCGCCGCGCGGTCGAACCCGAGCGCCGGTACGTGTTCGATCCCGAGCGCGGCGTGCGCAATGCGGACGACGACGTGCCGTCGCACTGGCCGGTCGTCACCGGGCAGACGTTGCTCGACATGGAGCAGGACGATTACCATCGAGCCCAGACGGTTGCGCAGAGCAAGACGCTGATGCGCTTCCTGCTGAACACCTATCTCGGCGGTACGCCGCTCGCCACGCGCCAGATCCTGATCGACCTGCAAAACCTATGAGCTTCTTCCTGACAACGCCCACCGCCATCGACCTCGGCGTGAACATCGACCACGTCGCGACGCTGCGCAATGTGCGCGGCACGCGCTATCCCGATCCGATCCGCGCGGCGCTCGCCGCCGAAGAGGCGGGTGCGGACGCGATCACGCTGCACCTGCGCGAGGATCGTCGTCACATCGTCGACGCCGACGTGCGCGAACTGCGCCCGCTGCTGAAGACGCGCATGAACCTCGAATGCGCGGTGACGGCCGAGATGCTCGACATCGCGTGCGAAGTGCGTCCGCACGATGCGTGCCTCGTGCCGGAGAAGCGCGCGGAACTGACGACCGAAGGCGGTCTCGACGTCGCCGGCCACTTCGAGGCCGTGCGCGCGGCGTGCAAGCAACTCGCCGACGTGGGCGTGCGCGTGTCGCTGTTCATCGACCCGGACGACGCGCAGATCCGCGCCGCGCACGAAGCGGGCGCGCCGGTGATCGAGTTGCATACGGGCCGCTACGCCGAAGCGCACGACGAAGCGGAGCAGCAGCGCGAATACGAGCGTATCGTCGCGGGCGTGCAGGCCGGCGCGCAGCTTGGCCTGAAGGTCAATGCGGGGCACGGGCTGCACTACACGAACGTGCAGCAGATTGCCGCGATCGACGGCATCGTCGAACTGAACATCGGTCACGCGATCGTCGCGCATGCCATCTTCGCGGGCTGGGACAATGCGGTACGCGAGATGAAGGCGATCATGGTGGCCGCACGCGTCGCCGCGCTGCATGGCGGCGCGCGCTGACGATGCGATGCCGCCACGCCCCGCACGCCGTTTGCGACACACTTGACCCGGCCTCGCCGGGCCGCCCCGGCGGAGACTGACATGGCGATCTACGGCATCGGTACCGACATCGCGCAGGTGAGCCGCGTCGCGGCCGTGCTCGAACGCACGGGCGGCCGGTTTGCCGAGAAAGTGCTCGGCCCCGACGAACTGCGCGTGTTCCACGCCCGGCGCGCCCGCTCCGAGGCGCGCGGCATCGCGTTTCTCGCGACGCGCTTCTCCGCGAAGGAAGCGTTCTCGAAGGCGATCGGGCTCGGCATGCACTGGCCGATGACGTGGCGCGCACTGCAGACGCTCAACCATCCAAGCGGCGAGCCGTACGTGGTCGCATCGGGCGAGCTGGCCGAATGGCTGGCCGCGCGCGGCATCACGGCGCGCGTGACGGTCAGCGACGAACGCGACTACGCGGTGTCGTTCGTGGTCGCCGAAACGGACGCCGCGCCTGCCCCCGCACCTGTTTCCCGAACCTCCTCCTGACGGAATTCCCGATTCGATGAAAACGACTCCCGGCCCGGTCATGCTCGACGTCGTCGGCACGACCCTGTCGCGCGACGATGCGCGGCGCCTCGCGCATCCGAATACCGGCGGCGTGATCCTGTTCGCGCGGCACTTCCAGAATCGTGCGCAACTGACCGCGCTGACCGACTCGATCCGCGCGGTGCGCGAAGACATCCTGATCGCCGTCGATCACGAAGGCGGGCGTGTGCAGCGGTTCCGCACCGACGGCTTCACGGTGCTGCCCGCGATGCGCCGCCTCGGCGAACTGTGGGATCGCGACGTGCTGCTCGCGACGAAGGTCGCGACCGCCGTCGGCTACATCCTGGCTGCCGAATTGCGCGCGTGCGGGATCGACATGAGCTTCACGCCCGTGCTCGATCTCGACTACGGGCACTCGAAGGTGATCGGCGATCGCGCGTTCCATAGCGACCCGCGCGTCGTCACGCTGCTCGCGAAGAGTCTGAACCACGGGCTGTCGCTCGCGGGCATGGCGAACTGCGGCAAGCATTTCCCCGGGCACGGCTTCGCGGAGGCCGATTCGCACGTCGCGCTGCCGACCGACGACCGCACGCTCGAGGCGATCCTCGAGCAGGACGTCGCGCCGTACGACTGGCTCGGGCTGTCGCTGGCCGCGGTGATTCCGGCGCACGTGATCTACACGCAGGTCGACAAGCGGCCGGCCGGATTCTCGCGCGTATGGTTGCAGGACATCCTGCGCGGGAAGCTCGGCTTCACGGGCGCGATCTTCAGCGACGACCTGTCGATGGAAGCGGCTCGCGAAGGCGGCACGCTCACGCAGGCAGCCGATGCCGCGCTCGCCGCCGGTTGCGACATGGTGCTCGTCTGCAACCAGCCGGACGCGGCCGAAGTCGTGCTGAACGGATTGAAGGCGCGGGCCTCGGCCGAGTCGGTGCGACGCATCAAGCGAATGCGAGCGCGTGGCAAGGCGCTCAAGTGGGAGAAGCTGGTCGCGCAGCCCGAGTATCTGCAGGCGCAGGCGCTGTTGAGCAGCGCGCTGGCGTAAGCGGGCGGGGACGGCGCGAGTCGCGCCGTTTCGGTCGCTCCAAACGAAAAGCCGCGCAACAAGCGCGGCTTTTTTACGGATTGCGACAGCCCGATTCGGGTAGTCGCTGGAACGGAATTGGACGCAACTAACGGTCGAATCCGACCAGCGCCCGTATTCAGGGCCGCCCGTTTAGTTCACCTTCATCCGCTGCAGCTTGTTGTACAGCGTCTTCGGGCTGATGCCGAGCAGCGTGGCCGCACGGTGGCGCGTACCGCCGACCGCGTCGAGCGTCGCGCGGATCAGCAGATCCTCGACATCGGACAGCGGCGTGCCGACCTTGATCTGCACACTGCTGCCGTTCAGCGCGGCGCCGGCGGAGAAGCTGGCCTCGCCCGCGCGCAGCGTCTCGATGAAGTCGCCCGACGCGTCGTACGCGAAGCGCACGCGTTCCTGCAGCTCGCGCACGTTGCCCGGCCATTCGTAGGACAGGCATTCGCGCACGAAGCCCGGCGCCGCCCGCTTGTCGGTCGTGCTGCGGCCGGTTGCGCGCGCTTCGCGGTTCAGTTCGTCGATCTGCGCGTCCGCGATCGCGAGCGCGTCGCCGTCGCGCTCGCGCAGCGGCGGCATCGTGATCGATGCCGCGTCGAGGCGCAGCCACAGATCCTCGCGCAGCGTGCCGTTCGCCACCGCCTCGCGCGCCGGACGGCGCGTGGCCGCGATCAGCCGGAAATCGCTGGTGATCGAGCTCGTGCCGCCGATCCGCATGAAGTTCTGCGAATCGAGCGCGTGCAGCAGTGCTTCCTGCAGCACGAGCGGCAGCGCGGTGATTTCGTCGAGGAACAGCGTGCCGCCGCCGGCCTGCTCGAACAGGCCCGATTCGCGGCGCTCGGCGCCGTCGAACGCACCGCGTTCATGGCCGAACAGCACGCTGTCGAGCGAGGCGCCGTGCCGGCCGGCCTGCGCGAGCATGCGGCAGTCGAACGAGACGAACGGCCCCTTGCGGCGCCGGCTCAGTTCGTGCAGCGTGCGCGCCGCCAGCTTCTTGCCGGTGCCGGCCTCGCCCGAGAACAGCACGGCCGTCTCGGTGCGGGCGTTGTGCTCGATCATGTCGTACACGTGCTGCATCGCGTCGCTGCGGCCCACCAGCGCGCCGAAGCGGCCGAGATGGCGCAGCGACGCACGCAGCGACTGCACTTCGTCGATCAGTTCGTACGGGCGGGGAATCCGCGCGAGCAGGCTGCGCAGGCGCGGAATGTTGATCGGCTTCAGCAGGTAGTCCCAGATACCGTGGCGCAGGCCCTCGATGGCGCTCTCGACCGTCGCGTTGCCCGTCAGCACGATCACCGGCAGCGAGCCGTTCGGCTGTTGCTGCGGCAGGTGCTGGAGCAGGTCGAACCCGCTGCCGTCCGGCAGGTTCAGGTCGACGAGCACGACGTCGGGAATCGAGCGGCCGAGCGCCGTGCGCGCTTCGGCGAGCGACGTGGCCGTGTCGACCGAGAAGCCGTCTGCGGCGAGCAGTGCGGTGAGGCCTGACAGGCTGTTGGGATCGTCTTCGACAATCAGGGCGTGTGGCATGGTGGACGCGAGTCGAGTCAAGAGAGGCGGGCTGTCGGCCAGCGGACCGCAGCCGCATGTCGGATTAAAGATTGATTTTATGCCCCGCCGAACGCGCCACGCGCATTATTTCTCCGCCGCTATAAAACAGTTACCGATGATACAAATTGAATATCTTTACCGGTGGCTTTTGTGCTGCTTATGGCTCCAACTTGTGGCAGCTGTTGGCGCCGGACAAACAAAAAGCGCCCCGAAGGGCGCTTTGTTCGATGCGGCTATCGCTGACGATTACGCGCGGCTGCGGTATTCGTTCGTGCGCGTATCGATTTCGATCTTGTCGCCGGTGTTGCAGAACAGCGGCACTTGCAGTTCGAAGCCGGTCGCCAGCTTCGCGTTCTTCAGCACCTTGCCCGACGACGTGTCGCCCTTGACGGCCGGTTCCGTGTAGGTGATTTCGCGAACGAGGACCGTCGGCAGTTCGACCGAGATGGCCTTCTCGTTGTAGAACACGACTTCGCAAGCCATGCCGTCTTCGAGGTAGTTCAGCGCTTCGCCCATCATTTCGGCTTCGACTTCGTACTGGTTGTAGTCGGCGTCCATGAACACGTACATCGGATCGGCGAAGTACGAGTACGTCACTTCCTTGCGGTCGAGCACGACGACTTCGAACTTGTCGTCAGCCTTGTAGACCGATTCCTGACCTGCGTTCGACAGCAGGTTCTTCATCTTCATCTTGACGACGGCCGAGTTACGACCCGACTTGTTGTATTCCGCCTTTGCGATGACCCATGCCTCGCTGCCGATCTGCACGACGTTGCCTACGCGGAGTTCCTGTGCGGTTTTCATAAAAAACTGTCCTGATCAAATCAAATAAATAGGTGCCTGAGCGGTGCACAACGGGTGAGGCGCCAAGCAGATGCGTTCCGGCAGGCGCCCCAAAGCTCAAACGCGAGCGCTTGCATGGTCAGCCGTCGGATAACCGCTTATTTTAACTGAGATTTTGCGTATTCCGCCAGCTTTCCGGCGAGATCGCCGACGGCCGCGAGCGTGTCGGCCCAGCGGGTCGCATTGGCGTCCAGCGCGGCGCGGTGCTGCCACAAATCGGCCCAGTCGGGCGTGCCGGCGCCGTTCCATGCATGCCAGAACCGCTCCAGCGCCGCCCGCGGTGCATCGGCGAGACCGGCCGACAGGTGCGCGAGCGCGGCGTCGAGCTTCGGCAGGTGCACGTCGTCGGCCTGCGGGTAGATGTGCCACGCGAACGGCTTGCGCGCCCACTGCGCGCGGACGAACGAATCCTCGCCGCGCACGAAATTGAAATCGGCGATCCACAGCAGCGGGTCGTAGTCGGCCTGCGGAACGAACGCGAGGCCATGGGCGGTGAGGTTGCCGCTGCGCGCTCGTACGCCGGCGGCGAACGATTCGACCCCGAAAAAACGCGCGACGGCGGGCGACAGACGCCCGGCCGGCACGAGCGCGACGACCGGCGACGGGCCGTCGCGCCACTGCGCGAGCAGTGCGTCGACGGCCGGGTTCTCGTACGCGAACAGGCTGACGACCGTCGTGCCGGGCGCCGGCGGCGCACCGCCGGTCGCGCGCTGCCACCACGCGGTGCGCGCTGCCGGATCGGTGTCGAAAGCCGTACGGCGCGCGTCGAGATCGCGCTCCTTCGGCACGCCGCCCGTGCCGGCCGACAGGCCCGGGAAGAAGAACGTCTTCAGCAGCGGGTAGCGCGGATGCGGCGACGGCCGCAAATGGAAATCGGCGACCCAGTCCTCGGCGCTCAGGTATTCGAGGTTGATCCACACGGGCCGCCGCGCGCGCCGCGCCATCGCCGCGAGATACGCGCCGGGCAGCTCGCACGCGAACGCCTCGATCACGACATCGGCGATGTCCAGCGCGTCGCCGACTTCCGCATGCCAGTGCTCGATCACGATCGCGTCGACCGTCTGCCGCGCCGCGTCGGGATCGATCTGCGGCAGCAGGCGCGCGAACGTCTGCAGGTCGTCGACGAACAGGCGGACCTGCCAGCCGTGCTCGTGCGCGAGCTGGCGCGCGACGCGCCAGCACACGCCGATGTCGCCGAAATTGTCGATCACCGTGCAGAAGAGGTCGCAGGCGATCGGTTCGCCCGGCGCGAGCGGCACGGCGGAGAAGGGGGCAGCGGAAAGGCGTGGCATCGAAGCGGGTCGGTGAATGCTCTAAACTGGCGATTCTAATAGACCCGTTCCGCGTTACAAGGCGCCCGGATCACGCATGACATCCCCAGAAGCCTCCGATATTCCGTTCGAACCGAAGAAGATCCTTGCGCAGTTGCCGCACATGCCGGGTGTCTATCGCTATTACGACACGGCGGGCGCCGTCCTCTACGTCGGCAAGGCGCGCGACCTGAAAAAGCGCGTGTCGAGCTATTTCACGAAGACGCAACTGTCGCCACGCATCGCGATGATGGTCACGCGCATCGCGCGCATCGAAACGACCGTCACGCGCTCGGAAGCCGAAGCGCTGCTGCTCGAGAACAACCTGATCAAGGCGCTCGCGCCGCGTTACAACATCCTGTTTCGCGACGACAAATCGTATCCGTACCTGAAGCTCACCGCGCACCGCTTTCCGCGGATGGCCTACTACCGCGGCTCGGTCGACAAGCAGAACCAGTATTTCGGGCCGTTCCCGAGCGCGTGGGCCGTGCGGGAGAGCATCCAGATCCTGCAGCGCGTGTTCCAGTTGCGCACCTGCGAGGATTCGGTCTTCAACAACCGCACGCGGCCGTGCCTGCTGCACCAGATCGGACGCTGCACGGCGCCGTGCGTCGGCGCGATCTCCGACGAGGATTACGCGGTCGACGTGTCGAACGCCGCGCGGTTCCTGCTCGGCCGGCAGTCCGAAGTGATGAAGGAGCTCGAGCAGAAGATGCACGCGTTCGCGGCCGAACTGAAATTCGAGCAGGCGGCGGCCGTGCGCAACCAGATGAGCTCGCTCGCGACGGTGCTGCACCAGCAGGCGATCGAGGTCGGCGGCGACAGCGACGTCGACGTCCTGGCCGTCGTCGCGCAGGGCGGCCGCGTGTGCGTGAACCTCGCGATGGTGCGCGGTGGACGGCACCTCGGGGACAAAGCGTATTTCCCGACACACGTCGAAAGCGCCCTGACGCTCGCCGAAGGCGGTCTCGGTGAAGAGGCCGAGCCGGCGGAGGCGGTCGATGCGACGCCCGACACGGTGCCCGATCAGCCGGTGGAAGAGTCCGGCGGCGCGCGCGGCACGGCGTCGGCGTCGGCGTCGGTAGAGGCCGAGGTGCTCGATGCGTTCATCGCGCAGCACTATCTCGGCAACCGCGTACCGCCCGTGCTCGTCGTCAGTCATGCGCCCGCGAGTCGCGACCTGCTGGAATTGCTGTCCGAGCAGGCCGGCCACAAGGTGTCGCTCGTGCGGCAGCCGCAGGGGCAGCGGCGCGCGTGGCTGTCGATGGCCGAGCAGAATGCGCGGCTCGCGCTCGCGCGGCTGCTGTCCGAGCAGGGCTCGCAACAGGCGCGCACGCGTGCGCTGGCGGATACACTCAGCTACGACAGCGACGATCTCGCGACGCTGCGGATCGAATGCTTCGACATCAGCCATACGATGGGCGAGGCGACGCAGGCGTCGTGCGTCGTCTATCACCATCACAAGATGCAATCGAGCGAATATCGCCGCTACAACATTACGGGCATCACGCCGGGCGACGATTACGCGGCGATGCGGCAGGTGCTCACGCGCCGCTACGAGAAGATGGTGGAACAGGCCGCGCAGGCGGCGGCCGCCGACGAAGCGGCCGGCATCGACGGCGAGTCGACGCGCCAGGCCGAGGCATCGAGCCTGCTGCCGAACATCGTGCTGATCGACGGCGGCAAGGGGCAGGTCGAGATCGCGCGGCAGGTGTTCACCGAGCTCGGCCTCGACACATCGATGCTGGTCGGCGTCGCGAAAGGCGAGGGGCGCAAGGTGGGCCTCGAGACGCTGGTGTTCGCGGACGGTCGCGCGCCGCTCGAACTCGGCAAGGAGAGCGCCGCGTTGATGCTCGTCGCGCAGATCCGCGACGAGGCGCACCGTTTCGCGATCACCGGCATGCGGGCGAAGCGGGCGAAGGCGCGCCAGACGTCGCGGCTCGAGGAACTCGAGGGCATCGGCGCGAAGCGCCGGCAGCGGCTGCTCGCGCGCTTCGGCGGGTTGCGCGGCGTGGTGGCCGCGAGTGTCGAGGAACTGGCGAGCGTCGAAGGCATTTCGCACGCGCTCGCCGAGCAGATCTACAAGCAGCTTCATTGACGAGCCCGTGCGGCCGGCTGCATTGCCAGCGTTCTTGTGGCAGGCCGGTCGACACGGCACAATTGCGAATCCTTTACTGTCCCGCATGCCATGCCGTTCAATTTCCCGATTTTCCTGACGTGGGTACGGATCGTGCTGATTCCGCTCGTCGTCGGCGTGTTCTATCTGCCGGACACGGTGATGGGCGGCGCGCACCGCAATCTCGCGGCGGCGGCGATCTTCATCCTTGCGGCGCTGACCGACTGGTTCGACGGCTTCCTCGCCCGCAAGTGGAACCAGACGTCGTCGTTCGGCGCGTTTCTCGACCCGGTGGCGGACAAGCTGATGGTGACGGCCGCGCTGCTGATTCTCGTGCAGATTTCGCGGGTCGACGCGGCGATCGCGCTCGTGATCGTCGGTCGCGAGATCGCGATTTCGGCGCTGCGCGAATGGATGGCGCAGATCGGCGCATCGAAGAGCGTCGCGGTGAACCAGCTTGGCAAATTCAAGACCGCGTGCCAGATGGTCGCGATTCCGATGCTGCTGTTCTACGGGCCGCTGCCGCTCGGCGTCGTGACGATCGATACGCGCGTGTGGGGCGAGTGGCTGATGTATCTCGCCGCGGTGCTGACCATCTGGTCGATGCTGTACTACATGAAGCTCGCATGGCCGCAGATTCGCGAGCGCGGCGGCGCGTGATCCGCGTCGCATGTGGGGGCGTTTTTGTAAAAAGGCTGGAAAAGCCCTTGACACACGAATGTGCCTTCGACATAATCTCGCTTCTCCGCTGCACGACGAAGTAAATGTGTGACGGGGAGGTAGTAGCGTAGCAATACGCGGGAGTAGCTCAGTTGGTAGAGCGCAACCTTGCCAAGGTTGAGGTCGCGAGTTCGAGACTCGTCTCCCGCTCCAGATTTTTTCTGGCAGCGTGTGGTACGGCAAAGCGCTGCGGGTGCAGGACATATGCGGGAGTAGCTCAGTTGGTAGAGCGCAACCTTGCCAAGGTTGAGGTCGCGAGTTCGAGACTCGTCTCCCGCTCCAGATTTTTCTGGCAGCGTGTGGTACGGCGAAGCGCTGCAGATGCAGGACAATGCGGGAGTAGCTCAGTTGGTAGAGCGCAACCTTGCCAAGGTTGAGGTCGCGAGTTCGAGACTCGTCTCCCGCTCCAGGTAATGGGGAAGCCACGCTTCCCTTTTTATTTGATGGACTTCCGGTCCTCGAATAAAAATCTGTCGCTTGCCTCACGGCATCCGGACAGTCCGCTTTTGGCGCGATAGCAAAGCGGTTATGCAGCGGCCTGCAAAGCCGTTTAGGCCGGTTCGACTCCGGCTCGCGCCTCCAAGTAAGAAGAGAAAAAGCCCTGAGAAATCAGGGCTTTTTCTTTTTCCGCATCGCTTTACGGCCGTCGCACACCCGATGCATGCGCCGCCCGCAAAGCAATCACCCATCCACCGGCTGCGCCGGCGTCTCGAGCTTCAACTGATAGAACGCCGCATCGAGCCAGCGACCGAACTTGAATCCCGCCTCGGCGATCGTGCCCGAGTGCACGAATCCCAGTTTCGTATGCAGTGCGATGCTTCCGGCATTGGTCGCGTCGATGCAGCCGACCAGCACGTGTACCTGCGCTTCGCGCGCACGCCGCACCACCTCGCGCAGCAGCAGTTCGCCGAGCCCGCGACCGCGCTGATCGTTGCGCACGTACACACTGTGTTCGACCGTGTACTTGAACGCCGGGAACGCGCGGAACGTACCCCAGCTCGCGAAGCCGAGCAGTGTGCCCGCCGCGTCGACGGCGCCGAAGACCGGAAAGCCGCCCGCGCGCTTCGTCGCGAACCACGCGACCATCGCTTCCGGCGGTCGCGGCCGGTAGTCGTACAGCGCCGTCGAGTTCGCGATCGCGTCGTTCAGGATTTCGAGAATCGCGGCTGCGTGTTCGGCCTCGCTGCAATCGATCAGGCGCACGTCGTCGCGCTGTGTCGGGGAGTTCATACGGGTTCCTTCCTGTTGGCTCTAAATCGGTTGCGCACGCGACGCGCGCATCACGCGCTCCGCACGGCGGCGGCGGATGCATCGCAAATCGCGACGACATAGCGTGCGGCATGCGACGACGGATTGCTGAAGATCAGCGGCTGGTCGAGCCGCATGGCCAGGCAGTCACCTTCGCGCAGTTCGTGAAGCGCATCGCCCAACGTGACGTCGACGCGCCCGCTGATGATCCACACCTGCTGATGCAGTGCGCTTTCGCGGCCGCCGCTGTCATACGCGACGCGCGCGCCGGGCGGGAAATCGACCTCGACGAGCTGAATCGGCGACGGCCAGCCGGCCGGCGACAGGTTGCGCCGCACATAGCCGGACGCCGGGTCGCGCCATTCAGCCTGCTGCGCGCGGCGGGCCAGCGGCTGCGCGGGCGCGTCGTCCCGGTCGCCGCCGAACAGCCCGGCCAGCGACACGCCGAGGCCGGCCGCGAGCTTGTCGAGCACGACGGCCGTCGGGCTGGCCGACGCGCGTTCGATGAGCGAGATCATCGAACGGCTGACGCCGGAACGCGCGGCCAGCGCATCGAGCGTGTAGCCTCGAACGGTGCGCAGCTCGCGCACGCGCCGGGCAATGCGCTCGTTGATACCGGTGTCGTCGGTCGTGGTAGTCGCTGATTCTTTCATGATGGATTTATTTTCCAGCAAACTGGAATTCAATGTCAACGGTATTTCCCGGGTGCGATCGGACGAGACGCAGCACACACCGGCTTGCCCCGTCGTCGTGCACGGCGTAATATACGAAACAGCTACGTTTCGTTTAATTGGGGATATATGGGCATCATCAAGATTTCCGAGCACATGCATGAACGGCTGCGCTCGACGAGCACGGCGCTGAGCCGTTCGATCAACGCGCAGGCCGAACACTGGCTGCGCGTCGGGATGCTGGCGGAACTCAATCCGGCGCTGTCCTACGGCGACATCTGCAAGATGTTGATCGAGGCAGAGGCGCGTGGCGGCGACGTGGGGCCGGCGGAACCGGTCGCGCAGCACATCGAGCAGGTGGCGTAATGGCGAAACGCGAAATCCCGATCCGCGGCGCCGCGGAAATCGCCAAGTCGCGCGAAGCCGCGAAGCTCGCGTCGCAGGTGCTGACGATGATCACGGAGCACGTGAAGCCGGGCGTCACCACCGACGAGCTGGATGCGCGCTGCCGCGAATACATCGTCGACGAGCTGGGCGCGATTCCCGCGAACATCGGCTACCACGGCTATCCGAAGACGCTGTGCACGTCGGTCAACCATGTGGTCTGCCACGGCATTCCGACGTCGCGGCCGATGCGCGACGGCGACATCGTGAACCTCGATATCGCGGTGATCAAGGACAGCTGGTTCGGCGATACGAGCCGCATGTATTTCGTCGGCGAACCGAACGAACTCGCACGGCGGCTCGTCGCGGCGACCTACGAGGCGATGCATGCCGGCATCCGCGCGGTGCGCCCCGGCGCGACGCTCGGCGACGTCGGCTATGCGATTCAGCAGGTCGCCCATCGCGAAGGGTTCAGCGTGGTACGCGAGTATTGCGGGCACGGCATCGGCGACGTCTATCACGACGAACCGCAAGTGCTGCATTACGGTCGCCCGGGTACCGGCCTGCCGCTGCGGCCGGGAATGATCTTCACGATCGAGCCGATGCTGAACGCGGGCAAGCGCGATACGCACGTGCTGGCCGACGGCTGGACGGTCGTCACGAAGGACCATTCGCTGTCCGCGCAATGGGAGCACATGGTCGTGGTGACGGAAACGGGCTTCGAGGTGCTGACCGAGGACGCGAAGCCGCAGGCGTTCGCGGCGCTTTCCGGCACGCACGCGGCCTGACGGCGGCAGTGCGCTGCATGCGGCGGCGCGGTGTTGCGATGAAACGGGCCCCTTCACGGGGCCCGTTTCGCTTGGGACGGCCGGCGCTGTGGCGCGACGCTTAACCGCGCGCCTTCTGCCACGCGTGTTCGACGAACACGCGGCACAGCGCTTCCATGCCCCGGCGGTCTTCGTCGTCGAAGCGCGCGGCGACCGGGCTGTCGACGTCCCATACGCCGATTAGCGTGCCGTCGCCGGCCACCAGCGGCACGACGATTTCCGATTCCGACGCCGCATCGCACGCGATATGGCCGGGGAAGTCGTGCACGTCGCGCACGACCTGCGTCTCGCGCGTCTGCGCGGCGGTGCCGCACACACCCTTGCCGAGCGCGATCCGCACGCACGCGGGCTTGCCCTGGAACGGCCCGACCACGAGCTCGGTGCCGTCGAAGAAGTAGAAGCCCGCCCAGTTCAGGCGATCGAGCGAGTGATAGACGAGCGCGGAGAAATTCGCCGCGTTCGCGGTCAGGTCGCGTTCGGATTCGACGAGCGCGCGTGCCTGCTCGACGAGCGTCGCGTATTGATCGGCCTTGGAGGCGGTAGAGTCGTTGGACAGCGTGAACATGGCGGGAAAGCGATAGGGGTTGAAAAATGCGCACTGCGCGTACCGCAGTCTACGGCACGCGCGCGCGGTCTGCAGCGCGTGGTCGTGCGCGATGCGGCGCGCTCAGTCGGGTTCGAGTTCGGCGAACCGCTCGGCCAGAAAGTCGAGCAGCGCCCGTACCGCGGGCAGCAGGCCGCGACGCGACGCGAACACCGCATGCACGATTTCGCGGCGGGGCGCCCAGTCGGGCAGCACCGTGACCAGTTCACCGCGCGAAACCTCATCGCGCACCATCATCGTCGGCAATTGCACGACGCCGACGCTTGCGACGGCCGCCGCGCGCAGCGCGAGCATGCCGCCCGTCACGAAGCGCGGCTGGTGATGGATTTCCGCGTGCGCGCCGTCGGGCCCGCGCAGCCGCCACACGTGCGTGGACTGCGGCACGCCGTGATCGAGGCTCGGCAGGCGCGCGAGATCGGCGGGAACGGCCGGTACACCGTGCTCGCGCAGCAGCGTGGGACTCGCGACGAGGCACTGGCCGCGCTCGGCGAGCACGCGCAGCGCGAGATCGCTGTCCTCGAGCGGCGGCGGGCGCACGCGGATCGCGACGTCGATCCCTTCGCCGACCACGTCGACGCGCCGGTTCGTGGCTTCCAGGTGGATCTCGACGCGCGGGCACGCGGCCATGAACGCGGCGATCATCGTGCCGACCAGCGAATCGAGCAGCACGATCGGGCAACTGACACGCACGATGCCGCGCGGCTCCTCGTGCAGCAGCGCGATCGCCTCGTCGGCGGCGTCGGCCTCGACGAGCATCGCGCGGCAATGCGCGTAATAGGTCTGGCCGACGTCGGTGACCGTGAAGCGGCGCGTCGAGCGCTGGATCAGCCGCATCCCGAGCCGCGCCTCGAGCAGCGCGATGCGGCGGCTCAGCTTCGATTTCGGCATGTCCAGCGCGCGCCCGGCCGGCGCGAAGCCGCCGTGTTCGACGACCTGCACGAAGTAGTAGAGATCGTTCAGATCCCGCGCTTTATCGTTCATGAAATGGAACGCTGAGTGCGATTTCGGCAGTCTACCGGATCGATCGTTCCATCTCTATATTGTCATTCAAGGATGCGAAACACGGGTTTCGCCGCAATATGGAGAAGGGCCATGAAGAAGATCCAGGGTGTGTACAGTGCGCCGCGCGGTCATTGGGTCGGCGACGGTTTCCCGGTGCGTTCGATGTTCAGCTACCAGTCTCATGGCACGCATCTGAGCCCGTTCCTGCTGCTCGACTACGCGGGCCCGGCGACGTTCGAACCGACGACCGCGCCGCGCGGTGTCGGCCAGCATCCGCACCGCGGGTTCGAAACGGTGACGATCGTCTATGACGGCGAAGTCGCGCACCGCGACTCGACCGGCGCGGGCGGCACGATCGGCCCGGGCGACGTGCAGTGGATGACGGCCGCGAGCGGGATTCTGCACGAGGAATTCCATTCGGAGGCGTTCACGAAGCAGGGCGGCCCGCTCGAGATGGTGCAGCTGTGGGTGAACCTGCCCGCCGCGGACAAGATGGGCGCGCCCGGCTACCAGACGCTGCTGAACGCGGATATCCCGGTGGTCGAGCTGCCGGACGGCGCGGGGCGGGCGCGGATCATCGCCGGTGAACTCGACGGGCGGCGCGGCCCGGCCCGCACGCACACGCCGATCGACGTGTGGGACGTGCGGCTCGTGGCGGGCGGCCATGCGCGGTTCCCGGTCGCCGACGGGCGTACGCTCGCGGTGGTCGTACTGAGCGGCACCGTGCAGGTGAACGGCGAGACGGTGGCACGCGAAGCGCAGTTCGTGCAACTGGGCCGCGATGGCCGCGACGTCGAGATCGAAGCGAACGGCGACGCGAAGCTGCTGATCCTGAGCGGCGAGCCGATCGACGAGCCGGTCGTCGGCTACGGTCCGTTCGTGATGAACTCGCAAGCGGAGATTCGTACCGCGATCGACGACTTCAACAGCGGCCGCTTCGGCCAGATGCCGGCATGACTGCATGACGGCATGACGGCATGACGGCATGACGAGCAGGCCCCGCGCGATGCGGGGCCTTTTTTTCGCGCGTGGGCAGGCGGTCGCGCGCGATGCGCGCTTCGAGGCATAATCGACGGTTGCCGCGCGCTAGTCGGCGCGCCCGAATCAGGACCGCACATGAACGCATCCGCCCCCGCCGCATCCCCGAGCACCGCCGATCTCGACTGGCGCTGGAAATCCTTCGACGCGCTGACGGCGCGCGAAATCTATTCGATCCTCGAAGCGCGCAGCGCCGTATTCGTCGTCGAACAGAACTGCGTGTATCGCGACATCGACGATGCGGACCAGGCCGCGTGGCACTTGGCGGCCTTCGATCCGGTCGGCCGCGTGGCCGGCTATCTGCGCGTGCTGCTGCCGGACGCCCAGCACACCGACGTGCGCATCGGTCGCGTGCTGACGACCGCCGCGTTTCGCGGCGCGGGGCTCGGCAACGGGCTGCTGTCGCGCGCGCTCGAGCATATCCGCGCGCAGTGGCCGGATACGCCGGTGAGCCTGCATGCACAGGCTCACTTGCAGCGTTTCTACGGGGCATTCGGCTTCACGCCGAGTTCGGACGTGCACGACGAGGACGGCATCCCGCACGTCTGGATGAGCAGCGCGCGCGCGTGACGCGCGCCGCGCTGCGCGGCCGTCAGTGCGCGCCGCGTGCGACGGGCGGTTCGTCCGCGCGCTGCGCGACCCGTTCGCCGATCAGGCGCCCGCGCGCGGACAGCCGCAGCCAGTGCCGCAGCGCGATCAGTGCGCCGATCACGCTCATCATCGAGCCGGGAATCCACAGCAGCAGGCCACCGATCTGCTGGTCGCGCAGCGGGCTCAGCCACGTGAACGCGCGGCCGCAGATCGAGTAGATCGGATACAGCTCGTGCGGCGTGAAGAAGATCAGCGCGCCGAGCGCGATCTGCGGCGGGATCGCCGCGACGACGATCAGGATCCGGCGGCCCGGCGACAGCCGCGCGGGCGGCGCGGGACGCGGATCGACGACGAGCCACCAGAACAGCAGCCCGTCGATCACCATGCTCCAGTTCATCACGCGATAGAGACGCCAGTCGAGCATCGCGACGAAGTGAATCGGCGACAGCAGCCAGAAATAGATCAGCCCGACGAACAGCACGACCGCGACGACCGGATGGAACACCACGTCGAGCGTCGCGCGCACGGGCGCCCATGCGAGCGCGGGGCGCACGAAGCGCTGCCGCCAGCGGAACGGAATGCCCGCGCGGATCGCCGCGCCCGGATAGGACAACGCGATGAAGAACGGCCCGAGGTGATGCAGCACGAGGTGCTGCGCGCGGTGCATGAAGAATTCGTGCTCGAAGAAGTAGTCGAGCCGCGTATGCAGCGCGACGTAGAGCGCCGTCAGCCCGAACCAGAACGAGAACTGCCGCAGCGGCGACACCTTCGCCTTCTTCGCGCCGCGCGCGAACAGCACGGCGGCCGCCAGCACCGCGATGACCACGGTCGGCGACGGTTCCCACGGATCGAGCCAGTACAGGAGATTCATCGCGCGTGCATCACTTCGCCTGGGCCGGCGATTTCACGGCGAACGGCGCATCGACCGTTTCGCCGTCGGAGAACTTCAGGCGCAGGTGCACGGTGTCGCCCGGCTTGATCGCGTGCTTCGGCTCCTCGAGCATGAAGTGATAGCCGCCCGGCGCGATGTCGACCTTGCCGCGCGCGGGGATCGTCAGCTTGTCGACCATCTCCATCTTCTGCGTCGAGCCGTTCGATACCGTCTGGTGCAGCATCGCCATCCCGTAGTCGGGGCTGTCGACGTCGACGAGGTCGATCGGCTTGTCGCCGGTGTTCACGAGCGTCACGTAGCCGCCCGCGGGCAGCTTGTTCGGCAGCCAGCGGACCCAGGCGTTCTGCGCGCTGATCGCCCCGGCGGCATAGGCGTGGGCGCCGGCGCACAGCGCGGCGACGAGGGCGAACGTCTTGAGGGGCGTTTTCGTGTTCATGGCGGAATTCAGGTCGTGGAGGCAGTGTCGATGATCCGGCGCACATCGGCGGCGATGGCGTCGGGCGAATCGCGATCGGTCGCGAGCAGGCGCGCGCGGCCGGTCGCGTCGAAGATGTAGACGGCCGAGCTGTGCGTCACCTCGTAGCCGCCGGACGGATCGCGTTTTTCCATCTGGTAAGCGACGCGATAGCGCTTCGCGAGCGATTCGATCTGGCCGTCGGTGCCGGTCAGGCCGCGCGCATGCGCGGCGTCGAAGGCGGCGACATAGGACTGCATCGCCTGCGGCGTGTCGCGCGCGGGATCGACCGATACGAACAGGATGCGCACGTCGTCCGCCCGCGGACCGAGCTTCGCCAGCACTTCCATCAGCCGCGCCAGGGTTTCGGGGCAGACATCGGGGCAGTGCGTGTAGCCGAAGTAGACGAGCGCGACGCGGCCGCGAAACGCATCGGCATCGACGGGATGGCCGTCGCCGCCCGTCAGCTTGAACGACAGGTCGGGCAGGTGGCCGGTGACGTTGGTCAGGTTCCAGCGCGGCTCGTCGTGCGTGCACGCGGCGAGCGCCACGGCGGCGGCGAGGGCCGCGGCCGTGCGGATGAGGCGGGAGAGGCGCCGGTGCGGCGTGGGACGGGCAGACGGCATCTTAGAGACTGTTTCCATATGGAACGCGCAACCCCAAATTAAAAAACATTCTACGGGAATGTCCGAAATTGCCCGTATGGCGGCGTCGCGCGGCAAGCGGTTGCGACTGTAGCGCAATTCGCGCGCCTGCGTCCTTTCGAAACCGGTACGGGACGGACGAGCGGGGCAATATGTCGCAGTTGACGCGGCGGGCGGCGCGATGTCCGCGCTGCCCCGGTTTCGCCCATCCGGGGGCGCAGGCGCGGTAAGATGCGCACAACTCCATTCGCGCAGCGGCGGCCGGCATTTGCCGGCCACCCCTCAAATTATCGAATCGATGCAATCCGTTCCGGCTTCCCTGTCCCTGACCGATACCGCGTTCTTCTTCGACTTCGACGGCACGCTCGTCGAGCTGGCGCCGACGCCCGACGGCATTCACGTTCCGCCGTCGCTGCTGACGCTGCTCGACGAGTTGTCGCGCCGTTCGCACGGCGCGGTCGCGATCGTGTCCGGGCGCGGCATCGACAACCTCGACACGTTCCTGAAGATGCCCGGCATGCCGATCGCCGGCCTGCACGGCGCGGAGCGCCGCGATGCGAACGGCGACACGCAGCGCATCGGCTTCAACGACGAACGCCTGCTGCGCATCGAGCGCGAGCTCGCGGGCGTGGTCGACCGCCATCCGGGCATGCTGCTCGAGATCAAGGGTGCGGCCGTCGCGCTGCACTTTCGCAATGCGCCCGAGCGCGAGGCGGTGGCGCGTGAAGCGGCCGAGCGCCTCGTCGCCGACTATGCGGATGCGTACGTGCTGCAACCCGGCAAGATGGTGTTCGAAATCAAGCCGAAGGGCGTCGACAAGGGCCGCGCGCTGGCCGCATTCCTCGACGAGCCGCCCTTTGCGGGCCGCGTGCCGCTGTTCGCGGGCGACGACCTGACCGACGAGAAGGGCTTCGCGGTGGTCAACGCGCGCGGCGGCCTGTCGATCAAGGTCGGTGCGGGCGAGACGTCCGCGCGCATGCGGCTCGATTCGGTCGACGCACTGCATGAGCGGATCGCATGCTGGCTCGGCGCGGGGCAGCCTCACGCATGAGCCGGCTCATCATCGTTTCAAACCGCGTCGCACCGATTTCGGAAGGCGAACCGGCGGCGGGCGGCCTCGCGATCGGCGTCTATGACGCGCTGAAGGAAACCGGTGGCATGTGGTTCGGCTGGAGCGGCGAAGTGGTCGCGTCCGGCGCACCGCAGCCGCAGATCCGCATCGAGGAGCGCGGGCCCGTGACGTTCGCGACCGTCGGGCTGTCGCGCCGCGATTACGACCAGTATTACCGCGGGTTCTCGAATGCGACGCTGTGGCCCGCGTTCCATTACCGCGCGGACCTGATCCAGTACGATCGCCACGAATTCGACGGCTATCGCCGCGTCAACGTCTGGCTCGCGCAGCAGCTCGTGCCGCTGCTGCAGGACGACGACGTGATCTGGGTGCACGACTATCACCTGATTCCGTTCGCGCGCGCGCTGCGCGACGCCGGCGTGAAGAACCGCATCGGCTTCTTCCTGCACATCCCGTTTCCGGCCGCGCAGGTGCTCGTCAACGTGCCGCCGCACCGCGAGCTCGTCGAGTCGCTGTGCGCGTTCGATCTGCTCGGCTTCCAGACCGAGCCCGATCTGCGCGCGTTCTGCGACTACGTCGAGTTCGAGGGGGGCGGCGAGATCGAGCACGACGGACCCACGGTGCGCGTGCGCGCGTTCGGCCAGACGCTGCGCGCGGCCGCCTATCCGATCGGCGTGTATCCGGACGAGATCGCGTCGCTCGCGCAGGCGGGCGAGCACGGCAAGGCGGTGCGTACGCTCGCGACGTCGCTGCGCGGGCGGCAACTGATCATGAGCGTCGACCGGCTCGATTATTCGAAGGGGCTCGTCGAACGATTCCGTGCGTTCGAGAAGCTGCTCGAGCACCAGGCGTCGATCCGCAACCGCGTGTCGTTCCTGCAGATCGCGCCGTCGACGCGTGCGGACCTGCGCGCATACCAGGACATCCGCCTGCAGCTGGAAGCGGAGTCGGGGCGTATCAACGGGCGCTACGCGGAGCTCGACTGGGCGCCGATCCTCTACATTCACCGTCAGTACGACCGCCAGGTGCTGGCCGCGCTGTACCGGCTCGCGCGCGTGGGCTTCGTGACGCCGCTGCGCGACGGGATGAACCTCGTCGCGAAGGAGTACGTGTCCGCGCAGAATCCGGACGATCCGGGCGTGCTGGTGCTGTCGCGCTTCGCGGGCGCCGCGCGTGAGCTCACGGGTGCGCTGATCGTCAATCCGATCGATATCGACGGCATGGCCGATGCGCTGTCGCAGGCGCTGACGATGCCGCTCGCCGAGCGGCGTGCGCGCTACGCGGACATGATCGCGCAGCTTCGCGAGAACAACGTGTCGGTGTGGCGGGACAATTTCCTGCGCGATCTGCAGCAGGTCTGATCCGCTCCATTGCCGCCGCTGCAATTGAAAAAGCCGCCGTGCGTGAAGCACGGCGGCTTTTTTTGTCGGCTCGATGCCGGCGCGTCAGGCCACGCGTTCGCCGGTCTGCGTGTTGCCGTCGGTGGGCGCATGATGGCGGCCGTGCTGCTTCGCGAGCAGGTCGCGATACAGGCCCGGGCGGCTGCGCAGCACGTCGGGCGGGCCGTCGTCGATCACCTTGCCGTTGTTCATCACGATGATGCGGTCGAAGTTGCGCAGCGTCGACAGGCGGTGCGCGATCGCGATCACCGTGCGGCCGACCATCAGGCGGTCGAGCGCGCTCTGGATCGCTTCCTCGGACGCGCTGTCGAGCGCCGACGTCGCTTCGTCGAGCAGCAGGATCGGCGCATCCTTCAGGATCGCGCGCGCGATCGCGATGCGCTGGCGCTGGCCGCCCGACAGCTTGACGCCGCGGTCGCCGACGATCGTGTCATAGCCTTCCGGCATCGCCTCGATGAACTCCGCGCAGCGTGCGTCGCGCGCGGCGGCGAGCACTTCGTCGCGGGTCGCGTCGGGGCGGCCGTACGCGATGTTGTCGTAGATCGTCCGGTGCAGCAGCGAGATGTCCTGCGGCACCAGCGCGATCGCGTGGCGCAGGCTGTCCTGCGTGATTCCCTTCACGTCCTGGCCGTCGACCTTCACGACGCCGTCCTGCGTGTCGTAGAAGCGCTGCAGCAGCGCGAGCACGGTCGACTTGCCGGCGCCCGACTTGCCGATCAGACCGACGCGCTGGCCCGGCTCGATATGAAGGTCGAAGTGGTCGAGGATCGCGCGGCGGTGCGGGTACGCGAACGTCACGCGCTCGAAGTCGACGCGGCCGCCCGTGGCCGACAGCGGCTGCGCGTCCGAGCTGTCCGGCATTCCGTGCGGTTCGAGCAGCGTCTTCACTGCTTCGGACAGGCGTGCGACGTGCTGGGTGACGTCGACGAGCGCGACCGCGAGATCGCGCGTGCCGTGCAGGATCGTGAAACCGAGCGAGCTGACGAGCACGATGTCGCCCGACGTCGCGCGGCCCTGGTCCCACAGCCACAGCGCCCATCCGAGCAGGCCGGCGGACAGCATCGCGGTGATCACCGCATGCAGCAGCCGCAGCTTCTCGAGATAGAACAGGCTCTGCTGACGTGCGTCCATCTCGGCCTTGACCGTCGCGCCGAAGCGCTTCTGTTCGCGCAGGGTCATCCCGAACGCGCGCACGAGGCCCATGTTGCCGATCACGTCGACGAGCTCGCCGTCGACCGCCGCGGCCTTCGCCGCGAACGCGTGGTGGCGCGCCGAGCCGCGGCCGGCGAGCTTGAACAGGATCACGGACAGCACGGCCGAGCAGCCGAGCAGGCCGGCCGCCATCAGCGGATTGACGACGATGATCATCAGGATCGCGCCCATCACCGCGATGCACGGCGGCAGCACGTTCCACGCCATCGTGTTCTCCGACGTGTAGACCGCGTTCGACGTGGCCGTGATGCGGCTGGCGAGCGTGCCCGGCTGCTTCTCCGAGTAATACGTCGGCGAATGGCCGATCAGGTACTGGAACAGGTCGCGCCGCAGATCGCCGGTAACCGCGACGAACGTGTGCGCGGCGACCCAGCCGCCGACGCGCCACAGCAGGTTGTCGGCCGCGATCAGCCCGACGAGCAGCGCGAATGCGCTCCACAGCGGGCCCGGGTGATGGCGTCCGGTTGCCAGCACGTCGATCAGGTGCTTGATCGCATATTGCGAGCCGAGCGCGCAGCCGACGGCGGCCAGCACGCTACAGAGCACGATCAGGTGCGCGGCGGGGTGGAGGCGGATGTAGCGGAACAGGAACGCGATCGGCCGATGCGCGTAGCTCGACAGCTTCGCGTTATGGGCGTTGCGCTGGGCGGGGGTGAGAGAGTCCAAAATATCCGTGCGGTGATTCGGTGATTGAGCGTGGCGGCTGGATCGCAGGCCGGCGTTCGCCCGGACTGAATAATCCGGCATTGTAAACAAGGCCTGCGTCGCGCTGCGCGAATCTTGCCTTGGCCAGAGGCTCGCGATCGATTTTGAGATAAAATCCGGCATCCCGTCCTGCCTCGTGTACCGGAATCACGCTGCCGGCAGCTGCGGGTGACAAGGATCGCCAAAAGGGCCTTCCACTCTAGAACGGACGCCCGAGTCCGCGGGTTGCAAAGTGTTGCGCCTTTGTAACAAAGTAAAGTGTTTGAAATGTCGCGCGCCGTATCGGGATTAACCCTAGATAATCGGCTCCGGGTTCGATTCCAGGTTTTTTTACGAACCCCTGTCAACGGGTCTTCGTTTCAAACGTTCTATGCCTGTCGCGTCGCCGACGCTCCTTGAGCAGCGCGGGTTTCGACGCTCCCGGCAGGCTGATTCGTCCGATGTTCGGACGACATGCATCCAGCCCGGACCGCCGGCAGGTTGCCGACCCATACCTGGTTTTTTGCCGATTTTTTAGGAGTTACGCATGCGAATCGCCCAAATCGCTCCGTTGCACGAAGCGGTGCCCCCGAAACTGTACGGCGGCACCGAGCGGGTGGTGTCCTACCTCACCGAAGCACTTGTCGAGATGGGGCATGACGTCACGCTCTTCGCGAGCGGCGATTCGCAAACTTCCGCGAAGCTCGAAGCGTGCTGGCCGCAGGCGCTGCGCCTCGACCCAACGATCCGCGACGTGATGGCCCCGCACATGCTGCTCCTCGAGCAGGTGCGCCGTCGCGCGGAAGAGTTCGACGTCCTGCACTGCCACATCGATTACTACCCGTTCTCGCTGTTCTCGCGCCAGCCGGTCCCGCATCTGACGACGATGCACGGCCGTCTCGACCTGCCGGAACTGCAGCCGATCTTCAATGCATTCAGCGACGTGCCGGTCGTGTCGATCTCCGACAACCAGCGCATCCCGCTGCCGCAGGCGAACTGGCTGTCGACCGTCTACCACGGCCTGCCGGAAAACCTGCTGACGCCGATCCCGAACGTGAAGCCGAGCTACCTCGCGTTCCTCGGCCGCATCTCGCCGGAGAAGCGCGTCGACACGGCGATCCGCATCGCCGAGCAGGCCGGCCTGCCGATCAAGATCGCCGCGAAGCTCGACAAGGCCGACCGCGCGTACTACGAAGAGAAGATCAAGCCGCTGTTCGCGCTGCCGCACGTCGAGTACATCGGCGAAATCAGCGAGTCCGAAAAGGCCGAATTCCTCGGCAACGCGCACGCGCTGCTGTTCCCGATCGACTGGCCGGAGCCTTTCGGCCTGGTGATGATCGAGGCGATGGCCTGCGGCACGCCGGTGATCGCGTTCAAGCGCGGCTCGGTGCCGGAAGTGATCGACAACGGCGTGTCGGGCTTCGTCGTCGAAGACGAGCTGTCGGCCGTCGCCGCGCTCAAGCGCCTCGATACGCTGCCGCGCGAGAAGGTTCGCGCCGCGTTCGAAGCCCGTTTCTCGTCGAAGGTGATGGCGCAGAACTACGTGAAGGGCTACGAGGAACTGCTGCGCCAGAAGCGCCGCACGGTGCTCCGCGAAGTCAACGCAAGCTGATCGCGGGCCGCCGCCGCATGGCGGCGCGCGGCCGTCACGACGCCCCGTCCGGGTTTTCCGGCGGGGCGTTGTCACATCTGCGGCGCGGATCTGTTGTATTCTCGCCGCGCCCGGCGCTGCGAACGGCCTCCGAAGCGGCCCGGCACGCCATCCGGCCATCTGTCCAGACGGTAATGTCCCTATAATGGCCGTGCCGTGAAATCCGGCCCAGTACGAATATCCAGAGGAGAGCAGTCTTGGCGAGAACGAAAACCACGCGCGCAGCGCCGGCCCCCGGCGCCGGCGTGATCTTCGCGTTGCGCGCGATCGGTCTCGTGCTGCTCGCGCGCTGGCTGTTCTCGATGTCCCAGATGGGTTATCGCTCGTCGCTGTCGGCGATGGTGTCGTCGCCGTGGGCATTCATCTATCTCATCCTGATCTTCCTGCTGCTCGCGCTGCCGGGCGCCGCCGCACGGGCCGAGCGGCCGTTCCATCCGCTGCCGCAGTGGCTGCGCCAGGCGCTGCGCGTGTTCGCGCTGATCGGTCTCCTGTTCGCCGTGTGGTCGATCGGCGCGTTCACGTGGGCGGCCGGCTGGCGCCGTGCGCTGCATGCGGTGACGGCGACCAACGGCTGGCTCGTCGCCGCGCCGGCGCTGTACGCGGCGATCGTATGGATCTGCCGGCCGCGGCCGCTGTGGCGGACCAACGTGGCCGCGCGCCGCTTCGCGGTCGGCCGGTATGCGATTTCGCTCGACGTGCTGACGCGCACCGCGATCGTCTGGATGGAAAGCCGCAAGGTGGGCCAGTACGACGCGCGCGAACTGTCGGTGCGCTGGCCCGGCCGCGTGGCGCCCGCCGCGGGCGAGCAAGGCGCGCAGCCGGCGGTCGTGCCGCCGCGCCGCGGCAGCCTGTTCAATCGACCGAAGGTGGAACTGCTGTGGGATTCGCCGGCGGCTGTCGGCCATAACCGGCAGATCGTGATGCGCACGCCGCTCGCGACCGAAGGCGATCGGGTCGCGGTGCTCGCGCTCGACGCGGCGCTCAAGCAGATCGTCTGATAGGGCCCGCAGCGGTTGCGGGCGACAAGGAGGCGCGATGATCGTCCGTTGGTTGCTGGCTGCCATTCACCTGAGTGCGTTCGGCGTCGCGTTTGCCGCGATCGCGGGGCGTAACCGCGCGTTGCGCCGGCTCGTCGCATCGGCGCAGGCGGCAGATTTGCCCGGCGTGTTCAAGGCCGATGCGGTCTGGGGACTGTCCGCGCTCGTGCTGATCGCGACGGGCCTTGCGCGCGCGTTCGGCGGTTTCGAGAAAGGGACCGCGTACTACCTGCACGAACCGCTCTTTCACCTGAAGATGACTGCGCTCGTGCTGATCCTGCTGCTCGAGATCGCGCCGATGCTGGGGCTGATCCGCTGGCGTGTTGCCGCGCGGCGGCAGCAGATGCCCGATATCGGCCGTGCGCGCACCTATGTGCGGATCGGCCACTGGCAGGCGCTGCTGGTGATCGTCATCGTGTTCGCCGCGTCGGGGATGGCGCGGGGGATAGGGACGCCCGGTTAGGGACGCCCGGTTAGGGGCGCCCGGCTAGGGGCGCCCGGCTAGGGGCGCCCGGCTAGGGGCGCCCGGCTAGGGGCGCCCGGCTAGGGGCGCCCGGCTAGGGCGCCCAACTAGGGCTGCCCAGCCAAGTGCGGCCACTCAGGTCCGGCATGGCGACAACCATCCGGATCCCGTTCCACCCGCGAGGCGTTTCAAGCCCGGCGCCAGCCGGACCGACCACGCACCGCATCATGCCTGCCGATTCCCATCCGATCGGGCGGTTTCGCCGCCCGGCTCGCGCTGTGCTCAGCGTACGAGGCAGGGGCGCTTGTTGTTGAACGTCCAGCCCGGGATCAGATACTGCATCGCCGCCGCGTCGTCGCGGGCGCCGAGGCCGTGCTGCTTGTACAGCTCGTGTGCGAGCGCGACCGCATCCATGTCGATGTCGATGCCGAGCCCCGGCCGCTTCGGCACTTCCACCAGCCCGTTCTCGATCTTCAGCGGCTCGCGCGTCAGCCGTTCGCCGTCCTGCCAGATCCAGTGCGTATCGATCGCGGTGACCTGGCCCGGCGCCGCGGCTGCGACGTGCGTGAACATCGCGAGCGACACGTCGAAGTGGTTGTTCGAATGCGAACCCCACGTGAGGCCCCAGTCGCGGCACATCTGCGCGACCCGCACCGACCCCTGCATCGTCCAGAAGTGCGGATCGGCGAGCGGGATGTCGACGGCGTGCAACTGCACCGCATGGCCCATCTGCCGCCAGTCGGTCGCGATCATGTTGGTCGCCGTCGGCAGCCCCGTCGCGCGGCGGAATTCGGCCATCACCTCGCGGCCCGAGTATCCGTTCTCCGCGCCGCACGGATCTTCCGCATACGCGAGCACGTGATGCTGGTCGCGGCACAGCCGCACGGCCTCGTCGAGCGACCATGCGCCGTTCGGATCGAGCGTCACGCGCGCGTCGGGGAAGCGCTCCGCGAGCGCCGTCACGGCTTCGATCTCGCTTGCGCCGTCGAATACGCCGCCTTTCAGCTTGAAGTCGTTGAAGCCGTAGCGCGCATGCGCGGCTTCGGCGAGCCGCACGATGGCTTCGGGCGTCAGCGCGGCTTCGTCGCGCACGCGCGTCCAGTCGTCGGTCGCGCCGCGGCCGTCGCGATAGGGGAGCGCCGTCTTCGTGCGATCGCCGACGTAGAACAGGTAGCCGAGCATCTCGACGCGCTCGCGCTGCTGGCCTTCGCCGAGCAGCGCGGCGACCGGTACGCCCAGATGCTGGCCGAGCAGGTCGAGCAGCGCGGCTTCGAGGGCGGTGACCGCGTGGATCGTCGTGCGCAGGTCGAAGGTCTGCAGCCCGCGGCCGCTCGCGTCGCGGTCGGCGAAGGTGCGCCGCACATCGTTGAGCACCGCGTGATAGTTGCCAACCGGCTGGCCGACGACGAGCGCGCGCGCGTCGTCGAGCGTGCGGCGGATGCTTTCGCCGCCGGGCACTTCGCCGACGCCCGTGCGGCCCGCGCTGTCCTTCAGGATCAGGAGGTTGCGAGTGAAGAACGGGCCGTGCGCGCCGCTCAGGTTGAGCAGCATGCTGTCGTGGCCGGCGACCGGAATCGCTTGCAGGTCGACGATGCGCGGCGTGTCGTGGGAAGGCGAGGCAGTGACGGCGTTCATGGGCGGCGATGGCGAAAGAGTGGGCGATGCCGTGCGGCAAAAGCTTTGCCGCGCGCGGCGGGAGGTGCGATCATTCGACAACCGACGTGCGCGGCGCGCAAGCCCCGCATGTCGACGCAACCCGAAAGAGGGGTGGGAGCGACAACCGGCCGGCGGAGCGCAGAACGCGAACGCAGGTCGATCGTCACGCACGGGACCGGGCGGTGCTGAACAGCCGACCTGAGTCGACAGGAGATCCGTGCGCCGATCATCAGTCGTCGGATGACTTGTGACGCAGTATAATGAATCATCGGCTTTCGCTCAAACCCCGCGTAAACCCTCGGCTCACATTACGATCATTCAAAAAGGAACCGGCCACATGTCCGTGCCTACGCTTCCCGCAGCGCCGCGCCGTCGCGCACGCAGCCTCGCACAAGATGTCGTCGACGCGCTGACCGTGCAGATCGAAAACGGCACGCTGCGTCCCGGCGACAAGCTGCCGACCGAAACCGAAGTCATGGCGGCGCAGGGCGTGAGCCGCACGGTCGTGCGCGAAGCGATCTCGCGGATGCAGGCGAGCGGCCTCGTCGAGACGCGCCACGGCATCGGCAGCTTCGTACTGGAGCCGTCGCGCCGCCAGACGCTCGGCATCGATCCCGCGACGATCACGACGCTGCGAGACGTGCTCGCGGTGCTGGAGCTGCGCATCAGCCTCGAAAGCGAGTGCGCGAGCCTCGCCGCGCAGCGTGCGAACGATACCGACCTCGCCGCGCTGCGGCGCGCGCTCGACGCGATCGCGACGGGCGCGGGCGGCGGCCGCGACACCGCGCAGCTCGACTTCCAGTTCCACCTGCAGATCGCCCAATCCACCGGCAACCGCTATTTCGTCGACATCATGACGCAGCTCGGCACCTCGATCATCCCGCGCACGCGGGTGAATTCGGCGCGCTTTGCCGGCGACGACCTCGAGCGCTACGTCGGCCGGCTGAACCACGAGCACGAGGACATCTACGAGGCGATCGCGCGCCACGACCCGGAAGCCGCCCGCGCCGCGATGCGCACGCACCTCACGAACAGCCGCGAGCGGCTGCGCCGCGCGCACGAGGCAGCCGAGGCCGAAGCCGGCTGACCGTTGCGTCGTGGGGCTCGCGCGGCTGCGAGCCCGGCCGCATCGCTTCAACATCAGTCGTCATACAAGATCGGTATGACCATCTCGATCTCCGCGGCCAGACGGCGTTGACGCCGCCGGCCGCCTGCCTCGTCGATCAGCCTCCCTTCGTCACGATCGTTTTCCACGCACCGTTCTTCACCTGGTACAGCGTCGACATCCCACTCTTCAGCGAGCCGTCGTTCGCGAACGAGATACGGCCGGTCACGCCTTCGAAGTCGATTTTCTTGAGCGCCGGGCGATAGGCCTTCGGGTCGGTCGAACCGGCCGCCTGCATCGCCTTGATCGCCGCCCATGCGGCGTCGTAGCCGAATTGCGCATACGACAGCACGTCGACGCCGAAGCGCTTCTTGAAGCGCGCCTCGAAATCCTTCCCCTGCGGCAACTCGTCGAGCGGCCGGCCGTATTCCCACGCCATCGCGCCTTCGGCGGCCGGCCCCGCGATCTTGATGAACTCGTTGTCCTTCACGCCGCCGCCGCCGACGAACTGCGCGTTCAGCCCGAGCTGCCGCATCTGCTTGATGAAGTTCGCGGCGAGCGAATCGAGGCCGCCGAAGAAGATCAGGTCGGGGTTCTTGCCCTTCAGGCTCGTGATCTGCGCGCGGAAATCGACCGCCTGGTTGCTGGTGAACTCGCGCCCGATGAGGTTGCCGCCGGCGGCTTTCACGGCCTTCTCGAATTCGTCGGCCTCGCCCTGGCCGAACGCGGTGCGGTCGTCGATGATCGCGATGCGCTTCGCCTTCGTCACGTCGACCGCGTACTTGCCCGCGTTGCCGGCATTCTGGCCGTCGGTCGCGATCACCATGAACATGTTCGCGAGCCCGCGCGACGTGAGCGTCGGGTTGGTCGCGGCCGGGTCGATCACCGGAACGCCGGCCTTGTCGTAGACCACCGACGCCGGGATCGTCGTCCCCGAGTTGAAGTGACCGACCACGACCGACACGTTCTGGTCGACCAGCGCCTGCGCGGCCTGCACGCCGATGCGCGGGTCGGCCTGGTCGTCCTGCACGACGAGATTGAAGTGGGCAGGCTTGCCGGCGATCTGCACCTTCTGCGCGACCGCGTCGTCGAGCGCGAGCTGTACGCCGTTTTGCAGATCCTTGCCGTAGCCGGCGTTCACGCCCGTGAGCGGCGCGGCGAAGCCGACCTTCACGTCGGTTGCGTCGGCAGCCTGGGCGGCCTGTTGCGAGAGGAGGGCAAGCGCGGATGCAATCGACACCGACAGCAGGGAATGACGGAATTTCATGTTGTTCCTCTTGTTCGACACCTGCGAGTGGGTACCGCACGCGTTCGGGCGGGCCGGGCGCGTGCGACGGGCGGGCGGTTCGACCGCTTCTCCGAATCGGGCGGGGAGGTCGGCATCGTGATCCTCGGAACATCTCCCGTCAGGCTCCGCGAAGAGCCCCGATTGCCTCGATATATAGGTCGCCGATATGCACGGGTCTTGGAAATTTGCCGCGCATTCGATGCGGATTTGCGCATAGCTTCCGCGCGTGCGCGGGCGGCCGGTATCGGGAGTTTCCCGTCGCGAACGGAACAGGCGGGGGAGGAAGGGGGGCGGAGCGGGGCAAACGCAGCGGCGCGGCCCACCGGGGCCGCGCCGCGTCGGGTCGGCGTCAGTCGGACAGGGCGTCCGATGCGGCTTCCGCGTCGTCGTGCGATGCGGTCGTGCGGATCAGCGGGTCACTGGTGCTCGGGCGGCCCGTTTCGACGTGGCCCGCGAAGCGGCGCAGGAAGCCCAGCAGCCGGCCGTCGCTGACGGTCAGGTCGTACCAGCCGTGGCTGCCGCGCAGGTCCCAGTAATCGTCGACGTGCGCGCCCGGCGCGAGGTCGAACGTGCGCGCGTGACCGTGGCCGTACGCGTTCGTGACCTTGAGCCGCACGGCCTTGTGGCCGCGGTTCATCAGGCGCAGCGTGATGTTGCCGTTCGCGACGTCGTAGCCGTAGATCACCTCGGGGTTGACGTTCGCGCTGCCGACGCCGGTCGCGAACGGGCCGCGGAAATGGCAGTAGAAGCCGTTCGGGCCGTACACGTCGAGGTCGTACAGGCCGAGCGACGCGGCGGCGCTCCACGTGTCGGCGACGCGTTTGCCGGCTTCGACCGTGTATGCCCACGGGCCGTCGACGCGATTGCGCGACTGGACCTGGAACGCCGCGCCTGCCCGGCCCGTGTTCGCGAAGGTCAGCCGGAACTGGCCGTTCGCGGCTTCGACGCGGCCGTGCACGAACAACTCGTACGGCAGCGCACGCGCCGGACGCAGCCCGGCCTCCTGTTTCGGCAGCTTCTGCAGCGCCGGCGGGACCGGGATGTAGTCGGGATGGCGCACGCGGTCGGGCGGCGCGTAGCCGCTCGTGTCGGGCAGCGTCGGCCATGCGGCGTCCGCGGTCGCGAACTCGAATGCCGACGTCAGGTCGCCGCACACCGTGCGACGCCACGGCGACACGTTGGCGGCCGTGACCGGATACTGCGCGCCGAACCGCGCCTCGATGAATTGCAGCAGCGACGTGTGATCGAAAGTCTGCGAGCAGACCCAGCCGCCCTTGGTCCACGGCGACACGACGAGCATCGGCACGCGCGGCCCCAGGCCGTACGGGCCGGCCATGTGCGATGCGTCGCCGGGGAATGCCTCGTTGGTCGTCGCGACCGTCGACAGGCCGTTGTCGCGCGACTGCGGCGCGAACGGCGGCGGCACGTGGTCGAAGAAGCCGTCGTTTTCGTCATACGTGATGAAGAGCGCGGTCTTGCTCCACACGTCGGGATTCGACACGAGCGCCTTCAGCACCTGCTCGATGTACCACGCGCCGTAGTTGGCGGGCCAGTTCGGATGCTCGGAATACGCTTCCGGCGCGCAGATCCACGACACCTGCGGCAGCGTGCCGTTCTTCACGTCCTGCTGCAGCACGTCGAACAGCGTGCCGCCGGCGCTGATGTTGGTGCCGGTACGCGCCTTGTCATACAGCGGCGTGCCGGGCAGCGCGGTGCGGTACTGGTTGAAGTAGAGCAGCGAGTTGTCGCCGTAGTTGCCGATGTACGGGTTTTGCGTCCAGCCCCACGAGCCGTTTGCGTCGAGCCCCGTGCCGACGTCCTGGTAGATCTTCCACGACACGCCGGCCTGTTCGAGCACTTCCGGATAGGTGGTCCAGCCGTAGCCCTTTTCGTCGTTGCCGAGCACCGGGCCGCCGCCCGTGCCGTCGTTGCCGACGTAGCCCGTCCACATGTAATAGCGGTTCGGATCGGTCGAGCTGGGGATCGCGCAGTGGTAGGCGTCGCAGATCGTGAACGCGTCGGCGAGCTGGTAGTGGAACGGGATGTCGTCGCGCTTCAGGTACGCCATCGTCGTGGTGCCCTTGTTCGGCACCCACTGGTCGTAGCGGCCCTTGTTCCAGGCGGCGTGCATGTCCTGCCAGCCGTGCGGCAGATCCTGCAGGAACTGCAGGCCGAGCTTGTCGGCGCCCGGGTGGAACGGCAGCAGTTCGGCCGGGCCGACCGGCTGGTGAAACACCGACTTGCCGTTCGCGAGACGCAGCGGGCGCGGGTCACCGAAGCCACGGACACCGCGCATCGTGCCGAAGTAGTGGTCGAACGAACGGTTCTCCTGCATCAGGATCACGATGTGTTCGATGTCGCGGATCGTGCCGGTGCGGCGGTTCGCGGGAATCGCGAGTGCATCGCGGATCACGGGCGGAAACAGGTTCAGCGCGGCGGCGCCGGCAGTGCCGGCGGCGACGCGCAGGAAGTCACGACGGTTCGATCGGGTCATGGTCGTTATCGTGCGTTAAAGGGGGAGCCGATTGGCGGGACCTGCGGGAACGGCGCGCGCCGGGTCGCAGGATGCGGCTGCGCCGGTTCGTGCCGCCGCGAGCATAGCGAGGAATCGGTGTCATTCATGTGAAGTCCGGAAACGTTTGCACGCGTGGATCGGATCGCGGCCGGCGGTGCGTCGCCGCACGAACTGCGAGGAAGCGGCGGCGGGCCGGGCGGGCGGCGCGTGGCACGCCGGAGGAGCGGGGAGCGGCGGGACAGCGGGACAGCGGGACAGCGGGACAGCGGGACAGCGGGACAGCGGGATAGCGGAATAGCGGAATAGCGGAATAGCGGAATAGCGGAATAGCGGAATAGCGGGGCGGGAGAGGGAAGGCCAGGACGGCAGAGGACGGCAGAGGACGGCAGAGGACGGCAGCGGCCAGGATGGCGATGCGCACGCGTCAGGCGTCAGGCATCAGGCGTCGGTCACCCACGCGCCGAACCATTCGCTCGGCCGCGCGATTTCGTCCTGCGCGGCGACGAGTTCGAGTTCGTAGCGGCGGGCGTCGTAGGTGGCCTTCACGACCGCATGCACGGCCGCGAGCGTGTGCTCGAACGCGGCGCGCACCGAGTCGCCGCGCAGCCGGCACGCGACGAAGATCGCGCTGGTCAGGTCGCCGACGCCGACCGGATGGCGCGGAAACGCATACAGCGGCCGCTGGCCGATCCACGCTTCGGTTTCGGTGACGGCGAGCATGTTGAAACGGTCGGCCGGGCTGTTGCGGTCGTGCAGGTGCTTGACGAGGATGATCTTCGGGCCGCGGCGGATCAGCGCCCGGCACGCGTCGACGGCTTCGGCGACGGTCTCGATGCGCCGCCCGGCGAGCTTCTGCAGTTCGGTGTGGTTCGGCGACATGCCGTCCGCGAGCGCGGGCACTTCCTGGACGATGAATTCCTCGACGCCGGGCTCGGGCCGGATGCCGCCCGTCTGGCCCATCGCCGGATCGCAGAAGTACCACGCGTTCGGATTCATCGCTTTCACCGAGCGCACGATCTCGACCGCCGCGCGTGCCTGCGGCGGCGAGCCGAGGAAGCCGGACAGCACCGCGTCGCAACGCTTGAGCGCGCCGATGGCGGCCACGCCGTCGACGAGCTGTTCCATCTTCGCGGCATCGATCGCGCTGCCGGCCCAGTGGCCGTACTGCATGTGATTCGACAGCTGGACGGTGTTGAGCGGCCAGACGTTGATGCCGAGACGCTGCATCGGGAACACGGCCGCACTGTTGCCGGCATGGCCGTAGATGACGTGCGACTGAATGCTGAGGACGTTTTTCATGGGAATTCGCCTGCACGCGTTTCAGGGTCACGTCACACGATACCCGAGTTCGTCATACGCGCGGAAGTCGCGCGGCCCCGGAGTGTTGCGCGCCGTCGTCACGCGAGCGCGTAGAATCGCGGGGCGCGACGCAGCACGGCTGCAGCCCGGCTGCCCGCGCGCGTCCCCAATCACCGTGATCGCCATGCTTTCGATTTGCAAGATGTTGTCCGTCGCGCGCGCCGCCGTGCTCGGCGCGAGTGCCGCCGCCGCATGCGCGATGCCCTTTGCGGCCATCGCCGCGACGGCCGTCGCCAACGACGGGCCCGTGTACGGCCCGCGCCTGGAAGGGTTCGCGTATCCGGCGCCCGTGCACGAGTACGCGTTCGTGTCGCAGCGCGAAACCCTCGAGATGGCGTACCTTGACGTGCAGCCCGCCCACCCGAACGGCCGCACCATCGTGCTGCTGCACGGCAAGAACTTCTGTGCGGCGACCTGGGAGGACACGATCGGCGTGCTGAGCCGCGCCGGCTATCGCGTGATCGCGCCGGACCAGATCGGCTTCTGCAAGTCGTCGAAGCCCGAGCGCTACCAGTACAGCTTCCAGCAACTCGCGCGCAACACGCACGCGCTGCTCGAATCGGTCGGCGTGAAGTCGGCGACGATCCTGGGCCACTCGACGGGCGGGATGCTCGCGATCCGCTACGCGCTGATGTATCCGAAGGCGACCGACCAGCTCGTGCTCGTGAACCCGATCGGCCTCGAGGACTGGAAGGCGCTCGGCGTGCCGCCGCTGTCGGTCGACTACTGGTATGCGCGCGAACTGAAGACCACGGCCGACGGCATCCGCCGCTACGAGCAGGGCACGTACTACGCGGGCAAGTGGTCGCCGTCGTACGAGCGCTGGGTGCAGATGCTCGCCGGGATGTATCGCGGCGCCGGCCGCGACGCGGTCGCGTGGAACTCCGCGCTGATCTACGACATGATCCTCACGCAGCCGGTGGTCTACGAATTCGGCGCGATCCGCGTGCCGACGCTGCTGATGATCGGCGACAAGGATACGACCGCGATCGGCAAGGACGTCGCGCCGCCCGACGTGCACGCGAAGCTCGGCCGCTATCCGGAGCTCGCGAAGCGCACGCAGGCCGCGATTCCCGGCGCGCAGCTCGTCGAATTCCCGGCGCTCGGACACGCGCCGCAGATCCAGGACCCGGACGCCTTCCACAAGGCGCTGCTCGACGGGCTCGAGGCCGTGCACCCGCAGTGATGCGGGGGCAGGCGGCGAGCGGCCGCGCCGTCAGCTTGCCTCGTTCGCGAGCTCGTCGCGGATCTGCGCGGTCAGCTCGAACGAGCGCAGCCGCGCGGCGTGATCGTAGATCTGCGCGGTGACGATCAGCTCGTCGGCACCCGTCTGCGCGATGCGCTCGCGCAGCTTGTCGCGCACCGTGTCGCGCGAGCCGACTGCCGCGAACGACAGCGAGTGCGCGACGGTCGCGAGTTCGAGTTCGTTCGCCTCGAGCACGTCGACGGGCGGCGGCAGCTTGCCCGGCGTGCCGCGCCGCAGGTTGATGAACTGCTGCTGCAGCGACGTGAACAGGCGCCGTGCCTCGTCGTCGGTCTCGGCCGCGAACACGTTGACGCCGACCATCGCATGCGGCTTCGGCCATGCGGCGGACGGCCGGTACTGCGCGCGATAGATCTCGAGCGCGCGCATCAAATAATCCGGCGCGAAGTGCGACGCGAACGCGAACGGCAGCCCGAGCATCGCCGCGAGCTGCGCGCTGAACAGGCTGGAGCCGAGCAGCCACACCGGCACGTCGAGCCCTGCGCCGGGCACCGCCCGCACGCGCTGGCCGGGTACCGGCTCCGCGAAGTAGCGCTGCAGCTCCGCGACGTCGTCCGGAAACGAGTCCGCGCTGCCGACCAGGTCGCGGCGCAGCGCGCGCGACGTGGTCTGGTCGGTGCCGGGCGCGCGGCCGAGGCCGAGGTCGATGCGCCCCGGATACAGCGACGCGAGCGTGCCGAACTGCTCGGCGATCACGAGCGGCGCATGGTTCGGCAGCATGATGCCGCCCGAGCCGACCCGGATCGTCTGCGTGGCGCCCGCGACGTGGCCGATCACGACCGAGGTGGCCGCACTCGCGATCCCCGGCATGTTGTGATGCTCGGCCAGCCAGTAGCGCCGGTAGCCCCAGCGCTCCGCGTGCTGCGCGAGGTCGACGGTATTACGGAACGCTTGCGAGGCGTCGGCGCCGGCCGGAATGGGGGCGAGATCGAGTACGGAAAAAGGTGTCATCGGAAGACCTTCGAAACGGGGTGGCGTGGTGATGCGCTTACGCAACAAACGCCAAGGATTTTGCCAAAGGGTTCCGGAACGTGCTGGCGGCGCACGGATACCCATGCGCCTTACAGGGGTGCAGGGTTGCTTGCGGCGATCGTTGCAAAAATCAATCTAATCGCTGATTAATTACCAAACTTTACGGCGATTGGAAATGAAACCGCATCGACATACAAATTTGCACGAAACGTTTGATTTTCAAGACTGCAATACGCCTGCAAAGTGCTTACGCTAACGTGAACGTGGCCGGGCCGATCGGGTTCGTCGACCGCTCAGCTTTGCCGGAATCGCACTAGTCCGTTTCTCGTAGCGCCGAGCGCAGGGCGGCGCGGACTGCTAAAATCCGGCGCCTGCCCATGTTGTGCCGATGGAGCCATTCGAGTCTTCCCGCATGCCGTCCTGGCGCTGCGCGGGGATACGCCACGCGAAGCCGGGCATGGCCGAACCCGAACCACGGGTCGTGCCTCCCCATTACAGACGCTGCTGGAACAAGGAGTCGGGTCGTGCCCGCGTTCGTCGTTGTCGGAAAACCGCATCACGCTCAATCACGTTCGAGCGTTCGCCATGGCGCCCAGGTCGCCCGGAGGCGTCGCGCATGACGCCCACCGCAACGCTGCTCGACTGGCTCCTGATCGCGTTCACGCTGGCCGCGGCCGGCTATGCGCTCGTCGCGGCCTTCGCGCCGCGGCCGCGCACGCCGCGCACGGCGGCGCGCGACGGCTTCGAGCCGGTCAGCGTGCTCAAGCCGCTGTGCGGCGCCGAGCCGCACCTGTACGAAAACCTCGCGACCTTCTGCGTGCAGCGCCATCCTCGCCACGAGGTGCTGTTCGGCGTCGCATCGTCCGCCGATCCGGCTATCGCCATCGTCGAGCGGCTGCGCGCCGATCATCCGGAGTGCGACATCACGCTCGTGATCGACGCGCGCGTGCATGGCAAGAACCTGAAGGTCAGCAACTTGATCAATCTCGCCGCGCGCGCGAAATACGGCCGCATCGTGATCGCGGACAGCGACATCGCGGTGCAGCCCGACTATCTGGAGCGCGTGACGGCGCCGCTCGCCGACGCGTCGGTCGGGGTCGTCACGTGCCTGTATCATGCGCGCAGCGTCGGCGGCTTCTGGACGCGGATCGGCGCGCAGTTCGTCGATGCCTGGTTCGCGCCGTCGGTGCGGATCACGCACCTCGGCCGCTCGAGCCGCTTCGGCTTCGGCGCGACGCTCGCGCTCACGCGCGACACGCTCGACCGGATCGGCGGTCTCTTCGCGCTGAAGGACGAGCTGGCCGACGATTTCTGGCTGGCCGAGCTGCCGCGCCGCCTCGGGCGGCGCACCGTGCTGTCGGAGGTCGAGGTCGCGACCGACGTGATCGAACCGTCGTTCGGGCCGCTCTGGCACCGCGAGACGCGCTGGCTGCGCACGATTCGTTCGCTGAACCCGGCCGGCTTCGCGTTCCTGTTCATTACGTTTACCGTGCCGTGGCTCGCGATCGGCGCGGCGCTCGCATTGCGCCTCGACGGCACCTTCGCCGGCTGGCTGGCGGGCGGCGCGGCCGCGGTCGGCGCATTCGGGCGGCTCGTGCTGCATGCGCGCGGCGAGGACGGCTGGCGCGCGTTCTGGCGCGACCTGCCGCTCGTCGCGGTGCGCGACACGCTGCTCGCGCTCGAGTGGCTCGCGGCCGCGTTCGGCACGCACGTCGTGTGGCGCGGCGCGAGAATGACGGTCGTCGGCGGCGAACGCGCGACGGCGGCCGTGGAAGCAGTGGACGGCCGCTAGGGCCGTCGATCGAACCGGCCCGCGGGCCGAGCGCGTCGCAGGCGAAGGCGCGCGGCGCGACATGACAGAGAGGCGGGCGCCGGCATGGCGGCCGCGGTTTTTTGACTGATTCGTTGTAACGAAACGAACTATGCAGGCTACCGGAGCATTCATGAAAACGCTGTTCTTGCAGGCCCCTTCGTATGACGGCTTCGACGGCGGAGCCGGCTCGCGCTATCAGGCGAAGCGCGAAATCCGTTCCTTCTGGTATCCGACCTGGCTCGCGCAGCCGGCCGCCCTCGTGCCGGGCAGCCGCGTCGTCGACGCACCGGCCGACGGCCTGTCGGTCGACGAAACGCTGAAAATCGCCAACGACTACGATCTCGTGATCATTCACACGAGCACGCCGTCGTTCCCGACCGATGCGATGTTCGCGCAGGATCTCAAGAAGATGAAGCCGACGATGCTGGTCGGCATGGTGGGCGCGAAGGTGATGGTCGATCCGCACAACTCGCTCACGGCGAGCGACGCGATCGATTTCGTGTGTCGCGAGGAATTCGACTACACCTGCAAGGAAATCGCCGAAGGCAAGCCGTTCCCCGAGATCCAGGGCTTGAGCTGGCGCGCGAAGGACGGCTCGATCGAGCACAACGAAGCGCGTCCGATCCTCGAGAACATGGACGAACTGCCGTTCGTCGCGCCCGTCTACAAGCGCGACCTGAAGATCGACAACTACTTCATCGGCTACCTGAACTATCCGTACGTATCGATCTACACGGGCCGCGGCTGCAAGTCGCGCTGCACGTTCTGCCTGTGGCCGCAGACGGTCAGCGGCCATCGGTACCGCACGCGCTCGGTCGAGAACGTGCTCGCGGAAGCGAAGTGGATCCGCGACAACATGCCGGAAGTGAAGGAACTGATGTTCGACGACGACACCTTCACCGACGACCTGCCGCGCGCCGAAGCCATCGCCGTTGGCCTGGGCAAGCTCGGCATGACGTGGTCGTGCAACGCGAAGGCCAACGTGCCGTACAAGTCGCTGAAGATCATGAAGGAAAACGGCCTGCGCCTGCTGCTGGTCGGCTTCGAATCGGGCGACGACCAGATCCTCGTGAACATCAAGAAGGGCGTGCGCACCGATTTCGCGCGCCGCTTCAGCGCGGACTGCAAGAAGCTCGGCATCAAGATCCACGGCACCTTCATTCTCGGCCTGCCGGGCGAGACGCAGGAGACCATCAAGAAGACGATCGAGTATGCGAAGGAAATCAATCCGCACACGATCCAGGTCTCGCTCGCCGCCCCGTATCCGGGCACGACGCTCTACAAGCAGGCCGTGGAAAACGGCTGGATGGAAGAGAACAAGACCATCAACCTGGTGAGCAAGGAAGGCGTGCAGCTCGCGGCGATCGGCTACGCGCATCTGTCGCGCGACGAGATCTATCACCACCTCGAGCAGTTCTATCGCCAGTTCTACTTCCGTCCGTCGAAGATCTGGGAGATCGTGCGCGAGATGCTGACGAGCTGGGACATGATGAAGCGCCGCCTGCGCGAAGGTGTCGAGTTCTTCCGCTTCCTGCGCGCGCACGAGGCCTGATTCGTGGCGACGCAGCGGGCGGCGCGGGCGCTGATCTTCACCGCGGACGACTTCGGGCTGCATCCGCGCGTCAACGCGGCGGTCGAGCGTGCGCACCGCGACGGCGTGCTGAACGCCGCCAGCCTGATGGTGGGTGCGCCCGCGGCGCAGGATGCGATCGAACGCGCGCGGCGGCTGCCGTCGCTCGCGGTCGGCCTGCATCTGGTGCTCGCGGACGGGCCGGCCACGCTGCCCGCGCATGACATTCCCGCGCTCGTCGGCCCCGACGGGCGATTCGGCGACGCGATGGCGAAGGACGGCTGTCGCTTCTTCTTCCTGCCGCACGTTCGTGCGCAACTGCGCCGCGAAATCCGTGCGCAGTTCGATGCGTTCGCGGCGAGCGGCCTGCCGCTCGACCACGTGAACGCGCACAAGCATTTCCATCTGCATCCGACCGTGCTGTCGATGATCGTCGAGATCGGCCGCGACTACGGGCTGCGCGCGGTGCGGCTGCCGTACGAAACCGGCGCGCCCGCGCTGCTCAAGCCGTGGATCGCGCTGGTGCGCGCGCGGCTCGACCGGGCCGGGCTCGCGCACAACGACTACGTGGTCGGCATCGAGCATACGGGCGCGATGGACGAGGCCGTGCTGCTCGACGCGCTCGCGAAGCTCCCGCCGGGCGTCGGCGAGATCTACTGCCATCCGGCCGAAGCCGGCGACGGCCCGATCACGCCGACGATGGCCGGCTACCGTCCCGCCGACGAACTGGATGCGCTGCTGTCGCCGCGCGTCGCCGCCGCGCTGAAGGCGGCGGGCGTCGCGACCGGCGGCTTTGCCGACGTGTTCGGCGAGCCCGCGGCACGGCGCGGCGCGCACGCGTCGCGCGCACCGGGAGCGCAGCCGTCATGAGCAAGTGGATCAAGTGGCTCGGCTGGCCGATCGGCATCGGCATCCTGCTCGCGCTGGGGTTGCACGAAGGCATCGGCGACGTGTCGCAGATGCTCGCGCGCGCCGGCTACGCGCTGCTGTGGCTGGTGCCGTTCCACGCGCTGCCGCTGCTGCTCGATGCGTACGGTTGGCACCTGCTGCTCGACCGGCGCAGCTCGCTGCCGTTCCTGTGGTGGATCGCGACCGTGCGCGAGGCCGTGAACCGGCTGCTGCCCGTGGTCGGGATCGGCGGCGAGATCGTCGGCATCCGGCTCGCGCGCTGGCAGGTGCCCGACGCGAGCCGTGTGACTGCGTCGGTGATCGTCGAGGTGCTCGTGACGATCGTCGTGCAGTATGCGTTCGCGGCGCTCGGCCTCGTGCTGCTGCTCGCGACGACCGACAACATGGGCGGCGGCACGATCGGCCTCGCGCTGTTGCTGACGCTGCCGTTGCCGGTGCTCGGCGTGGTGCTGATGCGGCGCGGCGGTATCTTCCATGCGATCGAGCGTTTCGCGGGCCGCCTGCTCGGCGATTCGCATCGGCTGCTGCAGGGCGTCGACGGTCGCCGGCTCGACGCCGACATCGATTCGCTGATGTCGCGCACGGGCCTGCTGTTCAGCACCTTCTTCTGGCAACTGGCCGGCTACGTGCTCGGTGCGCTCGAGATCTACTGGGCGCTCGCGCTGCTCGGCCATCCGGTGTCGATCGGCGGCGCGATCGCGATCGAGGCGATGACGCAGGCGGTGCGGCATGCGGCGTTCATGGTGCCGGGCGGGCTTGGCGTGCAGGAAGCGACCGTCGTACTGCTCGCGCAGATGTTCGGCGTCGACCGCGAGGCGGCGCTGTCGCTCGCGGTGGTCAAGCGCGGGCGCGAGGTGCTGTTCGGTTGCCTCGCGCTCGGCTCGTGGCAGCTTGCCGAGCTGATGCGCACGCGCCGCCGTCTGGGCGTGCCGTCGGCCGGGCCGCGCACGCCGCCGCCGGCGAACCGGGCGTCCGAAACCCGGACCGAAACCGAAACGACGCATTGAACACGAGACGGGCCGCACGGCCCGTCTCGCGCTTTTGGCGCCGCGCGGGTATCCTTGCCGCGTGTTTTCTCCACGCGCATTCCTTCCGATGATCTTCCGTTTCCGGCTGCTTTCAGTAACGATGCTGGCCGCCGCGCTGGTGCTGACTGGCTGCGACGACAAGCAAGGCGAGTTCAACGTGCAACGTATCAGGGACTTCTTCAACGCGATCAAGCCCGCGCCGCTGCTGCTGAAGGGGCTGAAGGTCGGCGAATCGACCGAGGCCGATGTGCGCGGCACGATGGGCAAGCCCGAGACCGAGCGCACGTTCACTGACGGCTCGAAGCGTCTCGAATATCCGCGCGGCCCGATGGGCAACCAGACCTGGTTCGTCGACCTCGATGCGAACGGGCGCTACACGGGCGCGACGCAGGTGCTGACCGCCGAGAATTTCGCGAAAGTGCGCCCGGGGATGAACGAGGACGAGGTGCGACGCCTGCTCGGCAAGCCCGGCGACATCGCGCAATATCCGCTGAAGCCCGAGACGGTCTGGAGCTGGCGCTGGCTCGAGGACGGTGTCAACACCGACGCGTTCTTCAACGTCCATTTCGGCCCGGACGGGCTCGTCTATACGACTTCGCGCTCCGACATCCTGAAAGGGCGGTGACGTTCACGCGCGGCGCTTCTTCAGCCAGTCGCGCAGCGCGTCGTTCATGCGCGTCTGCCAGCCGGGGCCGTCCGCCCGAAACGCGGCGAGGATGTCGGCGTCGTAGCGGATGCTGACCTGCTCCTTCGGGTGCTCGAGCTTCGGGCGCCCGAACTTCTTCGCGACGACCTCGACGAACGGCTCCATCGCATCGATTTCTTCGTCGCTGAGTTCATGGGCATCCGGATCGGCGGCGATGCCGCGTGCGATCGCTGCTTCTTCCTCGGGCGTGTTGCGTATGAATTTAACCGCCTTCTTCATATCGAATCATCTCTCGGTTGTTGGCTTTTCGCAGGCTGACGATACGCAGCGCGCGGCCGCGCGGGACGACGATCGCCGTGTGAAGGCGCGTGCCGATCGGCACCAGACAGATCCAGCGCGCCTCGCCGTAATCGCGACGGACGTCCGGCCACACGCGCGCTGCTTCCCACTCGGCGAATTCGGCCATTCGCAGCGATATGCCGTGTTTCAGTCGGTTCGACAGATCCTTGGCATCGTCGAAAATGAACGGAATTTCGACTAATTGTGGATGCGAAAACATGAGGTGGCAAGAGGTTTTTGTAGATGCGAAAATGGGGCGTCGCCGCGGCTGACATCGAATCGGCGTGCATCGCGTGGCGGGCATGAGCGAGCGATTGTGTGGCGTGGGGCCGCACATGCCCATTCGGCTCGATGGCCAGTTCGCGGCTATATCGAAAAAGCGACCGGAAAATTGCAAAAAGCCCGCTTCCCGGCGTGTCATGAGACTGTCAGGGAGCGTTTTTTTTCCTTTTGAAACAGTGGCGTAGGCCGTACACGCAAATGGTGGGACGAATTGCTGCGGCGCAGCAACCGCGCGCACGGTGATTTGAGGCAATCAATTTCGCTTGCGACTATCCGCGTCAGCCCGGCGCGGGACACGCATACGCGTCGGCATTCATTCAATTCTGGAGACGCGCGTGTTCCTTTACGGCTTTGGTCCTGTCCTCTGGGCCGGCACCGTGCAGACCATCGAGCTGTCGGTGCTGTCGCTCGCCACCGCGGTGGCGCTGGGGCTGATCGGCGCGGTGGCGAAGCTGTCGCACAACCGGGTGCTGCGAGCGATCGCGACCGGTTATACGACGCTGATCCGCTCGGTGCCCGATCTCGTGCTGATGCTGCTGCTGTTCTACAGCATCCAGATCTGGCTGAACCAGTTCACCGACCTCGTCGGCTGGAACCAGATCGACATCGATCCATTCGTGGCCGGCGTGCTGACGCTCGGCTTCATCTACGGCGCGTACTTCACCGAAACGTTTCGCGGCGCGTTCCTGTCGGTGCCGCGCGGCCAGCTCGAAGCCGGCGCGGCTTACGGGATGAGCGGCGCGCGCGTGTTCGCGCGAATCATGTTTCCGCAGATGATGCGCTTCGCGCTGCCGGGCATCGGCAACAACTGGCAGGTGCTCGTGAAGGCGACCGCGCTGGTGTCGATCATCGGTCTCGCGGACGTCGTGAAGGCCGCGCAGGACGCCGGCAAGAGCACGTTCAACATGTTCTTCTTCATCCTCGTCGCGGCGCTGATCTATCTCGCGATCACGACCGTCTCCAACCTCGTGCTGATCCAGCTCGAGAAGCGTTATTCCATGGGCGTGCGGCACGCAGAACTATGATCGAGATCCTCCAGGAATTCGGCAAGGCGTTCCTTTTCTGGGACGGCCAGCGCCTGTCCGGCCTCGCGGTGACGCTGTGGCTGCTCGTTGCGTCGATTTCGTTCGGCTTCGTGTGCGCGGTGCCGCTCGCGGTCGCGCGCGTGTCGAAGAAGAAGTGGGTGTCGATGCCCGTGCGGTTCTACACGTACGTGTTCCGCGGCACGCCGCTCTACGTGCAGTTGCTGCTGATGTACACGGGCATGTACAGCCTCGAGTTCGTGCGCTCGCACTCGCTGCTCGACGCGTTTTTCCGCAGCGGGTTCAATTGCGCGATTCTCGCGTTCGCGCTGAATACCTGCGCATACACCACCGAGATCTTCGCCGGTGCGATCAGGGCGATCCCGCACGGCGAGGTCGAGGCGGCGCGCGCGTACGGGATGACGCCGTTCACGATGTACCGCCGCGTGATCCTGCCGTCGGCGCTGCGCCGCGCGCTGCCGCTGTACAGCAACGAGGTGATCCTGATGCTGCACGCGACGACCGTCGCGTTCACGGCGACCGTGCCGGACATCCTGAAGGTCGCGCGCGATGCCAATTCCGCGACCTACATGGCGTTCCAGTCGTTCGGGATCGCCGCGCTGATCTATCTTGCGGTATCTTTCGCACTCGTCGCGGCGTTTCGCCGCGCGGAGCGCCACTGGCTTGCGTATCTCGCGGCCGCCCGTCATTGAATTCACTCGAGGAGAGCCAGTTGGCCGAGATCACTCAAACGAGCGCTGCCACCAAGCTTGCGGCGCTCGACATCCACAAGCGCTATGGCGACAACGAGGTGCTCAAGGGCGTGTCGCTGAACGCGAAGGCCGGTGACGTCATCAGCATCATCGGCGCGAGCGGTTCGGGCAAGAGCACGTTCCTGCGCTGCATCAATTTCCTCGAGCGGCCGAATGCGGGGCAGATCGTCGTCGACGGCGAGGCCGTGCGCACGAAGACCGACCGCGCCGGTGCGCTCGAAGTCGCCGATCACAAGCAGCTGCAGCGCATTCGCACGAAGCTCGCGATGGTGTTCCAGCATTTCAACTTGTGGGCGCACATGAACGTGCTCGAGAACGTGATGGAAGCGCCCGTGCACGTGCTCGGCATTTCGAAGAAGGACGCCGAGGAGCGTGCGCGCGCGTATCTCGAGAAAGTCGGCCTCGCACCGCGCGTCGAGAAGCAGTATCCGTCGCATCTGTCCGGCGGCCAGCAGCAGCGCGTGGCGATTGCGCGCGCGCTCGCGATGCATCCGGACGTGATGCTGTTCGACGAGCCGACCTCCGCGCTCGACCCGGAACTCGTCGGCGAAGTGCTGAAGGTGATGCAGAAGCTGGCCGAGGAAGGCCGCACGATGATCGTCGTCACGCACGAGATGGGATTCGCGCGCAACGTGTCGAACCACGTGATGTTCCTGCATCAGGGGCGGACCGAGGAAGAGGGCGATCCGAAGGAAGTGCTGGTGCGCCCGCAGAGCGAGCGGCTCAAGCAGTTCCTGTCGGGCAGCCTCAAGTAACGCGACGGGGCAGGTTTCAGCCGTGGTACCGGTGTCCCGTCCCGCAGGCGCCACCCGCACGATGCAGGTGGCGATCGTTGCATTGCCGCCCGTGTCGATGTCGGGTGTGGGTCCGATCGTCGATGCGCTGAATCTCGCGAACGAGATCGACGGACGGCTTTTGTACCGCTGGCAGGTGTGTTCGTGGGACGGGCGACCGGTGCCGCTCGCGGGCGGCGCGCAATGGCATGCCGATGCGGCGTTCAACGATGCGATTGCGTGCGACTGGTTGATCGTCGTGTCGGAGCGGTTCCAGCAGTTTGCCGATTACCGGTTGTTTCTCGCGAGTCTCGCTCGGGTCGGGCAGCGCACGCCCGTCGTGACCGGCATTCACCACGGCGTGTGGTGGCTCGCGATGGCGGGGCAGCTTTCCGGGTATCGCGTGAGCGTGAACTGGGAGACGTATCAGCAGTTTGCCGAGCAATTCGAGCGGTCGATCGTCACGCAGCAGATCTTCGAGATCGATCGCGATCGGGCGACCTGTGCCGGTGGGCAGGCGACCGTCGATTTCATGCTGGCCATGATTGGCCGGGAACATGGGGCGGACCTCGCGGAGCGGATTGCCGATGCGTTGGGGGTCGGGGCGCTGCGCAGCGGCGAGGAGCGGCAGCGGATTCCTTTCGTTACGGCGCCGGGCGAGCGGCATCCTCGGTTGAATGACGCGTTGCTGTTGATGGAGGCCAATGTCGAGGATCCGTTGACGACCGATGAGATCGCCGGGTTGGTCGGCGTGTCGCGCCGACAGTTGGAGCGGCTCTTTCGGCAGTATCTCGGGGCGATGCCCTCCAAGTATTACCTCAATCTTCGGTTGCTCAAGGCGAGGACGCAGTTGCAGCGGACCAGTAAGTCCGTCGTTCAAGTGTCGCTCGCCTGTGGGTTTTCTTCTGCTGCGCATTTTTCTAATGCTTATCGGGAGAGGTTCGGCGTCACGCCGCGGGAGGATCGGCGAGCCTGGCTCGAAAAGCAGACCGGCGGGGGCAGTGAACCTCGGGGAGGGGCGCTCGTCGAGCGGGGGAAGGATTGAGGTTGGTTTTGGTTTGGTTTTGGTTTTGGTTTGTTTGGCGGTGTGCTTGCGGTTTTCGTGAAATGCCCGTAATCGTGTCGGTCTATTAGCGTCGCCCCTGCGCGGGGCAGCGGTCACTTTTCTTTGTCTTGCCAAAGAAAAGTAACCAAAAGAAAGGCGCCCGAAAACGCATGACCTCCCGGTGCCATCGCCACCAAAGTGGCCACCATCTAAGTGTCCGCGCCAGTCACGAACCCGGAGTGGTTCGAGCAATGGTTCCGACACCACTCACTACACCACGGAGCGGTATACCGCCCGCTAGCTCCATCCTCGCTACGCTCGGCTGCAAAGTACTTCCGAGCGGGCGGGGCGTTCGCGCCTCTCCACGATCAGTCGACTGCCAGGCACTTTTTCTGCTCTCGACATTTGTGTGGCCGGATCGTTCGACATCGGTGTTCTCGCGATAGCGACGTGTTTGCGGCCCCCAATTTTCTTGCGGGCACAGCAAATTTCCTCCGTGTCGAAAGCATAGAAGGTTCCTTGCAAGAATGGGCGATGCCGGCATGGGTGGGGATGGACCTGTCGGCCGAGCGAAGCGAGGATGGAGCTAGCGGGCGGTATACCGCTCCGTGGTGTAGTGAGTGGTGTCGGAACCATTGCTCGAACCACTCCGGGTTCGTGACTGGCGCGGACACTTAGATGGTGGCCACTTTGGTGGCGATGGCACCGGGAGGTCATGCGTTTTCGGGCGCCTTTCTTTTGGTTACTTTTCTTTGGCAAGACAAAGAAAAGTGACCGCTGCCCCGCGCAGGGGCGACGCTAATAGACCGACACGATCGCGGGTATTTCGCGAAGAACGCAAGCGGACCGCCAAACCAGCAAAAGCCCCAAAATACCGCCAAGCGGCAGCAACTCCCCCCGAGAAGGGCAAAAACCAAAACCTTCCGATAGAACCCGTCGCAATTCCGCAAGACGCTTGCGTCACCCTTACCTAAACTTGATCCTGTTGAACCCTCTTACGAAACCGAAAGGAACGACCATGACGACCTCGACCGTGACCCGCCAGACATTCGACGAAGTGATGGTGCCGGTATTTTCCCCCGCCCCGTTCGTGCCGGATCGCGCAGAGGGCTCCCGCGTGTGGGACACGGCCGGCCGCGAGTACGTGGATTTCGCGTGCGGCATCGCCGTGACGTCGCTCGGCCACGGCCATCCGGAACTGCTGAAGGTGCTGGACGAACAAGGCCGCAAGCTCTGGCACATCGGCAACGGCTACACGAACGAGCCGGTGCTGCGCCTCGCGAAACGCCTCGAATCGCTGACCTTCGCCGATCGCGCATTCTTCGCGAACTCGGGCGCGGAAGCGAACGAAGCCGCGCTGAAGCTCGCGCGCCGCGTCGCATTCGATCGCCACGGCGCCGATAAATTCGAAATCGTGTCGTTCGTGCAGTCGTTCCACGGCCGCACGTTCTTCACGGTCAGCGTCGGCGGCCAGCCGAAATACTCGGAAGGCTTCGGCCCCGTGCCGGAAGGCATCAAGCACCTGCCGTTCAACGACATCGAAGCCGCGAAGGCCGCGATCGGCCCGAAAACCTGTGCCGTGATCGTCGAGCCGGTGCAGGGCGAGGGCGGCGTGATCCCGGCCGATCCGGCGTTCCTGAAGGCGCTGCGCGAAGCGTGCGACGCCAACGACGCACTGCTGATCTTCGATGAAGTGCAAACGGGCGTGGGCCGCACGGGCCAGTTCTACGCCTACATGGACACGGGCGTCACGCCGGACATCCTCACGACCGCGAAAGCGCTCGGCAACGGCTTCCCGATCGGCGCGATGCTGACGACGAACGAGCTGGCCGCGCACTTCAAGGTCGGGGTGCACGGTACGACGTACGGCGGCAACCCGCTCGCGTCGGCGATCGCGGACAAGGTCGTCGAACTGATCGGCGAACCGGCACTCCTCGAAGGCGTGCGCGAACGCAGCGTGCGACTGAAGGGCGCGCTCGAACGCATCAACGCGCGTTTCGGCATCTTCAAGGACATCCGCGGCAAGGGCCTCCTGGTCGGCGCGGAACTCACCGCCGCATTCGACGGCCGCGCAAAGGACTTCGTCAACGCGGCAGCCGAGCAAGGCCTGATCATGCTGATCGCCGGCCCGAACGTGCTGCGCTTCGTCCCGTCGCTGGTGATCCCGTTGGACCTGCTCGACGAAGGCATGAAGCGCTTCGAGAAGGCAGTCGAACAAGTGCTCGCCGCACAGGAAGCCACCGCGCGCTGATCGGCGCCCCCATCGCAGACAGGAACGACGATGCTATTTGTTCGCCCCGGCAAACTCACGGATCTTGATGCGCTCGCGCACATGGCGCGCACCGCGCAGCCGGTCCTGCACTCGCTGCCGCACGACCGCGCGGCGCTCGAAGCGCGTGTGGCGCTCTCCGAGGATTCGTTTCGCGCGGACGTCGATTTCGCCGGCGAGGAGTTCTATCTCTTCGTGCTCGAGGATTCGTCGACCGGCAAGCTGCTCGGCACGGCGAGCATCGTGGCCGCGGCCGGCTACTCGGAGCCGTTCTACGCGTTCCGCAACGACGCACTGATCCACGCGTCGCGCGAGCTGCACGTGAACCGCAAGATCCACGCGCTCACGATGTCGCACGAGCTGACCGGCAAGAGCCGGCTCGCGGGCTTTTACGTCGATCCGTCGCTGCGCGGCGACGCGGCCGCGCATCTGATCTCGCGCGCCCGGATGATGTACATCGCCGCGAACCGCCGCCGATTCACGCCGGAAGTGTTCACGCTGCTGCTCGGCGTGAGCGACGGCACCGGCGGATCGCCGTTCTGGGAAGCGGTGGGCCGCAAGTTCTTCGGCCGCGACTTCACCGACGTCGACATCGCATCGGGGGGCCGCAGCCGCACGTTCATCGCGGAAGTGATGCCGGCCTATCCGCTCTACGTGCCGCTGCTGCCGGAAGCCGCGCAGCGCGTGCTCGGCGAGCCGAACGAAACGGCGTTGCTCGCGTACGACATCCATCTCGAGGAAGGTTTCGAGCCCGACCGCTTCGTCGACATCTTCGACGCCGGCCCGGTGCTGACCGCGCAGGTCGACCGCACCGCGTGCGTGAAGCACGGCTCGGAACGCGTCGTGCGCGAGGCCGCGCATCAGCAGGGCGACGTCGCGTACATGGTGTCGACGGGCAGCGGCGAATCGTTTCGCTGCGTGCTGGCCGACCTGCCGGGCGACACGGCCGACGCACGGGGCGCCCAGGCGCCGCTGGCCGGCGACGTGCGCGCGGCGCTCGATGTGAAGGAAGGCGATGTCGTGCGCTGCGTGCCGCTGCACCGCCGCAGCGATGAAGATTTGACGGGAGAGGCAGCATGATCGTCGTTCGGGTCGTACAAACGGGCGACGTCGACGCGCTCGTGTCGCTCGCGCAGGAAACCGGGCCGGGCCTGACCACGTTCAAGCCCGACCGCGACGCGCTCGCCGCGCGCATCGAACGCTCGCGCCGCACGCTCGAAGGCCGGGCGGCACCCGGTGAAGCCGGCTACTTCTTCGTGATGGAAGAATCGAAGACGGGCGACATCGCGGGCGTGTGCGGGATCGAAACGCAGGTCGGCCTCGAGCAGCCGTTCTACAACTATCGCGTGAGCACGGTCGTGCATGCGAGCCAGGAGCTCGGCGTGTGGACGAAAATGTCCGCGCTGAACATCTCGCACGACCTGACGGGCTACGCGGAAGTGTGCTCGCTGTTCCTGAGCCCGCGCTATCGCACGGGCGGCGTCGGCGGCCTGCTGTCGCGCTCGCGCTTCATGTTCATCGCGCAGTTCCGCGACCGCTTTCCGGAACGCATCTGCGCGGAACTGCGCGGCCACTTCGACGAGGACGGCACGTCGCCGTTCTGGCGCGCGGTCGGTTCGCACTTCTACCAGATCGATTTCAACGCGGCCGATTACCTCAGCTCGCACGGCCGCAAGGCGTTCCTCGCGGAGCTGATGCCGCGCTACCCGGTGTACGTCGACCTGCTGCCGCAGGACGCGCAGGACGCGGTCGGCCTCACGCACCGCGACACGCTGCCGGCCCGCAAGATGCTCGAAGCGGAAGGGCTGCGCTACCAGAACCACGTCGACATCTTCGATGCGGGCCCCGTGCTCGAATGCCACGTCAACGACCTGCGCACGGTGCGCGAGAGCGTCGTCGTGCCGGTCGCGATCGGCGTGCCGGATGCAACCGATGACGCGCAGGGCGGCCATCCGCCGAAGTCGCTCGTGTCGAACACGTCGCTCGGGGATTTCCGCGTCGGCGTCGCGCCGGGCGTGGTCGCGAACGGCGCGTTCGTGTTGTCGGCCGACGATGCCGTCGCGCTCGACGTGAAGGCCGGCGATCCGGTTCGCGTGCTGCCGCTCAAAGTCAAACAGGGATAAACGAATCATGACGGAACTCTTCATCGACGGCGCCTGGGTCGCAGGCTCGGGCCCCGTCTTCGCTTCGCGCAACCCGGGCACCGACGCGATCGCATGGCAGGGCGAAAGTGCGTCGGCGGCGGACGTCGACCGTGCGGTCGCGAGCGCGCGCCGCGCGTTCGCCGGCTGGTCGGCGCTCGACTTCGAAGCCCGCTGCGAGATCGCCAAGCGCTTCGCCGCCTTGCTCACCGAACGCAAGGAAGCGATCGCGACCGCGATCGGCCGCGAGACGGGCAAGCCGCTGTGGGAAGCGCGCACCGAAGTCGCATCGATGGCCGCGAAGGTCGGCATCTCGATCCAGGCATACCAGGAACGCACCGGCGAGAAGCGCCAGGACATGGCCGACGGCGTCGCGGTGCTGCGTCACCGGCCGCACGGCGTCGTCGCGGTGTTCGGCCCGTACAACTTCCCCGGCCACTTGCCGAACGGTCATATCGTGCCGGCGCTGATCGCCGGCAACACGGTCGTGTTCAAGCCGTCGGAGCTCGCACCGGGTGTCGCGCGTGCGACGGTCGAGGTGTGGAAGGAAGCCGGGCTGCCGGCCGGCGTGCTGAACCTCGTGCAGGGCGAGAAGGATACCGGCATCGCGCTCGCGAACCATCGGCAGATCGACGGACTGTTCTTCACCGGCAGCTCGGATACCGGCACGCTGCTGCACAAGCAGTTCGGCGGCCGTCCGGAAATCGTGCTCGCGCTCGAGATGGGCGGCAACAACCCGCTCGTGATCGGCGAAGTCGAGGACATCGACGCGGCCGTGCATCATACGATCCAGTCGGCGTTCCTGTCGGCCGGCCAGCGCTGCACGTGCGCGCGCCGCATCTTCGTGCCGCAGGGCGCGTTCGGCGACCGCTTCCTCGCGCGCTTCGCCGACGTCACGTCGAAGATCACCGCCGACGTGTTCGACGCCGATCCGCAGCCGTTCATGGGCGCGGTGATCTCGGCACGCGCGGCCGCGAAGCTGGTCGACGCGCAGTCGCGCCTGATCGAGCAGGGCGCGAAGCCGATCGTCGCGATGACGCAGCGCGATCCACGCCTCGGCTTCGTGAACGCGGCGATCGTCGACGTGACGGGCGTCGCGAACCTGCCCGACGAGGAACATTTCGGCCCGCTCGCGCAGATCGTCCGCTATGCGACGTTCGACGACGCGATCGAGCGCGCGAACGATACGGCGTTCGGCCTGTCCGCGGGCCTGCTGGCCGACGACGCGAAAGTGTGGGAGCACTTCCGCCGCACGATCCGCGCCGGGATCGTCAACTGGAACCGGCCGACCAACGGTGCGTCGTCCGCCGCGCCGTTCGGCGGCACGGGCCGCTCGGGCAACCATCGCCCGAGCGCGTACTACGCGGCCGACTATTGCGCGTATCCGATGGCGTCGGTGGAAAGCACGCAACTGACTTTGCCCGCGAGCCTGTCGCCGGGCCTGCATTTCTGATCGAGGGAGCGACGATGAACGCACAAGAAGCCAATTTCGACGGGCTCGTCGGCCCGACCCACAACTACGCCGGGTTGTCGTTCGGCAACGTGGCGTCGCTGAACAACGAGAAGTCGGCCGCGAACCCGAAGGCCGCCGCGAAGCAAGGGCTGCGCAAGATGAAGCAGCTCGCGGATCTCGGCTTCGCGCAGGGTGTGCTGCCGCCGCAGGAGCGGCCGTCGCTGCGCCTGCTGCGCGAGCTCGGCTTCTCGGGCAAGGACGCCGACGTGATCGCGAAGGCCGCGAAACAGGCGCCCGAGCTGCTCGCCGCGGCGAGCTCGGCGTCGGCGATGTGGACCGCGAACGCGGCCACCGTCAGCCCGTCGGCGGATACGAGCGACGGCCGCGTGCACTTCACGCCGGCGAACCTGTGCAGCAAGCTGCATCGCGCGATCGAGCACGAAGCGACGCGCCGCACGCTGTCGACGCTGTTTGCGGACCCCGCGCACTTCGCGGTGCATGAAGCGCTGACGGGCACGCCGGCGCTCGGCGACGAAGGCGCAGCGAACCACACGCGCTTCTGCGCCGAATACGGCAAGCCGGGTATCGAGTTCTTCGTGTACGGCCGTGCCGAATACCGCCGCGGCCCCGAGCCGAAGCGCTTCCCGGCCCGTCAGACCTTCGAGGCGAGCCGCGCGGTCGCGCATCGTCACGGGCTCGCCGAGGAAGCGACGGTCTATGCGCAGCAGGATCCGGACGTGATCGATGCGGGCGTGTTCCACAACGACGTGATCTCGGTCGGCAACCGCGAGACGCTGTTCACGCACGAGCGCGCGTTCGTCAACAAGCAGGCGATCTACGACACGTTGACCGCCGCGCTCGACGCGCGCGGCGCACGCCTGAACGTGATCGAGGTGCCGGACGCGGCCGTGAGCGTGAACGACGCGGTGACGTCGTACCTGTTCAACAGCCAGTTGCTGTCGCGCGCGGACGGTTCGCAGGTGCTCGTCGTGCCGCAGGAATGCCGCGAGAACGCGAGGGTCGCCGCCTATCTCGACCAGCTCGCGGCCGGCAACGGCCCGATTCACGACGTGCTCGTGTTCGACCTGCGCGAAAGCATGAAGAACGGGGGCGGCCCCGCGTGCCTGCGCCTGCGCGTCGTGCTGACCGAAGCGGAGCGCGCGGCCGTCACGTCGAACGTGTGGATCAACGATACGCTGTTCGCGTCGCTCGACGCGTGGATCGACAAGCACTATCGCGATCGCCTCGCACCGGAAGACCTCGCCGATCCGGCGCTGCTCGACGAGTCGCGCACGGCGCTCGACGCGCTCACGCAGATCCTGCGCGTCGGTTCGCTGTATGACTTCCAGCGCTGAGGCACGAATGCCGGCCGCCGCGCTGCTCGACGACTTTCTCGCGTTCACGCTGGCCGGTGGTGCACCGGCCGACAAGGACGGTGCCTGCGCAAGCGGCGCGGTGCGCTGGCAATGGCTCGGCGACGGGCTGCTCGCATTCGAACCGGCAGCCGCCGACGCCGCGGCGCGCACGAGCGTGCTCGTGTCGGCCGGCGTGCACGGCGACGAAACCGCGCCGATCGAACTGCTGTCGATGCTGGTGCGCGATCTGGCGTCGGGCGCGCTGCCGCTCGCGTGCCGGCTGCTCGTCGTGCTCGGCAACGTGCCGGCGATGCGCGCGGGCGATCGCTATCTCGACGACGATCTGAACCGGCTGTTCAGCGGTCGTCACGCGCAGGCGCCCGCGAGCCGCGAAGCGCCGCGCGCCGCGCAACTCGAAGCGGCGGCATCCGCATTCTTCGCGGCGGCGCCGGCGGGCAGCGCACGCTGGCACATCGACATGCACACGGCGATTCGCGCATCGGTGTTCGAGCAATTCGCGCTGCTGCCGCACACGGGCACGCCGCCCACGCGCGCCATGGTCGAATGGCTCGGCGACGCACGCATCGCGGCCGTGCTGCTGCATACGGCGAAAGGCAACACGTATTCGCATTTCACGGCCGAGCATTGCGGCGCGCTCGCGTGCACGCTGGAGCTCGGCAAGGTGCGGCCGTTCGGCGAGAACGACCTGAGCCGGTTCGCGCCGGCCGACCGCGCGGTGCGCAAGCTCGTGTCGGGTGCCTCGCGCGATGTCGATGCCGGGGGCGGCCATCCGTCGCTGCCGCGCGTCTTCACGGTGATCGACCAGATCACGAAGCAGAGCGACGCGCTCGAGCTGTTCGTCGCGGCCGACGTCGCGAACTTCACCGCGTTCCCGCGCGGCACCGTGCTCGCGCAGGACGGCGACTACCGCTACACGGTGAAGCACGACGAGGAACGCATCGTGTTCCCGAACCCGACCGTGAAGCCGGGCTTGCGCGCGGGCCTGCTCGTCATCGATACGACGCGCGACACGCTGGCCGCACTCGTCTGATCGATGCGCACGCGTGCGGGCCGCGACGACTCGCGGCCCGCGCGTCGTCCCGCGGTCCATTCATTTTTGCGATGACGCATGCACGCCGCGCAGGCGCTGCGCACGTCGCGCTTGCGTATTTGCGACACGGTCTTGCAAGTTCGACAGGTGGCGTGGCGGCCGCCGGGCACGCAGCGCAGCATCGCGCATCGGCGGCCGCTTCGCCATATCGGGCCGCGCGGATTGGTACAATCGCGGCCTTGCGGCTGTTGCGCCGCATCACGGTGCGGCATCGGAATTGCCGGAGGCATCCGACCCTGCAATGATGCATGCGCCCGTAGTTCCGGAACATTCGAGTATCGAGGAGAACACCTGATGAAGTTGGATTGGCGTAAAGTGGCCGCGCATGCGGTGGTGGCGGCATCGGCCGTGGCGGCAGGCAGCGCGTTTGCCGCGGATCTGAAGGAGATCCGGTTCGGCGTCGAGGCCTCGTACGCACCGTTCGAATACAAGACGCCCGACGGCAAGCTGACCGGCTTCGACATCGACATCGGCAACGCGGTGTGCGCGAAGCTGAAGACGAAGTGCGTGTGGGTCGAGAACGACTTCGACGGCCTGATCCCGGCGCTGCAGGCGCGCAAGTTCGACGCGATCAACTCGGACATGACGATCACCGACCAGCGCAAGCACGCGATCGCGTTCACCGATCCGATCTACACGATTCCGAACCAGCTGATCGCAAAGCAGGGCAGCGGCCTGCTGCCGACCCCGCAATCGCTGAAGGGCAAGCGCGTCGGCGTGCTGCAGGGCACGATCCAGGAAGCGTACGCGAAGAAGAAGTGGGTGCCGGCCGGCGTTGAAGTCGTGCCGTACCAGACGCAGGATCTGGCGTACGCCGACCTGAAGTCGGGCCGTCTCGACGCGACCTTCCAGGATTCGGAAGCCGGCTCGAAGGGCTTCCTGACGAAGCCGCAAGGCCAGGGCTTCGCGTTCGCGGGCGGCACGGTCAGCGATACCGAGATCCTCGGCTCGGGCGTCGGCTTCGGCCTGCGCAAGAACGATGCGGCGCTGAAGACCGCGCTCGATCAGGCGCTGAAGGAACTGAAGGCCGACGGCACGATCGACACCCTCGCGAAGAAGTACTTCAGCGTGCCCGTCACGCTCAAGTAAGCGTTTCGTACGCGCACGATGGTAAAGAACCGGCCGCTGATGCGGCCGGTTTGCTTTCGTGGAGCGGAAACGGCGGCGGGCCAGGCGTCAGCCGGGCGGCGCGGGAAAGAACCGTCCCAGTTCGCGCGCGAGTTCGTTGAGCACGGCCATCTCCTGCTGCGAGATCTTGCGCGCGGGTTGCGCGCCGGCCCAGTCGCCGTACAGCAGCGCGACGCTCGTCGCGCCGACGCGCACGGGCAGCAGCACGAACGCGCGCGCGTCGTCGAACGCGTCGAGATACCACGCGGGCAGGCGCTTCATCATCTTCGGCTCCTGCGCCTGTTCGATGAAGATGCCGACCGAGTTCGAGATCGCGAGATGAAACACGTCCGGCTCGAAGCGTTCGTCGAAGCGCAGCCGGGCGAGCGCCGTGTCGACACCGGGGCCGAAGCCGAGACGCGCGGCGAACGTGCCGTCGTCGTGACGCACGAACATCACGGTGCGCGTGAAGGCGAGGCCGGCCAGGAGGCTTTCCGACGCGAGCGCGAGCACCGGCGTCAGCACGTGCTCGGACGGCAGCGCGCGCAGGTCCGCGAGGCCGGCTTCGAGGCATGCCTCGGGCTCGGCCTGCGCGCGCGCGATCGCATCGGCGTTCGCGCGCAGCTCGACGATCTCGCGCATCATGGTGTCGCTCGCTTCCTCGCGCGCGAGGCGCTCGGCGATCTCGACGAGCGCCGCGGGTTCCATGCCGAGTGTGGGGCTGCAGTGCTGCGCGAGCGCCGCGACGCGCGCGTCGCGCTGCGGGCCCGCGGGCATCGCGAGCGCAGTTGCGACGTCGGTCGAGCAGCGGCTCACCGCGCGCAGCCAGCGGATGCGGTCGGCCGGGCCGCGATCGGTCGGGCCGCGGTCGGCCGGGCCGTCGCCGGCGGTGATCGCCGGGCAGCAGCCGCCACCGTCGTCATCGTCGAACGCGTCGGCACAGGTCGCGTGACCGTCGTCGTCGGCCATCCCCGCGCGGATCTCGTCCGGTAGCCGCCAGCGCGCGGCCGCCTCGAGGCCGATTTCGTCGAAGCCGACGCCGAGCACATCGGCGCAGGCGGCCGATTCGTCGCCGTTCAGCTCGGCGGCGCGGCGGCGGATGCGGTCCCATTCGCTGTCGAGATAGCAGACCACCAGCAGCTTGCCGACCTGGCGCATCAGCGTGCAGACGACGGCTTCCTCGCCCGCGCGCAATTCGGCGCGCTCGGTGAGCTTGCGTGCGACGCAGCCGGACAGCAGCGCGCGGTTCAACTCCAGCTTCGCGTCGATGCGACGCGGCGTGCTCTGATGGAAATGGTCGACGAGCTTGAGCCCGACGACGAGATGGCCGACGGCGTCCATGCCGAGCACCATCAGTGCGCGGGTCACGGTGGTGATGTTGCCGCCGAACGCCATGTACATCGCGGAGTTCGCGAGGCGCAGCACTTTCTGCGTGAGCGCGAAGTCCGACAGCACGACGCGCACGAGCGCGGTGAAGTCGAGGTCGTCGTTCTTCATCGCGGCCATCGTCGCGCGCAGCGATTCCGACAGCAGCGGGAAATCGCCCCGTTCGTTCATCCTCGCCCACAGCTTGTCGAGCAGCGCGGTGCGGGGCAGGTGTTCGGTGATTGACATACGGATCTGTTCGGTTCGCCGCGCGCGTCAGGCGGCGGCGTGCAGGTGCAGTTGCTGCGCCTCGAAGCGCCGCGCGAGCTCCTCGGACGGCAGCGCCTGGCAGACGAGCCAGCCCTGGATGTGATTGCAGCCCATTTCCGTCAGCAGCGCGCGCTGCGCCTCGGTCTCGACGCCTTCGGCGACAAGCTCGAGATCCAGCGTTTGCGCGAGGCCGACCACTGCCGACACGATCGCGCGGTCGTTGCGCGACGTCAGCAGGTTCTCGACGAAACTGCGGTCGATCTTCAGCTTCGCGAGCGGGAAGCGCTGCAGATAGGCGAGGCTCGAATAGCCGGTGCCGAAATCATCTATCGCGAAGCGGATGCCGAGGCCGGTCAGCTCCTCGAGCAGCATTTTCGCGTGCGCGGGATCGTGCATCAGCAGGCTTTCGGTGATTTCGAGCACGATACGGCGCGGGTCGATGCCGGTCAGCGCGATCGCCTCGCGCACGCTCTGCGTGAAGCGCGGGTCGCGGAACTGCTGCGGCGACACGTTGACCGCCACGTATTGCAGCGCGAGCCCCTGGCCGTCCCACGCGACGAGCTGCATGCACGCGGCCTTGAGCACCCAGTTGCCGAGGTAGTTGATCAGGCCGATGGATTCGGCGAGCGGGATGAAGGTGGCCGGCGGCACGAGGCCGTGCACCGGATGGCGCCAGCGGATCAGCGCCTCGACGCCGACCACCGCGCCCGACTGGCTGCGCGTGATCGGCTGGAAATGCAGCGAAAACTCGCCGTTGCGCACGCCGTCGTACAGGTCGGCTTCGAGCTTGAGCCGTTCGGCGTCGGCCGGATCGTCGACGGGCGCATGGAACGCGAGTGCGTTGCCGCCCGATGCCTTCGCCTGCGCGAGCGCGTGGTCGGCGCGGCGCAGCAGCGGGCTGTGATGCTGCGCCCGATGCGGCGCGGCACGTTCGTCGGGATAGAGCGCGATGCCGATGCTCGCGGACAGGTGCACGGTCTGCCCCTGGAACACGTAGGGCTCGCGCACCGCGGCCTGCAGCCGGCGCGCGAGCGCATCGGCGGCGTGGCTCGCCTGCGGGCGGTCCGGTGCGCTCAGCACGACCGCGAACTTGTCGCTCGCGACGCGCGCGAGCTGCTCGTTCGGCGTGACGAGCGCCTTCAGCCGCTGCGCGGTCTCGCGCAGCAGCAGGTCGCCCGCGTCGTAGCCGAGCGCACGGTTGATCCGCTGGTAGTCGTCGAGGTCGAGCAGCAGCAGCGCCGCGCAGGTGCCGTCCTCGTCGGCGGTCTGCTGCGCGCGCATCAGCGCCGGCACGAGCGCGGACAGGTTGTCGAGCCCCGTCATCGGGTCGTGATGCATTTCGTACGTCAGGCGTGCCTCGAGCGCGCGCCACGACGACACGTCGAACGCCGCGATCGCGAAGCCGTCGACGCCGTGGTGGCGGCTCTTGAACGCGCGGACCTCGACGTCCAGCGGGTAGGTGAGCGACTTGACGATGCACATCGTCGCCTTCTCGACCTGGCCGGAACGCGCGGCGCGGGCGAGCAGGCCTTCGAGCGCCGGGGTATCCTGTTCGGCGATCAGGTCGCGCAGCGTCAGCGTATGCAGGTAGTCGCGGTGGTAGCCGATGAAGCGCAGGCTGGCGTCGGACACGTACAGAAAGCGCAGTTCGCGGTCGACATGGGCGAGGAAATCCACCGTGCCGACCGTCTGTTCCAGCCAGTTGCGCACGGAATCGTCGCGGCGCGGCGCGACGGCGCGCGCGGGCATCAGCGCGCCACCCGACCGGGCGAAGCGGCGCAGCGTATGCAAGGCGCTGCGCCAGGAGCCCTTGCGTGACGTCTGTTTCCTGTTGGCTTCCATGTTTCTCGCTGACGTGAAGGGCTGGAACCGGTTGTCCGGAAGGAATAACGGCAGACTGTGCGGAATCTTTAACGGGCCGGCCGCGGGCGGCGCTGCCGCGGGTCCGGATCATCGACGCGGGTGTTCGGCAGGCGAACGCCCCACGTGGCCCACATCGGGCTGACTTTATAAGAAATGAGGACGCAGATGAAGCGAAAACTGTTGCTGGGCGCCATGGCGGCGCTGGTGGCCGGTCATGCGCTGCTGGCGCAGGCGGAACTGAAGCCGGGCGCCGCGGCGCCCGATTTCACGACGCAGGCGTCGCTGGGCGGCAAGACTTACACGTACTCGCTCGCGGACGCACTGAAGCAGGGGCCGGTCGTGCTGTATTTCTATCCGGCGGCGTTCACGAAGGGCTGCACGATCGAGGCGCATGCGTTCGCGGACGCGGTCGACCGTTACAAGGCTTACGGCGCGACGGTGATCGGCGTATCGGCCGACAACATCGACACGCTGACGAAGTTCTCGGTGAGCGAGTGCCGGAGCAAGTTCCCGGTGGCGGCCGACCCGGACGCGAAGATCATCCGCGAATACGACGCGAAGCTGCCGGCGCTCGACCGCGCGAACCGCGTGTCCTACGTGATTTCGCCGGAAGGGAAGATTCTCTACGAATACACGAGCCTGTCGCCCGACAAGCACGTCGAGAACACGCTCGCCGCCGTGAAGGCGTGGGCCGACGCGCATCCGAAGCAGTAAGCGGCGGCCCCTCACGTGAGAACGGCCCGTCGTGCGGGCCGTAGGGACGGGCATGCGCCGCCTGCCGGCGCACGACTGCCCGTTACGCGCGCAGCGCCTGTTCGATCGGCACGCTGCCGCCGACGAAGCCGACGACCTTGCGCGAGATGCCGAGCTTGATCGCCTCGATCGCGGCCCATGCTACGTCCTGGCGCGAGACGGGCGGAGCGGGTTCGAGCCATGTGTCGGTCAGCGCGATCTTGCCGACGCCCGGGTCGTCCGTGAGCGGGCCCGGGCGCAGGATCACGTAGTCGACGCCCGACGCGATCACGCGATCGTCGCCTTCGCGCTTCATCTGCGAATAGTGGTGCAGCGCGTCCGGCCCGTGCTCGGGCCGGTACGCGGACAGCGAGCTGACCACCACGAGCTTCTGCGCGTTGTAGGCGAGTGCATAGTCGGCCGCGCGGGCGACCGCGTCGCGATCGACCTGTTCCTCTTCGGTCGCGCCCTCCGATTCGGCCGAGCCTGCCGCGTAGATCACGTGCGTGATGCCCTGGAATGCGTGCGAGAAATCGTTCGTCAGATCGGCCTCGACGACCCGTGCGCCTGCCAGCGCATAGCCGTGCCGGCGCACGAGCGCCGTGACCTCGAACTCCGGCTGCTTGAGCAGCAGATCCGCGCAGGCCTGGCCCGTCCGGCCGGTCGCGCCAATCAGCAGTACCTTCGTCGTCATGAAACCGCTCCTTGCTCGATGCGTCATCCATCCAGATAGGGACGGACGATCGATAACTCAAGTGTAATGTCGAATTGACCCGGCGGCGGGCGCGTAATAAGGGGCATACCGGCGCGGGCGTACCGGCGCGGGCGTACTGGTTTCAGGCGTACCGGCACGGGTAGCGGCGTGCATTCATTCACACGGATGCGGGAATGACGCGCCGACCGGCTATCATGTGCGCGATGCATTTTTCGCCGCTACGTGTGCATAACGCGGCGGCCCACTGGTTGGAGTACACATGGCATTACCCCTGGACAATGTGAGCATGGCCGTGTTCTGCGACTTCGAGAACGTCGCGCTCGGCGTGCGCGACGCGAAGTACGAGAAATTCGACATCAAGCCCGTGCTGGAGCGGCTGCTGCTGAAAGGCAGCATCGTCGTGAAGAAGGCTTATTGCGACTGGGATCGCTACAAGGGCTTCAAGGCGTCGATGCACGAAGCCAGCTTCGAGCTGATCGAGATTCCGCACGTGCGCCAGTCGGGCAAGAATTCGGCCGACATCCGGCTCGTCGTGGACGCGCTCGACCTCTGCTACACGAAGTCGCACGTCGATACGTTCGTGATCATCAGCGGCGATTCGGATTTTTCGCCGCTCGTGTCGAAGCTGCGCGAGAACGCGAAGAAGGTGATCGGCGTCGGCGTGAAGAATTCGACGTCGGATCTGCTGGTCGCGAACTGCGACGAATTCATCTTCTACGACGATCTGGTGCGCGAGCAGCAGCGTGCGCTCGCTAAGCGCGAACAGCAGCAGCGCGCGAGCAACGGCGGCGCGAAGCGGCCCGACGAGCCGTCGCGCAAGCACGACATGGACGCGCGCAAGGCGGAGGCGATCGCGCTGGCGGTCGAGACGTTCGACGCGCTCGCGTCGGAGCGCGACGACGTCGGCAAGATCTGGGCGTCGGTGCTCAAGAGCGCGATCAAGCGCCGCAAGCCGGACTTCAACGAGTCGTACTACGGATTCCGCGCGTTCGGCAACCTGCTCGACGAGGCGCAGGCGCGCGGCCTGCTCGAAGTGGGGCGCGACGACAAATCGGGTGCGTTCGTGTCGCGTTCCCGCCAGTTCCAGCCGAGTGCCGCCGAGCACGCCGCGACGGGCGGTGAGGGCGGCGCGGCGTACCACGGCGCCCATCACGGCACGCGCGCGGCGGAGTCGGCGCCGGCCGGCCGCGGCGCGCGCCGTCGCGGGCAGCGGGCGGAAGCGGTCGTTCACGAAAGCGTGCAGGTCGACGTGGAAGACGCGGAGTTCGCCGAGGTTGCCGAGGTCGCCGACGCGGCGCCGGCCGAAACACGCGAAACACGCGAAACACACGACACGCCCGACGTGGCCGACGCGCATGGTGACGCGAAGGATGGCCGCAAGCGTGCGCGCAAGAGCGCGGCAAAGAAGACCGGCGCGAAGAAGGGCGCGGCCGCGAAGGGCACCGGTCGCCACGCGGCCGGCAAGCCGGACGCCGCCGCGCAGGGCGACGCGACGCATGGCGGCGATGCGCACGCGCACGACCAGCATGCGGACGAATCGCATCGCGACGCGGCGCATGACGAGCGGCACGCGGCAGCGGCGCCCGCCGAGCCGGCGCGTCGTGCTTCCGGCGCTCGGGACGAGGCCGCGCAGCCGTCGCACGACGTGACGCCGGTCGAAGCGACTTCCGAGGGGGCTGCCGAAGCACCGGCCGCCGCCAAGCCGAAGAAGCCGGCCCGCAAGGCGGCACCGCGCGCGCGTCGTCCGCGCAAGACGACGGCTGCCGCCGAGTAACGAGTCACGGCAGCCGGCCGGGTGTCGTCCGAAACAGGTCGGCACCCGCGCTGCGCGGTACCGGCCGGCGCAACGCCGGCCGGCCTGCCACGCTAGCCGTTCAGCACGTACGGCTGCGTCATCACTTCGAGGAAGTGACCGTCCGGATCGTCGAAGTACACGCCGCGTCCGCCGTTGTGGCGGTAGATATCGTCGGCTTGCCGCTTCGCCGGATCGGCCCAGTGCGGCAGCCGGCGCTCCCGAATGCGCGCGTACACGCGATCGAAGCCGGCTTCGTCGGTCAGGAACGCGTAATGCTGCGCCGTGATCTCCCCCGCCTTTTCGTAAAAATCGAGCGACACGCCGTTGTCGAGCGCGACGACCAGCATCGCGCCGAACGGCGTCGGCGGCGGGAGTTCCAGAAGTTCGGTGAGGAAGCGGCTCGATGCGCGCTTGTCTCGACACCAGACGATCGTGTGGTTGAGCTGGACGTTCATGGTGTGTCCCCGGGAAGGGCACGGCGGTGGGCATGGACTCACGATAGCCGATTGCCGCCGGTGTTCAAGCGCGGAAGGAAAGCGGCCGCCTGACCGGCGGCCGCTGCCATCACTCGCCGGCGACCGCCGGCCCGCCGGTATTGCCGCGGCGGTTGCGGCGCTTCTCGGTCCACACGCGCAGCCGGTCCATGTACAGGTAGACGACCGGCGTCGTATAGAGCGTCAGCACCTGCGACACGATCAGGCCGCCGGCGATCGCGATCCCGAGCGGCGCGCGCAGCTCGGCGCCGTCGCCGCTGCCGAACGCGAGCGGCAGCGCGCCGAGCAGCGCCGCCATCGTCGTCATCATGATCGGCCGGAAGCGCAGCAGGCACGCCTCGTGGATCGCGTCGAACGACGACTTCCCGTTGTTGCGCGTCTGGTCGATCGCGAAGTCGACCATCATGATCGCGTTCTTCTTCACGATGCCGATCAGCAGGATCACGCCGATCAGCGCGATGATGCTGAACTCGGTCTTGAACAGCAGCAGCGCGAGCAGCGCGCCGACACCGGCCGACGGCAGCGTCGACAGGATCGTGATCGGGTGGATGTAGCTCTCGTACAGGATCCCGAGCACGATGTAGACGGCCAGGAGCGCCGCGAGGATCAGGATCGGCTGATCGTTCATCGACTGCTGGAACGCCTGCGCGGTGCCCTGGAAGCTGCCGACGATCGTCGGCGGGACCCCGATCTGCGCCATCGTCTGATAGATCACCTGCGTCGCCTGCGACAGCGACACGCCCGGCGGCAGGTTGAACGAGATCGTCGTCGCGACGAACAGCCCCTGGTGGTTGACCGACAGCGGCGTCGTGCTCGGCCCGAACGTCGCGACCGCCGACAGCGGGATCATCGTCGACTTCGACGTCGACACCGACGCGCCCGACGACGCGCTCGACTTGCCGCTCGCCGCGATCGAGTTGAGCGCCTGGTTGCGCGCGGAATCGGACGCGATCGCCGCGGCGCTCTGCGTGGCCGTGCCGGCGCTCGACGTGCCGGCCGCGGTCGCGACGAAGGTGCCGGCGGCCGCGTTGGTGGTCTGCGATCCGTTCGCGCTGCCGCCGGACGTGCTGATCCACACCTGGTTCAGCATCTCCGGGCTCTGCCAGTACTTCGGCGCGACTTCCATCACGACGTGGTACTGGTTCAGCGGGTTGTAGATCGTCGAGACCTGGCGCTGACCGAACGCGTCGTACAGCGTGTTGTCGATCTGCGCGGGTTTGATGCCGAACCGCGCGGCCGTCGCGCGGTCGATCGTCACCATGGCCTCCATGCCGCCTTGCTGCTGGTCGGAGTTCACGTCGGTCAGCTCGGAACGCTTCTGCAGCGCCTCGGTCAGGATCGGCCCCCACTTGTACAGGTCGGCGCTCGAATCGCCGAGCAGCGTGAACTGGTACTGCGCGTTGCTCTGCCGGCCGCCCACGCGAATGTCCTGCGCTGCCTGCAGGAACGTGGTCGCGCCTGCCACGTCCGCCAGCCGCGGGCGCAGCTGCTGGATCACCTGGTCGGCCGACAGCTTGCGTTCGGTGCGGTCCTTCAGCGTGACGAACATGAAGCCGGAGTTGGTCTGCGTGCCGCCGGTGAAGCCCGCGACGCTCTTCACGTTGGGATTGGCCTGCACGATCCGCATCATCTCGGAGAACTTCAGCTTCATCGCCTGGAACGACGTGGACTGGTCGGCCCGAATGCCGCCGATCATCAGCCCGGTGTCCTGCTGCGGGAAGAAGCCCTTCGGCACGACGACGTACAGGTAGACGTTCAGCGCAATCGTCGCGAACAGCGTCAGCAGGATCAGCAGCGGCCGGCGCAGCGCCCACGACAGCGAGCGCTCGTAGCCGCGCTGCATGCGCGCGAAGCCTCGTTCGAGGAAGCGCCCGAAGCGGCCCTCGTCGTGCGGGTCGTGCTTGTCGGGCAGCAGGCGCGCGCACATCATCGGCGTGACCGTGAGCGACACCGCGAGCGACACGGCGATCGCGAGCGACAGCGTCAGCGCGAACTCGCGGAACAGGCGCCCGACGATCCCGCCCATCAGCAGGATCGGCAGGAATACCGCGACGAGCGAGATGCTCATCGACAGCACCGTGAAGCCGACTTCGCGCGCGCCGTCGAACGCGGCCTGCATCCGCGACTTGCCGTTCTCGATGTGCCGCGAGATGTTCTCGAGCACGACGATCGCGTCGTCGACGACGAAGCCCGTCGCGACGATCAGCGCCATCAGCGACAGGTTGTCGATCGAGAAGCCGAGCAGGTACATCGCACCGAACGTGCCGATGATCGAGATCGGCACCGCGACGCTCGGGATCAGCGTCGCGCGCCAGTTGCGCAGGAACAGGAACACGACCATCACGACGAGGCTGATCGCGATCAGCAGCGTGTGTTCGGTGTCCTTCAGCGACGCGCGGATGGTGGTCGAGCGGTCGAGCACCGGCGTGACCGTGATGTCGGCCGGCAGCGACGCGGTGAGCTGCGGCAGCGCCGCGCGTACGCGATCGAGCGTCTCGATGATGTTCGCGCCGGGCGAGCGATAGAGGATCACGAGCACCGCGCGCTTGCCGTTCGACAGGCCGAGGTTGCGCAGGTCCTCGACCGAATCGACGACGTCGGACAGATCGGACAGCCGCACGGCCGAGCCGTTGCGGTAGGCGACGACGAGGTCGCGGTATTGCGACGCCTGGGACGCCTGGTCGTTCGTATAGAGCTGGAAGCGCTGCGGGCCGAACTCGATCGCGCCCTTCGGCGCGTTGGCATTCGCGGAGGCCAGCGCCGCGCGCACGTCCTCGAGGCCGATCCCGTAGTGGAACAGCGACTGCGGTTCGAGCTCGACGCGCACGGCCGGGTTCGCGGAGCCGCTCACGGTGACCTGGCCGATTCCGTCGATCTGCGACAGCGACTGCTGCAGCACCGTCGACGCGGAGTCGTACACCTTCGCCGGCGACGCCGTCTCCGAGGTCAGCGACACGACCATGATCGGCGAATCGGCCGGGTTGACCTTGCGGTAGGTCGGATTGCTCTTCAGCGCGGCGGGCAGGTCGGCGCGCGCCGCGTTGATCGCGGCCTGCACGTCGCGCGCGGCGCCGTCGATGTCGCGGTTCAGGCCGAACTGCAGGATGATCCGCGCGTTGCCGACCGTGCTCGTCGACGTCATTTCGGAGACGTCCGCGATCGATCCGAGGTGCCGTTCGAGCGGGCTCGTCACGCTGGTCGCGACCGTTTCCGGGCTCGCGCCCGGCAGCGACGCCTGCACCGAGATCGTCGGGAAGTCGACCTGCGGCAGCGGCGACACCGGCAGCTTGATGAACGCGAACAGGCCCGCGAGCGCGACCCCGAGCGCGAGCAGCGTCGTCGCGACGGGGCGGGTGATGAAGGGGCGCGACAGGTTCATGTCGGCACTCGCTGGGCCGCCCCAAGGGTGCCGACCGCCCCCTTGGGGGGCAGCGAACGAAGTGAGCGTGGGGGTCGTTTCATTTACGCATCCGTGCGCGTGCCGGCATCGGGGCCGCGGCGTTCGAACCAGCCGCGCACGCGGCGCGCGAGCGAGTCGAAGCCGAGGTAGATCACGGGCGTCGTGAACAGCGTCAGCACCTGCGACACGATCAGGCCGCCGGCGATCGCGATCCCGAGCGGCTGGCGCAGCTCGGAGCCGGCGCCGGCGCCGACGATCAGCGGCACCGCGCCGAGCAGCGCGGCGAGCGTCGTCATCAGGATCGGCCGGAAGCGCAGCAGGCACGCCTGGTAGATCGCCTCGCGCGGCGGCTTGCCTTCGACGCGTTCGGCCTCGAGCGCGAAGTCGATCATCATGATCGCGTTCTTCTTCACGATACCGATCAGCAGCACGATGCCGATGATCCCGATGATGTCGAGGTCGTGCCCGGTGATCATCAGCGCGAGCAGCGCGCCGACGCCGGCCGACGGCAGCGTCGACAGGATCGTGATCGGGTGGATGTAGCTCTCGTACAGCACGCCGAGCACGATGTACATCGTGACGACCGCCGCGAGGATCAGGAACAGCTGATTCGACAGCGACGCCTGGAACGCGAGCGCCGCGCCCTGGAAGCGCGTCTGGAACGAGCCGGGCAGGCCGATGTCCTTCTCGGCGGCCTCGATCGCCTTGACCGCTTCGCCGAGCGACGCACCCGGCGCGAGGTTGAACGAGATCGTCGTCGACGGGAACTGCGACAGGTGCGCGACCAGCAGCGGCGACGGCCGCTCGTGGAACGACGCGATCGACGCCAGCGGCACCTGGCCGCCGCCGGCCGACGGCAGGTAGATGTCGTTCAGCGATTGCGCGTAGTGCTGCTCCTTCGGCTCCGACTCGAGAATCACGCGGTACTGGTTCGACTGCGTGAAGATCGTCGACACGATGCGCTGGCCGAACGCGTCGTACAGCGCGTTGTCGACGGTCGCCGGCGTGATGCCGAAGCGCGCGGCGCTCGGGCGGTCGATCTCGATGTACACCGACTGCCCGTTGCTCTGCAGGTCGGTCGCGACGTCGGCGAGCGACGGCTCCTGCTGCAGCCGCGCGACGAGTTTCGGCACCCAGGTCGCGAATTCGCCGGCGTTCGGGCTCGTCAGCATGAACTGGTACTGCGTCGGGCTGACCGTCGAGTCGATCGTCAGATCCTGCACCGGCTGCATGAACAGCGAAATGCCGGTGATGTTCGCGACGCGCTGCTGCAGGTCGCGGATGATCTGCGCGGCGGTTTCGGTGCGTTGGTCGCGTGCCTTCAGGTTGATCAGCATCCGGCCGCTGTTCAGCGTGATGTTGCTGCCGTCGACGCCGATGAACGACGTGAGGCTGTCGACGTTCGGATCCTTCAGGATCTCGGCCGCGAGCGCCTGCTGGCGTTCGGCCATCGCGCCGTACGAGATCGACTGCGGCGCCTGCGTGATCGCCTGGATCACGCCGGTGTCCTGCGCGGGGAAGAAACCCTTCGGTACATATACGTAGAGCAGGGCGGTCAGCCCGAGCGTCAGCAGCGCGACGACGAGCGTCGAGCGCTGGCGGTTCAGCACCCATTCGAGCGCGACCGCGTAGCGCGCGATCACCCAGTCGATCGACCGGTGCACGCGGGCCTCGAAGCGATGGCTCTCCGGCGGCGGCGAATGGCGCAGCAGCTTCGCGCACATCATCGGCACGAGCGTGAGCGACACGATCGCCGAGATCACGATCGTCACCGCCAGCGTGATCGCGAATTCATGGAACAGCCGGCCGACCACGTCGCCCATGAACAGCAGCGGGATCAGCACCGCGATCAGCGAGACCGTCAGCGAGATGATCGTGAAGCCGATCTGCCGCGAGCCCTTCAGCGCGGCCTCGAGCCCCGATTCGCCTTCCTCGACGTAGCGCGAGATGTTCTCGATCATCACGATCGCATCGTCGACGACGAAGCCGGTCGCGATGGTGAGTGCCATCAGCGACAGGTTGTTCAGCGAGAAGCCGGCCATGTACATCACCGCGAGCGTGCCGATCAGCGACAGCGGCACCGACAGGCTCGGGATGATCGTCGCGTAGACGTTCGCGAGGAACAGGTACATCACCAGCACGACGAGCCCGACCGCGAGCAGCAGCTCGAACTGCACGTCGCGCACGGCCGCGCGGATCATCGTCGTGCGATCGGTGACGATCTCGACGTCGAGCGCGGCCGGCAGCGTTTCCTGCAGCTTCGGCAACTGCGCCTTGATCGCGTCGACGGTCGCGATCACGTTCGCGCCCGGCTGGCGCTGCACGTTCAGGATGATCGCGGGGTCCGAATTCACCCACGCGCCGAGCTTGGTGTTCTCCGAGCCGGCGACGACCGTCGCGACGTCGGTCAGCATCACCGGGCGGCCGCTCTTGTACGCGACGACCGCGCTGTTGTACTGGTCGGCGCTCGTCAGCTGATCGTTCGCGTTGATCGTGTACGCGCGCGTCGGGCCGTCGAAGTTGCCCTTCGGCGTGTTGACGTTCAGGTTCGAGATCGTCGTGCGCAGATCGTCGAGGTTCATCCCGTACTTCGCGAGCGCGGTCGGGTTCGCCTGGATCCGCACGGCCGGCCGGTTGCCGCCGGACAGGCTGACGAGGCCGACGCCGGCGATCTGCGAGATCTTCATCGCGAGGCGCGTGTCGGCCAGGTCCTGCACCTGCGTGAGCGGCAGCGTCTTCGACTTGACGGCGAGCGTCAGCACCGGCGCATCGGCCGGGTTCACCTTCGCGTAGATCGGCGGGGCAGGCAGGTCGGACGGCAGCAGGTTGCCGGCCGCGTTGATCGCGGCCTGCACTTCCTGTTCGGCGATGTCGAGCGGCAGGTCGAGCGAGAACTGCAGCGTGATCACCGACGCGCCGGCCGAGCTTTGCGACGACATCTGGTTCAGCGACGGCATCTGCCCGAACTGGCGTTCGAGCGGCGCGGTGACCGACGACGTCATCACTTCCGGGCTCGCGCCCGGGTAGAAGGTCTGGACCTGGATCGTCGGGTAGTCGACCTCGGGCAGCGCGGCGAGCGGCAGGAACCGCAGCGCGACGAGACCGGCCAGCATGATCGCCGCCATCAGGAGAGCGGTGCCGACCGGCCGGAGAATGAAGAGGCGGGATGGATTCATCGAGCGGCCCGGGCGTTACTGGGCCGCGGGGGTCGCTGCCTGCGACGCGCCGAGCTTGTGTCCGCCGCGATGACCGCCGGCACCCGATGCGCCCGAGGCACCCGCCGCGCCCGACGCCACACCAGCGCCGTGCGCGCCCGACGCGCCTTTCGGCTTGTCGGCCGGAATCGAGATCTTCGAGCCTTCGCGCAGGCGATCCGAGCCGTCGGTCACCACGCGCTCGCCGAGCGCGACGCCGCTGACGATGCTCGTGCGTTCGCCGTCGACCGGGCCGATCGTGACCTTGCGCACCGTCACGGTGTTGTCGGGTTTCACGACGTAGACGAACTGGCCGATCGAGCCCGTCAGCACGGCGGAGGTCGGCACGATCGTCGCGTTGCGCATCACGTCGACGAGCAGCCGCGTGTTCACGAACTGATTCGGGAACAGCATGCCTTCCTTGTTATCGAAGCTCGCGCGCAACTTGACCGTGCCGGTGCTCGTGTCGATCTGGTTGTCGAACGTCGCGAGCGAGCCCGTCTCGAGCGGCACCGTGTTGTTGCGGTTGTAGGCGGTGACCGACAGCTTCTGGCCCGCGTTCACCTGCTTGAGGATTTGCGGCAGGTTGTCTTCCGACGTCGTGAAGATCACGCTCATCGGCTGCAACTGCGTGATCACGACGAGGCCGTTGGCGTCGCCCGGCGTCACGTAGTTGCCCGGGTCGACCTGGCGCAGGCCGACGCGGCCGGAGACCGGCGCCGTGATGCGCGCATACGTGAGATTGAGTTTCGCGGAATCGATCGCGGCCTGGTCGGTCTTCACCGCGCCTTCGTACTGCTTGACGAGCGACGCCTGCGTATCGACGGTTTGCGACGCGATCGAGTCCTGCGACAGCAGCGTCTGGTAGCGCTTCAGGTCGAGACGGGCCGTCGCGAGCAGCGCCGCGTCGCGGGCATGCGTGCCTTCGGCGTTCTCGAGCGCGACCTGGTACGGGCGCGGGTCGATCTGGGCGAGCACGTCGCCCTTCCTGACGATCTGGCCTTCCTGGAACGACACCGACTGCAGGTAGCCCGACAACTGCGTCTTCACCGTCACGTTCGCGAGCGGCGTGACGGTGCCGAGCGCGGACAGCACGATCGGCATCTCGCCCTGCGTCGCGGTGGCGACCTGCACCGGCTGCGGCACGTTGGCCATCGCAGCAGGGCCGCCGCGGCCGCGGTGGCTGCCCGCAGCGGCGCTGGCACCCGCGCCTTTCGCCGTACTGCCTGCCGCCGGCGTGCGGTTCCACGGGTGCCACCACAACAGGCCGCCGATGACGACGACCGCGACGGTCCCGATCAGCAGCGTGCGGCGCGGGCGCCGTGCGACGGTGGGTGCGGGGTCTTTCGAAGGGGGCGTGGGCTTTTGTTCGTTATCCATCGTGTTCTGTCAGGAAGACGGCGCGGCGGGCCGGAAATCGGGCTGCTCGGCTGCGCGTGGGCGTGCGGGTGACGCGACGGGGCGGCCCGGCTCGGTCCGGGGCCCCGCCGATCCACGCGGGAAAAGAGCGGTGCGCACCGCGAATGCGGCGCGACGATGGGCATGATCCTACGTGCCGTCCCCGTTACAGTCCAGCGATCTATCTTTCAACGGGTTACGGTCGTTACACAACGCGACACGGCGATGACGAAACGATTACAGCTCGACGCGCCGGGCCGGCGCGCCGCCGATTTCGCGGGTGATTTTCTTGATGCATTCCTGCAGCGCGGGCACTACATGTTCCTGCAACCATTCGGGCGGACACTGGTGCGACGCGCCGCCGCAATTCACCGAATAGCGCTGGCCCGACGGGCCGACGAAACCGGCCGCGACCGCGTTCAGGCCTTCGCGCCATTCGCCGATCGCGATCGCGTGGCCGTCGCGCATCGCTTCGTCGAGCGCGGGCGTCAGACGCGCGGACACGTGCGGCCAGTCGTCGCCGGCGGTGGTGCGCAGCGACTCGAGCAACTGGCGGCGCTCGTCGTCCTCGAGCGCGGCGAGATACGCGCGGCCCACGGCGGTACGCGCGATGTCCATCCGCGAGCCGATTTCGAGGCGCGTGACGAGCACGGCCGAGCGCGGGCGGATCACGTCGATCGCGACCATGTCGAGCCGGTCGCGCACCGCGAGGTGCACGGACAGCGACGTGCGTTCGGCCAGCTCGATCATGAACGGCCGGGAGCGCGCGCGGATGTCGAAGTTGCGCAGGAAGCCGTGGCTGAGTTCGAGTACCGACGCGGTCAGCACGAAGCGCTCGCTGTCGGGCAACTGGAACAGGAAGCCGGCGCTGACGAGCGTCGCGGTGATGCGCGAGACGGTCGGCTTCGGGATGCCGGTCAATTCGGTCAGTTCGCGGTTGCTGACGGGGGCGTCGGCAGCCGCGATGCGGCGCAGCACGGCGAGACCGCGGGCGAGGGCGGTGATCTCGTCGGGCGACGATTCACGGTCCCGCGACGCGGGAGAGGTTACAGTTGTCGACACGAGGGATTCTCTCTAATTCCGAAACTCGATTTCAATTTTGTTGGTATTGTAGGACTATTGTCAAAAGATGCATGTTTCGCGGGCGAACCGGTCATTGGATGAGATTTTACGGGTTCACCCTTGGTTTATTGGGAAAACGCTCAAATGAGCATGACCGGAAAGTGCATGAGCCGGTGCAAATACCGCTTGACTTGTCGGGCGGAAACGGAAAGAATGTCTCACGTTTTCGAAACATCGTTTCAAGAGTTTAACCGGCAACGATGTTTCGCGCAGTCTCTCAGGTTCTAGCACGGCCCTCGGAATGGCTAGAACTTTTTTAGCGCCACGGTCTCCGTGGCGCTTTTTTTTGCCCGTTTTCCGACTGTCCGCCCGGACGTCAGGCCCGTATTATCCTCCGATCGCCGCAAACGCCCGTCCGGGCCAGTTTCACGGCTGCTTGCATGCGCGATTTACGCCGCTTGCACGAAATCCCCGCACGCAAAAAAAAGCGCGATGCCCGCAATGGGCATCGCGCGTGAAACGGCGTGGAGCGCCGACGAATGAACGGTGATGAAGAAAAGACGCCCGGCTAGGGGCGCCCGGCCAGGGGCAATGCCCCCCTCGCGCGCGGCCTTTAGCCCTTCGCGAGCTTGATGCTGGTCTGCTCGGCCGTCAGGTAGCCGACGCTGGCGCCGAAGCGATCCTTGTAGTTCGCGCGCACGAGTGGGTCGAGCGTCGGCTTGACCTTGTCGTGCAGCGGCGATTCCCAATCGCCCGCATGCTGGAAGTTGCTCATGATGTACGTCCAGCCGTTGATCTCGTCGACGGCGTGCAGGCCCGTCGATTCGGCGCCGGCCGGGCACGACAGCACGCGCGCGAGCGACTTCGTGTCGACGTTGTAGGCCCACAGGAAGTTGTTCACGTGCATCCCCGAGTCTTCGCCGATGAACAGCGTGCGCAGCTTTTCGGAGAACTTCAGGTTGTCCGGGTTCGCGATCTTGTCCGGGTTCGCGAGGTTGCCGAGCGCGTCGGCCGCGGCGAGGTCCTCGCCGACCAGCGCGGCCGGCGCGCCCATGTCGACCGGCACCCATTCGCTGTCGATCGCGCCGCCCGTCGTGTCGCGCTGGCCGGCCTTCAGGTTCAGCGCGTAGACGGCGCCCGCGGCGATCTTCTTGTCGACCGCGACGTCGCGCGACACCGCGTTGCCCTTGACCATCGACGTTTCGATCCGCGACATCGCCGTGTAGACGATCTTGTCCTTCGCGTTCACGGTCGTGCCTTCGAGCTTCGTGAACGCCATGCTGCCGCCGAGCAGCGCCGCGTAGCGGTGCGTCTCGAGGAACGCGGCCGCCTTTTCCATCCCCGGCTTCACGCGCATCCAGTTGAACTTGCCGCCGAAGTGGATCTTCGTGTAGCTCGCGTCGTTCGGATCGGCGGTCACCAGGTCCATGATGTCCGATGCCTTCAGCGTGTTCGCGAGCGTTTCGATTTCGCTGCTGGTCGCGTGGCCGATCCTGATCCACGTGAGCGTCGCGGTGCCCGCGCCGGCCGACGACGTCTGCGTCCACTTCGCGACGTACAGCGTGCCGGCCGACAGGTCGGCCGCCTTGTCGGCGACGAACATGAACAGGCCGCCGTTGGTGGCGTCGTCGCCCATCATCACGGTGCGCTGGTCCGGCATCACCTGGATCAGCTCGTGCGAGATGCGACCGAGGCAGTAGTGCTTCTTCACGGTGCCGGTGCCGTCAGGGTTCACGGTGATCTCGGGCAGGTGGCCGTAGTGGTAGGGGTTCGCCTTCGTCTCGTCGCCGAACGTGTTCTTGCTGAACGCCTTGAACTGCGCGTCGGTCGCGACCTTCGTCGCATCCGGCTCGTATTCCTCGCTCGACAGGTGCGTGCCCCACGGCGACAGGCTCGCGCCGCAAGTGATCCACAGGCCGTGCGCCTTCGACGTGTCGACGTTGTGGTACTTCACGACCTTCAGCGCGCCGGTGGCCGGATCCTGGTCGAGCGTGAGCACGGCGATCGGCGACGGCAGCTGGCCGTACTGCGACGCGCTGGCCTGGTCGCGCGTCGCATATTCGAACTGCACGACCGCGAACACCGTGTTGCCTTTCACGCCGGGCACGTTCGCGTTCCTCAGCGTCAGCAGCGAGCTGCCGTCCGGGCAGTCGGAATAGAACTGGCGCTCCTTGCCGGCCACCGAGCGATCGACGATCGGCTGGTTGTTGATGTCGTAGTAGCCGCCCGCGAGCGTCGTGCCGCCGTTGCCGTCCGGCACCATGTCGCCCGTCACGAAGAACGGCCGGTACGCGAGCTTGAAATTGCGCGACGAGCCGTCCGAGAACGACACCGACAGCGTCGAGCCGACCGTCGTCGTGGCCATCGCGGCCGCGTTGTCGAGCGTCGGCGCGGTCATCGCCGAGAACGCCGCCGACGTATAGGCGGCGGCGACCGGGGCCGGCGTGGACGCGGGATCGTCGTCGCCGCCGCAACCCGTCAGCAGGGCCGGCAGCGCGAGGCCGGAAAGGGGAAGCATCGGCGCGCCGGCGAGGATCTTCAGGGCCTGACGACGGGCAGCATTGGGCAACGCGGGCATGTGGAGTCCAGTTTCGGTTGTTGGAAGAATGGCCTTCGCGACACTGGCGAGCAGCAAGCTTCGCGAAGGCAAGTTGAAATCTGGACCGAAGTGTAGGGATGCTAGATGAAAGTTTTTTGAATTGAAAACGTAATGATGCGTCGGGCCTCCGTCAGGCGGCCCGCTGGATGCCCCTCGGATGCTCGCTCGCGCTCAATCGCGCTCGGGTGTGGCCGAGATGCGGTGGATCGACAGGTCGGCGCCGTCGAATTCGGCTTCGCGATCGAGACGCAGGCCCACGGTCGCCTTCAACGCGCCGTAGACGAGCGTGCCGCCCGCGGTCGCGATCGCGATGCCGCCGAGCGTGCCGACGAGCTGCGACAGGAACGACACGCCGCCGAGACCGCCGAGCGCGGGCAGCCCGAACACGCCGGCCGCGAGACCGCCGAGCGCGCCGCACATCCCGTGCAGCGGCCAGACGCCGAGCACGTCGTCGATGCGCCAGCGGTTCTGCACGCAGGTGAACATCGCGACGAACAGCGCACCGGCCGCGGTGCCCGTGACGAGCGCGCCGATCGGGTGCATCACGTCGGAGCCCGCGCATACCGCGACGAGGCCCGCGAGCGGCCCGTTGTAGGTGAAGCCCGGGTCGTTGCGGCCGGCCATCCACGCCGCGAGCGTGCCGCCGACCATCGCCATCAGCGAGTTCACCGCGACGAGGCCGCTGATCTTGTCGAGCGTCTGCGCGCTCATCACGTTGAAGCCGAACCAGCCGACCGCGAGCACCCATGCGCCGAGCGCGAGAAACGGGATGTTCGACGGCGGGTGCGCGGCGATCCGGCCATCCTTCGCATAGCGGCCGTGGCGCGCGCCGAGCAGCAGCACGGCCGGCAGTGCGACCCAGCCGCCGAACGCATGCACGACGACCGAGCCCGCGAAGTCGTGGAACGGCGCACCGAACGCATGCGTGAGCCAGGCCTGCACGCCGAAGCGTTCGTTCCAGGCGATCCCTTCGAAGAACGGATAGATGAAGCCGACGATGATCAGCGTCGCGACGAGTTGCGGGTTGAACTTCGCGCGCTCGGCGATACCGCCGGACACGATCGCCGGGATCGCCGCCGCGAACGTCAGCAGGAAGAAGAAGCGCACGAGCGCATAGCCGTTGTGCTGCGACAGCGTGCCGATGTCGTCGAAGAATTCGACGCCGTACGCGATCGTGTAGCCGATGAAGAAATACGCGAGCGTCGACACCGAGAAGTCGACCAGGATCTTCACGAGCGCGTTGACCTGGTTCTTCTTGCGGACCGTGCCGAGCTCGAGAAATGCAAAGCCCGCGTGCATCGCGAGCACCATGACGGCGCCGATCAACAGGAACAGTGTGTCGACGCCGGATTTCAGACCATCCATGCTCTAGCTTCCTTGCGCAAAAAACGGGCAAGGAATGCAAGTATCGAGCCAATCTGGTGAACGACTGCGTGGAATTGGTGCTCGGATACGGCGCGATGCGGCATTCCGGTGAATCGTGCACGGGATCGGGGCGTGCTGGACGCCGGTGAAGGACCGTGCCGGGTGCACGCGTGTGGTGCGTCGCGTGCCGAACCGGTGCGTGCGACGAATGAAGCGGTGCGCGGCGATGCGTTGCCGTGCACCGATCTGGCGCGTCAGTGGCGCGCGAACAGCGCGGGCGGCCGGCGCAGCCGCAGCGCGCACGCCGACCAGTAGGCGGCGACGGTCGCCAGCCCGAGCGCGGCGACCGCGAGCGCCGCGAAGCCCGCGACGGACTGACCGTCGCCGTCGGCGCCAAGGATGCCTTGTGCGACGATCAGCGCGGCGGTCCAGAAACCGATCACGGCCTGCGTGAGCAGGCGCGCGCATGCGATGCGGCGCGGACGCCCGGATTCGGCGAGGCGGCGCGCCGACGGCGCGCGCAGGCACAGGAACAGGGTGGCGGCGAGCAGCGCGGCCAGGGCGATGAGCCAGTCGACGAGGAAAGCCATGACGAGGAAAAGGGGCACGGACGAAGCGAATTGCAGCGTGCCCACTTTAGAGGCGTGGCGCCTGCGATTGAATCAGACGAGTCCGAAATTGAAAGGGATTTTTAATGATGGGTCGTCATTGAGCCTGTTCCACAGGCGGTATCATCGACACCGGTCCAACCACGAGGTCGCGCAACGCGCGACCGGAGATTGCTGATGAACATGAAGACATCGCGGGCGCGTCGCGTGCCCGGGTCCGTGCTGGCGGCGGTAGCCGCCGGTGCGCTGCTGTTGCTCGCGGGTTGCGAGAAGTCCGGCACGCCGGCCGCGCAACCCGATACGGCCGCGAGCGCGGCCGCCGATGCGGCGAACAATGCCGCCAAGGCGCTCGACCAGGTGGCGAGCACCGTCAATCAACAGATCAACGCGGCGAAGGCGGGCCTCGCATCCGCGGCGTCGGCCGTGCCGCCGTTGTCCGCAAGCGGCCTCGCGTCGGCCGTGCAGGCGCAGATCGATGCGGCGGCGTCCGCCGTCGTCGCGCATGCGGCTTCCGAAGCGGGCGCGAAGATCGCCGAAGCCGGCAAGAAACTCCAGCAGTGGAGCCAGCAGAACGCCTCGGGGGCGAAGCCCGCGAGCGGCGAATGACGCGGGCTTGCACGATCCTCAAAATGTAATTATGATGGTTACACATGTCGCCGGGTGCGGGTCGGGCCGGCGTCGCCGAGTGAGTCACGAATGAATACCAGCAGCCGGTTCGCGTTTGCCGTTCACGTGCTCGCCTTGCTGTCGATGCAGGAAGGCGTGCCGTTGTCGTCCGACATCATCGCGGGCAGCGTGAATACGAATCCGGCGCTGATTCGCCGGTTGTTGTCGATGCTGGCGGCAGCGGGGCTGACCACGTCGCAGCTCGGTGCGGGCGGCGGTGCGCTGCTGGCGCGCGAGCCTGCCGAGATCACGCTGCTCGACGTGTATCGCGCGGTCGACGATGCGCAACTGTTCGCGCTGCACCGCGAGGCGCCGAATCCGGCGTGTCTCGTCGGGCGGCACATCCAGGGCGTGCTGACCGGCTATATCGGCGACGCGCAGCGCGCGATGGAGGCTTCGCTTGCCACGCGCACGCTGGTCGACGTGACGGCCGACATGCTGGACCTGGAACAGCGTACGCAACGGGCGGCGCGCGCCGGCGGGTGATCGACGGCGGGCAGAGCAGGAAGCCGGGCGGCGCGCATGCGTGGCGATCGGCGCAACGGGGGCTTCGCCCCGTTTTTTTCGGTCTTATGTGTAATTAACTGTGTTACATATTTTTATTTCTGGAGAATCGATATGACGCAACGTTCGTTGAATATCGCGCTGTTCGGCGCCACCGGCATGATCGGCTCGCGCATCGCGGCGGAAGCCGTGCGGCGCGGCCACCGCGTCACGGCGCTGTCGCGCCGTCCGGGCGCATCCGGCGACGGCATCACCGCGAAGGCAGCCGATCTGTTCGACGCCGCCAGCATCGCGGCCGCGCTGCCGGGCCATGACGTCGTCGCAAGCGCGTACGGCCCGAAGCAGGAAGATGCGGCGCAGGTCGTCGCGGTCGCGAAGGCGCTGGTCGCCGGCACGCGTCAGGCCGGTTTGAAGCGGCTCGTCGTGGTGGGCGGCGCCGGTTCGCTCGAAGTCGCGCCGGGCAAGCAGCTCGTCGACACCGAAGGTTTCCCGGACGCGTACAAGGCGGTCGCGCTCGCGCACCGCGACGCGCTCGACTACCTGAAGACGGTCGCCGATCTCGACTGGACCTTCTTCGCGCCGGCCGCGCTGATCGCGCCGGGCGAGCGCACGGGCGCGTTCCGCACGGGCGTCGGCAAGCTGATCGCGGACGCCCAAGGCAACAGCAAGATCTCGGCGGAAGACTACGCGGCTGCGTTCGTCGACGCCGTCGAGCAGGACAGCTTCGTGCGCGAGATCGCGACGGTCGCGTATTGAGCGGCATGACGGCCGGCGGCGGGTAAGCGCCGGCCGGCGCGCGACGTGCAAGCCGCGACGCGCGGCAATTTCAGGCGATTCCGCCCTCCCGGGTGGCGTCGCCTGTTTCATTTGGCGCGGCGAGTGCGCGGCGAAAGCGTCGTGTGCACGACGGATCGGTATTTACACCGGTCGACGCAACGAGGCAGTTTTCATATTGTTCCCCGTTGGGCAGGATGAATAGAATAAATTTCTATCGACGAGGGAATGGAGAAATGGACGCCATCGATCGCAAGCTGCTGGAGCTGCTGCAGGCGGATGCCACGCTGCCGATCGCGGAGCTGGCACAGCGCGTGAATCTGTCGCAGACGCCGTGCTGGAAGCGCGTGCAGCGGCTGAAGGAAACCGGCGCGATTCGCGCGCAGGTCGCGCTGTGCGATCCGCGCAAGCTCGGGGTCGGCACGACCGTGTTCGTCGCGATCCGCACGAACCAGCACACGGAGGAATGGGCGCAGCGTTTCACGCAGGCGGTGCGCGACATGCCGGAAGTGGTCGAGGTCTACCGGATGAGCGGCGAGACCGACTACCTGCTGCGCGTCGTCGTGGCTGGGATCGACGACTACGACCGCGTCTACAAGCAGCTGATTCGCACGGTGCCGCTGTTCGACGTCAGTTCGTCGTTCGCGATGGAGCAGATCAAGTATTCGACCGCGCTGCCCGTGCGCGATCTGGCCGAGCCCGCCTGACGGGCAGGGCCGTCGCGCCGGCGGCGCGGCTTCAGCGGCCGCGCGCGAGCGCGCGTGCGCGCTCGTCGGCCAGTGCGTCGCGGCGCACGAAATCCGCGACGAACGGACTGGCCGGATGATGGTGCAGCGCGTACGGCGTATCCCATTGTGCGAGCTGGCCGTCCTTCATCACGCCGATCCGGTCGGCGATCGCGAATGCTTCCGCCTGATTGTGCGTGACGAGGATCGCGGTGTGGCCCGTCTGCTTCAGGATGTCGCGCAGCTCGAACGCGAGCCGCTCGCGCGTATCGACGTCGAGATTCGAGAACGGTTCGTCGAGCAGCAGCAGTTCCGGCGACGGCGCGAGTGCGCGCGCGAGGGCGACGCGCTGCTGCTGGCCGCCCGACAGTTCATGCGGATACGCGTCGCCGGAATCGGCGAGGCCGACGAGTTCGAGCATCTGCGCGACGCGCAGGCGCCGCTCGGTCTTCGGCATGCGCCGCAGGCCGAACGCGACGTTGTCGGCCGTGCTCAGGTGCGGGAACAGCGCGTAATCCTGGAACATCATGCCGATGCGCCGCCGCTCGGGCGGCAGATCGAGCGACGGCGCCGCGACGGGCGTGCCGTCCAGCACGATGCGCCCCATGCGTACCGGCTCGAAACCGGCGATCGCGCGCAGGACGGTGGTCTTGCCGCAGCCGGACGCGCCGAGCAGGCAGCCGATGTCACCGCGCGGCAGCGCGAGGCTCAGGCCGTCGACCACGGTGCGGCGGCCGTGCGGCGTGTCGTAGGCGACGCAGAGGTCGTCGAGTTCGAGCAGGTTCACGGTGTCAGGCTCCGATCTTGTGGCGGGTGCGAGCGAGCAGGATCACGGGCACGAGCCCGGCCAGCACGATCGCGAGCGCGGCGACCGCGCCTTCTTCATAGGTGCCGCGCGCGGCTTCCGCATACAGCCAGGTCGCGAGCGTGTCGAAGTTCAACGGGCGCAGCAGCAGCGTGGCCGGCAGCTCCTTCATCGCGTCGACGAACACCAGCAGCGCGCTCGTCGTGAGCGCGGGCCGCAGCAGCGGCAGATGGACACGGCGCAACGTGCCGCCGGCCGTCTCGCCGAGCGAGCGCGCGGCCTGTTCGAGCGACGGCGGAATGCGCGCGAGGCCGGCCTCGATGCCGCCTGCCGGGATCGCGAGGAATCGCACGGTATAGGCGATCACGAGCGCGGTCGCCGAGCCCATCAGCAGCAGCCCGTCGCGGCCGAGCGCCGCGCCGAACAGCCGGTCGGCCGCCGCGAACGGGATCAGCAGGCCGATCGCGAGGACGGTGCCCGGCACCGCGTAGCCGAGGCTCGCGATCCGCGCGCACAGGCGGGCAGGGCCCGCCCGCGCGCTGTCGCGCTGCGCGCGGGCGGCCCACGCGACGACGAGCCCGCACGCGAGCGTCGCGACGGTGGCGGCGGTCGCGATCGTCAGCGTGTTCGCGAGCCCCGTCATCAGTTGCGCGGACACGCCGCCGACGAGGTGCAGCCGCTTGCCGGTCTCGACCGCGAGATAGGCGGCCGGCGCACCGAAGCCGAGCAGGACGGGCAGCCAGCCGAGCGCCGCGGCGCCCAGCGCGGCCGCGCCGGTCAGGCGGCGCGGCGCGATCGGCCGCATGCGTCGGCCATGCGCGTAGCGCTGGCGGCGGCGCCCATAGCGTTCGAGCGCGATCATGCCGACGACGATCGCGAGCATCGCAAGCGCGATCTGCGCGGCGCCGGCGAGATCGGAGCGCGTGATCCACGTCGTATAGACGGACACGGTCAGCGTCTGCACGCCGAGAAATTCCGACGCGCCGATATCGTTCAGCGTTTCGAGCAGCGCGAGACTCACGCCGACCGCGATCGCGGGCCGGGCAAGCGGCACCACGACGCGCCAGAACGTCGCGAGGCGGCCGGCGCCGAGCGTGCGCGCGGCCTCGAGCAGGCTCGCGGACTGCGTGACGAACATCGCGCGCGTGCTCAGATAGACGTACGGATACAGCACGAAGCCGAGCACGAAGATCGCGCCGGGCAGCGAGCGCAGATCGGGCAGGCGGAACTGCCGCGGGCTGTCGAAGCCGAGCAGCCAGCGAATCGCACCCTGCACGGGGCCGATCGGATGCAGCAGGTCGAGATACGCGAATGCGACGATGTAGGTGGGCACCGCGAGCGGCAGCAGCAGCGCCCAGGTCAGGATCCGGCGGCCGGGAAAATCGTAGGCGGTGACGAGCCATGCGCAGCCCGTGCCGACGAGCGACACGATCGTGCCGACGCCGGCGAGCAGCAGCAGCGTATTGACGAGCGCCTGCGGCAGCACGAATTCGGCGAGATGCCGCCAGTGCGCGAGATCGGCGTCGAACGCGGCGGCCACGAGCACCGCGAGCGGTGCCGCGACAGCCGCGGCGATCGCCAGCGCCGCGAGCAGCCACAGGCTGCCCGCGCGCGGCCGCGGCAGCGATCGACGCGGCGCGCGGTAGGCGCGGGTAGGCGATGCGTCAGTTGTCAAAGCCGACCTTGTCGACCAGCTGGCTCGCCTGCTTGCGATGCTTCGCGATCTCCGCGAGCGGCAACGGGTCGACCTTCAGCGTGCCGAAGCTCGCGATCACCGGGTCGAGCTTCACGTTCGCGCGCACCGGATATTCGTAGTTCGCCTGCGCGTACAACGCCTGCGCTTCCGGCGATACCAGGTACTCGAGCAGCTTCACCGCACTGGCCTTGTGCGGCGCATGCTTCGCCACCGTCGCGCCGCTGATGTTCACGTGCGTGCCGCCGCTCTTCGCGTTCGCGAACGTCGGGCGCACGACCTTGATCGCGTCGCCCCATTTGCGCGCATCGCTGCCCGGCTCCGCATTCTTCATGTGGCCGACGTAGTAAGCGTTCGCGAGGCCGACGTCGCAGATTCCACCGAGGATGTCGCGCGCGACGTCGCGGTCGCCGCCGGTCGCCTTGCGTGCGAGGTTCGCCTTCACGCCGCGCAACCATTGCTCGGTCGCGGCCTCGCCGTCGTGCGCGATCATCGCCGCGACGAGCGCCGTGTTGTACGGATGCTGGCCCGACCGGATGCAGACCTTGCCCTTCCATTTCGGATCGGCGAGATCCTCGTAGCGGAACGCATCGACCTTCAGGTCCTTTTCGACGTACAGCACGCGGTCGCGCAGCGACAGCGCGTACCAGTCGCCATTCGTGCCGCGCAGGTTCGCGGGAATCGCGTCGTCGAGGGTCTTCGAGCGCACCGGTTGCGTGACGCCGCCGTCGACGAGGTCGAGCAGGTTGCCGACGTCGACCGTCATCAGCACGTCGGCCGGCGACTGCGCGCCTTCCGCCTTCACGCGCTCGAGCAGGCCGTCCTTCACGAACACCGTGTTGACCTTGACGCCGCTCTGCTTCGTGAACGCGTCGATGAGCGGCTGGATCAGCTTCGGCTCGCGGGTGGTGTACAGGCTCACTTCCTCGGCCGCCTGGGCAAGCGGCGCGAAGGCGGCCGCGGCCAGGGCGAGGGCGCCGGCGAGCGGCAGCAGGCGGGTGCGCGGATTCGACATGAAGACTCCGGTGGGGCAGGTGGACGAGGGAGCGTTCCGGGGCGCGCCTGCCGCCCGAGCGATCCGGAACATTACAAATCGAAAGATTCTGGATTCTAAATCGAAATGGGAACGATTATCAAATGAAAGCTTGCGGCAAGCGGCCGGGAAGGCGGGGGAGGGGATTGGAAACGGGGCGGTGCAGCGCGGGCGCAAGCGCGTAGAATGCCGGCTTCGACGAATTAGACGGAATCGCCCCGACCATGAACGATCAGCGCAAGAAGAACCCTGTCCGCAACGTGAGCATCCTGATCGTCGTGGCCGTGCTGCTCGTGATCGGGACGATCCTGTACAACGCGATTTCGCAGAAGCACGCGTACGACGAGGCCCATCCGGCCGAGGCCGCGAGCGCGGCGTCGCACTGAGGTGCCGGTGCGCGGCCCGCTCGGGTCGCGCGCGGGGCAGGCGAACGGAGTCGCTCCGCGGCTTCCGGCGCGACGGGCGCCGCGCAACCGGATAGCAGAAGGCGCGCCGGAACCGGCGCGCCGCATGGGCAGGTCAGCCGTGCGTCAACGTGACGCGGGGGCGAATTTCGGGCGGATCCGTGCGTAGAACACGGCCGCGAGCAGCGCGAGCCATGCCGCGCCGACATACAGTGCGACGCGCGTATCGTCGAACCAGCCGAGCATCACGATCACGAAGCCCATGAATGCGATCGTCAGCGCCGGCGCAACGGGCCACAGCGGCACCTTGAACTTCAGCGCGGCGACTTCGGCGCTCGACAGGCGGCGACGCATCGCCACCTGCGACAGCAGGATCATCAGCCAGACCCACACGGTCGCGAACGTCGCGATCGCGGCGACCACCAGGAACACGTCCTTCGGCATCAGATAGTTGAGCAGCACGCCGACCAGCAGCGCGCCGGCCATCACGAGCACCGTGACCCACGGCACGCCGTGGCGCGACGTCGTCATCAGCACGCGCGGCGCCTGACCCTGGCGCGCCATCCCGAACATCATCCGGCCCGCGCCGAAGATGTCGCTGTTGATCGCCGAGATCGCCGCGCTGATCACGACGAGGTTCAGGATCGTCGCGGCGGACTTCACGCCGAGCGTCGAGAAGATCTGCACGAACGGGCTGCCGTCGCCGCCGACGCTGGTCCACGGGCCGATCGACATCAGCACCACCATCGTCAGCACGTAGAACAGCAGGATGCGCGCGGGCACCGCGTTGATCGCGCGCGGAATCACGCGCTCCGGGTCCTTCGCCTCGCCGGCGCTCATCCCGATCACCTCGATTCCGCCATACGCGAAGATCACGACCGACAACGACGCGATCAGCCCGCCGATTCCGTTCGGCAAGAAGCCGCCGTGGTTCCACAGGTTCGCGAACGTCGGCACGTCGGCCGAATGACCGAAGCGCATGCCGGTCAGCAGGATCGCGACGCCGCCGCCGATCATCGCGACGATCGCGCCGACCTTGATGATCGACAGCCAGAATTCGAGCTCGCCGAACACCTTCACGTGGCACAGGTTCAGCCCGCAGATGATCGCGACGACGCCGAGCACCCAGATCCATTGCGGGACATCCGGAAACCAGAAGCCCATGTAGATGCCGAACGCGGTGATGTCGGCGATCGCGACGATCACCATTTCGAGCGTGTAGGTCCAGCCGGTGACGAAGCCCGCGAACGGGCCGAGGTTCTCGGTCGCGTAGTGGCCGAACGAGCCCGCGACGGGGTCGCGCACGGCCATTTCGCCGAGCGCGCGCATCACCATGTAGACGGCCGCGCCGCCGAGGAGGTACGCGAGGATCACGGCCGGGCCCGCGAGCTGGATCGCGGACGCCGAACCGTAGAACAGGCCCGTGCCGATCGCCGAGCCCAGCGCGAGAAAGCGGATGTGCCGCGCGCTCAGGTGGCGCTGCAAGTTTTTCATCGAGTCTCCGATATCGTTATGCGACGAACCGGGCGAGCGAGGCTGGCCCGATTGGCTCAAGTTGTCTATACAACTTGAATGTGAACGAATGATAACAAGCCGGGCCCGGTGACCGGAATCGGGTATTCCCTGACTGGCGCGGCGAGCGGAATGGGGCGTGGGGCGGTCGCGCGCCGCGGGCACGGGCCGCGTGGAGCGGGTGGGGCATGCTTCGGGGTAATCGTCGAGCAGGAGCGCGCCGGCGGCCGAGCCGCGACGTGCACGGGCCGGCCTGCCGGCGCGGACTGGCGGAGGTCAGGCGGGCAGGCGGATCACGCTCGCATCCTTGCGGATCAGCAGCGACGACGCGAGCATCTGCTTGCACTGGTGCGCGAGCACCTTCAGGTCGTGCGTGAGCTCGGCGCCGACCGCATCGGATTTTTCCGCGGACACGACCATCGCATCGAGATCGCGCGTGATCTGCTTGGACGTTTCGAGCTGGTCGGCCGGCGGTGGCTCGCCGGCTTCGGCCTTCTCGAGATTGTCGAGCACGGCGGCGAGGCCGCGCTGCAACGCGTCGTCGTGGACGAGGCCGCCATCGGCCGCGCAGGCGCTGCGGATCAGCGGCGCGGCGGCCGTGATCTGCGCGCCGAGCACGTGCGTCTGCACGAGCAGGTCGTTCAACTCGGGCACGAAGCGCTGGTGCGCCTTCGGCTCGATCATCATCCGCTGGAACGCCTGCCCGAGGTTCGCGAACGCGATGTTCACGTCCTTGCGCGCGAGGCGGTAGCGGTAGTCGTCGTCGAGGCTGGCAGCAGGCGTCTCGATCGCCGCGGCTACGCCCGCAACGACGGCCGCACCGTCGGCGGCCGGCACGGGCGGCGACGACATGCCGCGCCCGGCGCGCCAGACGGCCTCGAAATACTTGCGGCTCGCCGTGAGCATGTCGGCGACCTGCTTGCCCATCAGCCGGTATTCCCAGTACGGGAACAGCCGGCTCGCGGCGATCGCGATCATGCAGCCGACGACCGTGTCGATCGCGCGTTCGCCGATGATCCGCATGCTGCCCGGCGCGAGCAGATGGAACATCAGCAGCACGTACGACGACGTGAACACGACGCTTGCCGCATAGTTGAACAGCAGCAGGCTGTAGCTCATCACCATCGACCCGAACATGATCGCGATGAGCAGGTGCGGCTCCTTCACCGTGTAGATCAGCGCGATGCTCGCCGCGCAGCCGATCAGCGTGCCGATGATCCGCTGCGCGTTGCGCTGCTTGGTCAGCGAGTAGCCGGGCTTCAGGATGATGATGGTGGTCATCACGATCCAGTACGCGTTCGTGAGCGGCAGCAGCCGGCCGAGCCAGAAGCCGACCGCCACGGCGATCGTCACGCGCAGCGCATGCCGGAAGCTCGGCGAGCGCATGTTCAGGTTCGAGAAGATCAGCAGCGGCGACATCCGGCGGCGCTGCAGGAAGCGCGTGAGCGCCTTGTCGATCTTCAGTTCGGTTTGCTGCGGATCGGCATGGCCCGACAGGTTGCGGCGCATCCGGTCGATCATGCGCGTCGCGCTCCAGATGCGCCGGAACGTCGCGAGCACGGCCGCATACGCCTCCGCGTTGGTGGCCGCGAAGTTCTTCTTGCGCATCAGCTCGATCTCGTACTCGATCGCGCGCAGTTCGGCCTTGACGCTGACGTGCGAATGCGGCGCGCGGTTCTCGAGCACCGCGAGGCCGATCTCCTCGAGATCGGCGGCCGCCTTGCGGATCAGGTCGCGGTAGAAAATGATCAGATCCGAGCCGCCGAACGTGTTGCGCATCAGCGGGTAGTCGGTGTGTGCGCCGACGAACAGCTCGTGCAGGTCGACGCTGTTGATGAACAGGTTGTACATCGTCGTGCGTCCGGGATCGAGCTTGCCGCGCCGCAGCTTCGGCAGGTTGCGCAGCACGATGTCGCGTGCGGTTTCCTGCGTTTCGACCGCGGTGATCTGCTTTGCAACCAGATTGCGGTAGCACTCGTCGAGATCGGCGTCGAGATCGTAGAACTGCGCGCGCGCGAGCAGGTAGTCGGCGCAGGCGAACAGGCTTTCGGCCAGCGCCTGCTGCTCGATCCGGCGCGCCTGCCATTGCGACACGAGCGTGGCCCAGTACGTGTACCAGAGGCCGCCGGCGAGAATCCAGCCGGCGTTGACGAACGCCTGCAGCGGCGTGAATTTCTCCTCGAGCGTCATCACCATCATGAAGAGCGTCGCGAAGCTGATCTGCGGCCAGCGGTTGCCGTAGACGACGATCAGCGACAGCACGAACGTGAGCGGCACGATCGTGAGCCACAGCGCGAAGATGTTCGGTGTCGCGAGGCCCGTGGCGAGCGCGGCCAGGAAGCCGATCACGCTGCACGCGAGCATTTCGTTGTGCTTGTACTTGAGCGGGCCCGGCATGTCGACGACGCACGCGCCGAGCGCGCCGGTCGAGATCGTGAAGCCGAGCTCCCGGTTGTGAAACACGATCAGGCACAACACGGCCGGCAGCGACACGCCGACCGCGATCCGCAGGCCGCCGAAAAAGTACTGGCTGTAGAAAAACTTTCTGATTTCGACCGAATAGCGCATCGATGGGCTGAATGGCAGACGAAGACGCCCGGGGGCGGCGTATTGACTGGCGACGAGTCTATCGTATTTCGCGGCTCGCAAAAGCTGGCTTTCCGGCCGAGGTTCGCGGCGGCGGCCCATTTGCTATCCTTGGTGATCCTGTTCGCCCGCTCCCGCCGGTGCGAGGTTCCGACGCCCGCTTCATGCTCCATCTTTTCTATTCGAACCGTCACGAAACGCTGGCCGACGCGCTGCTCGAGGATCTGGCCGCGTTCCCGGCCCGCAGCGGCCCGTGGGCGCCGCAACAGGTCATCGTGCCGAGCGCGGCGCTGCGCCGCCGCCTCGAGCTCGACATCGCCGCGCGCAATGGCGTGTGCGCGAACGTCGAGTTCACGTATCTCGCGCAGTGGCTGTGGGCGCAGATCGGCCGCGTGCTGACGGTGCCCGCGCGCTCGCCGTTCGCGCCCGACCGGCTCGTGTGGCGCTGCTACCGGCTGTTCGCGCAGGCCGACGGTGCGCCGTGGCTCGCGTCGCCGCGGCTGGCCGCCTATCTGTCGGCCTCCGACGATGCGATGCGCTACGAACTGGCTCACCGCGTCGCGGCCGTGCTCGATCACTACCTGACCTATCGCCCCGAATGGCTGGCCGCGTGGCAGGCCGGCGAATCGGTGCTCTCGGGCGACGGCGCGCCGCGCGGGATCAGCGACGCCGCACGCGACGACGAGCGCTGGCAGGCCGCGTTGTGGCGCGCGTTGCTCGCCGAGCTGAGCGACAGCGGCACGCCGCCGGCGCACCGCTTCCTCGTCGAGGCGCGCCATCTCGATGCCGAGGCGCTCGCGCGTGCCGACTGGCCCGAATCGGTCAGCGTGTTCGCGCTGCCGACGATGCCGCCGCTGCACGTCGCGCTGTTGCGCGAACTGTCGCGCTGGATCGACGTGCGCATCTACGCGCTGAACCCGTGCCGCGAATTCTGGTTCGACATCGTGACCGCCGCGCATGCCGAGGCGCTCGATGCGGCCGGGCGGCGCGACTACCAGGAGGTCGGCCATCCGCTGCTCGCCGAATGGGGCAGGCAGACGCAGGCGCAATTGCACATGCTGCACGAACTGACCGAAAGCGCCGCGTCGGGCGATGCGTCGCGTTTCGTCGAGAATCCCGCGCCCACCTGGCTGGCGCGCGTGCAGAACGCGATCCTCGAACTGCAGCCGGAGGCCGAAACCGGCGACACGCCGGTCGAGCGCGGGATCGAGGTGCATGTTTGCCACAGCCTCGCGCGCCAGCTGGAGGTGCTGCACGACCGGCTGCTTGCGTGGTTCGACGCCGATGCGAGCCTGCAGCCGTCCGACGTGCTCGTCGCGGTGGCTGATCTCGCCGCGGCGGGGCCATTGATCGACGCGGTGTTCGGCACGGCCGGCGGCGGTGGTGCGCGGGTGCCTTACCGGATCACCGGTCTGCCGCCGTCGCAGGCGAATCCGGTCGCGCGCGTGCTGCTCGACTGGCTCGCGTTGCCGGAGCGGCAGGTCGGCGCGCCGGAGCTGGTGGAATGGCTGCGCGTGGATGCGGTGGCCGCGCGCTACGACATCGACGCGGCCGCGCTCGAAACGGTGCAGACCTGGCTCGCCGCCGCCGGCGCGCGGCGCGGACTGTCGCCGCTCGCGAGCGACGACGTGGCCGTGCCCGCGCCGCGCCATACGTTCTCCGATGCGCTCGCGCGGCTCTTTCTCGGCTATGCGATGCCCGAAGGGTCGGCGCCGATCGGTGCGTGGCTGCCGATCGAGGCGGCCACGGGCAGCGAGGCCGAACTGCTCGGCCGGCTCGCACGGTTTACCGACGATCTCGACGGCTTCGCGCGGCGGCTCGCGGAGTCGCACACGCCGCGCGGCTGGAGCGAACTGTTTGCCGACACGCTCGCGCGCTTCTTCGACTCGGGCGCCGCGTTTGCGGATGCGCTGGCCGGCGTGCGCGACGCGCTCGACGCGATGTTGGCCGCGATGACGGAGGGCGCGCCCGACGAGGCGCTGCCGGCGGCCGTCGTCCGCGCGGGGCTCACCGCGGCGCTCGACGATCCGGCCCGCGGGGGCGTGCCGTGGGGCGGCGTCACGTTCTCGTCGCTGACGAGCTTGCGCGGGCTGCCGTATCGCGTCGTCTGCCTGCTCGGGATGGACGACGGCGTGCTGCCGAGCCTCGCGCGCGCGGACGAATTCGACCTGATGGCCGTGCTGCCGAAGCTGGGCGACCGGCAGCGCCGCGACGACGAGCGCAACCTGTTTCTCGACCTGCTGCTCGCCGCCCGCGACCGGTTGTTGATCGCCTATACGGGCCGCAGCATTCGCGACAATGCGCCGTTGCCGCCCGCGGCGCTCGTCGACGAACTGCTCGATCATCTCGCGGACGTCACGGCCGGGCCCGGCGCCGCACCGGACGCGGTCGATGCCGCGCGCCGCGCGTTCATCGTCGAGCACCCGCTGCAACCGTTCGCGGCCGCGTATTTCCAGCCGGGCAGCCACCTCGTTTCGTATGACGCCGAGCGGGCGACGCTCGCGTCGCTGCTGGCCGCCGAAGCATCGCGCGATGGCCCGCGCGAGCAGCCTTTCTTCGCGCAGCCGCTGCCGGCGGAGCCGGTCGAGCCCGTCGCGTTCAGCGAATTCGAACGTTTCTGGCGCCATCCTGCGCGTGCGTTGCTGCGCGGCCGGCTCGGCATCGTGCTGGCCGATGCGCAGGCCGAACTGCTCGATACCGAGCCGTTCGCGCTGGATTTTGCCGGCAGCGACGCGCTTGCCGAGCGCGTGCTGCCGCTCCTGATCGAAGCGGGCGGCGGCGGCGTGCACGATCACGCGCTGCGCATTGCGGATGCGAGCCCCGAACTGCCCGGTGGCGCGACGGGCGCGGTATGGCGCGATCAGGCGCTCGGTTCGATGACGCAACTTGCGTCGAACGTGCGCCGTGCGCTGGCCGACGGCATCGAGCGGCGGCCGTTCTCGCTCACTGTCGTGCCGAAGTGGCCCGATACCGAGCAGGCGCTGTTCGGCGCCGACGACGCAATGCTGGCGGCCGACGCGATGGGCGCGCCGCTCGAATTGCATGGCACGCTGAATCGGCTGACGCCGGCCGGGCAGGTCATCTATCGCTATGCGCGGCCGAGTGCGCGCGATTACCTCTCCGCGTGGCTCGCGCATCTCGTCTACTGTGCGATCGAGCCCGGCGGCCCGCGTCGCACGCTGTGGTTCGGCAGCGGCGGTGCGTTCGAACTGACGCCCGTCGCGGCGCCGCTCGAACGGCTCGCGCCGCTGGCCGCGCTGTTCCGCGCGGGGCGGCGCATGCCGCTGCGGTTTTTCCCGCGCAGTGCATGGGCGCGGGTGTCCGACGGCGAGGCCAAGGCCGCGAGCGTGTGGATCAACGAGCGGGTCGTGAGCGAAGCCGACGATCCGGCCATCGCGATCGCCTGGCGCGGCGCGCATCCGTCGCTCGACGAGCCGTTCGGCACGCTCGCGCGGCTCGTGTTCGAGCCGCTCGTCGAGCATCTGAAGGAGGTCGCATGAGCGCCGTGTCGCAGTCGCAGCAGGCGCTCGAACTCGACGTGTTCGCGTGCCCGCTCGATGGTGTCAACCAGATCGAGGCGTCGGCCGGCACCGGCAAGACCTGGAACATCTGCGCGCTGTATGTGCGCCTGCTGCTCGAAAAGGATCTCGGCGCGGACGAAATCCTCGTCGTGACCTTCACGAAAGCGGCGACGGCCGAACTGCACGAACGGATTCGCAGCCGGCTCGCGCAGCTGGCGCACGCGCTCGACACGGGCGACGACGGCGGCGATCCGTTCATCGCGCGTCTGTGGGAGACCACGCTCGGCGACGGCGGCGCGCTCGATCCCGAGACGGCTGCGAAGCGGATCCGGCGCGCGCTGCGCGCGTTCGACCAGGCCGCGATCCATACGATCCACGCGTTCTGCCAGCGCGCGCTGCAGGAAGCGCCGTTCGCGGCCGCGATGCCGTTCGCGTTCGACATGGAGGCCGACGACGCGTCGCTGCGCTTTGAACTCGCCGCGGATTTTTGGCGCACGCGCGTCGAACCGGCGGCCGCGCGCTGGCCGGGCTTCGCGACCTGGCTCGTCGAATCGGGGGCCGGCCCGGCCGCGCTCGATGCGCAGCTCGCACGCCGGCTGAAGAAGCCGCTTGCCGCGCTGCGCTGGGACGGCGTGACCGAGCCGGACGAATCGGCCGAAGCGGCCGCGGCCGAATGCTTCGCGGAAGGCGCGCGCATGTGGGCGGCCGAGCGCGAGGCGATCGATGCGCTGCTGCACGCCGCGCAGCCCGCGCTCAATCAACGCTCGCACAAGCCCGACGCGGTCGCTGATGCGCTCGCCGCGTGGGCGGTGCATTTCGAGCAGGGCGACGCGACGGCCGCGCTGCCGAAAGCCGCACTGAAGCTCACGCAAACCGCGCTGACGAAGGCGACGAAAAAAGGCGGCGCGACGCCCGCACACGCGTTCTTCGAGGTGGCCGACGCGCTCGAAGCGGCCGTGGCCGCTGCCGAGGCCGCCCAGCGCGCGCGCTGGCTCGCGCTGATCGCCGAATGGCTCGACATGGCGCCGGGCGAACTGGCCGAGCGCAAGCGCACGCGGCGCGTCGTGTCGTTCGACGATTTGCTCGCGAACCTGTATCACGCGCTGCACGCGCATCCGTGGCTCGCCGAAACGCTGCGTGCACGCTATCCGGCCGCGCTGATCGACGAGTTCCAGGACACCGATCCGCTGCAGTTCGCGATCTTCGACCGGATCTTCGCGCCGGCCGGCCCGCTGTTCCTCGTCGGCGATCCGAAGCAGGCGATCTACAGTTTCCGCGCGGCCGATCTGCATACCTATCTCGCCGCGCGGGCACGGGCGAGCGCGTGCTACACACTCGCGGTCAACCAGCGCTCGACGCCCGCGATCGTCGAGGCGTGCAACCGCTTCTTCATGTCGAATCCGCGCGCATTCGTGCTCGACGGGCTCGACTATTACGCGGTGCGCGCCGGCACGCGCGTGCGTGCGCCGTTCGTCGACGAAACCGATCCGGGCCCGGCCGGCGATTTCCGGGTGTGGGCGCTGCCGGGTGGCGAAGGCACGTTGCTCAAGCGGGATGCGCAAGCGCAGGCTGCGCAGGCTTGCGCGGCCGAGATCGCGCGGCTGATGCGCGGCGCGCGCGAGTCGCGCGTGCGGTTGGGGGACACGCCGTTGTCGCCCGGCAACATCGCGGTGCTCGTGCAGACCCACCGGCAGGGTAGCCTCGTGAAGCGCGTGCTCGCGACGTGGGGCATCGGCAGCGTCGAGCTGGCGCAGGCGTCGGTGTTCTCGACCGGCGACGCCGAGCAACTCGAACGCGTGCTGGCGGCGATCGATGCGCCGGGCGACCTGCGGCGTCTGCGCGCGGCGCTCGCGTCCGACTGGTTCGGGCTCGATGCCGGCGCGCTGTGGCGCATGGAGCAGGGCGACGGCGATGCGCAACCCGGTGCGTCGGCGGCCGACAGTGCCGACGCGATGAGCTGGGTCGAGCGCTTCTCGCGGTATCGGTTGCTGTGGCGCGAACGCGGTTTTGCGGTGATGTGGCGCACCTTCACGCGCGAGCTGCGGATCGCCGAACGGCTGATGGCCGGTGCGGACGGCGAGCGCCGCGTGACCGACATCAACCATCTGGCCGAGTTGACGCAGGCGCGGGCATCCGCGCAGCCCGGCATCGCGCCGACGCTGCGCTGGCTCGCCGCGCAACGGCTCGACGGCGGCGGCGAGGAAGCGCAACTGCGGCTCGAATCCGATCGCAACCTCGTGCAGATCGTCACGGTGCACAAGTCGAAGGGGCTCGAATACGCGATCGTGTTCTGTCCGTTCCTGAACGACGGCGGGCTGCGCGAGCCGCCTTCGTCCGCGCTGCCCGATGCGCGCGAGTATCACGACGACGCGGGCGATGCGGTGCTGCATTACGGATGCGACGACGAGGCGTCGGCGCACGCGGCGCGGCAGGCGCTGCGCGAGCAGGCCGCGGAACGCGCGCGGCTCGTCTACGTGGCGCTCACGCGCGCGGTGTATCGCTGCTATGTCGTCGCCGGGCCTTACCTGTCGTCGCGCTCGACGCGCGAAGCGCGGCGCAGCGTGCTCAACTGGCTCGTCGCCGGTGCCGGCCATGCGTTCGATGCGTGGCTCGACGAGCCGCCCGACGAAGCCGCGCTCGATGCTGCATGGCGCGCGCTTGCGGGCGGCCCCGTGAGCGTCGCGCCGCTGCCCGTGCCTGCGCGCCGCGAGCGTCTCGCGGCCGGGCACGACGCGTCGCAGACGCTCGCGGCGCGCCATGCGACGCGCATACTGCGCGATGCGTGGCGGATGGCGAGCTTCAGCTCGTTGACCGCATCGATGGCACGCGAGGAGGCGGGCGTCGCGGCCGTGCCCGACGACGAACTGCGGCCCGATCACGATGCGCTTGCCGCGCTGACGCCGGACGGCGAACTGATACTGGCCGATACGGTGGTGGCCGCCCCGCCGGACGACGACATCCTCGTGTTCCCGCGCGGTGCGGCGGCCGGCGAATGCCTGCACCGCCTGTTCGAACTCAGCCGGTTCGCGGAGCCCGAATCGTGGCACCAGGCCGCGCTCGGCGCGTTGCACGACCGGCCGGTCGAGGCCGAGCCGGAGCTTGCGACGCGTCTGCCGGCGATGATGGTGCGGCTCGTCGACGACGTCGTGCACACCGAGCTCGTGCCGGGTATGCGGCTCGCCGATCTCGATCCGGCCAAGCGGCTCGACGAAATGGGCTTCCTGTTCCCGGCCCCGTCGCTCGACCTGACGGCGCTGCGCCGGCTGCTGGTCGCGCACGGCTATCCGGACGTTGCACTGGAGGCGGGCACGCTCGCCGGTTTCATCAAGGGGTTCATCGACATGATCGTCGAACACGACGGCCGTTTCTGGATCGTCGACTGGAAGTCGAACCACCTCGGCACGACGCCGGATGCCTATGGCCCGCGCGCGCTCGACGTCGCAATGGCCGATCACGCGTATCACCTGCAGGCGCTGCTTTATACGGTCGCGCTGCATCGCTACCTGCGCGGCCGGCTGCCCGATTACGACTACGACACGCACATCGCCGGTTACCTGTACCTGTTCGTGCGCGGCGTGCGGCCCGGCTGGCGCAGCGGCGGCGAGCCGGCGGGCGTGCATTCGCGGCGGCCCGCGCGCGCGCTCGTCGACGCACTCGACCGGATGATGGAAGGGGGCCGCGCATGACCGCGACCGACGACATGCTCGAATTCACCGGCGGCCTCGTCGCGCGGCTGCCCGAGCCGGCCGATTTCGGCATCGCGCTCGCGGAAGGCTTCGCGCGCCGCATGGGCGACCTCGCGCGACGTGCCGGTGCACCGTCCGCGTCGGCGCGCTGGGCGGCGCGCGCGGCGTTCGCGACGAGCCGTGCCACCGCCGGTGGCCACGTGTGCGTCGCGCTTGGGGCGCTCGCGCAGCGTTACGAAGCGCCGCTCGAAGAGGTGCGCGCGGCGCTGGCCGCGAGCGGCGTGGTCGCGTTCGGCACGCTCGCGCGCGGCGACGAACGGCCGCTGATCGTCGACCGGCTCGATCACCTGTACCTGTCGCGCTATTTCGATTACGAACGGCGGCTCGCCGATGCGCTCGTCGCGCAGGCCGGTGTCGCCGCGCCCGACGAAGGCCTGTCGCCCGACCGGGTGCGCGACAGTCTCGCCCGTTACTTCGGGCCGGCCACCGGCGAAGTCGACTGGCAGCGCGTGGCGGCGATCGTCGCCCTGACCGGCCGTGTGACGATCGTCAGCGGAGGGCCGGGCACGGGCAAGACGACGACCGTCGTCGGCGTGCTGGCCTGTCTGCTCGATGCGCACCCGGGGCTGCGCATCGCGCTGGCCGCACCGACCGGCAAGGCCGCGCAGCGGATGCAGGAGGCGCTGCACGCGCGCGCCGGCGATCTGCCGCCCGAACTCGCGGCGCGCCTGCCCGACACGTCGTACACGCTACATCGGCTGCTGGGCGGCGGCGGGGCGGCCGGCTTCCGGCATCATCGCGACAATCCGTTGCCGTACGATCTGATCGTCGTCGACGAGGCGTCGATGATCGACGTCGCGCTCGCCGCGCATCTGCTCGACGCGCTCGCGCCGGGCGCGCGGCTCGTGTTGCTGGGCGACAAGGACCAACTGGCCGCGGTCGAGGCCGGCGCCGTGTTCGCGGAGCTGAGCGCGCGGCCGGCGTTCACCGCCGCGGCCCGCACGCGCATCGCGCAGGCGTTGGGCATCGACGAGGCGGCGTTCGTCGCGGCGTTGCCGGTGCCGGACGAAGCCGCGCCGGCAGCGCTTGCGCGCGCGCAATCGGTTTCCGCGTCCGCGCGGGCCCCGGCGTCGCCATCGGCATCGGCGCCCGTTTCGCGCAAATCGGCGCCTCGGCCGAAAGTCGACGTGCGACAGGCGTCGCTCTTCGACGACGAACCGCAGGACGACGAAGTATCGTCGACCGGCATCGCGCCGTCGCCGCCAGCCGAGTCGGCACCGGCCGATGCCGGCGCACCGGGCAATGCGCCGGCCTGGATCGAGGCCGACGAACTCGCTTGGCTCGACACCGTCGAGCTGGCGCCGTTCGACGCGGGCGATGCGGCGCTTGCGTCGGCGACGGCGGCCGCATCGCCGTTGGCCGGCGAAGCCGCTGCCGCGTCCGCGGGCATGCCCGCTCCGGCGCCGCTCGCGGACTGCGTCGTGTGGCTCGAACGCAATTACCGCTTCGGTCTCGATTCGCCGATCGGGCGGCTGTCGCTCGCGATCCGCCGCGGCGACGTGCAGGCGGCGCTCGATGCGCTGCCCGCCGACGACTCGGCAGCCGCGTCGTTTCACGACGATGCGGGCGACACGCTGGCGTCGTCGACGGTCGAGCGGCTCGCACGGCGTTTCGGCGCATACCTCGATGCACTGCGCGACGCGCTGGCCGCGCCGGCGCCCGATCCGCTACCGCTGTTCGACGCGCTCAACCGGTTCAGGATCCTGTGCGCGACCCGCAGCGGCTCGCGTGGGGCGGAACACGTCAATGCGCTGGTGGCCGCGCATGTGCGGCATGCGGCGCGCGTGCCACTCGCGGTCGGCGCGCACTGGTTCACCGGGCGGCCGATCATGGTCACGCGCAACGACTATGCGCTGGGGCTGTTCAACGGCGACATCGGCATTGCGCTGCCCGACGCGCACGGCGTGCTGCGCGTGTGGTTCCGGCGCGCGGACGGCACCGCGCGCGCGGTGTCGCCGGCCGCGCTGCCGCCGCACGAAACGGCGTTCGCGCTGACGGTGCACAAATCACAGGGCTCGGAATTCGACGAAGCCGCGCTCGTGCTGCCCGCGTCGTTCGGTCGGGTGCTCACGCGCGAGCTGGTCTATACGGCCGTCACGCGCGCGCGCACGCGCGTGCAGGTGATCGGACCGCGACGCGTGCTGGCGCAGGCGGTCGCGACGCGCACGCAGCGCGATTCGGGGCTCGCGGCCCGCGTCGACGAGGCGCTCGCCCGGCGCCGCACGGAGGCTTCGCGATGATGATTCGCTACACGCTCGATCCGGCCGAGATCGAATGGACGGCCGTGCGCGCGCAGGGCGCGGGCGGCCAGAACGTGAACAAGGTGTCGAGCGCGATTCATCTGCGCTTCGACATCCGCGCATCGTCGCTGCCGCCGGTCCTCAAGGAGCGGCTTCTCGCGTTGTCCGACCAGCGCATCACGCGCGACGGCATCGTCGTGATCAAGTCGCAGGAATATCGGACGCAGGAGAAGAACCGCGAGGCCGCGCTCGCGCGGCTCGATACGCTGATCGGCAGCGTCGCGTATACGCCGCGTGCCCGGGTCGCGACGCGGCCCACGCGGGCGTCGAAGGAGCGGCGGCTCGAGCACAAGTCGCGTCGCAGCGTGGTGAAGTCGGGGCGCGGGAAGGTGGTCGACTGACGAATGAAGGCAGACGCCCGTCGCACGCGGCCGTCCGCCGTGCGCGCCGGCTATCGCATCACGGTTTCCGCACTGTCGAGCACGAAGTCGACGCAGAACACGACGAGCCGGCTCTGCGCGCGGATCGCGACGGCGGCCGTATAGCAGTCGCGGCCCTCCGTCAGCGAGAAGTGCGGGCCCATCAGCGCGACGCGCCCGGGGGCGGCGATCGCGCGCTGGAAATACGGGCGCCGCGACCAGTTGCTGTGGGTTTCCGGGAATAGCGGCGAGAGGCGGGTCACGCTCGCCTGGCTGTCGTCGAGCGGCGCGCCGATCGACGGCAGGAACTGTTCGCCGGTCTCGTCCGTGACGAACACGCGACGCGCGGCCGGCACCGCGAACACGCGTTGCGCGGCGTCCTGCAGGTTGCCGCTCGCCGAGAACGCGGCCGCGCCGCTGAGCACGAGCCGTTCGATCGCGTCGAAGCCCGGCTGCTGAGCGACCACCGGCATGTGCCGGCGGGCGATGAAGCGCCGCCACGCGGCATCGAGCATCGCGGGCGCGGCCGCGCTCGCGTGCGCGATCGATGCATCGGGCTGACCGAACTGGAAACCCTGCACGAAATCGATGTCGGCTTCCATCAGCGCCTGCAGCGCGTCGTCGTTTTCGACGCCTTCGGCCAGCACCATCGCGCCGGCCTGGTGCAGCATCGACACGAGGTGATGCATGATGCGGCGATCGTCGGCCGAGGCGGTCGAACGCTCGACGAGCGAGCGGTCGAGCTTCACGATGTCGGGCCGCGCCCGCCACACGCGGTCGAAGTTCGAGAACCCCGTGCCGAAATCGTCGATCGCGATCAGGAAATCGCGATGCTGGATCATGTCGATGGTGCGGGCAAGCGCGGCTTCGTCGCGCGCCGGCTGTTCGACCACTTCCAGCACGATCCGGTTCGGGGGCAGCGCGAAATGCCGGCACAGCGCCTCGACGAACTCGCGCTGCACGAGGCCCGTGTCGAGCACGCGCGGCGTCACGTTCAGGAACAGCCAGCCGTCGCCGATTCCCTGCGCGACGAAGTTGGCCGTGTGCAGGCAGCGCGCGAGCCGGTCGAGCAGCAGCGCGTCGGCGTCGCCGCGCGTCTTGTCGAAGAGGGCGGTGGGCGACACCAGCGTGCCGTTCCCGTCGACGACGCGCAGCAGCGCCTCGTAGCCGACGACGCGCTTGTGCGTGATCGACAGCACGGGCTGGAACACGCTGCGCAATGTCGTGGTGCGATAGGTGGCGAGCCAGCCGTGGGGCGTCGGCGTGAGGCGTTCGAGCAGGGCCTCGAGCGACCGGTCGCGGGTGGACTTCATGTCAACGGTGCCCGGAAGCGGGCGGCGGGACGGCGGCGCACCACCACGCCGATGCAGCCGCATGCGCAGGCGGGCGCGAAAGAACGTGGGGCATCGAGACCGCCTTCTGCGGATGAGTTTTCCGAGTGTAACGGGATTGCCGCGGCGCGCGTATCAGGGTAACTCCAGACGCGAACGGTACACCGCGATTGCGGCCCGCGCACCGCGGCGCGGCGACCGGCGCCGCGTGCATCCGTACGGTGCATGACCGCCGCGAAACGAAGCGCGCCGCAGTGGCGGATGACAATCCCGCGACAGCGCGGCGGCATGACCGTGCGTCACTGCCGCCCGATGCGCAGGCTGATGCGGGAAATCCCGGCGGCCAGCCGCCGCCGTCAGACGAATGAGTCGAATGAGTCGAATGCCCGCGCGCCGCGGTGCCGATCGGCGGCGCGTCGGCACACCCGCGTCGCGCCGCCATCGGCATTGCCGCGCGGCGGACGACGGTTCGTGCGCGCCGGGCGCGCCGATCGTCAGGCCGCCTCGCTGCCGCGCGGTCGGACGCCGGGAATCCGCTTGATCACGCCGGTGGCGAGCGCGGTGCCGACGAGCACGATCGCGCAGCCTTCGATCATCACGACCGACACGTGTTCGCCGAGGAACAGCGCGCCCCACAGCAGCCCGAACACGGGGATCACGAACGTCACGGTGATCGCGCGGGCGGGCCCGATATGCGCGATCAGGTAGAAGAAGATGAAATACGCGATGCCCGTGCACGCGATGCCGAGGGCGAGCACCGCGCCCCATGCGTGCGCGCCGACCGGCGCGGCCGGCCACGTCGCGATCGCGAACGGCAGCAGCAGGACGGTCGAGCCGATCATGCTGCCGGCTGCGTTGACGAGCGGATCGACGCCGCTGAGCTTGCGTTTCGTGTAGTTGGCCGCGATGCCGTACAGCAGCGTCGCGCCGAGAGCGGCCGCCGCGGCGAGCGCGGTCGCGCTGGCGCCCGTGTCGCCGTGCGCGTTCGCGATCTGGTTCCACACGAGCGTGAGCACGCCGGCAAACCCGATGACGAGCCCGAGCGCGCGCGGCAGCGACAGCTTGTCCTTCAGCCACAGGTAAGCGACGAGCGCGCCCCACAGCGGCGTCGTCGCGTTGATCACCGACGTCACGCCGGCCGACAGCGTCAGCTCGGCGAACGCGAACAGACAGAACGGGATGCCCGAATTCAGCGCGCCGACGACGAACAGCGGCCCCGCATGACGGCGCAGCCGGGCGGCCAGATCGGCGGGTTTGAAGCGCGTGAGCGCGAAGCCCGCGAGAAACAGCGCGCCGATGCCCACGCGCAGCGCCATCAGCGGCGCGACGCCGAAATCGACCACGCCGATCCGGATGAACAGGAAGGATGCGCCCCAGAGGGCAGCGAGCACGGTCAGCAGGAAAGCGTTCTTGGGCGACATCGATCGGCGAGGGCGGGGGACGGGATGCGACGAATCTTACACCGCGTTACCGCGCCGTCGTTTCACGATCGGATGAAACGACAAGAAACGGGAATCGCACCGTTTGCGGCGGCGGCGGACGGCCGGCCGCGCGCGGCGCGGCCGATCAGTGATGACGCCAGCCGCCGCGTCCGCCGAAGCCGAAATTGAGCGACAGCGCCGGGCCCCAATAACTGCCCCATGCGGGCGCATACGCCGGTGCCGGATAGTAGTAGGCGGGGCCCGGATCGACATATACGGGCGCGGGCTGTACCGGCACCGGCGCCGCCGTGTAATAGCCGCCCGGATAGTAGCCGTACGGGTAATAGCAGCCGGCGAGCGTCGTGCAGGCAAGCGCCGCGGCGACGAAGGTCCTGTTCATGATGTGTCTCCGGCGGAGCCGGCCATCGGCAGATGCTTGAAGCTTAGGCCGAGTACCGATGACACGGTATGAGAAACGGTAACCGATCATTTCCGGGCGGCGGCCGCGCTTGTTTTGGCGCCGCATGCGAAAACGGCGCTTCCGCGGTGCGGAAACGCCGTTGAACCGACCGGCCGATGGCTGGACGACGCCCAGCCGGCCGATGTCAGACTGCTTACTTGCCGACCTGGTTACCGATGATGCCGCCGGCCGCCGCGCCGCCCAGCGTCGACAGCGCGTTGCCGCCGATCGCCGCGCCGGCGACGCCGCCGACACCCGCACCGATTGCCGTATCGCGCTGGCGCCGCGACATCGAATCGCAGGCCGACAGGCTGGCTACTGTCGCGACGAGCAGAGCGCATACCCCAAAACGCCGAATCGAGTTCATGATCGTTGTCCTTGTGGTAGTGAACGGAAGGCGCGCGACCGGCTGCCGGCCGCGCATATCCCCAATTTACGCGCCGTCCTGCGAGGCTGCTGTAAGGACTTGTTAAGGCTCGCGCGGTTTCGTAATCAATTGTTTCGCATGGGCCCGCGGGCACGCGACATGCGCAAAAAAGCCCGCTCGAAAGCGGGCTGCGTGCATCGCGATGCGAGCCGGTGAGGCTCGCGGCGCGCGCTTACTGACGGTGGTAGATCTCGGCGCCGGTCTTCACGAACTCGACCGCCTTGACCTCCATCCCTTTCTTCAGCGCCTCGGTTTCCGACACGCCCTGCTGGGCCGCGAATTCGCGCACGTCCTGCGTGATCTTCATCGAGCAGAAATGCGGGCCGCACATCGAGCAGAAGTGCGCGACCTTGGCCGAATCCTTCGGCAGCGTCTCGTCGTGGAATTCACGTGCCTTGTCCGGGTCGAGACCGATGTTGAACTGGTCTTCCCAGCGGAACTCGAAACGCGCTTTCGACAGCGCGTTGTCGCGCACCTGCGCGCCGGGGTGACCCTTGGCGAGGTCGGCGGCGTGCGCGGCGAGCTTGTACGTGATGATGCCTTCCTTCACGTCGTCCTTGTTCGGCAGGCCGAGGTGTTCCTTCGGCGTCACGTAGCACAGCATCGCGGTGCCGAACCAGCCGATCATGGCGGCGCCGATGCCCGACGTGATGTGGTCGTAACCCGGCGCGATGTCGGTGGTCAGCGGCCCGAGCGTGTAGAACGGCGCTTCCTTGCACCAGTCGAGCTGCAGATCCATGTTCTCCTTGATCAACTGCATCGGCACGTGGCCGGGGCCTTCGATCATCACCTGCACGTCGTGCTTCCACGCGATCTGCGTGAGTTCGCCGAGCGTCTTCAGTTCGCCGAGCTGCGCTTCGTCGTTCGCGTCGTAGATCGAGCCGGGGCGCAGGCCGTCGCCGAGCGAGAAGCTCACGTCGTACGCCTTCATGATCTCGCAGATGTCTTCGAAGTGTTCGTACAGGAAGCTTTCCTTGTGATGCGCGAGGCACCACTTCGCCATGATCGAGCCGCCGCGCGACACGATGCCCGTCATCCGGTTCGCGGTGAGCGGCACGTACTGCAGGCGCACGCCCGCGTGGATCGTGAAGTAGTCGACGCCTTGCTCGGCCTGTTCGATCAGCGTGTCGCGGAAGATTTCCCAGGTCAGGTCCTCGGCCTTGCCGTTGACCTTTTCGAGCGCCTGGTAGATCGGCACCGTGCCGATCGGCACGGGGCTGTTGCGGATGATCCACTCGCGCGTTTCATGAATGTGCTTGCCGGTCGACAGGTCCATCACCGTGTCGCCGCCCCAGCGGATCGCCCACGTCATCTTGTCGACTTCCTCGCCGATCGACGACGTGACGGCCGAATTGCCGATGTTCGCGTTGATCTTCACGAGGAAGTTGCGGCCGATGATCATCGGCTCGGATTCCGGGTGGTTGATGTTCGCGGGGATGATCGCGCGGCCGCGCGCGATTTCGTCGCGCACGAATTCCGGCGTGATCTCGGCCAGCGCGTTCGCGCCGAAGGCCGCGGCGCCGAACGCCTGGCCCGGATGCTGGCGGCCCATCATCGCGGCGAGCTTCGCGCCGTTCGGGCCGCTCGACTTCAGGCTCTCGATGTACTCGGCGCGGCGCTGGTTCTCGCGGATCGCGATGTATTCCATTTCCGGCGTGATGATGCCCTGACGCGCGTAGTGCATCTGCGTGACGTTCTTGCCGGGCTGCGCGCGGCGCGGGTTGCGGTGCAGGCCCGGGAAACGCAGCTCGGCCGTGGCCGGATCGGCCGCGCGCTCGAGGCCGTACTGGCTCGACAGGCCGGGGAGCACCTCGGTGTCGCCGCGCGCCTCGATCCAGCGCTGGCGCAGCGCGGGCAGGCCCGCGCGGATGTCGATCTTCGCGTCCGGATCGGTGTAGGGGCCCGACGTGTCGTACACATAGATCGGCGGATTCTTCTCGCCGCCGAAGCCGGTCGGCGTGTCGGCCTGCGTGATTTCGCGCATCGGCACGCGAATGTCGGGCTGCGAGCCGGTTACATAAACCTTTCGCGAATTGGGCAGCGGCGCGACGGCAGCGGCGTCGACGTGGGCGTCGGCAGACAGAAACTTCGGATTGGCGTTCATGCAATCTCCTGTGTGAGCGCCGGACAGGCGCGTCGGCGCTTGCCCGGAGCCCTTGACGAATGTGGGGCTCGAGCTAAGCAGGAGACGAGGCTTGGTGAGGCGGCGGATTTCGTCAGAAGGATGGCGGCGAAATCCGTACGCTTCCCTGCGCTGGCATTATCCAGATCAGGTTCAAAGGGTATTTCTCACCCGCAATGCCGGTTGTTTGACCGAACGCATTGCAGGACCCCCGCGTTAGCAAGGGCACACGATACACCGGCTTGGCGGCGGTTTCAACCGGGGGTGAAGCCGATGCCCCCGTGCGGCGGGCGGATCGCCGCCGCCCACGCGCGCGCGGTGCGCCGCAGCAAGCGCTGTCGTCGACCCGCGATGTCGTCCCGAACAGCAGGGGCGAGCAGTGCAGCATTTCCCTCCCTTGTTTCCGCTTCAAAAAAATTTTCGATATCGCTGTCATTTCCGGCGGCGTCCTCCGTCTATTCGGCTCCCAAACCCATGTATGTATCGGAGAAATGTCATGAAAAACGTATTCCTCGCCGCCTGTGTCGCCGCACTTGCCACGATCGCAACGGGCGCCTACGCGCAGAACGACGCAATGTCGAAGGACGGGATGTCGAAGGACGGCATGTCGATGTCGAAGGACGCGATGGGTCACGACGCGATGGCGAAGGACGGCGCGATGAAGAAGGACGGCATGAAGAAGCATGCGATGAAGAAGGACGCGATGGGCCACGACGCGATGAAGAAGGACGACGCGATGAAGAAGGACGCCATGAGCCCGTCGAACTGACGAATGAGTGCGGGGCGCGACCGGCCGGTTACCGGCGCGCCTCGCGTCCCGCCGCATCATCCCGGGAGTGTTCATCATGCAAACGGTTCCTGTCACGGATCGAGCGAGCGTGCCGCCGCCCGCGCCGACGATCCATCCGCGGTGGGTGCGCGCAAGCCACTGGCTTAACGCGCTCGCGGCGGTCCTCATGGCGCTGTCCGGCTGGCGCATCTACGACGCGTCGCCGATCTATCCGTCGTTCACGTTCGCGCACGGCATCACGCTTGGCGGCTGGCTCGGCGGCGCGCTGCAATGGCATTTCGCGGCGATGTGGCTATTGGTCGGCAACGGGCTGTTCTATCTCGCGATGTCGGTCGCGACGGGGCGCTTCGCGCGCAAGATGCTGCCGGTTACGCCGGCGTCCGTATGGCGCGACGTGCGCGCCGCACTGGGCGGGCGGCTGTCGCACGCCGACCTGAGCGTCTACAACGCGGTGCAGCGTGCCGCGTACCTGACCGCGATCGCCGATCTCGTCGTATTGGTGCTGTCGGGCCTCACGATCTGGAAGTCCGTGCAATTTCCGCTGCTGCGCGAGTTGTTCGGCGGTTACGACAACGCGCGCATCGTGCACTTCTGGGCGATGTCGCTGCTGGTCGCATTCGTGGCCGTCCACGTCGCGATGGCGTTGCTGGTGCCGCGCTCGCTGCTCGCAATGCTGCGCGGCCACTGACCCGCGCGTCGCGGGCGAAGGAAATCATCATGTCGGAATCCGAAAAAAACCGCAGCGAGCCGCGCTGGGCGCTCGACCGGAAATCGCTCGAACTCGACGTGCGCCGGGAACTCGAGATGCCGTCGCGGCGGCTCTTCAACCGGCGCATCCTGACGCTGGGCGGCCTGACGATGCTGACCGGCTGCACGCTGCAGGACGATGCGTCGGTCAACACGTTCCTCGAGAAAGTGTCGCGCATGAACGATCGCGTGCAGGCCTGGCTGTTTAGCGGTGAACGGCTCGCGCCGACCTACACCGAAGCCGACATCACGCGGCCGTTTCCGTTCAATGCGTACTACGGGATCGACGACGTGCCGCACGTCGACGAATCGACGTATCGGCTCGTGCTGTCCGGCCGCGTGACGGGCAAGCGCGTGTGGACGCTCGACGAGCTTCGGGCGCTGCCGCACGCGGAACAGATTACGCGGCATATCTGCGTGGAAGGGTGGAGTGCGATCGGCCGCTGGGGCGGCACGCCGTTCGGCGCGTTTCTCGCACGCGCGGGTGCCGATACCGGTGCGAAATACGTCGGCTTCAAATGTGCGGACGATTACTACGAAAGCATCGACATGCCGACCGCGCTGCATCCGCAGACGCTGCTCGCGTTCGACTACGACGGCCGCCGGCTGCCGCCGGAATACGGTTTCCCGATGAAGCTGCGGATGCCGACCAAGCTCGGCTACAAGAACCCGAAGCACATCATGGAAATCTTCGTGACCGATACGTTCCCGGGCGGCTACTGGGTCGATCAGGGCTACAACTGGTTCGGCGGCTCGTGACGCCCGGCGGCTCGCCGTGATATGCGCGACGGGCACGACATGATGCGGCGCGGGTGCGTTGCCGCAGGCATTGGTGCAGTCGCAGGCGTTGCAGGCTTCATGGATTTCGTACTCGTCTCATTGTTAGTGGATCGTGTCGAACCGTAACATCTGTCCAACGGTAGTCGCGCGTTGGCGCGAGGGTGCCGGTGCCGCGCTGCTTGTCGCGGCATGCATCGACGGATCCGCTTCGGGGATGCAGCGAGAACCATCCTGTTCCTATGTTCTACGAATTGAAGGCCGGGCGCTGGCCCGGCTGGATGCTTCGTTCGCGGATCTCCTTCTCAATTTAATTCGTGATGAAGCATCGATATGAATCTTGTCGTGTTACGGCGTGGTGCGTCGTGGGGCGCGCTCTGCGTGCTTGCAGGGCTGACGTTGTCGGCTTGCGGAGGGGGTGATTCCGAAAGCCCCGTTGTCGCTTTGCAGGAGCAGGAAGTCAAGCCGCCGGCGGAGGTCGTGGCCGACGGTGCGGCGATATCGGATGAACCGGGCGCGCCGCTCGATCCGTCGTATCCGCAGCCGCCCATTGCGCCCGAGATCGGCGTGCCGTTGCCTCCTCCGCCCGGTGCGATCGAACCCCCGCCGTCGCCCGCTCCGCCCGGGACGATCGAACCGCCGCCGCCGTCGCCCGCTCCGCCCGAGGGGACCGGGCCGGCGCCGTCGCCTGAACCGCCCGCGCCGGCACCTGAGCCGCCCATCGCACTCGACACGGGCTTTGCGATCAGGAATCTGGCCATGGGCGACAATCGTTGCCTGGCGATGTCGACCAGCAACGGTACATACGTCGGTTTCCAGTCCTGCAAGGGCACGGACGAGCAGCGCTGGCGCATGGTGCGCGCCACGAGCAGCTATTTCCAGGTGAAAAACGTGCTGGCCGACGCGCAAGGCCGGGACGTCTGCCTGCGCGCGGCTCCGTGGAGCCAGGGGCCCGTCAACCTGTCGCCGTGCGGCGGTAACGATTATCCGACGACGCGGCTATGGCGGGCCAACGTCGACCAGAGTGGCGCTTTCACGATGCAGAACAAGCACTGGGTGGATATCAGCGGCGGCGCAACGCTGCAAGCGATGAACGGCACCGTCGCGATGTTGCCGGCCGTCGAGCAGCCCGTCGCGCGCTGGACCTATGACGGCGAACTGCCGTCGCCGATACGCATCGTGACGGGGGAGCACCGGGTACTGCTGCTGTCCGCGCATTTCACCGGCCAGCAAGCGAATCCCGCCGAACCGGCGCGCAAGGCGGTCTTCGGTGACGGCGACGATTTCGCATCGCTCGCGCACTACGTCAAACTGGCGTCGCACGGCAAGCTGACGTTGAGCGGCACGATGCTGGCCAACGTCGATCTCGGTGCGTTCCCGGCCGGTTGCCAGTCGGGCGCCATCCTCGCTCAGGCGAGGGCCGCCGCGCTGGCGCGAGGTGTCGATTCCGCCGAGTACGATTATTTGTTCGTCGATTATCCGCGCTCGAGCGAATGCAAATTCGCGGGGCTCGCGGCCCGGCCCGGGCAATGGATTCTGTCGAACGGCTCCGGGCACGCATACTGGATGTGGACGCACGAATTCGGCCACGGGCTCGGCGCCGGGCATCCTGATTCGCTGCAGAACTGTCCGACGGAGGGCGGTGCGGTGATGCTCGGCGACGGCTGCGCGAAGGGGGGCACCGACGACCCGACCGACACGGTGGGCGGCGGCGGGCGGCGCATGTATCCCGTCGATTATCAGCTGTTTGCAGGATGGCTCGACGAAGGGGATGTGCCGCTGCTCTCCAAGCCGGGTACGTATCGCCTCGCGCCGCTGTGGAGCGCGCTGCCGGGTAAGCAGGGCTATCGTCTGCCGCGCTCGGACGGTTCCGTCCTGCTGCTCGAATTCCGCCGGCCGGCGGGCGCGAAGGGCACGTTCGAGGACTGGCCCGACACGTCGCCGTTCGTCAACGGCGTGACAGTGCGGATCGTCCGCTATCCGGGCGGCGCCATTCAGAACACGCTCGTCGACGCGACACCGGGCAGCAAGGACGGCATGAAGGACGCGCCGCTGATGCCGGGCAAGTCGCTCGTCGATACGTTGTCCGAGAGACGCATCACCGTGCTGTCGGCCGACGAAAGCGGCGCGGTGGTCCGCATCGATCCGGCCCCCTGAAGCGACCCGGGCCGCTCGTTGAAGGTGACACATCGAGTGTCGCGCCGAAACATCAGTCGATATGCTTTCAGACATGTCCGGCGATGCTTTCGAATCCTTGATGCCATAATGCCGAGCGTGTGCAGCCGAAGCGGTTGCGCACGTTTTTTTTGCCCCTTTGCCGCCGCTCGCCGGTTCTCTTTCGTCGCCGTTCGCACTGCCATGTCGTTCCGCACGTTCGCTCTGCCTTCCCGGTCCCGTCAGGGCCGTTTGCCGGCATCGCCGGCGTTTTTCAGCGGAGCACGCGGCGTGACGTGCGGGCGGGTCGCGCGATGACGCCGCTCGACCGACTCCTCGATTTCCTCGCCCGCCTTTCGTTCCGGATCCGCCTGCCGCAAAGCCGCGGCGGGCGCGTGGCGCTCGCGCTCGTCTTCATCTATTTCGTCTGGGGCTCGACCTACAGCGGGCTGCATTTCGCGCTGCAGTCGTTCCCGCCGCTGCTGCTGTCGGGGCTGCGCAACCTGCTCGGCGGGGTCGGCCTGTTCATCTTCGCGCTGCGGCGCAAGCCCGAATGGCCGACGCTGCTGGAAATCCGCAACTCGGCGATCGTCGGCACGATGCTCGTCGCGTTGTCGTCCGGCACGATCGCGCTCGGCATGCGCACGGTCAGCAGCGGTTCGGCCGCGGTGATGGTGGCCACGGTGCCGTTGTTCGCGACCGTGATCGCGGCGGTCGCCGGGCGGCCGGTGACGAAGGGCGAATGGGCGGCCGTCGCGCTCGGGATGGTCGGCATCGTCGTGCTGAATTCGGGCGGCGCGGCCGCGGCGAACTCGGCGCTCGGCACCATCTGCGTGCTGGCCGGCGCACTGTTCTGGGCGGGCGGCGCGCATCTCGCGACGCGGCTCAAGCTGCCGTCCGACCTGTTTCTGTCGACGTCGCTGCAGATCGGCCTCGGCGGCCTGATGTCGACGATCGTCGCGTGGCTGCTCGGCGAACGCGTCGAACAACTGGCCGTCGGGCCCGTGTTCGCGTTCGTGTACCTGATGGTGTTCTGCACGATGGCCGCGTACGTTGCGTACGGCTACCTGATCCGCCACACGAGCCCGATCATCGCGAGCAGTTGCATGTACGTGAATCCGATCGTCGCGGTCGCGCTCGGCGCGTTGCTGCTGGGCGAACCGGTGACGATGGCGACCGTGGTCGCGACGGTCGCGATCCTCGGCAGCGTCGGGTTGTCGTTCGTGTTCGATCCGGCGCGCCGGCCCGCGGCGGCAGCCACGGCCAGCAGTGCTTCGGCCGTCGCGGCCGGGCAGGCGGTCGCGGCGGACGCTTCCGCCGTCGCGGAGCAGATCGCCACGCCGGATGCGGCGCCGATCCTCGCGCCTTCCGCTGTCCCGCTCGCGGTGCCGACGCCCGCGGCGGTGATGGATCCCGGCGCGGTGATCGACCCGGCTCCGGCGTTCGCGCCGCCGCCCGCCGCCGAGCCGGCCGCCTCGCGCACCGACGCGTGACGCCGCGGTGGCCGGTCGCGCTCAGCCGCGCCGGCCGCCGCGATGGTGGAACCAGCCGGCGAGCGCGGTAAACAGCAGGCCGGCCGCGCACATGCCGGTCCAGCCGAACGCGCGCCATGCGGCGACGCCGGCCGACGAGCCGAGCGCGCCGCCGATGAAATAGCACACCATGTACACCGTGTTGACGCGGCTGCGCGCGTCGGGCTTCAGCGCATAGATGCGCGACTGGTTCGAGATCTGCGCGGCCTGTACGCCCACGTCGAGCACGATCACGCCGATCACGAGCCCGACGAGGCTCGAACCCGACAGCGCGAAGATCACGAACGACAGCGCAAGCAGCGCGATCGCGAGCGAGATGATCGCGCGCGGGCCGCGTTGGTCCGCGAAGCGGCCCGCATACGGCGCGGCGAGCGCGCCTGCGGCCCCGACGATCCCGAACAGGCCGGCTGCCTGCGGGCCGAGATGGAACGGCGCGCCCGCGAGCAGCAGCGTGAGCACCGGCCAGAACGCGCTGAACGCCGCGAACAACGCGGCGCCCGTCAGCGACGCCTCGCGCAGCCCGCGCAGTTCGACGGCCAGGTGCCACATCGATCCGAGCAGCTTCCCGTACGACAGCGTCGACGTCGGCGAGCTGCGCGGCAGCCGCAGCACGATCACGACGGCGAGCGCGACGAGCGCCGCGACCGATGCGGCGAACACCGCGCGCCAGCCGAAATACTCGGCGACGAAGCCGGCGGCGGTACGCGCGAGCAGGATGCCGAGCAGCAGGCCGCTCATCACGGTGCCGACCGCGTGGCCGCGTTCGGCCGGCGGCGCGATTTCGGCGGCGAACGGCACGGCCTGCTGCGCGATGGTCGCGAGGATGCCGATCGCGAGGCTCGCGGCCGCGAGCACGGCCAGCGACGGCGCGGCGGCCGCCACGATCAGCGCGATCGACAGCCCCGCGATCTGCAGCAGGATCAGCCCGCGGCGATCGAAGCGGTCGCCGAGCGGCGCGAGCAGGAACATGCCGGCCGCATAGCCGAGCTGCGTCGCGGTCGGTACCGCGCCGATCCACGATGCGCCGTCCGGAAAGGCCGAGCGGAAGCTGTCGAGCAGCGGCTGGTTGTAGTAGATGTTCGCGACCGACACGCCCGCGATCGTCGCGAGCAGCAACAGCAGGCTGCGCGAGTAGTGGGGCGAGGCGGCATCGGTCGGACGGTCGGTGGAGGTGGTGGACATGACGGCAGGCACGGAGTGGGGCGGCGCGGCAGGCGGCGCACGCGTCGGGTGCGCCGGCGGGCCGGGCGCCGGTCGAGGCTGCCGATCATACCGGAGCGACGTGAATCCTGCCGGCGGCAACCCGGCAACCCGGCAACCCGGCAACCCGGCAACCCGGCAACCCGGCAACCCGGCAACCCGGCAACCCGGCACAAGGGGCCGGCCGCGGCCCGTCACGGCACGCGCTTCACGCCGTCAGCCGACCAGCTCGCCGGTCGGCTCATAGAACGGATACGGCCCCGCCCCTTCGTCCACATAGACGTGATGCGACGTCATCCCCGTATCGGGCGCATGACGATGGACCGCGAACGCCGGCGGTTCGAGCCGGAATGCGGATGGCGCATCGTCCCGCAGGTCGAATGCGACCTGGTGCGCGGGCGACGGCACCGCGCACGCGAGCGTGCCGCCGAAGCGCGTGAACATCGTGCGGTGCACGTGGCCGCACAGCACGCGCTCGACGTTCGGATGACCGCGCAGCAGCGCATCGAGGTTCGCGGCGGCGGCGGGCGCGAGACGCAGCCTGTCCATGTGGCCGATGCCCGACGCGAACGGCGGGTGATGCAGCGCGACGATCACCGGGCGGTCGCGCGCGGCGTCGAGCTGCGCGGCGAGCCACGCGAGCCGCGCGTCGCACAGGTCGCCGTGGCTCGCGCCCGGCACTTGCGAATCGAGCGCGAGCACGCGCACCGCGCCGACGTCGAGCGCGTACTGCACGAATTCGCCGTCCTGCAGCTCGGCGCGATCGGCGAACGCGCGGCGCAATCCGGCGCGGTCGTCGTGATTGCCGATCATCAGGTAGTACGGAATCTCGAGCGCCGCGAGCAGCCCGCGCAGGTTGCCGTACTCTTCGTCGTGGCCGAAGTCGGTCAGATCGCCCGTGACGAGCACGGCGTCGGGGCGCGGCACGAGTGCGTTCAGCTTCGCGACGCAGCGGGCGAGTGCGGCCGCCGTGTCGACGCGCCGGTACGCGAGCTGGCCCGGGCGCTTGATGTGGAGATCGCTGATTTGAGCAAGCAGCATCGTCGTTCCTCGGAATCGTCTGGTTGTTGTCCCGGCGGCGTGCGCCGCCGTGGGGTGCTGCGTGAATGATGCCCGATCGACGCCTTACGCGCCGAGCGCGATCAGGCCTTCCGGCGCGATCGTGAGGCCGACCGCCGTACCGCGTGCGAGCGCGATGCGGCCCGGCACGTCGATCACCAGCGCGTCGGGTGCCGCATGCTCGATCGTGAGCCGCGTGCGCTCGCCGAGGAATGCGCACGCGCCGACCGCGCCGCGCAGCGGCGCATGCGCGGGATCGGCGAGCTGCGCGTCCTCGGGGCGGAAGAACCATTCGTCGGCCGCATGCGGCGTGACGATCGCTCCGCCCGTCGTCGCAAGCGCGCCGTCGCGCCACTGGCCGGCCAGCCGGTTCAGCGTGCCGATGAATTGCGCGACCGTCCGGTTCGCGGGGTGGTAGTAGATCTCGCGCGGCGTGCCGATCTGCTCGATGCGGCCCGCGCCCATCACGACGATCCGGTCGCCGAGCTCCATCGCTTCCGCCTGGTCGTGCGTCACGTAGACGGTCGTCACGCCGAGCGTGCGCAGCAGCGTGTTCATGTCGCGGCGCAGCACGTCGCGCAGCTTCGCGTCGAGCGCGGTCAGCGGTTCGTCGAGCAGCAGCACGCGCGGCCGCACCGCGAGCGCGCGCGCCAGCGCGACGCGCTGACGCTGGCCGCCCGACAGTTGATCGACCGGTTTGTCCGCATGCGCATCGAGCCGCATCATCGCGAGCAGCTCGTCGACGCGTTCGCGCAACGCGCGCGGTTCGGTCTTGCGGATCTTCAGCCCGTAGCCGACGTTGCCGCGCACCGTCAGGTTCGGAAACAGTGCGTAGTTCTGGAACACCATGCCGACTTGCCGGCGCTCGATCGGAAGCGGGGTGACGTCGTCGTTGCCGAACGCGATCCTGCCGCCGGCGTCCGGCGTGTCGAGGCCCGCGATCAGGCGCAGCGTGGTCGTCTTGCCGCAGCCCGACGGTCCGAGCAGCACGAGCGTTTCGCCGGCGCCGATCGACAGATCGAGCGGTTCGAGCACACGTGTGCCGCGGAACGTCTTCGCGCAGCCGGTCAGGGTGATGGGGGTGGAATCGAGTTTCATGTCTGCAAGAGAGTCAGCGCGGGCGCTTCTTCAGCGCGCGCGTACCGGACGGATCGACGCCGAGCCACTGCATCGCGACGAGCAGCGGCAGCGTCATCAGCAGGAACAGGATCGTGTATGCGCTGCCGACTTCGAGGCGCAGCGACGCATACGTATCGGCGAGCCCGACCGGCAGCGTCTTGGTGTCGGGCGTGTGCAGCATCCACGTGAGATTGAATTCGCCGATCGACAGCGTGAGCACCGCGAGCGCGCCGGCAACGATCCCGGGCCGCAGGTTCGGCAGCACGATTGTGACGAAACGCGTGACGAACGACGCACCGAGGCTCGCCGCGCCTTCCTCGAGCGTGCGCAGGTCGGCGCCGGCCGCGACGGCCGCCACCGCGCGCACCATGAACGGCAGCGTGAACACGACGTGGCCGACGACGATGAACCACAGGCTCATCCGGAACGCGGTGAAGCCGCCGTACACGACCAGCAGAGCGAGCGCCGAAGCCAGCCCCGGCAGCGCGACCGGCAGCACGAGCGCTTCCTCGATCGCACGCGCGATGCGGCTCTTGCTGCGCGCGAGCGCATAGCCGGCCGGCACGCCGACGGCGAGCACGATCGCGAGCGTCGCGAACGCGACGTAGAGCGACAGCGCGACCGAGCCGTGATACTGCTGCCACACCTGTTCGAGCCAGCGCAGCGTGAGGCCGCTCGACAGGCCGCGGAAATAGTTGACGGTCAGCCCCGCGAGCACCGACATCACGACGGGCACGATCAGGAACGCGCACAGCAGCAGCGTGACGCCCCATTGCAGCGCGGCGATCGCACGCGCACCGGCTGCGCGCGGCGCATGCCGCGCGGCGCGGGCCGTTTGCAAGGGAGCCGGGGTCGGCGACGGCGCGGAAGAGCCGGAAAGCGATTGCATGCTGGAATCCTCAGGCCGCGGCAGCGGCGGTGTGGCCGGTGAAGCGGCGCGCGAGCGCGAGCACGGCCCAGGTGACGATGCCGAGCACGATCGACAGGCCGGCCGCCGTCGCGATGTTCGCGTTCAGCGTGAATTCGGTATAGATCGTCATCGGCAGCACGTTCAGATCGGTGGCGAGCGTGAACGCGGTGCCGAACGCGCCCATCGCGGTCGCGAAGCAGATCGCGCCGGCCGCGATCAGGCCCGGCGCGAGCGCGGGCAGCACGATGTCGACGAAGATGCGCCACGGCGACGCGCCGAGCGAACGCGCGGCTTCCTCGAGCGACGCGTCGAGCTTCGACGCGGCCGCGATCACGGTGACGATCACGCGCGGAATCGAGAAGTACAGGTAGCCGACGAACAGGCCCGTCACCGAATAGGCGAAGACCCACTTGTCGCCGGTGAGCTTCGTCGACAGCATGCCGATCAGCCCCTGGCGCCCCGCGAGCATGATCACCATGAAGCCGACGACGACGCCCGGGAACGCGAGCGGAAACGTGAGCAGCGCGAGCAGCACGCGCTTGCCGGCGAATTCGCGGCGCGCGAGCAGCAGGCCGGAAATGGTCGACAGTGCGAGCGTCGCGAGCGTGACGCCCGCGGACAGCGCAACCGTCTCGCCGAGGCTTTTCATGTAACGCGCGTTGCCGAGCAGCGCCGCGTAGTGCGGGAAGAAGGCGCCGTCGGCGGACACCTGCACGAGCGCCGCCATCGGCAGCAGCCAGAACGCGGCGAATACCGCCAGCGCCGGCGCGACGAGCGCGACGCGCCAGCGCAGCGGAAAAGTCAGGTCGAGCATCGGTGGCGTCCCGCGGCTTACTGCATGACCTGCAGGTATTGCTGGCCGAAGGCCTGCTGGCCGGCTGCCATCTTGCCGAAGTCGACCGACTTCGCCCGCGCGTATTCGCTCGCCGGCAGGAACTTCGCGGCGACGTCGGCGCCGAGCGCCTGCGCGCGCACCGGGCGCAGGTATGCGTTGGCCCACAGCTTCTGGCCTTCGTCCGACAGCACGAAGTCGAGCACCTTCTTGCCGTTCGCGTCGTGCGGCGCGCCCTTCACGAGGCTCATCACGTACGGCACCGCGATCGTGCCTTCCTTCGGAATCACGAACTCGACGTTCGCGTTGTCCTTGTATTTCGCGCGATACGCATCGAAGTCGTAGTCGAGCAGGATCGGAATCTCGCCGGACAGCACGCGTGCATACGCGGTCTGCTTCGGTACGATCGGTGCGTTCGCCTTCAGCTTATGGAACCAGTCGAGCGCCGGCTTGAAGTTGTCGAGGCTGCCGCCGAGCGCCTGGTTGACGGCGACCGCGCCCGCGTAGCCGACGAACGCGCTCGACGGATCGAGATAGCCGACCATGCCCTTGTATTCGGGCTTCAGCAGATCGGCCCACGAACGCGGCACCGGCTTGCCGTCGAGTGCGTCCTTGTTCACGAAGAAGCCGAGCGTGCCCGAGTGAATCGCGAACCAGTAGCCTTGCGGGTCCTTCAGGTTCGCGGGGATGTCGTTCCAGTGCGCGGGCTTGTACGGCGCGATCACGCCCTTGTCCTTCGCCTGGAACGCCGACGACACGCCGAGGTAGACGACGTCGGCGACCGGGCTCTTCTGCTCGGCGATCAACTGCGCGATCGACTGGCCCGAGTTCTTGTTGTCGAACGGCACGCGGATGCCGGTCTTCTGCTTGATCGCCGCGATCTGCGCGGCCCAGTCGGCCCATTCGGGCGGGCAGTTGTAGCAGATCGCCGTTTCGTCGGCGTGGGCCGCGGGGGTGGCGGCGACGAGCGCGGCGCAGGCGAGCGGCGCGGCAAGCGCGCGCAGCAGCGAGGTCAGGCGAAAGGACACGGTGAGTCTCCGGGCGAGTGGGTGTAGCGCTGGGGTGGTGTGGTATCGGTGTGCGTGGCGGCGGCCTGCGATCACGCGTTGCGCAAGTGCAGCTCGACGGCCGGCGCCGCAACCGTCGCGCCGTCGCGCACCGCATGCGGCAGGATCATCGAGGTACGGTCGATCGTCGCGCCGCCGATGGATTCGACGAGACGCTGCCATGCGTGGCGGCCGATATCGCGGTTCGGTGTCGCGACGCTCGCGAGCGGCGGCGCGAGCAGCTCGCCGATCGCGATCCCGTCGAAGCCGAGCACCGACAGGTCGTCGGGAATCGAGAAACCCGCGCGGCGCAGGCCGCGCATCACGACCATCGCGAGCAGGTCGTTGCTGCAGAAGAGGGCGGTCGGACGCGTGGCGTGCGCGGTGAGGTGCGCGAGCACCGCATCGGGCAGCTCGGGCGCGTTGAAGTCGACTTCGACGGGCGGCAGCGGCGCCACGCCGATTTCCTCGAGTGCCTGTGCATAACCGAGATGACGCTGGCGCGCGCGATCCGACGCCGCGAGCGAACCGGCCAGCATCAGCACGCGGCGATGACCGTGCGCGGTCAGCAGCTGCACGCCGTCATAGGCGGCGCGGCGGTTGTCGACCGACACCGATGGACGGCGCTGCGTGTCGTTGTGCATCAGCACGTAATGAGGACCGTCGCGGTCGAGCATGTCGAGCAGCGGATGCGTATCCGCATCGGCGACGGTGAGGATCAGCCCTTCGACGCGCTGCTCGCGCAGCGTTTCGATCGCATGACGCTCGCGCGCCGCGTCGTATTCGGTCGTCATCAGGATCAGCTTGAAACCGGCCGCGGTCGCGAGCGCGTCGATGCCTTGCAGGCAGTCGGCGAACACCGGGTTCGACAGCGTCGGCACGACGACGCCGACGAGCCGCGTGCGCTCGCCGCGCAGTTGCCGGCCGAGCGGGCTCGGGCGGAACTGCAGCGTATCGATTGCGGTGCGGATCGTCTGCAGCGTGGCGGGGCTGACGGTATGCGGCGCGTTGATCGCACGCGAAACGGTGGCGATCGAGAAGCCCGCGAGGGCGGCGACGTCCTTGATGGTCGATGTCATGAAGTCATGCGATGTAAACGTTTTCGGCCGGGGAATTATCGAAAACGTTTGTGACTTCGCGATGACGCACGCGACGCTTGTTTCGCGAAAAGCACGACACAAACGTCAGACGGTTGAGGCTGTCGGACGGCGCGCGGTCGATTGTATCGGGGGAGGGGGCGGCGCGGGACGAAATCGTCGGCCGTGTCGTATCGGTGTCGAATGCGCGGCAGGAAGCGGTGCGATGACGGTCGCTCGGCCCGGCGGAATAGGGGAACGCATGCGCCAAGCAATGGTAGAATCGCGTCCGCCCTCTTGCCGGGGTGATGAAATTGGTAAACATAGCGGACTTAGACGATTGAGTGCCCGGCCGGAAACGGTCGGTGCAGAACCCTTCAAATTCGGCGAAACCCCTGATGTGTGCACATCGAGGCAACGCCGAGCCAAGCCTCGCGGCACCCGCGAGGAAGGTGTAGAGACTAGACGGGGGGCGCCTAAGGCACACGGGCAGCGGTCACGCCCGCGCGCGACGGTGAAGGCATAGTCCAGCGCACGAACGGTTCGCGCACGCGACGCCGGCTTTGAAAGAAGCAGTGTGACGAAAATCCGCCGCCTTAACTGGCTTGCCGGTTCGAGCCCGGTCCCCGGCACCATCGATTGCGTTGACGCGATTCGACGAAGGTGTAAAAAACCCGCGAGAACTGCAGCGCTCGCGGGTTTTTTGTTTGGCGCACGCACATGCAGCGGCACGCCAGCGCGGTTCGCGATGCGCGTCACTGCGACGAAAACGACGCCATGTGATACTTGGCATGCGTCTTACCGACGAATTCCAACGCAGTTCGCCTCTCGCAAGCCCCCCGTCATGACCGACTCGACCCATCACTATTACGAACCGTCGCAAGGCCACGGCCTGCCGCACGATCCGCTGAACGCGATCGTGGGCCCGCGCCCGATCGGCTGGATTTCATCCCGCGGCAGCGACGGCACGCTCAACCTCGCACCGTACAGCTTCTTCAACGCGTTCAACTATCGCCCGCCGATCATCGGCTTTTCGAGCACCACCGCGAAGGACAGCGTGCGCAACGTGCAGGAGACCGGCGAGTTCGTGTGGAACCTCGCGACGCGCGATCTCGCCGAGCGGATGAACCAGACCTGCGCCGCCGTGCCGTACGACGTGAACGAATTCGAACTCGGCGGCTTGACCGCGGCGCCGTCGCGCCTCGTCGATGTGCCGCGCGTCGCGGAAAGCGGCGTGAACTTCGAATGCAGGGTGACCGACGTGATCCGGCTGCGCGATCATCGCGGCACCGAGACGCCGGCCACGCTGGTGCTGGGCGAGGTCGTTGCCGTCCATATCCGCCATGACCTGCTGAAGGACGGCATTTTCGACACGTTCGGCGCGGGCATCATTCTTCGCGCGGGCGGCCCGTCGGCCTACGTGCACGTGAAGCCCGACAGCCGCTTCGACCTGTTCCGTCCAGACGCGTGATCGATCGCGCGTTGCAGTAAGTCGCAATCGGGCGCACGCGCGCCCGAACCCGAAAGACCCCGTGGAAATCCAGGATTTCACGGGGTCTTTTGCTTCGTACCCTCACATGATCGGGACGCGCCGATCCATCCTTCCCGACGCTCGATCGCCGCTGACTGGCGACCCTGCACCGCAGCAAACCCGGGCCGCGCCGGCTCCGCCGGCCGTACCTCGCGCGCCGCCGCGATTCGCCATGGCAAATCTGCTCACCACGAACGAGCGGCTTGGGCATCGACGCGCGCCGCTGCAAGGCATAGATTTCCAAGGTTGACGTGCTTATCCGCGCGTCAGCTCGCGCGCACGCCGGCAACCGGCCCGCGCGTTCCCAAACAGCGTGAGACACAATCGAGCGTGGAGACGACACGATGAGCCTGTCAGAGCCATTGCGTCTGCATGTGCCGGAGCCCACCGGGCGCCCGGGCTGCAAGACGGACTTTTCCTATCTGCATCTATCGCCGGCCGGCGCGGTCCGCCGCCCGCCGATCGACGTTGCCGCGGCGGACACCGCCGATCTCGCCCGCAGCCTCGTGCGCGTGCTCGACGACAGCGGCAGGGCCGTCGGCCCGTGGGCGCCCGATCTCGACGATGCGCGGCTGATCGCCGGGCTGCGCGCGATGCTCAAGACCCGCATTTTCGACGCACGCATGATGATCGCGCAGCGCCAGAAGAAAATCTCCTTCTACATGTTGAGCCTCGGCGAAGAGGCGATCGGCACCGCGCACGCGATGGCGCTGCGCGACGGCGACATGTGCTTTCCGACCTACCGGCAACAGAGCATCCTGATCGCACGCGACGTGTCGCTCGAGCGGATGATCTGCCAGCTGATGTCGAACGAAGGCGATCCGCTCAAGGGCCGCCAGCTCCCGGTGATGTACTCGGATCGCGAGGCGGGCTTCTTCTCCATTTCCGGCAACCTCGCGACGCAGTTCATCCAGGCGGTCGGCTGGGCGATGGCGTCGGCGATCAAGGGCGACACGAAGATCGCGTCCGCGTGGATCGGCGACGGCGCGACGGCCGAAGCCGATTTCCACACCGCGCTCACGTTCGCGCACGTGTACCGCGCGCCGGTCGTGCTGAACGTCGTCAACAACCAGTGGGCGATCTCGACGTTCCAGGCGATCGCGGGCGGCGAGGGCACGACCTTCGCCGGTCGCGGCGTCGGCTGCGGGATCGCGTCGCTGCGCGTCGACGGCAACGACTTCCTCGCGATCTACGCGGCATCGAGCTGGGCGGCCGAACGCGCGCGCCGCAATCTCGGCCCGACGCTGATCGAGTGGGTGACCTACCGCGCGGGCGCGCATTCGACGTCGGACGATCCGACCAAGTACCGGCCGAGCGACGACTGGTCCCATTTCCCGCTCGGCGATCCGATCGAGCGTTTCAAGCGCCACCTCATCGTGAAGGGCATCTGGTCGGACAGCGCGCAAGACGCGTTGACGGCCGAGCTCGAGGCCGAGGTGGTCGCCGCGCAGAAGGAAGCGGAGAAGTACGGAACGCTGGCCGACGACCGGATTCCGTCGCCGGCCTCGATGTTCGACGACGTGTACAAGGAGCTGCCCGCGCACCTGCGCCGTCAGCGCCAGGAACTGGGAGCGTGATCATGGTGCAACACGAGACACGAACGGCGACGCAGCCGATGACGATGATCCAGGCGCTGCGCTCCGCGATGGACGTGATGCTCGGGCGCGACGGCGATGTCGTCGTGTTCGGACAGGACGTCGGCTATTTCGGCGGCGTGTTCCGCTGTACCGAAGGACTGCAGAACAAATATGGCAAGTCGCGCGTGTTCGATGCGCCGATCTCGGAAGGCGGGATCGTCGGCGTGGCGGTCGGGATGGGCGCGTACGGATTGCGCCCCGTCTGCGAGATCCAGTTCGCCGACTATTTCTATCCGGCGTCCGACCAGATCGTGTCGGAAGGCGCGCGGCTGCGCTACCGCTCGGCCGGCCAGTTCACCGCGCCGATGACGATCCGGATGCCGTGCGGCGGCGGGATCTACGGCGGGCAGACGCACAGTCAGAGCCCGGAGGCGATGTTCACGCAGGTGTGCGGGCTGCGCACGGTGATGCCATCGAATCCGTACGACGCGAAAGGATTGTTGATCGCGTCGATCGAGAACGACGATCCGGTGATCTTCCTCGAACCGAAACGGTTGTACAACGGGCCGTTCGACGGTCATCACGAACGGCCCGTCACGTCGTGGCTCAAGCATCCCGCGAGCGCGGTGCCCGAAGGCTACTACACGGTGCCGCTCGATACGGCCGCCGTCGTGCGGCCCGGCAACGACGTGACGGTGCTGACGTACGGCACGACGGTGCACGTGTCGCTGGCCGCCGCCGAGGAGACGGGCATCGACGCGGAAGTGCTCGACCTGCGCACGCTGTGGCCGCTCGATCTCGACACAATCGTCGCGTCGGTGCGCAAGACCGGGCGCTGCGTCGTCGTGCACGAGGCGACGCGCACCTGCGGCTATGGCGCGGAGCTCGTGTCGCTGGTCCAGGAACACTGCTTCTACCACCTCGAGGCGCCGGTCGAGCGGACGACGGGCTGGGACACGCCGTATCCGCATGCGCAGGAATGGGCGTACTTTCCGGGCCCGACCCGGGTCGGTGAAGCGTTGCGACGCGTGCTGGAGGCGTGAGATGGGGATTCATGTCATCAAGATGCCGGATATCGGCGAAGGGATCGCCGAGGTCGAGCTGGTGGCCTGGCATGTGGAAGTCGGGCAGACGATCAAGGAAGACCAGCCGCTCGCCGACGTGATGACCGACAAGGCGGCGGTCGAGATCCCGTCGCCGGTGACGGGCAAGGTGATGGAACTGGGCGGCCGGATCGGCGAGATGATGGCGGTCGGCAGCGAGCTGATTCGGCTGGAAGTCGAAGGCGACGGCAACCTGAAGGCCGCGGCACCGGTGCGAGAAACGAAGGTAGCAACCGCACCGGTCGCGACGGCGCCGTCGAAGCCGGCGGCCGACGCGCCGGCCGAACCGGCCGAGTTGCCTGCGCAGCCCGCGGCGCCTCGCGCACCGGCGAAACCGCGCCGCGACGAACCGGCCACGCCACCGCGCGCGGCGCTCGCACCAGGCGAGCGGCCGCTCGCGTCGCCGGCCGTGCGTCAGCGCGCGTGGGACATGGGCATCGAGCTGCGCTACGTGCGCGGCACCGGTGAAGCCGGGCGGATCCTGCATGCGGATCTCGATGCGTATGCGCGCACCGGCGGCGGCACCGCGCACGGGTCGCAACCGCGCGGCTACGACGAACGCCACGACGAAACCGACGTGCCGGTGATCGGTTTGCGGCGCGCGATCGCGCGCAAGATGCAGGAAGCGAAGCGCCGCATCCCGCATTTCAGCTACGTCGAGGAGATCGACGTCACCGAGCTCGAATCGTTGCGCACGGAACTGAACCGCCGCCACGGCGACACGCGCGGCAAGCTCACGCCGCTGCCGCTGCTGATCCGCGCGATGGTGATCGCGCTGCGCGACTTCCCGCAGATCAACGCGCGTTTCGACGACGAAGCGGGCGTCGTCACGCGCTACGGCGCGGTGCACATGGGCGTCGCGACGCAGACGGACAACGGCCTCACGGTGCCCGTGCTGCGCCATGCGGAAGCGCGCGACGTGTGGTCGATCTCGACGGAAATCGCACGGCTCGCCGACGCGGTGCGTGCGAATCGTGCGCAGCGCGACGAGTTGAGCGGATCGACGATCACGATCTCGAGCCTCGGCGCGCTCGGCGGCATCGTCTCGACGCCGGTGATCAATCATCCGGAAGTCGGCATCGTCGGCGTGAACCGGATCGTCGAGCGGCCGATGATTCGCGACGGCGCGGTCGTCGCGCGCAAGATGATGAACCTGTCGTCGTCGTTCGACCATCGCGTCGTCGACGGCGCGGACGCGGCCGAATTCATCCAGGCCGTGCGCGCGGTGCTCGAACGCCCGGCACTGCTGTTCGTGGAGTGAGCCGATGAAGAACGAACACACCACACTGCTCGTCATCGGCGGCGGCCCGGGCGGCTACGTCGCCGCGATCCGCGCCGGCCAGCTCGGCATTCCGACCGTGCTGGTCGAACGCGACCGGCTCGGCGGGACGTGCCTGAACATCGGCTGCATTCCGTCGAAGGCGTTGATCCACGTGGCCGACGCGTTCGAACAGGCCTGCGGTCATGCCGGTGAAGGCGCGCTCGGGATCCGCGTGCGCACGCCGGAGATCGACATCGCGAAAAGCGTCGCGTGGAAGGACGGCATCGTCGACCGGCTGACGCGCGGCGTCGGCGCGCTGCTCAAGAAGAACGGCGTGCGCGTGCTGCACGGCGAAGCGCGCGTGATCGACGGCAAGACCGTCGAAGTCGTCAGCGGTGGCCATGCGGTGCGGATCGGTTGCGAACACCTGTTGCTCGCGACCGGTTCCGAACCGGTCGAACTGCCGTCGATGCCGTTCGGCGGGCATGTCGTGTCGTCCACCGACGCGCTGTCGCCCGCAACGCTGCCGAAGCGGCTGGTCGTCGTCGGGGCCGGCTACATCGGGCTCGAACTCGGGATCGTCTATCGCAAGCTCGGTGTCGACGTCAGCGTCGTCGAAGCGGCCGAGCGCGTGCTGCCTGCGTACGATGCCGAACTCGTGCGGCCGGTTGCCGATTCGCTCGCGCGCCTCGGCGTGCGGCTGTGGCTCGGCCACAAGGTGCTCGGACTGGACGAGCACGGCGCGGTGCGCGTGCAGGCGGCCGACGGCGCCGAGCAGACGCTGCCGGCCGATCGCGTGCTGGTTGCCGTCGGCCGCCGGCCGCGCGTCGACGGTTTCGGGCTCGAGTCGTTGCTGCTGGATCGCAACGGCCGCGCGCTGCGGATCGACGACGAATGCCGGACCTCGATGCGCAACGTGTGGGCGATCGGCGACGTCGCCGGCGAACCGATGCTCGCGCATCGCGCGATGGCGCAAGGCGAGATGGTGGCCGAGCTGATCGCCGGCCGGCGTCGCCGGTTCACGCCCGCGTCGATTCCTGCCGTGTGCTTCACCGATCCCGAGATCGTGACGGCCGGCTGGTCGCCGGACGATGCACACGCGGCCGGCGTCGATTGTCTGAGCGCATCGTTCCCGTTCGCCGCGAACGGGCGTGCGATGACGTTGCAGGCAACCGACGGGTTCGTGCGCGTCGTCGCGCGGCGCGACAATCACCTGATCGTCGGCTGGCAGGCGGTCGGGCGCGGCGTATCGGAGCTGGCCGCGGCGTTCTCGCAGTCGCTGGAGATGGGGGCGCGGCTGGAAGACATCGGCGGCACGATCCACGCGCACCCGACGCTCGGCGAAGCGCTTCAGGAGGCCGCGCTGCGTGCGCTCGGACACGCGCTGCATATCTGACGTGCAAGCCTGACAGGGTGCCGCCGGTGCGTGACGCATGCATCGGTGGCGCTTGCGGCATCCGGCGTCATTCACGGGGTTTCATTCGGTATCCGTAATGACGTGATGCCGACATTCCGCGTGCTTATCCAGTTGTCCCGATTGCATTGCGTTTCGTCCGATCCGATTCGGCAAGCCGACGCCGCTTGCTCCCCGGTTCCGTCGAGGTCACACCGAAATCACATGCGGCCTGCGATCGTGCGCGTGGCATCGTCATCGCACACCGTCTTCCGAAGCGTTGCTCAATTTACCGTTGCGTGCCGGTGCACCGGCAACCCGATCCCGTTCCCTCTACGACGAAGAACGGCGCGGACGTTCGTCGAGCGGGCACGATGCAATGGCGTAGCCGTGCCGGGCATCGAACGCCCGGCACGGCGCCCGACGAGGCCGTAATTTTGCGAGATGTGCGAAGGGTTGCCGCCGCCGCGTCGACCGACGATCATGTCGATAGCCGGAAACCGGGCCGCCTCGGGCCCGCCAACGCAGGCTCCACACGGAAGAACCGGACATGAAACTGCTGCTCGTCGGCGCGACCGGACTCGTCGGGCGCCATGTTCTCGAAGTCGCGCTGGCCGATGCGCGGGTCGATCAGGTGATCGTCCTTGCGCGCCGGCCGTTGTCGCCGCACCCGAAGATGCGCGCGCTGGAAGTCGATTTCGACCATTTGCCCGACGCGGCCGACTGGTGGCGCGCGGATGCGGTGATCTGCACGCTCGGCACCACGATGCGGGCCGCTGGTTCACAGGCGGCGTTCCGGCGCGTCGATCGTGATTATCCGCTCGCGGTCGCGCTGCTCGCGCACCGGCACGGCACGCCCACCTACGTGCTGAATTCCGCACTCGGCGCGGATGCCGCGTCGCGCATCTTCTACAACCGCGTGAAGGGCGAGGTCGAACAGGCGCTCGCCGGCGTCGGGTTCGATTCGCTCACGTACGTGCGACCGGGCCTGATCGGCGGCAGTCGTGACGAGTTCAGGTTCGGCGAACGGCTGTTCGTGTTCGCGCTGAGCGCCGCCGGGCCGGTGCTGCCGGCGAAGTGGCGCGTGAATCCCGCGCCGCGGATTGCGCGCGCATTGCTCGACGCCGCGATCGACGCGCGGCCGGGTGTGCAGGTCGTCGCATCGGAGCGGCTCGTTTGAACCGGGGGCACCGGGTGGCTTGGATGGCGCTGCGCCGCCACGCGGCATGCGCCGGCTATTGGCTTGCGAAGCCGTCAAGCCCGTCGAACTGTTCGGTGATCTGTCGCGCGAGCGAACGCATGGTCGGTTACTGCTTCGGCGACGCCGATGCGGGCGAAAGCGTCGTGCTCGCGATCCTGCCCGAGGACGAAGGGGCGTGCAGCGTGCATGGCGGCGTGCGTGGGCCGGATGCCGGTGCGCGTCAGATTCGCAAGGCTGCTTCGTCATGCAGAGCAATGGCAGGACTTCCACCCGCGCCGACTTGCGATGAAGACATCGTTTGCATCGTCGCCGCCGGTTGCCGACCGTGTTGTCTCGCCGGCATCCGGCGGCGCGAAGAAAGCGACGATGACTGCCCGCGATCCGGCATCGCCCGCCTACGCTGATCTTTCACCATCCCAACAGTTTGCTTGCAGTGAAACCGATCGAACACATCCCGATTGTGCGGGCGATTTCGAGAGTCGATCGATACCGGGTAATCACCGATATCTCGCAAGTTGTATATACAAGATCATCCGCTGGCAACGTCGGCACACGTGGTGCCTGTTGCGCGCCAGCGTGCAGACCGTGCGTGCGTGGCGCATGCCGGCGATCCACGGCGCCCCGCATCCTTAGAGCCGAAAGGGCGGCTCGCAGCTTCCTGTCCCGTTCAAACCATGTGTGGTCCTGAGTATTTTGGAGATTGACCCGTGTCAACGAATTCCAGTGGAAAAGCCGGCGGACTGATCGAGGTTCGCTCGATCGACTTCATTCCCGACGCCGAGCGCCACGGCGGCCTGCTGAGCCAGTTCACGTTGTGGTTGTCGGCCAACATGCAGATCACGGCCATCGTCACGGGCGCGCTCGCGGTCGTGCTCGGCGGCGACGTGTTCTGGTCGCTGGTCGCGCTGCTGCTCGGCCAGCTCGTCGGCGGCGCTGTGATGGCGCTGCATGGCGCGCAGGGGCCGCAGCTCGGGCTGCCGCAGATGATCTCGAGCCGCGTGCAGTTCGGCGTGTACGGCGCGATGATTCCGATCGTGCTCGTGTGCCTGATGTACATCGGCTTTTCCGCAAGCGGCTCGGTGCTGGCCGGGCAGGCCGTCGCGCAACTGCTGCACGTCGACGACGCGGCCGGCATCCTGCTGTTCGCGGCCGTGATCGTCGTGCTGACCGTGTTCGGCTATCGCGCGATCCACTTCGTCGGCCGGATCGCGAGCGTGGTCGGCATCGTCGCGTTCGTCTATATGTTCACGCAATTGTTCGCGAACCACGACATCGGTGCACTGCTCGCGAACAAGCATTTCTCGCTCGCGAGCTTCCTGCTGTCGATGTCGCTGTCCGCATCGTGGCAAATCGCGTTCGGCCCGTACGTGGCCGACTATTCGCGCTACTTGCCGCGCTCGACGTCGTCGGTCGCGACGTTTCTCGCGGTCGGCCTCGGTTCGGTGCTCGGCGCCCAGGCGGCGATGGTGTTCGGCGTGTTCGCGGCCGCGCTCGCCGGCAGCCAGTTCGCGCACCATGAAGTGTCGTACATCGTCGGCCTGGGCTCGACGGGCGCCGTGGCCGCGTTGCTGTATTTCAGCATCGCGTTCGGCAAGGTGACGGTGACGGCGCTCAACGCGTACGGCAGCTTCATGTCGATGGCGACGATCGTCAGCGGTTTTCGCGGCAAGGGCGCGGTATCGTCGAAGAGCCGCCTCGTATACATCTTCGGGATGATCTGTGTGTCGACGCTGATCGCGCTCGCGGGCCGTCATTCGTTCCTGAAGGAATTCACCGCGTTCATCCTGTTCCTGCTCGCGTTCTTCACGCCGTGGAGCGCGATCAACCTGGTCGACTACTACTGCTTCACGCGCTCGCGCTACGACGTGCCGGCGCTGTCCGATCCGGATGGCCGCTACGGCCGCTGGAACGTGATGGCCATCACGATCTACGTGGTCGGCATCCTGGTGCAACTGCCGTTCATGTCGACGCACATCTACACGGGGCCGCTCGTCGATGCGCTCGGCGGCACCGACATCTCGTGGATTCTCGGCCTCGTCGTGCCGGCCGTGCTGTATTACATCGGCGCCCGCGCGTCGCGACGCAGCATTCCCGAGCGCCTGATCCTGCCGCTCGAACGCGGCGAAGTGCACCACTGACGACACGTCTCGCGCATCGGGCCGGCAGGTCGCCGGCCTGAGCGTCGCGTCGAGCCGGGCGCCGCCTGCGCCGGGCTCCCCCACATTCCCTTTCATGCGATACCGGTGCGGTAGCGACTGCTGCGCCCGGTATCGCTTCATTCTCTAACCATTGAATAGTATGACTAACGAAATGAAAACCCGCGATGGCGATTCCCGGGCGCGGCCGCTGCATGCCGGTCTTCGCATGACGGTGGCGGCCGCATGCCTCGCCGCGTCGGGCACCGCGCTCGCGCAGGACGGCGTCACGCTGTACGGCGTGATCGACGAATTCGCGCAGTACGTGAATACGGGCAACGGCTATACGGCGGCGATCAATTCGGGCGGCCAGTGGGGCAGCCGGTTCGGGCTGAAGGGCGGCGAGGATATCGGCGGCGGGCAGAAGATCGAGTTCGCGCTGGAAAACGGCTTCAACCCGAACGACGGCTCGCTCGCGAGTGCCGGCACGTTGTTCAACCGGCAGGCGTGGGTCGGCGTGGCGGGGCAGTGGGGCAAGGTCCGCGCGGGCCGGCAGAATTCGCCGCTGTTCAACGACCAGGGCGGACAGGACGCGTTCGGCGGCGTCACGCAGGCGTCCGGCATGGACAACCTGACCGTATTCGCATTCCGCACGAGCAACACGCTGTCATACCAGACCCCCGAGATCGCCGGTTTCCAGGGCGGACTGTACTTCGGCTTCGGCGATGCGGGCGGCGTACGCTCGGCCGGCTCCAGCCAGCAGTTCGACCTGACCTACGAGCATGGCCCGTTCGGCGCATTCGTCGCGGGCCAGTGGTTGAAGAACGCCGCGGCGACCACGACCGATCGCACGATCATGGCCGGCGCGTCGTACGCGATCGGCAAGGCCACCGTGTATGGCGGTTTTTCCGCGGTGAAGTGGGCCGACCTCGGGATCGATTCGCGCGTGTACGGCTTGTCGGTCAAATACCAGTTCAATCCTGCGAACACCGTCGCGCTCGGTTACGCGTACCTGCACGACCAGTCGTCGCAAGGCAACAATGCGGACCAGCTCGGGCTGATGTACGAATACGACCTGTCGAAGCGCACGAGCTTCTACGGCGCGCTGTCGTACCTGCGCAATCGCAACCAGGCCGGCTACACGCTCGCCGGTGCGGCGAACCCCGGCCTGCCGCTCGCGTACCCGGGCGCCAATGCGCGCGGCGTGCAACTCGGCATCGTGCATCGCTTCTGACGCACGCGATGCGTCGGGCCGCGTGTGCCCGGTGCATGCGCCCGCCGCACACGCGCCGTCATTTCCCGAGCCGTTCCGCGAGCGAGTAGCGCTGCATGCAACGCTCCATCGCGTCGAGAAACGCGTGCTCGGCCGCATTCATCTTGCGATCGCGATGCCACAGCAGGAACACGTCGACATCGACGAGCCCGTCGTCGGGCGGTAAGCGCCACAGCCGTTGTTGCGCGATGTCGTCGCGCACGATGTGCTCCGGCAGGCAGCCGATCCCGTAGCCCGCGAAGATCAGCCGCCGCACTTCCTCGAGGCTCGGCGACGACGCGACGATGCGCCCCGTGAAACCCTTCTGGTCGCGGAACACGGTGAGCGGCGACAGGCTGTCGCCGATCTGGTCGCTCGTAAACGACACGAAATTCTCCGCGAGCAGGTCGTCCATCCGCAATTGCGTCTGCCCGAACAGCCGGTGATGGCGGCCGCAGTAGATCGCATAACGCTGGCGGAGGAAGCAGCGCATCTCCAGCTTGTCGTGCGGCGTGCGGCACAGGCCGAGCCCGGCGGTGGCCGTCTTCTGCAGCAGTGAAGAGAGAATGTCCGACGAGCGCATCACTTCGATCTGCAGATCGATACGCGGATACGCACGATGGAAATCCGCGAGGAACTCGTCGTAGACGGGCGATTCGATACGGCTCACCGTCAGCAACCGGATCGAGCCGGTCAGATCGGCCGTGCTGTCGTCGATTTCGGTCTCGAGGCGCGAAATGCCGCCGTAGATGTCGCTCGCGATCCGGTACACGGCTTCGCCGGCCGGCGTCGGCGCGAAGTGCGCGCCGCGCCGCTCGATCAGCCGGCGCTCGAGCGTCTCCTCGAGCCGCCGCAGCGCCTGGCTGACGGCCGGCTGTGTGACGTGCAGGCGGGCAGCCGCGCGGCTCACGCTGCGCTCCTGCATGATCACCAGATAGGTGCGCAGCAGGTTCCAGTCGAGGCGGTCGTTCAGGAAGGGGGCGAGGTCGGGGCGCATCGGGTCTCCGGGCGAGGCGTCAGACTAGACATTAGTTGAATTTATACGGCGAATAATAACTTGAAATTTGACTAATGATTTGCGGTCGCCGATAAAGGAGGGGCGCCGCAGCGTGCGGCGCGAGGCCGCGACAGACGGCCGTCCACGATATTGCGCGTCGCCCTGCCGCGGCGCGCGTCAGGAGCCCGCATGACCCAGTCCCTTCCTTCCGCCCGCCAGCCGGCACGTGCCGCGACAGCCGCGTTCATCGGCACGATGATCGAGTGGTACGACTTCTACATCTACGCGACCGCTGCCGCGCTCGTATTCGGCGAACTCTATTTCCCGTCGCACGACCCGTTCGTCAGCACGATGGCGTCGTTCGCGACGTTCGCGGTCGGCTTCTTCGCGCGCCCGCTCGGCGGCGTGATCTTCGGCCATCTCGGCGACCGCATCGGCCGCAAGAAGGCGCTGATGACGACGCTGATGATGATGGGCGTCGCGACCGTCTGCGTCGGGCTGCTGCCCGATTATTCGAAGGTCGGCATCCTCGCGCCGGTGCTGCTCGTTGCGCTGCGCGTCGTGCAGGGGATCGCGGTCGGCGGCGAATGGGGCGGCGCGGTGCTGATGGCGGGCGAGCATGCGCCGCAGGGGCGCCGCACGTTCTTCGCGTCGTTCGCGCAACTCGGCAGCCCGGCCGGGCTGATCCTGTCGCTGATCGCGTTCCGCGCGGTCACGTCGATGGACAAGGCCGACTTCCTCGCCTGGGGCTGGCGCCTGCCGTTTCTCGCGAGTTCGGTGTTGCTCGTGGTCGGCATCCTGATCCGGCTCGGCGTGAACGAGTCGCCGGAATTCGCGCGGGTCAAGGAAGCCAACCGCACGGTGAAGCTGCCGGTCGCGGAAGTGTTCCGTTCCGCGTCGGGGCTCGTGCTGCTCTGCATCGGCGCGAACACGATCGGCATCGCGGGCGTCTATTTCACGAACACGTTCATGATCGCGTACACGACGCAGTACGTCGGCGTATCGCGCTCGCTGATCCTCGACAGCCTGTTCGCGGTGGCGATCATCCAGTTCTTCGCGCAGCCGCTCGCCGCCTGGATCGCCGAGCGCATCGGCGGGGCGCGCTTCCTGAAACTCGCGGCGCTGCTCGCAATGATGTCGCCGTATCCGATGTTCATGCTCGTGCAGGGCGGCACGTCCGCGTCGCTGATCGCCGGCATCGCGCTCGCCGTCGTCTGCATGGCCGGCTTCTATTCGGTGATCGCGGGCTTCGTCAGCGACGTGTTTCCCGCACACGTGCGTTATTCGGCGATCTCGCTCGCTTACCAGATTTGCGGCGCCCTCGCGGGCGGCCTGACGCCGCTCGTCGGCACGTGGCTCGCGCATCGCTTCACGGGGCAGTGGTGGCCGCTCGCGGTGTTCTATACGTGTCTCGCCGGTATTTCGCTGCTCTGCATCGTCGCGCTCGATGCGCGCCGCGCCGCGCAGCCGGCCGCCGCCGAAGCGCTCGGCTCGCATTGAACCTCAACGAACGAATCGATCTGGAATGCATATGAACGACCTGCTGGAAATCGACGGCGCCCGACTGTGGCAGAGCCTGGCCGACATGGCGCGCGTCGGCGCAACCCCGCGCGGCGGCGTGCGGCGCCTCGCGCTTACCGATGACGACCGGCGCGGGCGCGACCTGTTCGCGCAATGGTGCCGCGACGCGGGGCTGACGGTGAGCGTCGACGCAGTCGGCAACCTGTTCGCCCGGCGCGACGGCGCCGATGCGCGCGCCGCGCCGGTGCTGATCGGCAGCCATCTCGACACGCAGCCCGAAGGCGGCCGCTTCGACGGCGTCTACGGCGTGCTCGCCGCGCTCGAACTCGTGCGCACGCTGAACGACGCGGGCATCGCGACCGACAAGCCGCTCGAGATCGTGTCGTGGACCAACGAGGAAGGCGCGCGCTTCGCGCCGGCGATGCTCGGTTCGGCCGTATTCACGGGCGCGTTGCCGCTCGACGACGCGCTCGCGAAGCAGGACGCCGACGGCGTCACGCTCGGCGCGGCGCTCGACGCATGCGGCTATCGCGGCACGCGCGCAACGGGCGGCGCGGTCGACGCGTATTTCGAGGCGCACATCGAACAGGGGCCGGTGCTCGAGGCGAACGGCACGACGATCGGCATCGTCACGGGCGGGCAGGCGATCCGCTGGCTCGACGTGACGGTCACAGGCGTGGCCGCGCACGCGGGCACGACGCCGATGCCGTATCGCAAGGACGCGTATTTCGCGAGCGCGCAGATCGCGCTCGAACTCGAACGGATCGTCGCCGGCTACGCGCCACGCGGGCTCGCGACGATCGGGCAGGTCGGGATTCGCAACGCATCGCGCAACACGATTGCCGGCGACCTGACGTTTACGGTCGACCTGCGTCATCACGACGATGCCGAAGTCGATGCGATGGAGCGCGACCTGCGCGACGCATGCGCCCGCGTTGCCGCCGCGCGCGGCGTGCAGGTGGCGATCGATACCTGCTGGCGCAGCCCGGCGACGCCGTTCGACCGCGATTGCGTCGGGCTGGTCGCGCAGGCGGCTGCCGCATTCGGCTACACGCACGAGCGGATCGTGAGCGGCGCCGGCCACGACGCGATCCTGCTCGCACGCCGCTTCCCGACCGCGATGGTGTTCATTCCGTGCGTCGACGGCCTGTCGCACAACGAAGCCGAGGATGCATTGCCCGACGACGTGACGCGCGGCACGAACGTGCTGCTCCATGCGGTGCTGGCGCGCGCGGGCATCGCGACGCGCGTCGAAGCGCCGGCTGCGACGCACGGCGCCTGATACGGCGAATCGACGAGGACCACCATGAAAACCTATTTCCATCCCGAACAACTGCTGCACCATCCGCGCAGCTATCTGTCGCGCGGCCAGATGCGCGAGCCGCAGGAAGTGCCCGAACGCGCGGCGCGGCTCGTCCGGGCCGTCCGGTCGCTCGACTTCGACGTGCGCGAGCCGGCCGACCGCGGCACCGCGCCGATCGCGGCCGTGCACGACATGAACTACCTGCGCTTTCTCGAGGAGGCGCACCGCGACTGGAAGCGGATGCCCGACGACTGGGGCGACGAAGTGATGTCGAACGTGTTCGTGCGCGATCCGAACCCGCTGCGCGGCGTGCTCGCGAAAGCCGCGCGCTATCTCGCCGACGGCAGTTGCCCGGTGGGGGCGAACACGTGGCGCGCGGCGTACTGGTCCGCGCAGGGCGCGCTGGCCGCGGCGGCCGACGTCAACGACGGCGCACGCGAAGCCTACGCGCTGTGCCGGCCGCCCGGCCATCACGCGCGTCGCGATGCGGCCGGCGGCTTCTGCTACCTGAACAACGCGGCGATTGCCGCGCAGGCGCTGCTGGGTCGCCATCGCCGCGTCGCGATCCTCGATACCGACATGCATCATGGTCAGGGCGTGCAGGAGATTTTCTACGGCCGCGACGATGTGCTGTACGTGTCGATTCACGGCGACCCGACCAACTTCTACCCGGTCGTTGCAGGTTACGAGGAAGAGACGGGGGCGGGCGCCGGCGACGGCTTCAACCTCAACCTGCCGATGCCGCACGGCGCGCCGGAGTCGGCGTTCTTCGAGCGGCTCGACGACGCGCTGCGCGCGCTCGCGCGGTTCCAGCCCGATGCGCTCGTGCTCGCGCTCGGCTTCGACATCTACAAGGACGATCCGCAATCGCAGGTCGCGGTCACGACCGACGGGTTCGGCCGGCTGGGCGGCGCGATCGGCGCGCTCGGATTGCCGACGGTGATCGTGCAGGAGGGCGGCTATCACCTCGAGAGTCTCGATGCGAACGCGCGCGCGTTTTTCGGCGGGTTTGCCGCGGGGCGCTGACTGACGCGGCGGGGCCGGATCGGGGTGCGCGCGGTTCAAGTTTTCCGCGTGCACGCCGATAATTCGCGCATATGCTGGATGGATGCACGAAGGAGGGCCGCACGATGACACCCGGCCAAATCACCCGCACGACGATCGCGCTCGCGATGCTCGGCGCAGGGCCGCTCGCGGGCGGCGCGGAACCGTCGATTCCGCTGCGCGTCAGTCTCACCATTCCGGAAACCTGCACGATCGGCCCCGCCGTTCGACAGGCCGTCGATGCCGACATGCCGAGCGTCAATTGCGCGCTCGGCACGCCGTTCGTGCTGAGCCGTGCGCCGCTGCCCGACCGGCGATCGATGCCGCGCAGCGTCGGCGCGAGTCCGGCGCCCGCGTGGACCGTCACGTTCTGAGCGGCGCGCGCTCCGTCGTCCCGTCGTTTCCGCTAGAAACTGATCGTCGCGGTGATCGTGTCGCTGTAGTTGCCCGGCGCGGGCGTGGTTTGCGCCGGCACCGCGCCGTACACCGTCACGACCTGCGACGTGCCGGTGCCGACGCCCGTGACCGTCGCGCTGCCGCCCGTGCCGTCGCCCCACGCGATCGAGCGCGCCGCGTCCGTGTACAGCCCGTAGTTGATCGTCCCGCCGCCGCCGCTGCGCTGCATCTGGCGCGCCGTCACGTTGCCGCTGCCGCCGCCGTTCAGCGCGATCTTCCACGCATCGCCGTTGGTGCATTGCGCGGTGATCGAGCCGGTTGCGGCGAGCGCGCCCGACAGCACGCTCGCGGTGCCGAAGTTGACGTTGGTCGCGCTGATGTTGCAGTTGTTGATCACGTTCGCCGTCGCGCTGAACGGGAAGGTTCCGTTCGACGTGGTCAACGACGCGCAGGTCGGCGCGCCGAGCAGGTAGAACCCCGCGTTGATCGATGTCGTGTTGCCGCCGAACGTCTGCGAGTAGGCGGTCGTGCTGTTGCCGGTCGTCGGAACGGTCGGCTGGTTCGCGGTGATCTGTCCGTAGATCGTGACCGTGGCGCTCGCGCTGGTGCCGAGGGCGGGTTTGACGAGCGTGACGGAGGCGGGCGTCGTGCCGGAATAGATCGAACCCCACGCGACGGAGTGCGCGGCATCGAGGTAGAGGTCGTACTGCATTGCGTTGGTGCCGTTGACGAGGCTGCGCGGACTCGTGCCGCCGAGACTCAGGCACACGAGCACGTTCGGCGTCAGCGTGATGGCCGACCACGTGCACGTGATGCTGACGGTGCCGGTCGCGGCGACCGATGCGCGCGAGATCGGGCTGACCGAGCCGAAGTTGACGGTCGACGCGGTGGCCGTGCACGTTTCGGCCTGAGCGTGACGCGGCATGCCGCACCATGCGACGCACGCGACGACGAGCAGCAGCACGATCCTCATGGCGCCGCCTTGCAGGCGAGCGGGCCGACGGTCGGCAGCGTGCCGTTGGCGGGCGCGGTGAACGCAAATTCCGCGACGCAATGCTGCGTGCCGTAATCGATCGCGAGATGGTTGTCGTCCTTCAGCCCGTCGACGAACGTGAGCCCGTCGTAGCCGACGATCGTGTCCGCGCCGCTTTCGGCGTGATGCACGCGCGCGCCGGCCGGCAGCGGCTTGCCGGCGGCATCGTGCAGGATCACCGACGCCGCGCGATAGCGCGACACGCCGAAATGCGCGACGACGCCCGATTGCGCCTGCGGCACGACCGTCATCGACGTGCGGGCGATCCGCGCGTCGGCGGGCAGCTTCATCGAGTCGATCGCGACCTGGTTGTTCTGGTACGCGTTCAGGTCGGGCACGAGCAGGTGTCCCGCGCGGTCGGTCGTGCCGATCACGCGGTTCTCGTGCAGTACCGGGATGCCGGCGACGCCATCGGTCGACACCAGTGCGAAGCCGTCGTCGATGCGGCGCGACAACTGCAGGCTGCGGTCCATGAACACGAGTGCGCCGCTGACGTCGAGCGATGCGCCGGTCTGTCGATCGATGCTCTGCGCGCCGGCGATGACTTCGCCCGCGTGGCCGAGGTAGCGCAACTGCGCCTGCCGGTAGGGCACCGCGCCCGTGCCGCCCGTCTGCACGCCCCAGCCCCAACCGCCGTCGTAGTCGGGCGGGCGGCTCGCGTCGACCGTGTAGTTCGACTGGCCGCGCTGGCGGCCGACGGTCGTGTTGATCGACGTGTTGCGGCCGAGCCCGATGTTCAGCGACACGAACGCGCCGTTCGCGCCCTGCTGCGCGAAATCGCGGTAGGCGCTCACGCTCAGCGACGCGAGATCGCCGAAGCTCAGCGTGTACGACACGGTGCCGATCCGCGCGCTCGGGCCCTGCGGCAGCCGGAAGCCGATATAGCTGAGCGACACCGTCTGGCGGTGCATGAACGGCAACGCGAGCGTCGCCTGGTCGGTCGCCGCCGGCACCGGCGCACCGTCGCGCGACGCGAGGTCGCCGTAGCGGCCGAACGCGCGGATCGTCTGCGCGTTGATCGAGAAGCGCGGTTCGATCAACTGGTAGCCGACGCTCACCTGCGTGCCCGGATAGCGGCCGACGCTGCCCGCGACCGCGCCGCTCACGACGCCCGCGCAGCCGAGCCGCATCAGCGCGCCGACGCCGGCGTTGAGTACGCCGGCGGTCGCTTCGGCATGCCCTTCGACGGTCAGCGTATCGCTGACGCCGCGCCGCATCGAGCCGCTGACGGCCGGTCGCGCGTCGTAGTCGAACGACTGCAGCGCGTAGTTGCGGCGCAGGAAGCCGGCCTCGAACGAGTAGCTCGACAGCCCGGCCGACAGCATGCGGGTGTCGACGTAGAGCGGCACGGAGGTCGCGACGGTGCGCCCGAGCGCGTCGCGCGTGATGACCGTCGCCTGGCCGGCGCCCGTGATGCCCGGCACGTCGTGGATGATGAACGGCCCGCTCGGCACGTTGCCGGTGTACTGGCGTACGTTGTTGATGTACAGGTCGACCGCCGACGGCACCGCCGCGGAGCCCGCGAGCGACGGGATCGGGAACGTCACGAGGTCGGGCCGCAGTGCGAAGTTGCTGCGCCACTGGAAGCCGCCGAGGCGTACCGAGCGCGTCCATGCGAGCGATCCCGAGATCGCGTCGCCGATCTGCGTCGTGCTCGGCCGCGCCGGGTCCGACCGGCTCCACGACGTATCGAAGCGCGTGTAGCGCCGCTGGCCGTTGTAGAAATACGCGGTGCCGGTGGTGTTGAACACGCCGTTCGGATCGAAGTAGCGCACGTCGGTGTAGAGCGAGAACTGCCGGTCGCCGATCGTCTGCGCGTAGGCCTCGTAGTTGATCGCGATCCCGCGCGACGCGGTGGCCGCTTCCGTCGCCGGCAACGCGCGGCTGTCGATCGTATGCGGGCGGCGCAGCGCGTCGGTCATCTCCAGGTCGACGCTCTGGCGGGCCGCGTCGTAGCGGTAACGCAGGCCGGCGATCGTGTCGAGCTCGACCGTCGCCGCGTCGGCGATGCCGAGCCGGTCGGTCGCGACGCCGACCGTGCGCAGATCGGCGCCGCTCGCCGACAGGTGGCCGCCGCGTTCGCGGAAAGGCACGAGCAGCGTCGTGCTTTCGCCGTTGACGCTGACTTCGAGGATCACGTCGTGCGTGCGGTCGGTCATCACGAGCGCCGCCGGTTCGTCCGCGCGTGCGCCGCCGCGCACGAGCAGGCCGCCGGCCACGACGGCCGCGAGCACGAGGCGCCGTGCGCGTCGCGACGTTCTGCGTCCGTCGGGCGGGAACGTGCCGGCGCGTGGCGAAGGAGAAGGGGCCGGGCGACGGTGCACCGGCGACCTAGCCCGGCGGCTCCACCGCGACGACCGCGCTGGCCGGCTGCGAATTGACGGCTGCCCGCACCGTGACCTTGCCGCCGAGCGTGACGCCGGCCGGCAGCGGCACACTCCACTGGCCGGTGCGCCCCGCGAGTGCATAGCCGAGTAGCCCGTGCGTGAGCGGGTACGCGCGGCCGTCGCCGGTCACGAGCTCGACCGACGCCAGTTGCGCGCGGCGCGCGCCGCCGTTGCGCACGCGCAGCACCCAGCCGCCGTCGCCGCGCATGAGCGCCCAGTCGAGGTGCGGTGCGCCCTGGGTCGGCGGTTCGACGAACACCGGAATCGAATAGCGCAGCCGGATCGACACGCCGTTGGTCGGCGCTTCGCCGGGCTGCGGCAGTTCGTCGATCAGCAGCCGGTAGCTCTGCTCGATGCCGGATGGCGTGCGCGATGCGCGCACGACGCGAATCAGCTGCTCCGACTGCGTGCCGACCTGGATTAGCGGCGGGCTCGCAACGAGATCCTGCGTGGGCGTCAGCGTGTCTTGCCCGTCGGCCTGGTCCCAGCGGAACACGCGGACCTGGCCGTACACGGGGCGTTCGCCCGGATTGCGCAGCGTGATGCCGGTGGCCGTGTCGTCGGTGCCGAATTCGATCGTGACGGGGGAAATCTGCAGCGACGCGGCGTGCGCGGCGCCGGCCGCGCACAGCAGCGCGGCGAGCGTTCGACGTAATGCGGTCATGCGTGGCGGTGCCGGTCAGAAGTAGACGGTGGCGGTGACGGTCGTCTGATAGGTGTCCGGCTTCGGCGTCGCCTGCGCGGGCACCTGGCCGTAGACGGTCAGTGCCTGCGCGGCGCCGGTGCCGGTGCCGGCCACCGTGTTCGTGCCTTGCGTATTGCCCCAGATCGTCGTGCGCCCGGCATCCTGGTACAGCTGGAAGCCGACGGTCGTCGTCGTGTTGCCGGTCGACGTGCCGGCCATCAGGCGGCTCGCGACGCTCGACCCCGTGACCGAACCGGCATCGAGGCCGACGTTGTACGGCGTCGTATTGGTGCAGGTGACGCTGACGGTCGTCTGCTGGTTGATCGCGGTGGCCAGCACGCCGTTGGTGCCGAAGGCCAGCGGGTTCGCGGCGATCGTGCAGTTCGGCTGGAGTGTCAGCGTGACGTTGAAGGTGGCGGTCGTGGTACCGTTCGAATAGGTGGCGGCGTCGGCAGCAGGCGTTGCCAGGCCGATTGACAGCGCGAGCGCTAATGTCGTGGATGCGATGGCGACTTTCACACTGATTCCTCAACGATCGGTTTTTCATTGGATTTAATGCCGTGCTCCATACATATGCCACGGCTGGTAAATGCTGATCCGAATTGCTGAGTCTTTCAATCTTGAAGCTGGAACTGTTTCATTTTGTTACAGATGGGTCGGGTGGTTTGGTGAATAAGGCCGGAAAATATTGCGGGGTTTAATTTTATTATCAATTTCCGAATGAAATATTTTCCGGGGAATGCAGAAATAGCTACGCTAATCGGCTCTGGTGGCATGATTTTCCGATCCGCACGGAATACAGCGACGAATGCAGACAGAATGGAGAATGAATGCGCGTAGTTAAATTACAAACGATGGAGTGAATCATTTGGATGGATAGAATCGATTCGATTTGAATGGCGTACGGAGAGCGGGATATTCCGGATTTTCCCTGACTGGGAAAGGGAATTCTGATAGTCGGTCGAAAAAGAAAGCGGCCGCATTGCGCGGCCGTAAAAATGCATGCGCAACGAGCCCGGGCAGTCCGGGCTCGTCCGCGCTCACGAATTCGCGGCGGCCGGCGTGCGGCGGCGCTGCGTGACCTGCAGCATGACGAGCGCGAGTCCGGCAGCGGCGATCAGCGCGCCGACGATCGGCACCGCCGCGTAGCCGAACCCGGCCGAGATCGCCGCGCCGCCGGCGGCGGCGCCCACCGCGTTGCCGAGGTTGAACGCGCCGATGTTGACGGCCGACGCGAGGCCCGGCGCCTCATGGGCCGCGCGCATCACCCGCATCTGCAGCGGCGGCACGACCGCGAACGTCGCGATCCCCCAGACCAGCAGCGTGACGCCGGCCCCCGCATGCGTGGCGGCGAGCAGCGGGAACGCGGCCATCGTCGCGATCAGCAGCAACAGGAAGCCGATCAGCGTGCCGTCGAGCGAGCGGTCGGCCAGCCGGCCGCCCGCGATGTTGCCGATCGAGAAGCCGACGCCGATCAGCACGAGCATCGCGGTCACGAAGCCGGGCGTTGCGCCCGTCAGGTGTTCGAGCGTCGGTGCGACGTACGTATAGAGCGTGAACATCGCGCCGGCGCCGAGCACCGTCGTCCCGAGCGCGCCGAGCACGACGGGCCGCGTCAGCACGGAGAGTTCGGCACGCAGGTCGGGCATCGTGCCGGCTTCCCCCTTCGGCAGCGCGGCGAACAGGCCGGCGATCGCGATCAGGCCGAGGCCCGCGGTCGCCGCGAACGACATGCGCCAGCCGATGATGTGGCCGAGCCAGGTCGCGGCCGGCACGCCGCCGACGTTCGCGATCGTCAGGCCCATGAACATCGTCGCGACCGCGCTGGCCTGCTTTTCGCGCGGCACGAGGCTTGCCGCGACCACCGAGCCGAGCCCGAAGAACGCGCCGTGGTTCAGACTCGTCACGAGACGCGCGAGCAGCAGCGTCGTGTAGTCCGGTGCCACGGCCGAGAGCAGATTGCCGATCGTGAAGATCGACATCAGCGCGATCAGCGCGGAGCGGCGCGACCAGCGCGCGAGCAGCAGTGTCATCAGCGGCGCGCCGACCATCACGCCAATCGCATACGCGCTGATCAGCATGCCGGCTTGCGGGATCGACACGTGCACGCCGTCGGCGATCACGGGCAGCAGACCCATCGGCGAGAACTCGGTCGTGCCGATGCCGAATGCGCTGGCGGCGAGCGCGAGCAGCGGCAGCGCGGCGCCGCCGCGGGACGGGGAGGAAGTCGGGGGGTTCACGCGGTGAGCTCCTGTAATCGGGGACAACGGCACGAAGCCGTTGAGGACAGCGCGAAGTGTGCCTGCATTACTTTTGCGGAAAAAGCCGCATCCGGACGAAATTATCTTGATTTCATGTCAACAATGCAGCGCGCGGGCGACGTGTGGCGCGACCCATGAGCAGTGCTTCGGCGGGACAGGCGAACGACGGGGAGGGTTCGAAAGCTTTCCGTCATGAGTGAAATCGCGGCTTTCGGGCAGATAGTCGCGGCTCACTGACGCTTCGCGGCCGATGCGTGGTCGTCCTGCGCGACGCTCGCAAATTCGTCCGGCGGCCGTGAGACGACACGCGAGTGGCCTGTCAGGGCGCATCGGCCGGCGATGGGCGAGCGCCTGCGGCCGGCGTCGCGCAATGGCTGGAAAGCCTTTCTCTGCAAGGCCCGACAGCAAAAAAGCCCCGACCACAGGGGGACCGTGGCCGGGGCGGAAACGCATCCTCTCTTTGGCACGAGGGGTTGGATGCGGGCGCAGTATATTTCGGGCCATGACGATTCGAATCGGCGTTAAACGGCCGTTTTTGGTGTCAATTTGAAAATTGCGATGTCGTGGTGCCGTCCGTCGGCGTTCTGAAAGATTTTTCGGTGGCACGACGGTGTCGTTTAGTGCGCAACAACCGCGGAAACGCCGGGATGACGGAAACGGGAATCCCGTCCGACAGCCGGCGCTGCAAGTCGCATCGTCCGACCGCGCCGATGCGTCCGCATCCGTTCAGCCCGATTCGCCCGCCGCATCGCGGACCGCCGCGAGAAACCGCGCGACGACGGGCGACGGTGCCGCCGCCGCGCCGTCGAACACGAACTCGATGTCGAAGCGGCTCGCGAGTTCGTCGAGCGCGACGAGCCGGACCGTGCGCGGGCAGGTCGGCGACGCGCTTTCAGGCACGAACGCGCAGCCCATCCCGGCCGCGACGAGACCGATCAGCGTCGGGATGTCGCTGCCGACCTGCGCGATGCGCGGCGTGAAGCCGGCCTGCTGGCACTGCGTCATCAGGAACCGGTGGTGCGCGGCCGAGCGCTGCGCATCGCGCAGGTCGGCAGCGACATCCCGACTTCGGCCAGCGTGCGCGGCGCGACGAAGCGGCCGCCCGGCGGCGCGGGCATCGCCAGCACGAAACGGTCGCTCAACAGCCGTACGCCCGTCAGGTGCGGCGCTTCCTCGCGACGCCACGCCATGATCCCGGCGTCGAGCTGGCCGCGCATCAGCGCGCTCGCCTGTTCGGCCGACAACATCGGCGCGATCGACAGTTTCACGTCCGGGCACGCATCGCGAAACGCCTTGAGAACGTTCGCGACGACCGGCAACGGCAGGCAGTTCGGCAGCGCGCCGAGCCGCAGTTCGCCGAGCTGGCCGGCCGCGCTGCGCAACGCGCGCTCGCGGCTGTCCTGCAGCATGGCGAGCAGGCCGGTCGCATCGTGCAGGAAGCTCGTGCCGGCCGCCGTGAGCGTGACGCCCGTCGCGCGACGGATCAGCAGTGGCGTGCCGATCGCGTCCTCGAGCTCGCGGATCTGCCGCGACAGCGCGGGCTGCACGATGCCGGCCGCGCGGGCGCCGGCCATCACGCTGCCGGCCTGTGCGACGGCGAGGAAGTAGCGCAGGTGACGCAGTTCGATCTGGCGCATGCGGTGTCCGGTCCGGTAGATGGATATGCCTGCGAAGCATAGCAAACGCCATTCGATGGTATTGGAAAGCATGACGGGCCTGCCGTACGATGACCGTCATTGCCGCATGCGCGTCGTCGCGAGTCGCGTGCGTTTCCTCCGTCCTCCTTGCGTTCCGTCCCATGCCGCTGCATATCCCGACCCCTTATATCCACTCGCCGATCGCGTCCCGTCGGCTCGGCAGGACCATCCGGCTGAAGCTCGAAGCGCTGCAGCCGTCCGGCTCGTTCAAGCTGCGCGGCATCGGCGCCGTCTGCGAAGCACGCCATGCGGCGGGGGCCCGGCGGTTCGTGTCGTCGTCGGGCGGCAACGCGGGCATCGCGGTCGCGTATTGCGGCCGCGAGCTTGGCGTGCCGGTGCGCGTCGTCGTGCCGGAAAGCACCTCGGCCCGGGCGCGCGAGCTGATTCGCGTCGAAGGTGCGGAACTCGTGGTGCACGGCGCGAGCTGGGCGGAGGCGAATGCGTTCGCGCAGTCGGCGCTCGGCGAGCACGACGCGTTCGTGCATCCGTTCGACGACCACGCGCTGTGGCAGGGCCACGCGACGATGATCGACGAGATGGCGACGGTGGGCCCGAAGCCCGATGCGATCGTGCTTGCGGTCGGCGGCGGCGGTCTGCTGTGCGGCGTGCTCGAAGGGCTCGCGCGCAACGGCTGGCACGACGTGCCGGTCGTCGCGGCCGAGACGGAGGGCGCCGACTGCTATGCGCGCTCGCTCGCGCAGGGGCGTCCGGTCGAACTGGCGGCAATCGCGAGCATCGCGACGACGCTCGGCGCGAAGCGGCCGTGCGACGCGGCAGTCGAATGGGCGACACGCCACGCGATTCATCCGGTCGTCGTGTCCGATGCCGACGCGGTGGCTGCGTCGCTGCGGTTTCTCGACGAACACAGGATCGTCGTCGAGCCTGCGTGCGGCGCTGCGCTGGCCGCGCTGGAGCGGCCGGTGCCGGTGCTCGCGTCGGCAGCGGACATCGCGGTGATCGTCTGCGGTGGCGTGACCACCACCGTCGAGCATCTGCAGACGCTGCACGCGACGTTGCGGTAGGCGAGGGCGCCGGCAGGCAGCGCAGTCGCGAGATGGCAGGGCGCCCGCGATTGTCGCGTGTGGTGACTGCGGGCTTGGGTCGCGTGTGGCCAATCGCGACGCGTCGACGTTGCCTTTCCGTCAGCCTTTCGGTCAATCTCGCGCGGCGACGCGCGGCCGGCGTACAGCCGCATGGGCGTGAACGGCTTCCGGGAATGACGCGGAAGGGGGGCGTACCGTCGCGTTGCGGCGCATTCGGCCGCGCGCGACGCATACGGTTGCGCAATCAGTGCGCGGCTGGTGCGCTCGCGGTGGACGACGCGGACGACGCGGACGATGCGACCGGGGCGGCGGCAGCCGCCGGCGCAGGCGATGCGCTTGACGGCGCCGATGCCGACGCGGGTGCCGATGCCGCTGACGAAGGCGCGGGGACGGTCGATGACGGAGCGGCGGTGGTCGGCGCTGCTGCCGGACCCGAAGCAGACGCGGGCGCGGAGACCGGCGCTGCCGTCGAACCGGAGGTCGACGAAGGTGCCGGCACGGGCGCCGACGCGGGAGCGGGCGCCGACGCGGGTGCCGGACCGGCCGCCGAAGCCGGCGTAGGTGCGGACGCAGCCGCGGGCGCCGCACCCGAAGCCGACCCCGACCCGGACGCCCCCGCCGGCGCGGCAGCGCGCATCGCGGCCGGTGCCGCGACGGCCGACGCCGCCGCAGCAGGCACGGCATTCGCGCCCGACCCCGGCGCGACACCCGGCGCCGAAAGCGGCACCGGCGCCGCGGGCGGCGTCGGCACGACCGGCGTCGTCATCTTCAGTGGTTCGCCCTGCGGCGTCGGCGCGGGCTCGGGCAGCGGCGCGACGTGCTCCTTCTCGGCGGCCTTCACGGTCGCGCGGTCGCGGCGCGCCGGGTCGATCTTCAGGAAATGGTCGACGAGATTGAAGAAGCGCTCATAGAACACGCCGGCGGGAATCGTCTCGCTCGCGGTCTTGACGAGCGCATCGTCGCTCGACCCGATCGGCAGCGACAGCGAGCCGAACACGCTGAGGCCGACGCTGGCCGACGTATTCGATTTCTTCAGCGTATAGCGATCCTGCACCGCGTTCACGTACGCGATGCTCGACGAGCCGTCCGCATTCGCATCCGCGCACACGACGTGAAACTCGATCACGACGTGCATGTCGTTGCTCGGCTGGAAATTCTTGCTGCCGTCGACCGCGTCGTTGCGCGACGACGACACCACGTAGCCCTGGCTCAGCAAGGCGCGCCGCGCGGCCTCGCAGGCTGCGTCGGCTTTCGAGTGGAACGTATGCGCATACGGGCTGCTGGTCGCGTCGAACTGTTCCTGCTGGTAGATCGGCTTGGGCGGCGACGAGCATGCCGTCAGCACGGCCGCGGCCGCGAGCGCGCACGAAACGGAAAACAGGCGAAATCGGTTGTGCATGGCGTCTTTCAGAAGGCTCGGCGAGAGGCGGCGCAAGGGCGGTGCCAGGATCGGCGCGCGCGCATCTCGTATGGCCGGGGCGTCATTATAGTTTCGTTTGATGTCGCGCTCGCTTCAGACGGCCGGCGCGCCGCGCGCCGCGGCCAGCAATCGCGACGTCAGCGGATGATGTTCGCCGCGCCGCGAGCGGATCGCGTGGATCTCCTCGGTCACGTCGCCCGCGCGCCCGAGCCGCCTGAGCCCGCGCAGCAGCGACGCATCGTTCGCGCCGAGTTCGCTCAGCGGAAACACGCCGAGGCCGCGCGCCGCGAACACGGCCATCAGCGCGCTGTCCTCGAACTCGCCGGCCACGCGCGGCACGATCCGTTCGCTTTCCAGCCACACGTCGAGGCGCGCGCGCAAGGCCGAATGCGCGGTCGGCAGCAGCACCGGCAGGTCGGCCAGGCACTGCGGAAAGCGCTGCCGCGCGGCCGGCGTGACGAGCGCCGCGGGCCCGTACCAGTCGACCGGCGACGCGACGAGGCGCTCGCTCGTCACGCGCAGGTTCGACCCGGACGGCGCGCCTTGGCCGGCCAGCACGAGATCCAGATGATGCAGCGCGAGTTCCGCGAGCAGCGCGTCGTGCTCGCCCTCGTGGCACAGCAGCCGCAGCGTGGGCGTGTCGAGCACCGGGGCCAGGATCGCGTGCGCGGCGAGTTTGGAGATGCCGTCCGCGAGGCCGACCGCGAGCCGCACGGTCGGCCGGCTGGCCGCCGCGCGCACGTCGTCGGGGATCAGCCGGCCCATCTCGAAGATGACTTCCGCGCGTGCGAAGGCGGCCTGCCCGGCGTCGGTCATCGTCACGCCGCGTCCGGCCGGTCGCAGCAACTGGTGCCCGAGCGATTTCTCGAGCTCGCGCACCTGGGCGCTGATCGTCTGCACGGCCATGTCGAGCCGGCCGGCCGCCCGCGCGAAACCGCCTTCCTTCACGACGACCCAGAAATAGTACAGATGTCGAAAATTCAGCATCGGAGTGGGATATATCGTAAAAACCGAACCTAAAGTCAGATTCTCTCTGATTTTTTCGAAGTATGGGGCGGCATATCATCTGGCTTTCCACTTTCGTATCGGCCCATCCCATGGACTACCTGCTGACGCTTGCCGCCGACCCTGCCGTCTGGGCCGCGCTTCTGACGCTCGTCGTGATGGAAGTCGTGCTCGGCATCGACAACCTGATCTTCATCTCGATCCTCAGCAACAAGCTGCCCGAAGCGCAGCGCGCGCGTACCCAGCGCCTCGGCATCGCGCTCGCGCTGGTGATGCGCCTCGCGTTGCTCGGAAGCGTCGCGTGGATCGCGAGCCTGACCGAACCCGTGTTCACGCTGTTCGACCATGCATTCTCGTGGCGCGACATGATCCTGCTGGCGGGCGGCCTGTTCCTCGTGTGGAAGGCGACCACCGAGATCCATCACCACGTGGCGCACGACGGCGACGGCGCGGGCGGGGCCGCCGGCGCGGCCGGCCTGACGGTGTGGGCCGCGATCGGCCAGATCGTGATGCTCGACATCGTGTTCTCGATCGACAGCATCGTGACCGCGATCGGCATGACCGAACACATCCCGATCATGTTCGTCGCCGTGATCGTCGCCGTGACCGTGATGCTGTTCGCCGCGCAGCCGCTCGCACGCTTCATCGACCGCAACCCGACGATCGTGATGCTCGCGCTGTCGTTCCTGGTCGTGATCGGCATGACGCTGATCGCCGAAGGGTTCGGTTCGCACGTGCCGAAGGGTTACATCTATGCGGCGATGGCGTTCTCGGCGTTCGTCGAGGGCATGAACATGCTGGCGCGGCGCGCGAAGGCGAAGCGAGCGGCGCACGTGGCACGCGACTGATGCGGCACGCGTGACGCCGGCCGCAGCGGCGGCCGGCTCGCGCGCCTCATGTGGAATCCGAATGAAATTCGAACGGAAAGGAGCAATGCGATGAAATGTCCTGTCTGCAAGACGCCCGACCTGCTGATGGCCGAGCGCCAGTCGATCGAGATCGACTACTGTCCGACCTGCCGCGGCGTGTGGCTCGATCGCGGCGAACTCGACAAACTGATCGCCCGCGAAACCGGCGACGCGCCGGCTCGCCGCGACCCCGCACCGGCGCAACGCGATGCGCCCGCGCCGCGCGGCCGCGACGACGGTTGGGGGCGCGACGGCCGCTCGCACGACGAGCGTTACCGGCACGACGGCCAGCGTCGCAAGAAGTCGGTGTTCGACCTGTTCGATTTCGATTGAACCTGCAGTCTGCGCGCCTGAATGCGCGCGGCCCGATGCAAGAAAGCCCCGCCCGGCAGCGCGCCGGTGCGGGGCTTTTTCATGCGCGTCGCGTCAGGACGCGCATCGACATTTACGCATTGCCGGCCGTCACGTCGATGCGGCGCGGACGCATTTCCTCGCGGCGCGGAATCGTCAGCGTCAGCACGCCGTCGCGCAGGTTCGCGTCGATCCGCGACGTGTCGAGGTCGGCGCTCAGCACGAAGGATCGCGCATAGCGCGTCGCGCGCACTTCAGCGTGCCGGATGCGCAGGTCGTCCGGCGTGTCGATGTGCGTCGCGGCTTCGATCGTCAGCGTATTGTCGTGCACCTTCACGTCGAGGTTCTCGCGCGGCACGCCGGGCAGGTCGGCGCGCAGCGTGACGCCGCTCCGGTCCTCGACGATGTCGACGGACGGGGTGATCGCCGGCCGGCGGGCGGCTTCGGCGGCGGCAGCGTGAACGGTGCTCGGATGGCGTTCGGCCAGGGTCGGATTCGTGTTCATGTCGGTATCCTGAAGGTTACTGAATGGTGATCGCACGCGGCTTCGATGCTTCGCGCCGCCCGACGCGAATCAGCAGGCAGCCGTTTTCGTAACGGGCGCTGACCTGATCGGGGTCCGCATCGCGCGGCAATTCGACCACGCGGCGGAACGCGCCGTGAAAGCGCTCCTGCGCATACGTGCGCACGTCGTCGCCTTCGCGCGGCGCCGGTTTGCGCTCGCCGCTGATCGTCAGCAGATCCTTGTCGATCGATACGTCGAAGTCGGTCGCGGCCATGCCGGGCGCGAATGCGACGATCTCGATCGCATCGTCGGTGGCGCCGACGTTGAGTGCGGGAAAGGCGCCGGGGCGCCCCGCCCGGATGCCGGATGGGCGTTCGCCGAGCAGGCTCGCCACCTGCCGTTGCACGCGGGCGAATTCGTCGAACAGGTCATAGCCGTGATGGATACCGCTCATGTTGGTCCTCCTGAACAGGGAACGCGGGAGACGTGACGGCGCGACGCCTGCGGCGGGCGCGACGGGTGGCTCCACTGGGTCGATACGGGGGCGGTGTGTTGCGTGAGTCACTGCCCGACGACGCTTAATTAGTGGTCGCCGCCACGCATTTCAAGAGGGATCGCGCAATCTGCATCGACGCATGCGCGCGGGATTCGATGCGACAATCGCCGCGGCATATCCGCAGACCAACCACACGGGACAATCATGGACATTCGACGTATCGCGATCGTCGGCGCCGGCGTGATCGGCGCGAGCTGGGCCGCTTTCTACCTGACGCAGGGCTTCGACGTCGTCGCCACCGACCCGGCCCCGCAGGCCGATGCGCGGCTGCGCGACGCGCTCGCCGCGTTTCTCGGCGAACGGGCCGCCGAACTTGCCGCGCGGCTGTCGTTCGACGCCGATCTCGTGCGCGCGCTGGACGGCGTCGACTTCGTGCAGGAGAACGGCCCCGAGCGACTCGACCTGAAGCGCGCGCTCTATCGCCAGATGGACGACGTGTTGCCCGCGCACGTGCCGATCGCGTCGAGTTCGTCGGGCCTGAAGATGTCCGATATCCAGACCGCGTGCGCGAAGCATCCGGAGCGCTGCCTGATCGCGCATCCGTTCAATCCGCCGCACCTGATCCCGCTCGTCGAACTGGTCGGCGGCGACGCGACCGACCAGGACGTGATCGCGCGCGTGAAGCATTTCTACGACGGGCTCGGCAAGCAGACGATCGTCCTGAACAAGGAGATGACCGGCCACGTCGCGAATCGGCTCGCGGCCGCGCTGTTTCGCGAGGTGTATCACCTCGTCGGCGAAGGCGTCGTGAGCGTCGCCGATGCGGACAAGGCCGTCGCGTGGGGCCCCGGCTTGCGCTGGGGGCTGATGGGGCAGTGCCTGACCTATCACCTCGGCGGCGGCGCGGGCGGGATCGCGCACTTTCTCGAACACCTGTCGGGGCCGATCACGAGCTGGTGGGACGACCTCGGCACGCCGTCGTTCGATCCGGAAGTCGATCGCAAGCTGAACGACGAGTTGCGCGCGATCCAGGGCGAGCGCTCGATGCAGGAACTTGCGGCGGAGCGCGACCGGTTGCTCGTCGAACTGATCGACGCGCGGCGCCGCAGTTTCCTGCCCTGATCCCGATCCGATCGCGCGCGGCGGCGGCGCCGCTCACTGCTGCGACGTCGCCTGGCCGGCGGGCGGCACATGGGCCAGCCACGCGGGGTTCACGGCCTGCACGAGTTCGCGGTTGCGCGCGCGGGTCGCGGCGTTCGGCGGGTAGTTGCCGTCGTTCGTCGGCAGTTCGCCGTCGAGATAGGCCTGCCTGAGCTGGTCGACGACTTCCGCGCGTGTCAGGCCCTGTGCGGGGGCCGACGCGTCGGTCTGGGCAAAGGCGGGGGACAGCAGCACGGCTGCAGCGGTCGCGACGGCGAATCGCAGGACGTTCTTCATGGCGGGCTCCGATCAAGGGGACGGGGTACCGGAGGCGCGCGGCGATGCGCGGCGCGTTCCGATGGGTCCCATTGTCGCGAGCGGGTGCTGCGCGGACGATGACGCGTGCCGGGCAAAGCCGTCAGGTACGGGCGCGACCGCGCGCACTGCGCGCGACGCCGTTACAACTCGGCTGCCGCCGCGATCAGCGTGGCTTCCAGCGCGAGCGTCGAGCGCGACGCGGCCGCCGGCCGATCGATCACGTATTCGAGTTCGCCGAGTTCCGGCAGCCCCGCCTCGAGCCGCGCGAGCCCGGCCGGGATCACGTAGCCGGCAAATGCGCTGACGCCGAGCCCCGCGCTCGCGGCCGCACGCAACACGGCGATGCTGCTGCTCACGACGGCGATCCGGTAAGGGCGTCCGACGGCCTCCAGCGATTCGAGCACGCGGCGGCGCGACACGCTCGGTTCCGGATGCATCGCGAGGGGCAGCACGGCTTCGTGGCCGGTGATCCGGGAATCGGGGCCGGTGCACCAGTACAGCGGTTCGCTGCGGATCACGCGGCCGCGCCGGCTGCCGGCAATGCGTTTCGCGAACACGAGATCGTGCCGGCCTTCGTCCAGCGCATCGAACAGATCGCCCGACAGCCCGGTCGAGATCGCGAGTTCGACGTCCGGGTTGCGCTGCACGAAGCTCGCGAGCGCGGCCGTCAGGTGCGCCGACGCGAAATCCTCCGACATCGCGAGCCGCACCTTGCCCGACAGCGGCGGCCCGCATACCGACGTGACGGCCTCGTCCATCAGTTCGAGGATGCGCACCGCGTAGCGGAACAGCGCGTCGCCGTGCTGCGACAGGCGCACGTTGCGCGTGTCGCGCTCGAACAGCGGCCGGTCGAGCAGCTCCTCCAGGCGGCGGATATGCTGGCTGACGGTCGACTGCGACAGGTTCACGCGCTCGGACGCGGCGGTGAAGCTGCCGGACTGGGCGACGGCGACGAAGCTGCGCAGCAACTCGGGCGGTAACGGACGCATTGCTAAATCCACTGAATCGATTTCGACAACTTCATAAATGGCCGGATTTTGCGGCGCTAGTATCGGATCACGCGCCAGTGCGGCCTCCGCGAACGAGGGGCACCGGACGCGTAGCCCGTGTCGCGCCGCCGGTTGCATCGGTCAGTCTAAGCCATCCGGCGTCCGGCCCGAAACCGCATCATCCCATCGACCCCGAGAACGCGCTCGCACGACGAGCCGCCGGGCCGCGGCGCACCGCCGCAGGAGACACGCAGTCCGCCCGGGTTCGGCGTGCGGGCCTGGCTCCCGCACGCGTCAGGCGCCCGTCACGAAGAGACTGGAGACGACTCATGATCATCTACGGAACCGCGCTGCTGGCGTTCTGCCACCTGGCCGGACTGTTTCTCGGCGACCTGCTCGGCAGTGCGATCGGCGTGAAGACCAACGTCGGCGGCGTCGGCATCGCGATGCTGCTGCTGATCTGCCTGCGCCTGTGGCTGCACCGGCGCGGCTGGCTGCCGAAGGAGACCGAGGCCGGCGTCGGTTTCTGGGGCGCGATGTACATCCCGGTCGTCGTCGCGATGGCCGCGAACCAGAACGTCGTCGCCGCGCTGAAGGGCGGCCCGGTCGCGCTGCTGGCCGCCGTCGGCGCGGTCGCGATCTGCGCATGCTGCATCGCGGTACTCGCTCGCACGGGGCGCGACGACACGGCCTTCGCGGGCGTGCCGCAATTCGAAGAACAATAACGGAGGCCGCCATGCTGCAAATGCTCGAAAAAACCGTCGCCCACAACGGGCTCGTCGCGTCGTTCGCGCTGGTCGGCCTGATCATGTGGCTGTCGTCGATCGCGTCGCGCAAGCTCACGTTCGGCCGCGTGCACGGCTCGGCGATCGCGATCGTCATCGGTCTCGTGCTCGCGTACGTCGGCGGCGCATTCACCGGTGGCGAGAAGGGGTTGGCCGACGTCAAGCTGTTCGCCGGCATCGGCCTGATGGGCGGCGCGATGCTGCGCGATTTCGCGATCGTCGCGACCGCGTTCGAAGTGCAGCCGACCGAGGCGCGCAAGGCCGGGCTCGTCGGCGTCGTGTCGCTGCTGCTCGGCACCGTGCTGCCGTTCATCGTCGGTGCGTGCATCGCGCGCGCGTTCGGCTATACCGACGCGGTCAGCATGACGACCATCGGCGCGGGCGCCGTCACCTACATCGTCGGGCCCGTCACGGGTGCGGCGATCGGCGCGAGCTCCGACGTGATCGCGCTCAGCATCGCGACGGGGCTCGTCAAGGCGATCATCGTGATGGTCGGCACGCCGGTCGCGGCCAACTTCATGGGCCTGAAGACGCCGCGCTCCGCGATGATCTTCGGCGGGCTGGCCGGCACCGTCAGCGGCGTGAGCGCGGGGCTCGCCGCGACCGACCGCCGGCTCGTCCCGTACGGCGCGCTGGTCGCGACGTTCCATACCGGCGTCGGCTGCCTGCTCGGTCCCTCGCTGCTGTTCTTCACGACGCGCGCGCTGGTCGGTGCCTAGGGCCTGTTCACGCTAATAACGGGCTTGCGCTGGCCCCCAGAAGGGCCGAGCGCAAGGATTGCGACGAAGCGAATACTCGACGTATTCGCGAGGAGCATGACGCGGCGATCGGCCCTTCTGGGGGCCAGCCCCGCGAACGAATTTTTTCAAACAGGGGAACGTGCCTTTCCGCCCGCATGGCGGCGTCGTTCGTCGTTGCAATAGCGACGGCTATTGCGCCTCCTCTCTTGTTGCCCTGCGGGCGGAAAGGCACGTTCGCAAGCCCGTTATCAGCGTGAACAGGCCCTAGGACGATGGATGGGGCCCGCGCGCGGGCCGCATCCATCGCGGCGTCCTCTGAGTCGCATTCTGCAACATCATCAATCGGCGGCGGCGCCAGGCTTAGAATGCCGCTGAACCATCGAAGCGGAGAACTATTCATGACGGGATGGAATCACGCGCGGCAGGCGCGCGATGCACGCCTCGCGGCCGGCGCGGCTTACGCGCAGGGCAAGCGGATCGATGCGCGCGACACCGTCGCGTTGCTCGAAGCCGTGCTGCGGCCCGGCGACCGCGTCTGCCTCGAAGGCGACAACCAGAAGCAGGCCGACCTGCTCGCGACGGCGCTCGCCGACGTCGACAGCGCGAGGATCCACGACCTGCACATGGTGCAGTCGGGTGTCGTGCTGCCCGAGCATCTTGACGTGTTCGAGCGCGGGATCGCGAAGCGTCTCGATTTCGCGTATTCGGGCCCGCAGTCGCAGCGGATCGCGAAGCTGCTGTTCGGCGGCAAGATCGCGCTCGGCGCGGTGCATACCTATCTCGAACTGTTCGCCCGCTACTTCATCGACCTCACGCCGCAGGTCGCGCTGATCGCGGCCGTGAGCGCCGATCGCGACGGCAACCTGTACACGGGTCCGAACACCGAGGACACGCCGACCGTCGTCGAGGCCACCGCGTTCAAGGACGGCGTCGTGATCGCTCAGGTCGACCGCATCGTCGACAAGGTGCCGCGCGTCGACATCCCGGGCGACCGCGTGCATTTCGTCGTCGAGGCCGGCCGGCCGTTCTACGTCGAGCCGCTGTTCACGCGCGATCCGGCCGCGATCACCGAAACGCAAATCCTGACCGCGATGCTCGCGATCAAGGGCATCTACGAGCCGTACGGGATCAAGCGCCTGAACCACGGGATCGGCTTCAACACGGCCGCGATCGAGCTGCTGCTGCCGACCTACGGCGAGAAGCTCGGGCTGAAGGGCAAGGTCTGCACGCACTGGGCGCTCAATCCGCACCCGACGCTGATTCCCGCGATCGAATCGGGCTGGGTCGAGCAGATCCATTGCTTCGGCTCCGAAGTCGGGATGGACGACTACATCCGCGCGCGCTCCGACGTGTGGTTCACGGGCCCCGACGGCTCGCTGCGCTCGAACCGCGCGTTCTGTCAGACGGCCGGCCTCTATGCGTGCGACATGTTCATCGGCTCGACGTTGCAGATCGATCTGGCGGGCCATTCGTCGACGGTCACGGCCGAGCGGATCGCCGGCTTCGGCGGCGCGCCGAACATGGGCAGCGACGCGCGCGGCCGCCGCCATCCGAGCGAGCCGTGGCTGAAGGCCGGCGCGCAAGCCGACCCCGACACGCCGGCGGCGCTGCGGCGCGGCCGCAAGCTGGTCGTCCAGATCGGCGAGACGTTCGGCGACAAGAACGTGCCGATGTTCGTCGAGAAGCTCGACGCGCTGAAGCTCGCCGACAAGCTGCAACTCGACCTCGCGCCGATCATGGTCTACGGCGACGACGTCACGCACATCGTCACCGAGGAAGGAATCGCGAACCTGCTGATGTGCCGCGACAAGGACGAACGCGAGCACGCGATCCGCGGCGTCGCCGGCTATACGGACGTCGGTCGCGGCCGGGACCGGAAGATGGTCGAGCGGCTGCGCGAGCGCGGCGTGATCCGCCGGCCGGAGGATCTCGGCATCGATCCGCTCGACGCCGACCGCCGCTGGCTCGCCGCGCGTTCGATCAAGGATCTCGTGCACTGGTCGGGCGGGCTCTATGCGCCGCCGGCCCGGTTCCGCAACTGGTGAGGAAGACGGCATGGAACAGTTGAACTATCGCTTCACCGCGCGCGAACGCGCGAAGGGCGAGCTGGCCGCGGCACTCGTCGGCGTGGTCGCGTCCGGCAATCTCGAGGTGCTGGTCGAGCGCGTGCTGCCGGGCAACGAATGCGAGATCGACGTCCGCACCGCGGCCGTCGGTTTCGGCGCGGTCTGGCAGGCGGTCGTGTCGGATTTCGTCGAACGGCGCACGCCGGGCGGCCTGAGGCTGTCGATCAACGACGGCGGCGCGCGCCCCGACATGGTGTCGCTGCGGCTCGCCCAGGCCGTGCGCGCGATCGAGGGAGACGCATGATGAGCGACGCGATCCACGACGCGCCGGCGTTCGTCGCGAACGCGGCGAGCTGGTATGAAGCATCGGCGCGGCAGCGCATCGACGGGCTGCTCGACGCGGGCAGTTTCAGCGAATTCCTGGGGCCGGCCGAGCGCGTGACGAGCCCGCACCTGCCGCTGTTCGATCTGCCGCGGCAGTTCGACGACGGGATGGTGGTCGGCCACGGCCGGCTCGACGGCCGGCCGGTGCTGGTCGCCGCGCAGGAGGGCCGCTTCATGGGCGGTGCGTTCGGCGAAGTGCACGGCGCGAAGCTCACCGGGTTGCTGCGCGCCGCGCGCGAAGTCGGCAAGCCGGTGCTGATCCTGTTCGATACGGGCGGCGTGCGGCTGCAGGAAGCGAACGCGGGCGAGCTCGCGATCGCCGAGATCATGCGTGCACTCGTCGAAGCGCGTGCGGCCGGCGTGCCGGTGATCGGGCTGATCGGCGGGCGCGCGGGCTGCTACGGCGGCGGCGGCCTGCTCGCCGCGTGCTGTTCGGCGCTCGCGGTGTCGGAGCAGGGGCGCATCAGCGTGTCGGGCCCCGAAGTGATCGAGACCAATCGCGGCGTCGAGGAATTCGACTCGAAGGATCGCGCGCTGATCTGGCGCACGATGGGCGGCAAGCACCGACGCCTGATCGGCGGCGCCGATCGTTACGTGGCCGATACGCCGGACGCGTTCCGCGCGGCCGCGCTCGAGCTGATCGGCCGCGCGCCGGCATTCGATGCGGCGATGCTGCGCGCCGAACAGGCGCGCCTCGAAGCGCGGGTCGAACGGTTCGGCGCCTGCAAGGACGCGCTCGACATGTGGCGCACGCTCGGGGCCGACACGCCGGAAGCGATTCCGGGCATGTCCGACGATGCATTCGCGACGCTCGCCGATCAACTGCAGGAGTCCCAGCATGACGCTCGATGAAGTACTGAACTCGCTGTTTCCCGCGGGCCATTCGATTGCGCGTGATGGCGGGCTGCTGACGGGCCACGCGGAACTGGCCGGCGCGCGCGTCGACGTGATCGGCGTTGCCGATCGCTTGCCGTTCGGCATCGACGAGGCGCTGACGCTCGCGTCGCGCGTGCTCGACACGGTCGCGCGCGGCGGCGACACGCCGATCCTCGTGCTGGTCGACAGCGACAGCCAGCGGATGAGCAAGCGCGACGAATTGCTCGGCCTGAACGAAGGGCTGTCGCATCTCGCGAAGTGCCTGATGCACGCGGATCTCGCCGGGCACCGGACGATCGGCGTGCTGTACGGCCACACGGCTGCTGGCGCATTCATCGCGACCGCGCTCGCGACGCGCACGCTGCTCGCGGTGCCGGGCGCCGAGCCGGAGGTGATGGACCTGCCGTCGATGTCGCGGGTGACCAAGCTCCCGATCGACGTGCTGAAGGAGATGGCGCGTTCGACACCGGTGTTCGCGCCGGGGCTCGACAACCTCGTGAAGATGGGCGCCGTCGACGCCGTGCTCGATCCGTCCCGCGCGCTCGACGCACAGGTCGGCGAATGGCTCGGCAAGCCGGCCGACCGCATCGACGGGCGCGCGGCGCGCGGCCGGCCGGTCGCGACCGACGTCGCCGGTCGCGTCGAGGCGCTCGCGCGTGCCGCACGCTGAGCTGCCGCTGCGCCGCCACACGCTCGTCACGCTGACGGCGGCCGGGTGGGGCGCGGCATTCGCCCGCGACCCCGCGCTCGCGGCCGACCCGCTCGTACGCGCATGGGCCGGACGCGGCTGGCCGCTGATCGTGCGTCGCGCGTCGCCGGATGAAGCCGATGCCGGCCGCGTGCCGCTCGGCCTGCCGCTGCCGCCGTCGGCGGGCAAGCGGCGCATCGCGCTGAACGCGGCCGCCGACGCGCTCGCGACGGTCGGTCCGCTGCCGACATTGACCGATGTGCTCGCCGCCGCACCGGCGGCATGGCAGGCGCCGCTGCACGAGCTCGATGCGCTCGGCGCGCGTTGCGGCGTGCAGGGCCGCGTGTTCGGCAGCCTCGCGTGGCAGGCGCTGACCGGCGAGGCTTACCTGAGCGCATCGTCCGATCTCGACATCGTATTCCCGCTGCCCGATCCCGCATCGCTCGCGCCGTTGCTCGACGGTCTCGCGGCGATCGACGCGCGCGCGCCGATGCGCATCGACGGCGAACTGCTGCGCGAGGACGGCGCGGGCGTCAATTGGCGCGAACTGCACGCGCGCTCGCCCGACGTCGCGGTGAAGACCGCGATGACCGTCGAATTGATGCGCGCCGACGCATTCACCGGAGGCGCGCGATGAACGCCCGGGCTGCCTGCCGCGTCGCCGCGCCGTCCGATGCCGAATGCATCGCCGCGCTGGCCGAGCGCAGTCTCGTGCTCGAGATCGACACCTATCCGAAGCCGGGCCTCGTCAGTCACGTCGACACCGGCAGTCACGCGGACATGGACGCCGCGACGTTCGCGCGCAGCGCCGCCGTGCTGCGGCCGTACTTCGCGGAACTCGCCGACGCGGGCGCGCGCGACGCCGACATGGCCGTGCTGCGCAAGATCGGCCTGCGTGCCGAACACGCGATGCTCGCCGCGACCGGCGGCGTCAATACGCATCGCGGCGCGATCTTCGGGCTCGGGCTGCTGTGCGCGGCCGCCGGCCGGCGCGCGCTGCCGGGCGCGATGCCGGACGGGACCACGCTCGGTGCGTTCGTGTCCGGTCGCTGGGGCGTCGAGATCCTCGGCGGCCCGCGTTTGCCGGACAGCCACGGCGAGCGCGCCAGCCGCCGCTACGGTGTCGGCGGGGCGCGTCGCGAGGCGGCCGACGGCTTCCCGTCCGTGTACGCGGTCGGGCTGCCCGCGCTGCGCCGCGCCCGCCGCGACCGGCCGGACGATCCGGAAGCCGCGCGGGTCGCCGCGTGCTTCGCGCTGATCGCCGCGCTCGACGACACGAATCTGCTGCATCGGGGCGGGCAGGACGGCCTCGATTTCGCCCGCGCGACGGCCCGCGCGTTCGTCGCGCGCGGCGGCGTTCGGGCGCGCGACTGGCGGCTGCGCGCGGCGGCCGCGCATCGTGCGTTCGTCGCGCGCCGGCTGAGCCCGGGCGGCGCGGCCGACCTGCTCGCGATGAGCGTATTCGTCGATGCGCTCGAAGCCGAAGGGGACGCGCGATGACGCTGGCCATCCTGTGCTCGGGGCAGGGCGCGCAACGCGCCGACATGTTCGAACTGACCGGGGCGGCGCCGCAGGCCGACGCACTGTTCGTGCATGCGGGCCGGCTGCTCGGCGACGATCCGCGCGCGTGGGTCCGGCAGGCTGGGCCCGACGCGCTGCAGGAAAACCGTGCCGCGCAGATCCTCTGCACGGTCCAGGCGCTCGCGGCGGCGGCGCTGCTCGATGCGGTGTGGCCGCGCCGGCGCTGCGTCGCGGGCTACAGCGTCGGCGAGGTCGGCTCGTGGAGCGTCGCGGGGATGATCGACCCGCACGATGCGCTCGATCTGGCCGCCGCGCGGGCACGCGAGATGGACGCCGCGAGCGGCGGCGACGAGCGGATGGTGTTCGTGCGCGGCCTGACGCGCCCGCAGCTCGCGCAGCTGTGCGACGGTCGCGACGCGGCCATCGCGATCGCGAACCCCGGCGATGCGTTCGTGGTCGCGGGGCGGCACGCCGATGTCGATGCCGTGGCGGATGAGGCGACGCGCGCCGGCGCGCTGCGTGTCGCGCCCGTCTGCGTGCGGATCGCATCGCACACGCGCCGGCTCGCGGCGGCCGTGCCGGCGTTCCGCGCGACGTTGGCCGCGACGCCCGTGCGCCGGCCGTTGCCCGGCACGCGGCTGTTTTCGGGGATCGACGGCGCGTCGGTGCTCGATGTCGACACGGGCCTCGACAAGCTCGCGCGGCAGATCGCCGAGCCGGTCGAGTGGGCGGCCTGTCTCGCCGCGTGCGTGGAGGCCGGCGCAACCGCGTTTCTCGAGCTCGGCCCCGGACGCGCGCTGGCCGAGATGGCCGCTGGCGCGTATCCCGCGCTGCCGGCGCGCAGCCTTGCGGATTTCCGTTCCGTCGAAGGCGTGACGAGCTGGCTCGCGCGCGTCGCGGCCGGCTGATCGGCGGGGCTGAAACTCGGCTGAAAACACGGTCGCCGGGCACCGGTTTCGCACCGGGTGTTGCGCCGGCGCAGCAGCGTCGCAGCCGCCCCTTGCCACGCGAATTGGCGTCGCTACAATGGCGCCCGCCATGAGACCAGCCGCCTTCCTGCTCGCCGCGTTCTGCTGCGCGACGAGCGTCCACGCCAGCCAGATTCCGTCCGACGCCGCCTCGGTCGGCACGTACTTTTCGTATGACAACGCAGCGGCCGACGCGACCGTCGATCTGATCGAACAGGCGCAGCGCCGCGTGCTGCTGGCCGGCTATACGCAGGTGCCGCCGGCTGTCGCGAGCGCGCTGCGCTCGGCCCGCGCGCGCGGGATCGAAGTGCGCGTCGTGCTGGTGCGCCCGCCGCGTGCGGGCAGGTACAGCGGCGCCGGCTATCTGAAATCCGCGGGGATCGACGTCGCGATCGATTCCCGGCACGGCGGCCCCGCGTCGCGCTTCGCGATCGTCGACGACAGCGTCGCGTTGACGACCCTGTCCGACGGCGCGGCCGAGCAGGCCGACACGATGAACGTGTTCCGGCGCGCGCCCGAACTCGCGCAGTCCTACGCGCAGTCGTTCTGGCGGCTGTACCGGCAGGCCGGCGGCCTCTGACCCTTCCTACGGCGCGGTGCGCGCCGGTGTGACCCTGCTTGCATCGGCGCGAACGATGAACCATCCTCGTTGACAGGCGCCGGCGCGGGTTGCGCACCCGGCGCAACGGCAGGGAGCCGATCGTGACCGAAAGCAGTTTTGCCGATCGCGCCGATGCCGGCCGCCAACTGGCCGACGCGTTGCGCGAATACGCGGGGCGAAGCGATGTAGTCGTGCTCGCGTTGCCGCGCGGCGGCGTGCCCGTCGCGTATCCGGTCGCGTGCGCGCTGCGCGCGCCGCTCGACGTGCTGGTCGTGCGCAAGCTCGGTGTGCCGTTCGACCCCGAACTCGCGATGGGCGCGATCGCGACGGGCGGCGTGATTCATCTGCAACGTTCGGTGATCCGCGCGATGGACGTATCCGATGCGCAGCTCGCCGACGTGATCGCGCGCGAGACGGCCGAACTGCAACGCCGCGAAGCGCTGTACCGCGGCGCGGTGCCGCCGCGCGCGGTGGACGGACGCATCGCGATCGTCGTCGACGACGGTGTCGCGACCGGCGCGTCGATGCGCGTCGCGCTGCAGGCGCTGCGCGAGCGCCACCCGGCGCGCATCGTCGCGGCGGTGCCGGTCGCGCCGGCGGGCGCCGCGCACGCGTTCGACGGCCTGGCGGACGCGTTCGTCACGGTGTCGCAGCCGTCCCGGTTCTTCGGGATCAGCCAGTTCTACGCGCGCTTCGAGCAGACGAGCGATGCTGAAGTGCGTGCGCTGCTCGATGCGGCGTGCTCGTGACGCGGCGTCACGTCCGACGGATCCGGCGCGAGCGCGGTCGGCGGGCTTCCGCCAGCGCGAACACGCGCTGCAGCGCCGGATGGACGTTGCCGTGCCAGCGTGGCCCCGTAAACAACCCGTAGTGATCGCAATCGTCGATGTCGACGCGATGGCGCTCGTCGGCCGCGAGCCCGCTGCACAGGCCGAGCGCCGCATGGGTCTGCCCGGCGCCCGTGACCGTGTCGCGGGCGCCTTCGACGGTCAGCAGCGCGACGTCGCGCAGCGCGGCGGGTTCGACGCGCCGGCCGTGCACGTGCCACGCGCCGGTCGCGAGCAGCATGCGCTGGAACACGACGTCGACCGTGTCGAGAAAATAGTCGGCCGGCATGTCGAGCAGCGCCGTGTATTCGCGCAGTGCCCGCCGGGCGTCGGCGAGCCCGGTCATGTCGAAGCGCGATGCGGCCAGCGCATAGGTTTCGACCAGCGTCAGGAAGCGCTGCGGATACAGGAGCGCGATCTCGCCCTGTTGCAGATAGGTCGGGAACACGTGGCGGCCATGCCCCGCGAAGCCGGGCGGCACGATGTCGATCAGGTGGCGCCGGCACCAGTCGAGCGAATGGGCGGCTGCCGCGGTGCCGAGTGCGCTCGGATTCAGCCGCGCGTCGAGCGGGCCGCCGATCAGCGTGATACTCGCGGGCGGCGCGAGGCCGCGCGCGGCACGCAGCGCGAGTGCGCCGAGCGCCGGTACGGTGGCCTGGCACACGGCGACGACGTGCAGCGGCCGATCGTCGCGCTGGAGGGTGTCGACGAAGCCGTCGAGCATCGCGACGTATTCGTCGAGCCCGAAACGGCCGGCCGCGAGCGGCACGTCGCGCGCATTGCACCAGTCGGTCACACAGACGTCGCCATCGGCGAGCAGCGTTTCGACGGTTTCCCGCATCATCACGGCCGCATGCCCGACGAGCGGCGCGCACAGCAGCACCGTGCGGCGCGCGTCGGCATGCGCGAAGCGCCGCAAGTCGCAAAACGGCGTGTGCGTGACGACCTGCTCGCTGACGCCCGGCCACGCGAGGTCGAAGCCCGGCGGCGCGGTCTGCGGCCCGAGCAGCGGTTCGAACAGGTCGTCGTAGCACGACGATGCGGCATGCGGCAGCGACGCCGCGGGCCACGCATCGAACGCGTATCGCGTCGCCGCGCGCCATGCGCGCATCCATTCCCGCTGCTGCTCGACGACGGCATACCACATGGCGGACCCTGGGGCGGAACGAGCGTGAATCTGCATTATGGTCACAGTGGACGGGCAGTGCGAGCCCGATGCGCGGCTGGCCGATGCGCGTCAGGCGCACGGGCACGCTAGGCGCTGCCGCGCGACGCTGCTACAGTCGTCGGTTCCATTCCCTCGAAGCGGAGCGTTTGCGATGAAACTGATCGGCATGCTGGATTCCCCGTTCGTGCGCCGCGTCGCCATTTCGGCGAAGCTGCTCGACCTGCCGTTCGAACACGAGTCGATCTCGGTGTTTCGTCAGGTCGAGCGGTTCAGGGCGGTCAACCCGGTCGTCAAGGCGCCGACACTCGTGACCGACGGCGGCGCGACCCTGATCGATTCGTCGCTGATCGTCGACTATCTCGACCACCTGGCCGCGCCGGAGCGGCGCCTGTTGCCCGCCGCCGTCGATGCCCGGCTGCGCGCGCTGGTGCCGATCGGATTCGCGCTGGCCGCTGCCGAGAAAACCGTGCAGGTCGTCTACGAGCATGCGCTGCGGCCGTCGGACAAGCAGCACGAACCGTGGGTCGACCGCGTGCTGAGCCAGCTCGAAGCCGCATACGGCGCACTGGAGCCGCTGGTCGCGGCCGCGAACGGCTGGTTCGGCGGCGCGCGGCTGCTGCAGTCCGACGTGACGGTCGCGGTGGCGTGGCGCTTCACGCAGTTCATGGCCGCCGATTACCCGGCGCTCGCCCGGATCGATCCGGCCCGTTATCCGGCGCTCGCCGCGCATTCCGCGCGGGCGGAAGCGCTGCCGGCCTTCGCCGAAACGCCGCTTGGCTAGGGCCAGCGCACGTCCGTTATCAGCGTGAACGGGCCCTGGGCTTCGCGGCGGCCCGCCGGGCCGTCGCACATCGATGTCGGACGCCGCTCGCCCTTGTCCGGCAAGCCGCTGCCGATTGTTCTCGACGGCTGACAAGTGACTTCGCATTCGCGCTGTTTATCCGGAGGCGACCGATCCCTAGAATCCACTCCATCGAATCACGCATTGCCAGATGGAGCCGATGATGAAAGCCCTGATCGAATCGAGCCTGTACCACCCGTCCGTGTTGTTGCCGCTTGCCGCGCTGACGCAGTTGATGGTCGAGCGCGATTTCAATCTCGGCCAGGTCGGGCTGATCGTCGCGGCGCGCGGTGCGCAGGCGGCCGTGTCGCGGTCGCGCGCACTGATCTTCTGCCGTCACTGCGAAGCGCACGCATGAGCACGTTCGCGGCACGCGGATGAAAAAAAGCCCGGCCGGCGCAAGCCGGTCGGGCGGATCGGATTCGATCGGGCCCCGGCTTCGGCCGGGGCTTTTTCATTGGGCGACGCTCACGCGCGTGCGGGAGTCGCGACGCCGTAGATTTCCGACTCGTCGTCGTCTTCGCGCAATTGGCGCACGAGCTGGTGCGCTTCGCGGCGCGTCGCGACGGCCGGCGGCGAGCCCTTCAGCGGCTGGCGCGCGGTTTCGGCGAGCGCGACGACCGACACGACGCCGATCAACGCGGCGCCCATCATGTAGTACGCCGGCATCATCAGGTTGTGCGTGACCTCGACGAGCCACGCGGTGACGAGCGGCGTCGTGCCGCCGAACAGCGACACCGACACGTTGAAGCCGATCGCGAGGGCGCCGTAACGGATCTCGGTCGGGAACAGCGCGGGCAGCGCCGACGGCATCACGCCGGTGAAGCACGACAGCAGCACGCCGAGAATCAGCAGGCCGCCGAACACCGACGCCGTGGTGCCCGCATGGATCAGCATCAGCGACGGAACCGACAGCACCAGCAGGCCGACGCAGCCGGCGAGCATCACCGGCTTGCGGCCGACCTTGTCCGACAGGCGGCCGGCGTACAGCGTCATCGGCATCATCAGCACCATCACGATCAGCACGAGCACGAGGCTGTGCGATTCGTCGAAATGCAGCGTCGACGACATGAAGCTCGGCAGGTACGACAGCACCATGTAGTCGGTCACGTTGAAGATCAGCACGAGGCCGACGCACAGCAGCAGCGCACGCCAGTTGCGCAACAGCGTTTCACGGAAGCGCGCCTTCGGCACGGCCTTGTCCTGCGCTTCGCGCTCTTCGGCCTGGCGCTTGAACGCGGGCGTTTCCTCGAGCTTCATCCGGATGTAGAGACCGATCAGGCCGAGCGGGCCGGCGATCAGGAACGGCACGCGCCAGCCCCACGACAGCAGCGCTTCCTGCGACAGCGACGCGGTGAGCAGCGCGACGACGCCCGCGCCCAGCACATAGCCGATCAGCGTGCCGAATTCGAGGAAGCTGCCCATGAAGCCGCGGCGCTTGTCGGTCGAGAACTCGGCGATGAAGGTGGCCGCGCCGCCGTATTCGCCGCCGGTCGAGAAGCCCTGCACGAGGCGGGCGACGAGCAGCAGCACGGGCGCCATGATGCCGATCGACGCATAGCTCGGGATCAGGCCGATCGCGAAGGTGCCGGCGGCCATCATGATCATCGTGGCGGCGAGCACGCGCTGGCGGCCGATGCGATCGCCGAGCGGGCCGAACACCATGCCGCCGAGCGGGCGCACGAGGAATGCGGCCGCGAACGTGCCGAAGGTGGCGAGCAACTGCGCGGACGGGCTGCTGGACGGGAAGAACACCTTGCCGAGCGTGACGGCGATATAGCTGTAGACGCCGAAGTCGAACCATTCCATCGCATTGCCGATGGCCATCGCGCTGACGGCGCGCTTGAGCAGACTCTGGTCGACGACGGTGATGTCGTCCACGGCGAGCGGGGCTTCGGCGGACGACGAAGCGGAGGAAGAGACAGCGGTCGGGCTGACGTGTGTTGCGGTCAAGGTCATGCACTCCTTTGACAGCGCCGGAACGGGCAGGCCGTCCGACACGGTTTGCCGGCGAGCGCGGGGTCGCGTGCGGCGCGTCGGGGCAGACCATCAAGCACTTACTGCGCAAGGGGCAGCAAAGGGCCGAGGGGCTGCTTCGACGCGGGCCCGATGGGCCGTCGCGACAGTGCGCTCATGAAGAATGGGCCGCGTGATGCAGGCGGCAGATGCCGGTGCGGACGAGGGTCCGGCGTTCCGGCAACGCCCCGGAGGGGCAACGAAACGAGAAAAGCGGGCCTGTCGGGCGGGCTTTCCTGTGGATGCATTTCGATCGAGGCGCCGGCCAGCATCGTGCGGACGGACTTCCCTCAAAATCGAAAAGACAGAGATTGAATGTTGAAACAGGCGACATGATAGCACGATGACGGATGATCGTGCAAATTGCCCGGACTCGCCCGTCTGGCGGGGCATTCGGCCCGGCCCGCTCGGGTATGATCGGCGGCGCGCGGCGCGGCCGTTCCGCCCGCCGCGACGGGGCTGAATTCGCGAGGAACCGGATGACCGAATTGATGAGGATCGCGGCGCTGTTCGCCGCTACCGCGCTGGCCGAAATCGTCGGCTGCTATCTGCCGTGGCTCGTGCTGAAGGCCGGGCGCCCGGCCTGGCTGCTGGTGCCGGCCGCGGTGTCGCTCGCGCTGTTCGCGTGGCTGCTGACGCTCCACCCGAGCGCGGCGGGGCGCACTTACGCCGCGTACGGCGGCGTGTACATCGCGGTGGCGCTGATCTGGCTGCGGGTGGTCGACGGCGTCGCGCTGACCCGCTGGGACGTGGCCGGCGCGGTGCTCGCGCTCGGCGGGATGGCCGTCATCGCGCTGCAGCCGCGCGCGTGAGCGCGGCCGCGGCGCGGGCCGCGGGCCGCATGCGTCAGGCTGCTTCGGCGGTGTCCGTATCGGCGGACCGGCGCCACACGCAGGCGCCCTTGACCGACTTGTCGAGCTCGTCGAGCTGAGCCTGGTGCGCGGCAAGCTCGTCGTCGCTCGCGGCCACCACGGCCAGATCGAGCGCGGCGAGCGACACGCGCTTGCCGTTCGCGGTGCCGCCGTCGGCGCCCGCGTCGTCGAGCATGTCGATCACGAGGCTGTCCTGACCGCGCGTCATCGCGAGATACACCTCCGCGAGCAGCTCCGAGTCGAGCAGTGCGCCGTGCAGCGTGCGGTGCGCGTTGCTGATGCCGAAACGGTCGCACAGCGCGTCGAGCGAATTGCGCTTGCCGGGGAACATCTGCTTGGCCTGCACCAGCGTGTCGATCACGCCGCCGCAATGCTCGCTGAACGGCGGCAGGCCGAGCCGCGCGAATTCGGCGTCGAGGAAGCCAAGGTCGAAGGGCGCGTTGTGGATGATCAGCTCGGCGCCCTTCACGAAGTCGCGGATCTGATCGGCGACTTCCGCGAATTTCGGCTTGTCGCTGAGGAATTCGGTCGTGAGGCCGTGCACCGCCAGTGCGCCCGGATCGCTGTCGCGCTCGGGGTTCACGTAGAAATGCAGGTTATTGCCGGTGAGCCGCCGGTTCAGCAGCTCGACGCAGCCGATTTCGATGAGGCGGTCGCCCGTGCGGGCGTTCAGGCCGGTGGTTTCGGTATCGAGAATGATCTGGCGCATGTCGGGAAAAGCAAGGAAAACGGGAGAGGGCGGCCGGCGTTCAGGCGGCCAGCGATTCGACGCCGCGGTTCGCGAGCGCGTCGGCCCGCTCGTTCTCGGGATGGCCCGCGTGGCCCTTGACCCAACGCCACTCGATCTCGTGCTGCACGACGAGCGCGTCGAGCCGCTTCCACAGGTCGGCGTTCTTCACGGGCGTCTTCGCCGCGGTGACCCAGCCCTTCTTCTTCCACCCGTGGATCCACTCGCTGATGCCTTTCTGCACGTATTGCGAGTCGGTATGCACGATCACCCGGCACGGCCGCTTGAGCGCTTCGAGCGCGGCGATCACGCCCATCAGCTCCATGCGGTTGTTGGTCGTGTTCGGCTCGCCGCCGAACAGTTCCTTTTCCTGATCGCCGTAGCGCAGCAGTGCGCCCCAGCCGCCGGGGCCGGGGTTGCCCTTGCAGGCGCCGTCGGTATAGATGTCGATGGTGTCGGTTGTCATGAACGTTCTTGGTGGGTGGTCGGGGAGGCCGCCGGCGTCAGGCCCGGTGCGAGCACGGGCTTCTTCATCTTGATCTGGCCGACGAGGCGCATGCCGCGCACGCGCTTGACGGCCGTCACCATGTAGACGGCGCCGAAGATCGGCCACCAGCGGTCGCCGGCGGCCTCCATGAAGCCGTAGCGGGCCAGCCACTGGTCGGTGGCGAGCGGCGGCCGGTAGCAGCCGAAGCGGCCGCGTTCGAGGTCGAAGCCGAGCAGCTTGATCCAGTCCTTGAGCCGGATGAACGCGATCTGGTCGCGCGTGGCCGGCACGAACGGGCGGTTCGCCATGCGCCCGAACGACTGCCGCATGCCCCACAGGCTGAGCGAATTGAAGCCGGTGATCACGAGCTGGCCTTCCGGCATCAGCACGCGCTCGGCCTCGCGCAGCAGGCGGTGCGGGTCGGACGTGAATTCGAGCGTGTGCGGCATCACGATCAGGTCGACGCTCTGCGACTCGAACGGCAGGTCGAGCAGGTCGCACCAGGTCGTGCTGCGATCGGCAGGCGCGTGGGCCCCCGTGTGCGCTTTGCGCGCCCACGGATACTGATACGGCGCGCTCGCGCCGCTCGCCGGGTCGAGCACCAGGCCGCGATACGGCATGCGGTTCTCGCGCAGCGCATCGAGCTGCGGCAGGCCGAGCTGCAGCGCGTGGAAGCCGAAGACGTCGGACACGATCCGGTCGAGCTGCGCCTGTTCCCAGCCCAGCACGTAGCGGCCGGGCGGCGAGTCGGTCCAGGCAGGCCAGTCTATAATTTGACGGTCAGACATAACGATGATTGCGCGCCCATGAACGAGCTGGAATACGTGCCGGTTCCGGCATTCGAAGACAACTATATCTGGCTCGTCTCGGACGGCCGCGATGCGATCGCCGTCGATCCGGGTGAAGCCGCGCCCGTACGCCGGGTTCTTGCCGAACGAGGCTGGCGGTTGACCGCTATTTTACTCACGCACCACCACGCCGACCACGTCGGCGGTGTCGAGGGGCTGCGAAATAGCCAACCGGCCGATGCTCCGCTCACCGTTTACGGCCCCGCGGCCGAATCGATCGACGTGGTCACGCAGCCGCTTTCGGGCGGCGATCGCGTGGTGCTCGACGCGCCGGCCGTCGCATTCGACGTGCTCGACGTGCCGGGTCATACGCGTGGCCACATTGCATATTTTCAGCAGGCCGGGCAGGGCAATGCGGTGCCGCACGTATTCTGCGGCGACACGCTGTTCTCGTGCGGTTGCGGCCGCCTGTTCGAAGGCACGCCCGCGCAGATGCTCGCGTCGCTCGACGCGCTCGCGGCACTGCCGGGCGACACGCGCGTGCATTGTGCACACGAATACACGCTGTCGAACATCCGCTTCGCGCTCGCGTGCGAGCCCGGCAATGCGGCGCTCGCCGCGTGGCGCGACGACGCGCAGGCACTGCGTGCGCGCGGCGTGCCGACGCTGCCCACTACGATCGCCCACGAGCGTGCCGTTAACCCGTTCATGCGGGCCGACAGCGCGGCGATCCATGCGACGCTCGAGGCCGAGCTGCACGAAACGGTGACGGATCGTCTGGCGGCGTTCACGCTGATGCGCGAATGGAAAAACCGGTTTCGATGACGTTTTCCGGAGGACTCCAAAAGCTCAAGCGGTGTCTGTAAAAATTGCTCCAAATGTAGGATTTCGCTGAGTTTTCGGTGTTTTTATTGACGTGAAGCACGCACTTCCGTAGTATCGCCTGCAATTTCCAGCCGTCGGAAGCCGAGATTTTCATGCGACTTATATTGAGTGCGATGGTGGTGCTGCTACTCGCCGCTTGTGCGAGCCAGCCCCCTGTCGCCAACAACGCCGCCGATTCGCAGGCGACGTCCAACTACCTCCGTAAATCAGCCACCGCCAAAGAAACTGTCGACGTCGACAAGCAATCCGTCGGCGACCTGACCAGTGCGGACTCCGATCTCTGGGCGCGCATCCGTCGCGGCTTCCAGATGCCCGACCTGCAGAGCGATCTCGTCGACATGCAGACGACCTGGTATACGCAGCGGCCCGATTACGTGCAGCGCATGACCGAGCGCTCGCAGAAGTACCTGTATCACATCGTCGAGGAGCTCGAGGCGCGTCACATGCCGACCGAGCTCGCGCTGCTGCCGTTCATCGAGTCCGCGTACAACCCGCAGGCGCTGTCGGTCGCGAAAGCGGCCGGCATGTGGCAGTTCATGCCCGGCACCGGCCGCACGTACAACCTGAAGCGCAACATGTGGCAGGACGAGCGCCGTGACGTGCTCGCGTCGACGAGCGCCGCGCTCGACTACCTGTCCCGCCTGCACGACATGTTCGGCGACTGGTATCTGGCGCTGGCCGCGTACAACTGGGGCGAAGGCAACGTGCAGCGTGCGATCGCGCGCAATCAGGCGGCCGGCCTGCCGACCGACTACCAGAGCCTGCGCATGCCGAACGAGACGCGCAACTACGTGCCGAAGCTGCAGGCGGTGAAGAACATCATCGCGAGCCCGCAGCAGTACGGCCTGTCGCTGCCCGATATCCCGAACCACCCGTATTTCGTGACGGTCACGACGTCGCGCGACATCGACGTGGCGGTGGCCGCGAAGCTCGCGAACCTGCCGCTCGACGAGTTCCGCTCGCTGAACCCGTCGTTCTCGAAACCGGTGATTCTCGGCGCGACCGAGCCGCAGATCCTGCTGCCGTTCGACAACGCGTCCGCGTTCGAGAAGAACCTGAAAGCCTACAACGGCCAGTTGTCGTCGTGGACCACCTACACGGTCAGCGAGCGTGCGCGCCCGGCCGCGATCGCCGAGAAGATCGGCGTCGACGCCGATACGCTGATGTCGGTCAACAAGATTCCGGCCGGCATGCGCCTGAAGCCGGGCTCGACGATCGTCGTGCCGCGCGGCGATGACGACGACGAGGACATCAGCGCCGACGTCGCCGAAAACGGCGCGCTCGCGATGGAGCCGGACGTCCCCGATACCCGCAAGATGCTGATCCGCGTGCGCCGCAAGCAGTCGATGGCGGCGATCGCCGGCCGCTACGGCGTGTCGGTCGGCCAGTTGAAGGCGTGGAACCGTACGCACCGCGATCTCGCGATGCCGGGCCAGGCGCTCGTGCTGCACGTGCCGGTCGGCCGTGCGGTGCCGGCGGAACCCGGTCCGGAGCGGATCGCGACGTCGGCGGGCGGTGCGCACATCGAGCGCGCGAGCCTGGCGGTGGGCGGCAAGTCGCACGGCGGCAAGCGCGGCGCCGCCAAATCGTCGGCGAAGTCGGCGAAGGCCGCGCCCGCGAAAGCCGCGCCGGCCAAGACCGCCGCGCACAAGGGCAAGAAGAAGTAAGCGCGGCTGCCGCGCGGCGTGGCGGCCGGTGAGGCCCGCACGGTTGCGCTATCATCCGACGAATTCGGCGAAACGCCGTCACCGAGGTGACGGCGTTTTCGTTTGTGCGCGACGCGGCGGCGCTGCGTCGCGCGTCTTCATGACAAGGGGAAGCGATGTCGTCGGTGCAGGTGAGGGTGCTCGCGCTGTTTTCGGTCGGGTATTTCGTGTCGTACGTGTTTCGCGGCGTCAATCTGGGCTTCGCGCCGTTCGTCACGCACGAGCTCGGGCTGTCGGCCGCCGATCTCGGCCTGCTCACCAGCCTCTATTTCCTCGGCTTCGCGGGGGCGCAGATTCCGGCCGGCGTCATGCTCGACCACTTCGGCCCGCGCCGCGTGACGGCCGGCATGCTGCTGTTCGCGGCGGCCGGCGCGGCCGTGTTCGGCGCGGCGCACGGCATCGGCACGATGATGGTCGGCCGGCTGCTGATCGGCGTCGGCGTATCGGTGTGTCTCGGCGCGGCGTTCAAGGCGCTCGCGCAGCATTTCCCGGTCGGCCGGCTGCCGCTCGTCAACGGTCTCGTGATGGCCGTGGGCGGCCTCGGCGGCGTGATGGTCGGCTCGCCGCTGACCTGGCTGCTCGGCTGGACGAGCTGGCGCATGATCTGTGTCGGCCTTGCGGCGCTGACGGTGGTCGTGGCGGCATCGATCGGCTTCGGAGCGCCCGACGCGCAGCAGGCACGCCATCAGGGCGGGCTCGTCAGCCAGTTCAAGGGTACATGGCACATCCTGAGCAGCCGCGCGTTCTGGAAGATCTCGTCGTTTTCCGTCGTCACGCAGGGCGTGTTCTATGCGATGCAGTCGCTGTGGGTCGGCCCGTATCTGCGCGACGTCGGCGGGTTCGACGCGCCGCATGCCGCGCGTCTCGTGTCGGTGCTCGGCTTCGCGATGATGGCCGGCTGCGTCGGCTTCGGCGCGGCGGCGCGCGTGCTCGAGCGGCGCGGCCTGTCGGTCTACGCAACGTGCGGTATCGGCATGGCGCTGTTCGTCGCGACGCAGCTCGCGATCGTCGCGCGCGTGGCGTTGCCGCCCGCCGTGCTGTGGGCTGCCTACGGGATGTTCGGCGGCGTGGGCATCCTGACCTACGCGGTGATGGCCGGCCATTTTCCCGCTCACCTGATCGGCCGCGCGAACACGACGCTCACGCTCGTGATCTTCCTGCTGATCTTCGCGTTCCAGATCGGCGTCGGTGCCGTGCTGTCGCACTGGCCGGCGGTCGACGGCCGTTATCCGGCGGCCGCGCACTTCACCGCCTGGGGCGTGCTGCTCGCGCTGCAGCTCGCGAGCGCGGTCTGGTACGCGTGGCCCGCGCGCGGCACTGGCCAAGCGCACTGATCCGGCGGTACGCTGGCGGGTAGGGCGGCCGCGAAAACGGGGCCGCAGCACGTCGCGTTACGCTGCCGGGCGCGGCGCGCGCACGGTCGGACGGCCATGGCAATTGAAGATAGGCCCATTTTCAGGCTATAATTTGAAAGTTTGTGCTGATCAACCTCGCACCCTAGCGCCTACCTCATTCATCCCGTTCATCCGCCGCACGCCGCCTGCCGGGCGATGCCGCGAAGCCTCGTGCGCCACGCGCCGGGCTCGCGTCTCGACAACGCAGGCCGCGTCCAGCTAGCGACCACGCGCGCCCACGCAGCGCGGCGCTCGCGCGGCAGGGTAAACAGGTCGGCAGCAGGGTGTTCCCCAAGGAGCCTCCCGTGTTGCCGTCTTTTTCTCCCGCCTTGCTTGCACTCGCCGACGGCACGGTCTTTCGTGGTTATTCGATCGGGGCCGAAGGCCATACGATCGGCGAAGTCGTGTTCAATACCGCGATCACCGGCTATCAGGAAATCCTGACTGATCCGAGCTACTCGCGCCAGATCGTCACGCTCACCTATCCGCATATCGGCAACGTCGGCGTCAATGCCGAAGACGTCGAAGCCACGAAAGTCCATGCCGCCGGCCTGATCATCCGCGATCTGCCGACGCTCGCATCGAACTTCCGCATGGACCGCACGCTCGGCGACTACCTGCGCGACGAAGGCGTCGTCGCGATCGCCGGCATCGACACCCGCAAGCTGACCCGCATCCTGCGCGACAAGGGCGCGCAGAGCGGCTGCATCCTGACGGGCTCCGATGACGAAGCGAAGGCGATCGAGCTCGCGCGCTCGTTCGAGGGCCTCGCCGGCATGGATCTCGCGAAGGTCGTGTCGACCACGAAGCCGTTCGAATGGAAGCAGACGGAATGGCGTCTCGAAGGCGGCTACGGCATGCAGGAATCGCCGAAGTATCGCGTCGTCGCGTACGACTTCGGCGTCAAGTACAACATCCTGCGCATGCTCGCGCAGCGCGGCTGCCACGTGACGGTGCTGCCCGCCCAGGCCAGCGCGGCCGATGCGCTCGCGCTGAATCCGGACGGCGTCTTCCTGTCGAACGGCCCCGGCGATCCGGAGCCGTGCGATTACGCGATCGCGGCCACGAAGGAATTCATCGAGCGCGGCGTGCCGACCTTCGGCATCTGCCTCGGCCACCAGATCATGGGCCTCGCGGTCGGCGCGAAGACGCTCAAGATGAAAACGGGCCACCACGGCGCGAACCATCCGGTGAAGGATCTCGGCGACGGCCGAGTCGTGATCACGTCGCAGAACCACGGCTTCGCGGTCGATGCCGATTCGCTGCCGGCCAACGCGCGCGTGACGCACGTATCGCTGTTCGACGGCACGCTGCAGGGCTTCGAGCTGACCGACAAGCCGGCGTTCTGCTTCCAGGGCCACCCGGAAGCGTCGCCCGGCCCGCACGACATCGGCTACCTGTTCGACCGTTTCACCGCGCTGATGGACGCGGCGAAGCAGCGCAACGCTTAACGTCATCGACGCAACCGAAGGACGGGAGATTCACATCATGTTCGGCCACGCACTCGGCATCACGGATATCTGGACCTACGTGTTCGGCGTGATCTTCATCATCCTGCTGCCGGGGCCGAACTCGATGTACGTGCTGTCGCTCGCCGCGCAGCGCGGCGTGAAGGCCGGCTATCGCGCGGCCTGCGGCGTGTTCGTCGGCGATACCGTGCTGATGGTGCTGTCCGCCGCGGGCGTCGCGTCGCTGCTGAAGGCGAATCCGCTGCTGTTCTCCGTCGTCAAGTACGGCGGCGCCGCGTATCTGCTCTACATCGGTGCCGGCATGCTGCGCAGCGCGTGGCAAAAGCTGCGCACGCCGGCCCATGCGCCGGCCGACGCGCCGCGTACGGTCGACGGCGAGCAGTCTTTCGACAAGCCGTTCCGCAAGGCGCTGATCGTGAGCCTGCTGAATCCGAAGGCGATCCTGTTCTTCATCTCGTTCTTCATCCAGTTCGTCGACCCGGCATTCCCGCATCCCGCGCTGTCGTTCGTCGTGCTCGGGGCGATCGCGCAATGCGCGAGCTTCCTGTACCTGAGCACGCTGATCTTCGCGGGGGCGCGGCTCGCCGAGCATTTCCGCCGCCGCCGCAAGCTCGCGGCAGGCGCGGCGAGCAGCGTGGGCGGCCTGTTCATCGGTTTCTCGGTGAAGCTTGCGCTCGCGACCATGAGCTGAGCGCCGCCGGCCGACCCACGACAACGATTACTTATTGAATTCACAAGCCATGCCAAAACGCACAGACATCAAGAGCATCCTCATCATCGGCGCCGGCCCGATCATCATCGGCCAGGCGTGCGAGTTCGACTATTCGGGCGCGCAGGCTTGCAAGGCGTTGCGTGAGGAGGGCTACAAGGTCGTTCTCGTCAACAGCAACCCGGCGACGATCATGACCGACCCGAACACGGCCGACGTGACCTACATCGAGCCGATCACGTGGGAAGTCGTCGCGCGCATCATCGAGAAGGAGCGCCCGGACGCGATCCTGCCGACGATGGGCGGCCAGACCGCGTTGAACTGCGCGCTCGACCTGCACCACCACGGCGTGCTCGAGAAGTTCGGCGTCGAGCTGATCGGCGCGTCGCCGGAAGCGATCGACAAGGCCGAAGACCGCCAGAAGTTCAAGGAAGCGATGACCAAGATCGGTCTCGGCTCCGCGAAGTCGGGCATCGCGCATTCGATGGAAGAAGCGACCAAGGTGCACGCCGAAATCATGGCGGAGACGGGCGGCAGCGGCTACCCGATCGTGATCCGCCCGTCGTTCACGCTCGGCGGCTCGGGCGGCGGCATCGCGTACAACCGCGAAGAGTTCGAGGAAATCTGCAAGCGCGGTCTCGACCTGTCGCCCACGCGCGAGCTGCTGATCGAAGAGTCGCTGCTCGGCTGGAAGGAATACGAGATGGAAGTCGTGCGCGACCGCGCCGACAACTGCATCATCGTCTGCTCGATCGAAAACCTCGACCCGATGGGCGTGCACACCGGCGACTCGATCACGGTCGCGCCCGCGCAGACGCTCACCGACAAGGAGTATCAGATCCTGCGTAACGCATCGCTCGCGGTGCTGCGCGAGATCGGCGTCGACACGGGCGGCTCGAACGTGCAGTTCTCGATCAACCCGAAGGACGGCCGCATGGTCGTCATCGAGATGAACCCGCGCGTGTCGCGTTCGTCGGCGCTCGCGTCGAAGGCCACCGGCTTCCCGATCGCGAAGGTCGCAGCGAAGCTGGCGGTCGGCTACACGCTCGACGAGTTGAAGAACGAAATCACCGGCGGCCAGACGCCGGCGTCGTTCGAGCCGACGATCGACTACGTCGTCACGAAGATCCCGCGTTTCGCGTTCGAGAAGTTCCGCGAGGCCGATTCGCGCCTGACCACGCAGATGAAGTCGGTCGGCGAAGTGATGGCGATCGGCCGCACGTTCCAGGAATCGTTCCAGAAGGCGCTGCGCGGCCTCGAAGTCGGAGTCGACGGCCTCGACGAGAAGTCGACCAACCGCGACGAGATCGCGATCGAGATCCACGAGCCGGGCCCGGACCGCATCTGGTACGTCGGCGATGCGTTCCGTATCGGCATGACGGCCGAGGAAATCTTCGCGGAAACCGCGATCGACCCGTGGTTCCTCGAGCAGATCGAGCAGATCATCCTGAAGGAAAAGGCGCTCGGTGGCCGCACGCTCGCGTCGCTGACGTTCGACGAGCTGCGCTACCTGAAGCAGAGCGGCTTCTCCGACCGCCGCCTCGCGAAGCTGCTCGGCGCGACGCCGGAAGACGTCCGCAAGCGCCGCGTGGAACTGAACGTGCGCCCGGTCTACAAGCGCGTCGACACGTGCGCGGCCGAGTTCGCGACGAAAACGGCCTACATGTACTCGACCTACGAGGAAGAGTGCGAGGCGCAGCCGACCACGAACAAGAAGATCATGGTGCTGGGCGGCGGCCCGAACCGGATCGGCCAGGGTATCGAGTTCGACTACTGCTGCGTGCACGCGGCGCTCGCGATGCGCGAGGACGGCTATGAAACGATCATGGTCAACTGCAACCCGGAAACGGTGTCGACCGACTACGACACGTCCGATCGCCTGTACTTCGAGCCGCTGACGCTCGAGGACGTGCTCGAAATCGTCGACAAGGAAAAGCCGGTCGGCGTGATCGTCCAGTACGGCGGCCAGACGCCGCTGAAGCTCGCGCTCGACCTCGAGGCGCACGGCGTGCCGATCGTCGGTACGTCGCCGGACATGATCGACGCGGCCGAAGACCGCGAACGCTTCCAGAAGCTGCTGCAGGACCTGGGCCTGCGCCAGCCGCCGAACCGCACCGCCCGCGCCGAGGACGAAGCGCTCGCGCTGGCCGACGAAATCGGCTATCCGCTGGTCGTGCGTCCGTCGTACGTGCTCGGCGGCCGCGCGATGGAAATCGTCCACGAGCCGCGCGACCTCGAGCGCTACATGCGCGAGGCCGTGAAGGTGTCGAACGATTCGCCGGTGCTGCTCGACCGCTTCCTGAACGACGCGATCGAGTGCGACGTCGACTGCATCTGCGACGGCGAAGCCGTGTTCATCGGCGGCGTGATGGAGCACATCGAGCAGGCGGGCGTTCACTCCGGCGACTCGGCGTGCTCGCTGCCGCCGTATTCGCTGTCGAAGGAAACCGTGGCCGAGCTGAAGCGCCAGACGGGCGCGATGGCGAAGGCGCTGAACGTGGTCGGCCTGATGAACGTGCAGTTCGCGATCCAGCAGGTACCGCAGGCGGATGGTTCGAAGCAGGACGTCATCTACGTGCTGGAAGTGAACCCGCGCGCGTCGCGCACGGTGCCGTACGTGTCGAAGGCGACCAGCCTGCCGCTCGCGAAGATCGCGGCGCGCGCGATGGTCGGCCAGAAGCTCGCGCAGCAGGGCGTGACGAAGGAAGTCGAGCCGCCGTACTTCAGCGTGAAGGAAGCGGTGTTCCCGTTCGTCAAGTTCCCGACCGTCGATCCGGTCCTCGGGCCTGAAATGCGTTCGACCGGCGAAGTGATGGGCGTCGGCCAGACGTTCGGCGAAGCGCTGTTCAAGTCGCAGCTCGCGGCCGGTTCGCGCCTGCCGGAGTCGGGCACGGTGCTGCTGACCGTGATGGACGCGGATAAGCCGAAGGCCGTCGAAGTCGCGCGCATGCTGCACGACCTCGGCTACCCGATCGTCGCCACCAAGGGCACGGCTGCCGCGATCGAAGCGGCCGGCGTGCCGGTGAAGGTCGTGAACAAGGTGAAGGACGGCCGTCCGCACATCGTCGACATGATCAAGAACGGCGAGATCGCACTCGTGTTCACGACGGTCGACGAGACGCGCCAGGCGATCGCCGATTCGCGTTCGATCCGCATGAGCGCGCAGGCGCACAAGGTCACGTACTACACGACGATGTCGGGCGCGCGCGCGGCCGTCGAGGGCTTGCGCTACCTGAAGGATCTGGAAGTCTATGATTTACAAGGTCTTCACGCTCGCCTAAACTAAGCGTTCAGTTACCTGTCGAAGCAACACGTGCCGCGATTAGGCGGTGTTTCCAGTGCATCGGAAGCGCGCTTAATCGCGGTGATTTTTTTTATAGCCGTTTTTAGCGATTGAGCCGTTTATGAGCACCATTCCGTTGACAAAGCGTGGCGCAGAGCAACTGCGCGATGAATTGCAGCGCCTCAAGTCCGTCGAGCGGCCGGCCGTGATCAACGCGATCGCGGAGGCCCGCGCACAGGGCGACCTGTCCGAAAACGCCGAATACGATGCCGCAAAGGAAAAACAGGGCTTCATCGAGGGTCGTATCGCGGAGCTCGAATCCAAGCTGTCCGCCGCGCAAATCATCGATCCCACGGTGCTCGACGCCGACGGCCGCGTGGTGTTCGCCGCGACGGTCGAACTCGAGGATCTCGAGTCGGGCGATACCGTCAAGTATCAAATCGTCGGCGACGACGAAGCCGATATCGATCACGGCCTGATCTCGGTCAGCTCGCCGATCGCGCGTGCGCTGATCGGCAAGTCCGAAGGCGACGTCGCGGCCGTGCAGGCGCCGAGCGGCGTGCGCGAGTACGAAATCATCTCGGTCAGCTACGTCTGAAGCGGGGCGACGTGATGCCGCATCGCGTGTTCCGTCTGCTGTCGGCCGTATGGGTCGGCAGCCTGCTGACGATCGGGTATGCGGTCGCCCCCGTATTGTTCAAGACGCTGGAGCGGATGACGGCCGGTTCGGTCGCCGCCCAGCTGTTCCGTATCGAGGCGATCCTCGGCGTCGTGTGCGGCGTGCTGCTGCTCGCGTTGTCGAACCAGCAGGTGCGGCGCGGCAGCGACGAATATCGCCGCGTGCGCTGGATCGTCGCCGCGATGGTCGTGTGCGTGCTGGTCGGGTATTTCGCGCTGCAGCCGTTCATGAATGCGCTGCGGGTGGCCGCGATGGATGCGGGCACCGATATCGCGAATTCGCCGTATGCGAGCCGCTTCGGGATGCTGCACGGCGTCTCGAGCGTGTTCTATCTTGTCGAGAGCGTGCTGGGGCTGATGCTGATCTGGCGTCTGCCGGCGCGCGACGCCTGAGCGACGCGCCGGGCAGGCGGCACGGGAATCCGTGCCGCACGGGCGTTTTACTTGTCCTGGAACGGCCGCTTGGTGCTGGCCTGGCGCTTTTTCGCACGCTTCACGGTACCGCCCGCGGTCACGCGTTCGTTGCCGCGCACGACGACCTTCGTCGGCTTCGGGCGGCGCACGGGGCTCGCGTTCGGCGACACCTTGACGACCTTGACGGTGCGCGGTGCACGGCCCTTGCGGTCGTCGACGACTTCGGCCGCGCTCGGCAGCGCACCGGCACGACGGCCGCGGGTCGGGGCAACCGCGGCCTCGGGCTTCCAGATCACCAGCAGCTTGCCGATGTGCTGGATCGGCGCCGCGCTCAGGCGGTCGCAGATCTCGTCGTAGATGGCGACGCGTGCGTCGCGTTCGTCGCCGAACACGCGGATCTTGATCAACTGATGCGCGTCGAGGTGCACCTTGATTTCCTTCAGCACGGCGTCGGTCAGCCCTTCGGCACCGATCAGCACGACGGGCTTGAGCGCATGGGCCTGGGAGCGCAGCGCGGAGCGCTCGGCGGGAGAAAGCGAAAGGGCGGGCATGGAAATGTCTAAATCTTAATAAGGGCGCGCTGCCTGAAAAGCGATCGCGGAAAGTTACCGCGTCAGACGTGCGCCGAAACCACGTAAAATCGCGGCTTGGGCCTGAAAAGGGGCCGCAGCCGCGCGAAGAAGACGCGTATTATCCGCTAAAAGCGCGGCTTCACGAAGCAAATAGCAGCAATCTCTCTCTCGAATGGCAAAAAACCGCTTCAACCAGAACTGGCTGCACGACCACATCAACGACCCGTACGTCAAAATGGCGCAGCGGGAGGGCTATCGCGCGCGTGCCGCGTACAAGCTGAAGGAAATCGACGAGCAGGACAAGCTGATCCGTCCGGGCCAGGTGATCGTCGATCTCGGCGCCACGCCGGGCAGCTGGAGCCAGTATGCCCGCAACAAGCTCGCGCAGGGCAAGAAGCGCGACGCGGAGCGCGAGGGCGGCATCGACGGCACGATCGTTGCGCTCGACCTCCTGCCGATGGAGCCGATCGCCGACGTCCACTTCCTGCAGGGCGATTTCCGCGAGGACGACATCCTCCGCCAGCTCGAAGAAGTGCTCGAAGGCCGCGCGGTGGACCTTGTTATTTCGGACATGGCCCCCAACCTCTCTGGCGTGGCCTCGGCGGACGCGGCGCGCATCGAGCATCTCTGCGATCTGGCGCTCGAATTCGCGCAGAATCATCTGAAGCCGGATGGTGCGCTGCTCGTGAAGTGCTTTCACGGCAGCGGCTACAGCCAGATCGTCGAGAAATTCAAACAGCAGTTTAAGGTTGTCGCGCCGCGCAAGCCCAAGGCATCCCGCGACAAATCGTCCGAAACGTTCATTTTGGGTCGGCAGCTGAAGCATCCGCGCTGATGCGCAGCGCGGAGCCGCAAACGGGCTCCGGCCCTTGCCAGACAAGCGACGCGCTATCGCGGCGGTTGTCAATGCTTATGGCGAGGGTGGTCGGACTGGATTAGAATGACCGAGGGGCGCCGCAAGGAAAATGTAGGCGCTCGTCTACGAGTGAAGGAGTGGTGCTTTGAACAACAATATGTTTTCGAAGGCAGCGGTGTGGCTGGTGATCGCACTGGTGCTGTTTACGGTGTTCAAGCAGTTCGACAAGCCCCGCGTTCAGGAAGGCGTGTCCTATTCGCAGTTCATGGACGACGCCAAGAGCGGCAAGGTCAAGAACGTCATCGTTCAGGGGCGCAACCTCACCGTCACTCCGGCTGATGGCCAGAAATACCAGATCGTGTCGCCCGGCGACATCTGGATGGTCGGCGATCTGATGAAGTACGGCGTGCAGGTCAGCGGCAAGGCCGACGACGAGCCGAACGCGCTGATGTCCGCGCTGTACTATCTCGGGCCGACGATCCTGATCATCGTGTTCTGGTTCTACATGATGAGGCAGATGCAGGGGGGCGGCAAAGGCGGCGCATTCTCGTTCGGGAAATCGCGTGCGCGGCTGATCGACGAGAACAACAACGCGGTGAACTTCTCCGACGTCGCGGGCTGCGACGAAGCGAAGGAAGAAGTGTCCGAGCTCGTCGACTTCCTGCGCGATCCGCAGAAATTCCAGAAACTGGGCGGCCGCATTCCGCGCGGCGTGCTGTTGGTCGGCCCTCCGGGTACCGGCAAGACGCTGCTCGCCCGCGCGATCGCGGGTGAAGCGAAGGTGCCGTTCTTCAGCATCTCGGGTTCGGACTTCGTCGAAATGTTCGTCGGCGTCGGCGCGGCCCGTGTGCGCGACATGTTCGAGCAGGCGAAGAAGCACGCGCCGTGCATCGTGTTCATCGACGAAATCGACGCGGTCGGCCGTCATCGCGGCGCCGGCATGGGCGGCGGCAACGACGAGCGCGAACAGACGCTGAACCAGATGCTCGTCGAGATGGATGGCTTCGAGGCGAACTCGGGCGTGATCGTGATCGCCGCGACCAACCGTTCCGACGTGCTCGACAAGGCGCTGCTGCGTCCGGGCCGTTTCGACCGCCAGGTTTATGTCGGCCTGCCGGACATCCGCGGTCGCGAGCAGATCATGCGCGTGCACCTGCGCAAGGTGCCGATCGCGAACGACGTCGACGCGGCAGTCATCGCACGCGGCACGCCGGGCTTCTCGGGCGCCGATCTTGCGAACCTCGTGAACGAGGCGGCGCTGTTCGCCGCACGTCGCGGCAAGCGCATCGTCGAGATGCAGGATTTCGAGGATGCGAAGGACAAGATCTTCATGGGTCCGGAGCGCAAGTCGGCCGTGATCCGCGAGGAAGCGAAGCGTGCGACCGCCTACCACGAGTCGGGCCACGCGGTGGTCGCGAAGCTGCTGCCGAAGGCCGACCCGGTGCACAAGGTCACGATCATCCCGCGCGGTCGCGCACTGGGCGTCACCTGGCAGTTGCCGGAGCATGACAACGAGACGTATTCGAAGGATTACCTGCTGGACCGCCTCGCGATCCTGTTCGGTGGCCGGGTGGCCGAAGAGCTGTTCATGAATCTGGTCAGCACCGGCGCATCGGACGACTTCAACAAGGCCACGCAGACGGCGCGTGCGATGGTTGCCCGTTTCGGCATGACCGACGCACTCGGGCCGATGGTCTACGTCGACGACGAGAACGATGCGTCGCCGTTCGGCCGCGGCTTCACGCGCACGATCTCGGAAGCGACGCAGCAGAAGGTCGACTCGGAAATCCGCCGGGTGCTGGACGATCAGTACAACCTCGCGCGCCGCCTGCTCGAAGATAACCGCGACAAGGTCGAGGCGATGACGGCCGCGCTGATGGAGTGGGAGACGATCGACGCCGATCAGATCAACGACATCATGGAAGGCCGTCCGCCGCGCTCGCCGAAGAGCTCGCCGGCTGTCGGCGGCGATTCGTCGGGCGGCGGCAGCGCCGAGGTCAAGCCCGGCAGCGCGCCGGCGCCGGCTACGCCGGCGGCATAACCTCCGCTTTAGCGCCGTTCACGGGCTGGTGTGGCTTCACACCGGCCCGTTTTGCATTCATCCACGTCCGTTGCTCGTGTCCGATTCCGCAGTGTCCCCGTTCATTCCCGCGCCGCTCCGGTGCGGCCGCTTCGAACTGACGTTCGAACGCCCGCTCGTGATGGGCATCCTCAACGCTACGCCCGATTCGTTTTCCGACGGCGGCCGCTTCCTCGCGCGCGACGATGCGCTGCGCCAGGCCGAGCGGATGATTGCCGACGGTGCGGACCTGCTCGACATCGGCGGCGAATCGACGCGCCCCGGCGCGCCGCCCGTGCCGCTCGACGAGGAGCTCGCGCGCGTGATCCCGCTTGTCGAGGCGCTGCGGCCGCTGAACGTGCCGCTGTCGATCGATACCTACAAGCCGGCCGTGATGCGCGCGGCGCTGGCCGCCGGCGCGGACCTGATCAACGACATCTGGGGGTTCCGCCAGCCGGGCGCGATCGATGCGGTGCGCGACGGCAATAGCGGCTTGTGCGCGATGCACATGCTCGGCGAGCCGCAGACGATGCAGGTCGGCGAGCCCGACTACGGCGACGTCGTGACCGACGTGCGCGATTTTCTCGCGGCCCGCGCCCAGGCGCTGCGCGACGCGGGGGTGGCGGCGGAGCGCATCTGCGTCGATCCCGGCTTCGGGTTCGGCAAGGCGGTCGTCGACGACAACTATGCGCTGCTGGCCGCGTTGCCGGACACGGCGCCCGCGCGACCCGACGGGCACGCTTATCCGATTCTCGCGGGCATGTCGCGCAAGTCGATGCTCGGCGCGGTGATCGGCGGCAAGCCGCCGATGGAGCGTGTCGCGGCGAGCGTGGCGGCCGCGGTGTGCGCGGTTACGCGCGGCGCCGCGATCGTGCGCGTGCACGACGTCGCGGCGACGGTCGATGCGCTGAAAGTATGGAATGCCGTGCGCGCAGCCGCGCGGCAACGATAAGCAAGTCAGAAAGACGAAGGAGGAAGAATTCCATGGGACGTCGATATTTCGGCACGGACGGCATTCGCGGCACGGTGGGCGACGCGCCCATCACACCGGATTTCGTATTGCGTCTCGGCTATGCGGCCGGCAAGGTACTGGCCGGCTCGGCCGACGTCACGGCAGGCTCGCGTCCGACCGTGCTGATCGGCAAGGACACACGCGTATCGGGCTACATGCTCGAAGCCGCGCTCGAGGCCGGATTCTCGGCGGCCGGCGTCGACGTGATGCTGGCCGGCCCGATGCCGACGCCCGGCGTCGCGTATCTGACGCGTGCGCTGCGTCTGTCGGCCGGTGTCGTGATCAGCGCGTCGCACAATCCGTATCACGACAACGGGATCAAGTTTTTCTCGGCTGACGGCAACAAGCTGCCCGACGATACCGAGGCCGCGATCGAAGCGTGGCTCGACAAGCCGCTCGAATGCGCGCCGTCGGACGGGCTCGGCAAGGCGCGCCGCCTCGACGACGCAGGCGGCCGCTACATCGAGTTCTGCAAGAGCACGTTCCCGGCCGCGTTCGACCTGCGCGGGCTGAAGCTCGTGATCGATTGCGCGCACGGCGCCGCGTACCAGGTTGCGCCGCACGTGTTCCACGAACTCGGCGCGGACGTCATTCCCATCGGCGTCGCGCCGAACGGCTTCAACATCAACGACGGTGTCGGCGCGACCGCGCCGGACGCGCTGGTGCGTGCGGTGCGGGCGAACCACGCCGATCTCGGCATCGCGCTCGACGGCGACGCCGATCGCCTGCAGGTCGTGGACGCGACCGGCCGCCTGTACAACGGCGACGAGTTGCTGTACGTGCTCGTGAAGGACCGGATCGCGACCGACGGCAAGGTTGACGGCGCGGTCGGCACGCTGATGACGAACCTCGCCGTCGAAGTCGCGCTGCAGCGCGAGGGCGTGAAATTCGTGCGTGCGGCGGTCGGCGATCGCTACGTGCTCGAGCAGTTGCGCGAGCATGGCTGGCAGCTCGGCGCGGAAGGGTCGGGGCATATCCTGTCGCTCGACCGTCACTCGACCGGCGACGGCATCGTGTCGGCGCTGCTCGTGCTGGCCGCGCTCAAGCGCAGCGGCCGCACCCTCGCGCAAATGCTCGACGGCGTCACGCTGTTCCCGCAGAAACTGATCAACGTGCGGATGAAGCCGGGCGCCGACTGGAAGGGCAGCACGTCGATTCGCGCCGCGATCGATGCAGCCGAAGCCGAGCTCGCCGGCAGCGGCCGCGTGCTGATCCGCGCATCGGGCACGGAGCCCGTGCTGCGCGTGATGGTCGAAGCGCAGCAGGCAGCCGATGCGGTGCGCCATGCGGAGACGATCGCCGACGCGGTGCGCGCGGCGACAGCCTGATCTAGGCAAGGTGGCGCGCGGCGGTCCGAGCGGCCGCGCGCCGGCTCCCTGGCGAATGTGCGTGCGGCGCCCTCGGGCGCCGTCGTTTTGTCAGACGCAAAGGTTTGCCTACCTAATATAAGCGACGTTCGACAAACGCACTGTTCCGCTCGAATCGAGCATCCGACCCCGAAATCATGCTCGCCGCCGCACCGGGCTTCCCGGCCGGCTGACGCTGCGCTACGATGCACCCAGCACGCCCTTGGAAAAGGGCGTTCATCCCTTCCCCTCCGAGCCCGGCAATTCTTGCCGCCGGCGCCGTTCCCGCGCCCCGACGCACCGCCCGATACTCCCTTTCAACCAGTCATGTTACTGTCACGCCAGTTTCATCGATTGTCACATTACCGTCATGAGCAGCCCCTAACCTTCGCGGTGCCGTAGTCATCCGCTCACACACTGGAGGTCTCATGAAATTGATGCAAACCGCGATTGCCGGCCTGGCTGGCGCGCTTTTCGCCGTCGCCGCCCACGCTGCCGACATCACGGGCGCAGGTAGCACGTTCGCGATGCCGATCTATACGAAATGGGCTGCCGACTATCAGCAGTCCGGCGGTTCGAAGGTCAACTACCAGGGCATCGGCTCGTCGGGCGGCCTGAAGCAGATCGTCGCGAAGACGGTCGATTTTGCCGGTTCGGACGCGCCGCTGAAGGATGAAGAGCTCGCGAAGGAAGGCCTGTTCCAGTTCCCGACGGTGGTCGGCGGCGTGGTGCCGGTCGTCAACGTGCCGGGCGTGAAGGCCGGCGAACTGACGCTGTCGGGCCCGGTGCTCGGCGACATCTACCTCGGCAAGATCAAGAAGTGGAACGACCCGGCGATCGCCGCGCTGAACCCGAAGGTCAAGCTGCCGGATACGGACATCGCCGTGGTCCGCCGCGCTGACGGTTCGGGCACGAGCTTCATCTGGACGAACTACCTGTCGAAGGTCAACGACGAGTGGAAGTCGAAGATCGGCGAAGGCACGACGGTCAACTGGCCGACGGGCACGGGCGGCAAGGGCAACGACGGCGTCGCGGCCTTCGTGCAGCGCCTGCCGGGCGCGATCGGCTACGTCGAGTGGGCGTACGCGAAGAAGAACAACATGACCTACACTGCGCTGAAGAATTCGACGGGCACGGTGGTCGAGCCGAAGACGGAAACGTTCAAGGCAGCAGCAGCAGGCGCGAACTGGTCGAAGTCGTTCTACCAGATCCTGACGAACCAGCCGGGCAAGGAAGCGTGGCCGGTCGTCGGCGCGACGTTCGTGCTGCTGCACGCGAAGCAGGACAAGCCGGAGCAGGGCGCGGAAACGCTGAAGTTCTTCAGCTGGGCGTTCAAGAACGGCGAGAAGGCTGCCGACAGCCTCGACTACATCTCGCTGCCGGCGACGGTCGAGACGGAAATCCGCAAGCAGTGGAAGACGAAGGTGACGGACGCTTCGGGCAAGCCGGTCGCCGCCGAGTAAGCCATCCAGCGGTTCGCTGCCCGGCCGTGCCGGTCGGGCAGTGTGTGCGGTAAAGCCGGGCGTTACGGCGCCCGGCAATCAAAAGCAGGCACCCATGTCTGATATTTCGTACACGTCCTCCCGATCGCCCGACAGTGCGCAGCAGCGCGCGCCGAGCCGTCTCGGGGATGTCCTGTTCGGCGGCCTTGCACGGCTCGCCGCGATCGTGACCCTGCTGCTGCTGGGCGGGATCATCGTTTCCCTGATCATTGCGTCGCTGCCGACCATCCAGAAGTTCGGCCTCGGCTTCCTGTGGCAATCCGAGTGGGATCCGAACTCGGACATCTACGGCGCGCTCGTGCCGATCTACGGCACGATCGTGACGTCGCTCATCGCGCTCGTCATCGCGGTGCCGGTCAGTTTCGGCATCGCGCTGTTCCTCACCGAGCTCGCGCCCGTGTGGCTGCGTCGTCCGCTCGGCATCGCGATCGAGCTGCTCGCCGCGATTCCGTCGATCGTGTACGGCATGTGGGGGCTGCTCGTGTTCGCGCCGATCTTCGCCGAATACTTCCAGAAACCGCTCGGCCGCCTGCTCAAGGACGTGTGGGTGCTCGGCCCGCTGACGGCCGGCGCGCCGATCGGCATCGGCATCCTCGCGGCCGGCGTGATCCTCGCGATCATGATCATCCCGTACATCGCGTCGGTGATGCGCGACGTGTTCGAGGTCACGCCGGTGCTGCTGAAGGAATCGGCATACGGAATCGGCTGCACGACCTGGGAAGTGATGTCGAAGGTCGTGCTGCCCTACACGAAGACCGGCGTGATCGGCGGCGTGATGCTCGGCCTCGGCCGCGCACTCGGAGAAACGATGGCCGTGACCTTCGTGATCGGCAACACCAACCTGCTCGACAGCGTGTCGCTGTTCGCGCCGGGCAACAGCATCACGTCGGCGCTCGCGAACGAATTCGCGGAAGCGCAGCCGGGTCTGCATACGTCCGCGCTGATGGAACTCGGTCTGATCCTGTTCGTGATCACGTTCATCGTGCTGTCCATCTCCAAACTGCTGCTGCTTCGTCTCGAGAAGGGAGAGGGCAAGAAATGAGCGAGCCCATCATGAATTTCCCGGGGCCGTCCGGCGCCGCGCTCGACGCGATGCGCAACCGCCTGCAGCGCAAGCGCAAGGCCGTCAACGCGATCGCGCTCACCGCGTCGCTCGGCGCGATGGCCTTCGGCCTGCTGTGGCTCGTGTGGATTCTCTACACGACGGTGCACCTCGGCATCGGCGGCCTGTCGCTGCAACTGTTCACCGAATCGACGCCGGCGCCGAACACGGAAGGCGGCGGTCTCGCGAACGCGATCGTCGGCAGCCTGTTGTTGTGCGGCTTCGGCACGCTGGTCGGTACGCCGATCGGCATCCTCGCGGGCGTCTATCTCGCCGAATACGGCCAGAAGAACCTGCTCGCGAGCACGATCCGCTTCATCAACGACATCCTGCTGTCGGCGCCGTCGATCGTCATCGGCCTGTTCGTGTACGCGATCGTCGTCGCGAAGTCGGGGCGCTTCTCGGGTTGGGCCGGCGTGATCGCACTCGCGCTGCTGCAGATCCCGATCGTGATCCGCACGACCGAGAACATGCTGAAGCTCGTGCCGAATGCGCTGCGCGAAGCGGCTGTCGCGCTCGGCACGCCGAAGTGGCGCATGGTGCTGAAGATCACGCTGCGCGCGTCGGTCGGCGGGATCGTGACGGGCGTGCTGCTCGCGATCGCGCGGATCGCTGGCGAAACGGCGCCGCTGCTGTTCACCGCGCTGTCGAACCAGTTCTTCTCGTGGGACATGAGCCAGCCGATGGCGAACCTGCCGGTCACGATCTACAAGTTCGCGATGAGCCCGTTCGCGGAATGGCAATCGCTCGCATGGGCGGGCGTGTTCCTGATTACGCTCGGGGTGCTCGGACTGAACGTCCTGGCGCGCTCGGTCTTCTCGAAAAAGTAACGGCGGAGCAATCCGATGAATATGGCAGAAAGCCACCTGAATCCCGTCGAGCGCACCGTTGCGCCCGCCGGCACGCAAGATGCGGCGAATGGCCGTCCGCTCGCGCCGCTGAACGCGAAGATCGAGGTCAACAACCTCAACTTCTTCTACAACAAGTTCCACGCGCTGAAGAACATCAACCTGCGCATTCCCGAAGGGAAGGTGACGGCGTTCATCGGCCCGTCGGGCTGCGGCAAGTCGACGCTCTTGCGCACGTTCAACAAGATGTTCGCGCTCTATCCGGAGCAGCGCGCCGAAGGCGAAATCCTGATGGACGGCGAGAACCTGCTGACGACGAAGCGCGACATCTCGCTGCTGCGCGCGCGGATCGGCATGGTGTTCCAGAAGCCGACCCCGTTCCCGATGTCGATCTACGACAACATCGCGTTCGGCGTGAAGATGTTCGAAAAGCTCACGCGTTCGGAAATGGACGACCGCGTCGAATGGGCGCTCACGAAGGCCGCGCTGTGGAACGAAGTGAAGGACAAGCTGGGCCAGAGCGGCTACGGGCTGTCGGGCGGCCAGCAGCAGCGTCTGTGCATCGCGCGCGGTATCGCGATCCGTCCGGAAGTGCTGCTGCTCGACGAACCGTGCTCGGCGCTCGACCCGATCTCGACGGGCCGCATCGAGGAGCTGATCGCGGAGCTGAAGAGCGACTACACGGTCGTGATCGTCACGCACAACATGCAGCAGGCCGCACGCTGCTCGGATTACACGGCCTACATGTACCTGGGCGAGCTGATCGAGTTCGGCGAGACCGAAAAGATCTTCATCAAGCCGGTGCGCAAGGAAACGGAAGACTACATCACCGGCCGCTTCGGTTGATGACGGAGAACAACAATCATGTCGGATAAACATCTGTCGAGCCAGTTCGATGCGGACCTGAATGCCGTGTCGTCGAAAGTGCTGGAAATGGGCGGACTCGTGGAGTCGCAGATCGTCGGCGCGATGCACGCGCTGAACGAATTCGATCGCGATGCGGCCGAGAAGGTGATCACGGCCGAGGAAACGCTGAACGCGATGGAAGTGGACATCGACCAGGAGTGCGGCAACATCATCGCGCGGAGGCAGCCTGCCGCGCGCGACCTGCGCCTTTTGATGTCGATTTCGAAAACGATTACGAACCTCGAGCGCGCCGGCGACGAGGCCGAGAAGATCGCGAAGCGCGTGCGCCGCCTGGTCGACGAGCCGGCCGCGCGTGCGGTCAACATCGCCGAGATCAAGGTGTCGGGCGAGATGGCCGTGTCGATCCTGCGCCGCGCGCTCGATGCGTTCGCGCGTCTCGATACGGTGGCCGCCGCGCAGATCGTCAAGGACGACAAGGAAATCGACATGGAATTCCGCGCGTTCGTGCGCAAGCTCGTGTCGTACATGCAGGAAGATCCGCGCACGATCTCGGTCGGCCTCGACTACCTGTTCATCGCGAAGGCGATCGAACGGATCGGCGACCACGCGAAGAACATCGCCGAATTCATCATCTACATCGTGAAGGGCACCGACGTGCGGCACCAGCCGCGCGACACGCTCGATCGCGAAGCCAACAGTTAATCGACTCCGTATAGGAAGAACAGAGGTGCCGATGCCCAGCAACATTCTCGTCGTTGAAGATGAGCCCGCGATTTCCGAACTGATCTCGGTGAATCTCCAGCACGCCGGTCACTGCCCGATTCGTGCGTACAACGCCGAACAGGCGCAGAACCTGATCAGCGATGTGCTGCCCGATCTCGTGCTGCTCGACTGGATGCTGCCGGGCAAGTCCGGTATCGCGTTCGCGCGCGACCTGCGCAACAACGAACGGACCAAACACATCCCGATCATCATGCTCACCGCCCGCGGCGACGAGCAGGACAAGGTGCTCGGCCTCGAGATCGGCGCGGACGACTACGTGACGAAGCCGTTCTCGCCGAAGGAATTGATGGCGCGCATCAAGGCCGTGCTGCGCCGCCGCGCGCCGCAGCTGACCGAGGACGTCGTGTCGATCAACGGGCTGCGCCTCGACCCGGCCACGCATCGCGTCGCCGCGCACGGGGACGGCAGCGAGATCAAGCTCGATCTCGGCCCGACCGAGTTCCGCCTGCTGCATTTCTTCATGACGCATCCGGAGCGCGTGCACAGCCGCACGCAGCTGCTCGACCAGGTGTGGGGCGACCACGTGTTCGTCGAGGAGCGCACCGTCGACGTGCACATCAAACGATTGCGCGCGGCCTTGAAACCGGCCGGCTGCGATGCGATGATCGAAACCGTGCGCGGCAGCGGCTACCGCCTCGCCAAGCACGCGTAACGTATTCGGGCATGCCGTGTGCCGCGGCGTGCCGTTCATTCTTTCGGACGCTGAATCATGAACATCATCTGGGCGCGCTTTCTGGTGTCGCTCGTGCTGCTCGTGCTGATCGGCGTATTGGTCGGCGTCTTCGCCGGCCCGACCGCGGGCCTCGTGTTCGTGGTCGTGATGCTGGTCGCGCAGGGCTTTTTCAGCACCTTCCATACGCAACGTCTGTGGCGCCTGCTCGATGCGCCGGTCTACGGCGAAGTGCCGAGCGCGCCGGGCATCTGGGGCGAGATCTACTATCGGCTGCACAAGCTCGCGAAGCAGTGGCATGCGCAGGTGCGCCAGGTCGAACAGCAGCACTCGCGCTTCATCCAGGCGATCCAGGCATCGCCGAACGGCGTCGCGATGCTCGACGACCACGACCAGATCGAGTGGTGCAACGCGATCGCCGAAGTCCATTTCGGCCTCGATGCGAAGCGCGACCTGCGCCAGCACATCACGAACCTGGTGCGCCATCCCGATTTCGTCCGCTACCTGAATGCGCAGCATTACGAGGAGACGCTGTTGATGCGCGGCATGGGGGACTCGCGGCAGAACGTGCTGGCCGTGCAGGTGTTTCCGTACGGCGAGAACCGCAAGCTGCTGCTCACCCAGGACATCACCGAGCTCGAGCGCACCGACGCGATGCGGCGCGACTTCGTCGCGAACGTGTCGCACGAGTTGAAGACGCCGCTCACCGTGCTGTCGGGCTTCCTCGAGACGATGCGCGAGCTGCCGCTGAACGAGGAGGATCGCGCGCGCTATCTCGACATGATGGAGCAGCAGGCGTCGCGGATGCGGCACATCGTGACCGATCTGCTGGTGCTCGCGAAGCTGGAAGGCGAGAGCAGGCCGCCGGTTGATCACGCGATCGACATGCGCGCGGTGTTCGATCATCTGAAGGAAGATGCGCAGACGCTGTCGAGCGGGCATCACGACATCGCGTTCTCGATCGACGAGACGCTCGGCGTCACGGGAGCGCAGACGGAGCTGTTCAGCGCGTTCGCGAATCTCGTCACGAACGCGATCCGCTATACGCCGGACGGCGGCAAGATCGTCGTGTCGTGGCGGCGCGAGGGCGCGCAGGGCGTGTTTTCCGTCACCGACAGCGGCTTCGGGATTCCGGCCGCGGACCTGCCGCGGCTCACCGAGCGCTTCTACCGCGTCGACCGCAGCCGTTCGCGCGATACGGGCGGCACGGGCCTCGGGCTTGCCATCGTCAAGCACGTGCTGCAGCGGCACGACGCGCATCTGTACGTGCAGAGCGAGGAAGGGCGCGGCAGTACGTTCACCGCGCGGTTCCCGGGCTCGCGCATCATCGTGATCCGGCCGGCCGCTTACGAAGCATGATCGCGTAGCGGTCCGGCGTTAAAAAAGCAGCCCGCGGGCTGCTTTTTTTTGGCGAAGCGGCGGCGCTCGACCTGCATCGCGCCGACCGCTCAGGTGCAGAACTTCGCGAGCAGCCCGAGCTGCGCGTTGCGGATCGTCTTGCCGGTGCGGCGGCGGCGATAGTGGCCGTCGCTGTGCATCTGCCATGCCGACTGGTTGTCGCCGAGGCACACCGACAGCCCTTCGGCGATCACGCGCCGCTTGAGCTTGCGCTCTCGGACCGGGAACGCGACTTCGACGCGCCGGAACAGGTTGCGGTCCATCCAGTCGGCGCTCGACAGATAGACTTCCTCGGCGCCGCCCGCGTGGAAATAGTAGATGCGGTGGTGTTCGAGGAAGCGGCCGACGATCGAGCGCACCGTGATGTTTTCCGACAGCCCCGGCACGCCGGGCTTCAGCGCGCACACGCCGCGCACGATCAGGTCGACCTTGACGCCGGCCTGCGACGCTTCGTACAGCGCGGCGATCACCGACGGCTCCAGCAGCGCGTTCATTTTCGCGACGATGCGCGCGCGCTTGCCGGCCTGCGCATTGTCGATCTCCGCGCGGATCGAATCGATGATGCGCGGATGCAGCGTGAACGGCGACTGCCACAGCTCGTGCAGCGTCAGTTCGCCGCCGATCCCGGTCAGTTGCTGGAAGACGTGATGAACGTCCTCGCAGATCTTCTGGTCGGCCGTCATCAACCCGAAGTCGGTGTAGAGGCGCGCGGTGCGCGGATGGTAGTTGCCGGTACCGAGGTGCACGTAGCGGCGCAGCGTCGCCTTGCCGCCCTGCACGACGCGTCGCACGATCAGCATCATCTTCGCGTGGCACTTGTGGCCGACCACGCCGTACACGACATGCGCGCCGACGGCTTCGAGCTGCGACGCCCAGTTGATGTTGGTTTCCTCGTCGAAGCGCGCGAGCAGCTCGACGACGACGGTCACTTCCTTGCCGTTGCGCGCGGCTTCCATCAGCGCGTCCATCAGCGGCGAGACGGTGCCCGTGCGGTAGATCGTCTGCTTGATCGCGACGACGCTCGGGTCTTTCGCGGCCTGCTGCAGCAGTTCGAGCACGGGCTGGAAACTCTCGTACGGGTGATGCAGCAGGATGTCGCCGGCGTCGATCGCGTCGAACATCGTCGGCGCGTTGGTGATGGCGGCAGGGGTCGATGCGGTGAACGGCGCGAACTTCAGGTCGGGGCGGTCGACGAGATCGGGAATCTGCATCAGGCGCACGAGATTCACGGACCCGGCCACGCGATAGCAGTCCTTGTCGCCGAGTTCGCTTTCCTCGAGCAGGCGTCGCACGATGTGCAGCGGCGTGTCGGCCGACACTTCGAGGCGTACCGCGTTGCCGAGATGGCGCGCGGGCAGTTCGCCCTGCAGCGCGACACGCAGGTTCGTGATTTCGTCCTCGTCGACGAACAGCTCGCTGTTGCGCGTGATGCGGAACTGGTTGCAGCTCTTCACGACGAGTTGCGGGAAGAGTTCGCCGACGAAGCGCTGCATGAACGAGCTCAACAGCACGAAGCCGTGCTCGAAACCCGACAGCGCATGCGGCATGCGCACCACGCGCGGCAGCGCGCGCGGCGCCTGCACGATGCCCATCACGGCCTGGCGGCCGAACGCGTCGCGGCCTTCGAGCTCGACGACGAAGTTCAGGCTCTTGTTCAGCACGCGCGGGAACGGGTGGGCGGGATCGAGGCCGATCGGCGTCAGCACGGGCAGCAGTTCGTCGAGGAAGTAGTGGCGCGCCCATTCGAGCTGCTCGTCGTTCCACGAGTCGCTCGCGTGGAAGTAGATGCCTTCCTGTTCGAGCGCCGGCAGCACGGTTTCGTGCAGCATCGTGTACTGTCGATGAACGAGCCGCTGCGCGCGTTCGACGACGAGATCGTAAGCGTGCTGTAACGACATGCCGTCGGGCGTCAGCGCGCCGGGGTTGTCGCGGATTTGCTCCTGCAGGCCGGCCATCCGGACTTCGAAGAATTCGTCGAGATTGCTGCTGGTGATGCAGATGAAGCGCAGGCGCTCGAGCAACGGGACTTGCGGATCGGCCGCCTGGGCCAGCACGCGCTCGTTGAAACCGAGGATGCCGAGTTCACGATTGAGAAGCGGGTAACGGACGGACATCGGCAGAGTAGGGGATGATTCAGGCGATGATTCGAAAGGACGCTCGGAAACTCTCACGGTACGATGACGTGCTGATGACAGTAATGGTTTTATATCGGGAAATTCTACGCCGTAACCCTTTCGTCGCATAAATGTTTCGGCTATATGGAATCGAGCAGTATGCATGCCCGTGAAGCGTGGCAACGGCAAGCGTTCCACGCTTAAAATGTCGCCTTTGATTGATCCCGCGCGGTTGCCGGAACGGCTGCCGCGGAAGAACGCGCACGGAGCCCCCTTCTGATGGTTACAACTCCCCACTTGCTGGCTGCCGTGGATCTCGGCTCGAACAGCTTCCGGCTGATCGTCGGGCGCGTCGAGGAAACGCCGGCGGGCAGCCAGATCTATCCCGTCGATGCGCTGCGCGAGCCGGTTCGGCTGGCCGCGGGCCTGTCGAGCGACAAGATGCTCGATCGCGCGTCGCAGGAGCGTGGCTGGGAGGCGCTCAAGCGGTTCGGCGAGCGCCTGCGCGATTTCCATCCCGATCATGTGCGCGCGGTGGCGACCAACACGCTGCGCGTCGCGAAGAACGCCGCCGAGTTCCTCGGCGAGGCCGAGGCGGCGCTCGGATTCCCGATCGAAGTGATCGCGGGCCGCGAAGAGGCGCGCCTCATCTATGCGGGCGCCGCGCACTCGGTGCCGGCGAGCGCCGGCAAGCGGCTCGTCGTCGACATCGGCGGCGGCTCGACCGAATTCATCATCGGCTCGCACTACACGCCGATCGTGATGGAGAGCCTCTATATCGGCTGCGTGAGCCATAGCCGCACCTTCTTTCCGGCCGGCAACGTCGACGAATACACGATGCGGCAGGCCGAACTCGCGGCCAAGCGCGAGATCCAGATCATTTCGAGCGAATACAAGAAGGCCGGCTGGGACCAGGCGATCGGTTCGTCCGGCACCGCGCGCGCGCTCGCGGAGCTCGTCGAGGCGAACGGCTTCAACGATCCGGGCATCACCCACGGCATTTCGCGCGGCGGCCTCGAGCGGCTCAAGCGTGCGCTGATCAAGTCGGAGAACGTCAACCGGCTGAAGCTGGTCGCGCTGAAGCCCGACCGCGTGCCGGTGCTCGCGGGCGGCCTGGCGATCATGCTGGCGGTGTTCGAGGAACTCGGCGTCGACTACGTCGACACGACCGACGGCGCGCTGCGCCTCGGCGTGCTGTACGACCTGCTCGGCCGGACGCAGCACGAGGACATGCGTGCGGTGACCGTCGAGGGCTTCACGCGCCGCTACGGCGTCGATCGTGCGCAGGCCGAGCGGATCGGTGCGCTCGCGGGGCGTTTCTACGACGAACTCGAGGAAGACGACGAGGAAGCGCGCGAGGAAGGGCGAATGTTTCTCGGCTGGGCGGCCGCGTTGCACGAGATCGGCCTGTCGATCTCGCACAGCGCGTATCACAAGCATTCGGCCTATATCGCGAGCAACGCGGACATGCCGGGTTTTTCGCGTACCGACCAGGCGCGGCTCGCCGCGCTCGTGCTCGGCCATGCGGGCAAGCTCGGCAAACTGTCGCAGGCGCGCGAGGTCGAATGGCCGCTGCTGTTCTGCCTGCGGCTCGCGGCGCTGCTGTGCCGGCGCCGGACCGATGCGGGGCTGCCCGACATTTCCGTTTCGCGGATGAAGAAGGGCGGGTATGAGGTGCGTCTGCCGGGCGCATGGGTCGAGCAGAACCCGTTGACCGACTACAGTCTCAGCCAGGAGGCGGCGGAGTGGGAGAAGGTCGGTATCCCGTATCGCGTGGTGTATACCGGCGCGTGACAGGTCGATAGCGGGCCCGCAAGACGCTCGGGGCGCCGGTTGGAGGCGATACGCGGCGGCGCGCCGTCAGGCGCGGCCGCACTCGTGTGGCGGTCCGCTCAGTCCGACGAGCAGACGATCGCCGTCAGGAACGGGAACGCCTGCTTGACGGTTGCGTCGCTGCCGGCCTTGCGCACCGCTTCCTCGACCGAACTCTTCGTGCCGCGCACGACGACCCCGTAGGCCCAGTCGCCGATCGGCGTGCCGTCGCCCGGCCGGAAGATCGGGTCGTTCGCCTGGTAGCCGAGCACGACGTAGACGCCGAAGCCGTAGGCCGTCAGCGGGCGGTTCGTGCGGAATGCATTGACCGAGTTCGATTCGACGTGCATCGGCTCCGACTGGATGTCGCCGGAGGCGAGCAGCGGCGCGACGAACTTGTGGCCGGTCGAATGGCAGTCGAGCGCGTCGTCGAGCGCTTTCGCCGACGCGGTGCCGGCGGTGGCAAGCACGAGTAGCGACGCGCAGAGGATTGGCTTGAGAACGTTGTTTTTCATGCGCGGTTTGCGGGTTGTTCACACGTATTATCGCGTGTTCCAGCAAGTTCCGTGCGCGGGCTTGGCAGTTGAACCGTGTCCGGGCCGCATCGTCGCGAGCCCCGAAAATGGACGGCCGATTCAAGGACCGTAAAAAGTGCCCGTAAACGGAAAAGGGGCTACGGTATTCAACCGTAACCCCTTGATTCCTTGGTCGGAGCGATAGGATTCGAACCTACGACCCTCTGATCCCAAATCAGATGCGCTACCAGGCTGCGCTACGCTCCGACGAGCCAAAGATAATAACGTCGAACGACCGATTCGGTCAATCAAGATATGCGGGTAAATGCCGCGACCGCGAACCGGCCACGATTTGCGACAATTCTCGTGATGATCGGCCGGTCCGCGCGCAAGCGCGCGCGGCCGCTCGCCGGAGCAAGGAGAACATCATGATGAACCTGATTCTGTGGCGCCACGCCGAGGCCGAAGACTACGCGACGAGCGATCTCGCGCGCCAACTGACCGTGCGCGGCCGCAAGGACGCGCAAGCGATGGCCAAATGGCTGCGCGGCCGGCTCGAGACGAATGCCGTGATCCTCGCGAGCCCGGCGGCGCGCACCGTACAGACCGTCGAGGCGCTGACCGACCAGTACCGCACCGTCGATGCACTCGCGCCGGGCGGCAGCGTCGACGACGTGCTGGCGGCGGCCGGCTGGCCGGAAGGCATCGCGCCGACGGTCGTGATCGTCGGCCACCAGCCGACGCTCGGCAGCGTCGCCGCGCAATTGATCGCCGGCGGCGACGACAGCTGGAGCGTCAAGAAGGGCGGAATCGTGTGGCTGGCGAGCCGCACGCGCGACGGCAGCCGGCAGGCCGTGCTGCGGGCTTTTCTGACGCCCGAACTGGTGTGAGGCCCGTCTGAATTGGTTTGAAGGGATTGATCATACGGTTTCGCAAGCTTTCTGCTAAAGTCAAATCGGCGACACGTCATTGAAAGGACACGGTCGTGCCACATAACGGTCACGGCCGATTACTACATTGGCGGGCATGTCGTCCTATTCCTTACGATCAGGAAAGCCTAATGCGAGAACTGCCGACGCCTACGCTCCCTTTTGCCTCGCTGCCCCTCGACACGTCGCGGCGCCACCTGCCGCGCGCCAGTGAAACCGTCACATCGGAGTATCGCCTGCGCGCCGCATGGGCGCGTACGGAAGACGAATTGCGCGAAGCCCAGCGCCTGCGCTACAGCGTGTTCGCCGAAGAGATGGGCGCGCAGGTCAGCGGCCCTTCCGGTCTCGACGTCGATCCGTTCGACGCGTATTGCGATCACCTGCTGGTCCGCGATCTCGACACGCTGAAAGTCGTCGGCACGTACCGCGTGCTGCCGCCGCACCAGGCGGCGCGTGTCGGCCGCCTGTACGCCGAAGGCGAGTTCGACCTGTCGCGCCTCACGCACCTGCGCGGCAAGATGGTCGAGGTCGGCCGCTCGTGCGTGCACAGCGACTACCGCAGCGGCGCCGTCATCATGGCGCTGTGGGGCGGCCTCGGCGCGTACATGATGCAGAACGGCTACGAGACGATGCTCGGCTGCGCGAGCGTGTCGATGGCCGATGGCGGTCACTACGCGGCGAACCTGTACCAGTCGCTGTCGGCAGGTTCGCTGACGGCGCCCGAGTATCGTGCGTTCCCGCACACGGCGCTGCCGGTCGACGAACTGCAGACCGGCACCGTCGTCGCGCCGCCGCCGCTGATCAAGGGTTACCTGCGTCTCGGCGCGAAGATTTGCGGTGCACCGGCCTGGGATCCCGACTTCAACTGCGCGGATTTGCTGACGCTGTTCCGCCTGTCGGACATCAACGCGCGCTACGCCCGCCACTTCCTGGGTTGAGCGGTCCGAATCGCGGCGCGCCTTCCGAGGCGCGGCGCGCGCAAGCGAACGCCGTCGCGTGGCCGGTGCCGCGCGACGGCGTTCGTGTATCCGGTCCGTGTGTGCATATCGGGCCCTGATAATTTCAGCGATACGCAACTGGCACCGCGCCGCTGGGCGGCACGTTCGCGGCGGCCCGAAGGAGGGCCGCACGGCAGCCGGTGCGCTCAGTGCTTGCGCCGCCAGTCGAGCAGGTGGTGTTCCGCCATCCAGTGGTGGATCATTCCTTCGCCTTCGTGGCTGCGCTTGTATTCGCGCGACTCGAAGTACGACAGCGCGACCAGCACCATCACACCGATGAACAAGCCGATCAGGCCCGCAATTTCTTCAGACGACATGGCAGCCTCCTTTCAACGGTACAGCGCCATGCGTACATAGTAGGACATGCGCGGCGCAACCCTGAAACCGGATTTCCGCTAGACTCGGCGCGGTCCCGGCGTGCGATGGGCGCGCCGTTTTCCGGAGCCCTACCTGATGACCCGTTTCATGCTGGCCGTGCTGGTCGCATCCCTTCTTGCCGCCTGCAGCAGCGATCCCCGCCAGGCGCGCCGTGGCCACCCGCCGGCGGACCCGGCCGACTATCACGGCGTGCCGACCGACATGACGCCGCCGTCGATGCTCGATGCGCCGTCGCCGAAACCCGTGCAATAACGCTCGCACAGCCCACTGTCACGCACGGGCCGCGGACGCGGCCTGCGGGTCGGCGCCGATGCGCCGCAACAGCGCCGGCAGGTAGCGCGCGAGCGTCGCGCCGCGCGCCGCCATGAACAGCAGCAGCGCGAACCAGAGGCCGTGATTGCCGAAGCTGCCGACGGCGGCGAGCGTGGCCACGATGAAGATCGACAACGACACGGCCATCGCGCGCATCAACGATTGCGTCTGCGTCGCGCCGATGAACACGCCGTCGAGCAGGAAGCCCCAGACCGACACGATCGGCGAGATCACGGCCCACGGCAGGTAGCGCAGCGCGACGGCGCGGATCTCGGCCTGATCGGTCAGACGCGCGACGATCCAGCCGCCCGCCGCCCAGTAAACGAGCGCGAACAGCAGCGCGCCGAGCGCCGACCAGAACAGCGTGACGCGCACGGCCTGCCGGAATGCGTGACGATCGCGCGCGCCGGCCGCCGCGCCGACGAGCGCCTCGGCCGCATGCGCGAAGCCGTCGAGGCCATACGCCATGAAGGTCTGAAAATTCAGCAGCAGCGCATTCGCGGCGAGCGTCGCGTCGCCTTGTTTCGCGCCGAGATGCGCGAACCACCCGAACGCGCCGAGCAGGCACAGCGTGCGCAGGAAGATGTCGCGATTGAGCACGATCAGCCGCTTGAGCGCGACGCGGTCGGCAAGCGCGCGTACCGCGAGCGGTGCAAGGCCGCGCGGCCGCAGCCGCCACAGCATCCACGCGCCGAGCGCGAAGCCGCACGCGTCCGCGGTGGCGGTCGCGGCGCCGATGCCGGCGATGCCCCAACCGAAACCGTACACGTAGAGCAGCACGGCGCCGATGTTCACCGCATTGATGAACACCTGCGCGACGAGTGCGAGCCGAACGCGCTGCACGCCGAGCAGGTAGCCGAGCACCACGTAGTTCGCGAGCGCGAACGGCGCGCTCCAGATTCGTGTGTGGCTGTAGGCGAGCGCCGTCGCGTGGACGGCATCGCTGCCGCCGAGCACGGAGAGCGCGAACGACAGCAGCGGCACCTGCAGCGCGAGCACCGCGGCGCCGAGCGCGAACGCGACGATCAGCGCACGCAGCAGGTTCAGGCGGATCCCGGCGGCGTCGCCGGCGCCATGCGCCTGCGCGACGAGGCCGGTCGTCCCCATCCGCAGGAAGCCGAAGCCCCAGAACACGAAATTGAAGAACAGCCCGCCGAGCGCGACGCCGCCGAGATATTGCGCCCCGTCGAGGTGGCCGGCGACGGCCGTGTCGACGGCGCCGAGGATCGGCTGGGTCAGGTTCGCGATGACGATCGGGAACGCGAGCGCGAGGACGCGCCGATGCGTGACGGCGGCCGCGGCGGCGCCGGCTCCGTGCGGTAAGGCGGATTCGGACATGGCGGACGCGTCAGGCGCGTTCCTGCACGCAGACCCACGGCGAGACGACGACCGCCCACAACTCCGGGTTGCGCGCCGCGTAGTCGGCGGCGGTCTCGGCCGGCATGCGCGCGACGAGTCCGGATGACAGCCAGCGCGTGACCTGTTCGGCATCGTCGCTGGCGACCGCTTCCGCGACGCTGACGAGATCGAGGTCGCGCGCAACCGACAGCAGCTTGCCCTGCGCGAAGAAGCGCTCGAGATCGCACCAGTCGATCTTGGCGGTCTCGCCGAGGAGTTTGGCGTAGAGCGGGCTGTGCGACGCGCCCGTGGCGGAGTGTTGATCAGAGGACATCGGTTTTTTGGAATAGCTGCGTGGCGCCACTATAAACCATCCGGCCGGGCGGGCCGAGCGGGGGCGGGCCGCTCACGCGTCGCGCAGCGCGCGGCGCACGATCTTGCCGGTGGCGGTCATCGGCAGGCTGTCGACGAACGCGATCGCGCGCGGATACTCGTGCGCGGCGAGCCGCGTGCGCACGTGTTCCTGCAGCGCGCCGACGAGCGCGGCGTCGCCTACGTGGCCGGGATTCAGCACGACGAACGCCTTGACGATTTCGGTGCGCGTCGTGTCGGGCACGCCGACGACGGCCGCCATCCGCACCGCCGGATGCGTGAGCAGGCAGTCCTCGATCGGGCCCGGGCCGATCCGGTAACCGGCGCTCGTGATCACGTCGTCGTCGCGGCCGACGAAGCGCACGAAACCGTCGGCGTCGATCGTGCCCGTATCGCCGGTGAGCAGGTAGTCGCCGGCGAACTTGTCGCGCGTCGCGCCGGGATTGCGCCAGTATTCGAGAAACATCACCGGATCGGGCCGGCGCACCGCGATACGGCCTTCGACGCCGGGCGGCAGCGGCGCGCCCGCCGCGTCGACGATCGCGACCGCATGGCCGGGCACCGTCTTGCCGATCGCGCCGGGCTGCGCATCGAACAACGCCGCGCACGACGACAGCACCATGTTGCACTCGGTTTGCCCGTAGAACTCGTTGATCGTCACGCCGAGCGCGTCGCGGCCCCACGCCGTCAGTTCGGTGCCGAGCGATTCGCCGCCGCTTGCGACCGATTTCAGCGACAGCGCGTAGCGTTCGCGCGGCGCCGCGACGGCGCGCATCAGCTTCAGTGCGGTGGGCGGCAGGAAGGCATGGGTGACGCCGTGCCGCGCCATCAGCGCGAACGCCGCGTCGCCGTCGAATTTCTCGAAGCGGCGCGCGAGCACCGGCACGCCGTGATGCCATGACGGCAGCAGCACGTCGAGCAGCCCGCCGATCCATGCCCAGTCGGCGGGCGTCCAGAACAGGCGTGCGTCGCGCGGGAAGCATTGCTGAGACATCTCGACGCCGGGCAGGTGGCCGAGCAGCACGCGATGCGCGTGGAGCGCGCCTTTCGGCTTGCCCGTCGTGCCGGACGTATAGATGATCACGGCCGGATCGTCGGCGGCCGTATCGGCCGGCACGAACTCCGGTGTTTCGGCGGCAAGCGCCGCGTCATAGTGCAGCACGCCCGGTGCGTCGGGCGCATCGTCGCCGATGCAGTAGACGGTATGCAGCGCCGGCAGTTGCGCCCGCAGCGGCGCGATCTTCGCGTAGCCGGCCGCGTCGGTGATGAGCGCGGCGGCCTCGCTGTTCGCGAGCCGGTACTCGAGCGCATCGACGCCGAACAGCGTGAAGAGCGGCACTGCGATCGCGCCGAGCTTGTACGCGGCGAGATGGGCGATCGCCGTTTCGGGGCCCTGCGCGAGAAAGATGCCGATCCGGTCGCCACGCCGCAAGCCGGCCCGCGCAAAGCTGTTCGCGAGCCGGTTAGAAGCATTCTTCAGGTCGTCGAACGTGATGCGGAAAACGTCGCCTTGCGCCGTTTCGTGGATCAGCGCGAGGCGTCCGCTGCCGTCTGCCCATTTGTCGCATACGTCCACGGCGATGTTGTAGCGCGCCGGAATGTCCCAGTGGAAGCGGGAGAGGAGGTGATCGTAGCGGTCGGCGGCGGGCGGCATCGCATGGTCTCCTGGGTGTCGGCGTGGCGTCGGGTGAACGGCTTACATCAGGATTTCACGCAGACGAATCCACAATGGTGTTTGCTGATAGGGAATGTTCGGGCTCGTCCAATCGCCTCGGCTCAGTGCACGATTCCACAATGACGCATAAGATCAAGACAAAACAGTGGTGTGACCATGGATTTGCTTCTGATAGCTGCGGGGTTCAGCCTGATCGGAATCGGTGTGCTGGTGGCGTTTGCTCGTCATGTCGATCCGTTGTCCGGCCGTTTCACCGGACGTCTGCGCAAGCGCTGACTCGATTTTTTCCGTTTTCGCCGCGACGGCACGCGATGCGCGCCGGCGTCGCGTGTCGTCTGTCGTGCGCTCAGCGCGCCGGCAGGTAGCGTGACGGATCGATCGAGCGGCCGCCATAGCGCAACTCGAAATGCAGCGCGACGCGATCGCTGTCGCTGTTGCCCATCTCCGCGATCGATTGCCCTTGCGTGACCGACTGGCCTTCCTTCACCAGCAGCGCGCGGTTGTGCGCGTAGGCCGTCAGGTAATCGGCGTTGTGCTTCAGGATGATCAGGTTGCCGTAGCCGCGCAGCCCGTTACCGGCATAGACCACGACACCCGGCGCGGCCGCGACCACCGGCGTGCCCGGCGAATTCGCGATGTCGATGCCCTTCGATTTCGAGCCGTCGAACGTGCGCACCACGTTGCCGGCCGCCGGCCAGATCAGCGCAATGCTCGTGGCCGGTTTCACGGCCGATTCGACCGGCGCGGCAGGGGCCGGGCGCGCGCGGCCCGCGCTGCCGGTGCCGGTGGTCGATGGCGTCGACGCGGTGGCCGTGCCGGGCGGCGGCGCGACGCGCAGCACCTGTCCGACTTCGATCGCATCGGGATTCGTCATCTGGTTCCAGCGCACGATGCTCTGTACCGACGTGCGATTGTCGCGCGCGATCTTGTAGAGCGTGTCGCCACGCTCGACGCGGTAGAACCCGGGGCCGACGGGCGCGGAGCCGCACGCGACGAGCAGGGCGGCGCAGGCGGCTGCGAAGAGTCGCTTCGTTGTTGTTCCGAACATTGAACCTCGCAAAACCCCGCCGCGTGTGACGCGGCAGGCAACACAAAACGTCCGATTTTAACGGGTTCGACCCGCGCACCGCAGTTTCGGTCGCTGGCGGCCCGCAGTACCCCGGTTCGACGCGTGCCGGATCAGCCGGCGAGCGGGGCGACGCGGATCCGCAGCGCGGCCGTTTCGGTCGCGCCCGGCGCGAGCATGCGCAGCCCGAGGCCGTTGTGGATCGCATCGGGCAGGCCGAGCCATGGCTCGACGCAATAGAAGTTCGAATCCGGCTTTTCGGTCCACGTCGTGACCGCATACCACGGGATCGAGCCCGGCACGTCCAGCGCGATCTCGATCGTGCGGCGGCGGCCAGGCATCACGATGCGCACCGGCGCGGACGGCTCGCCGTCGAGGCAGTGGAAGCGGTCGAGGATGTCCGGATCGTCGAGGCGGTAACGGGCTTCGCCCGGTTCGACCGGGCTGATCGAGCCGTCCGCGCGCTGCTGGCAACGATGCGTCGGCGGCAACTCGAGCAGCGTATCGGCCCGCTCGCCGTGCGGCAGCGCGAAGTAGAAATGGTGGCCGGCGTAATAGGGCAGCGGCGTGTCGCCGCGATTGGTCGTCGTCAGCGCGACTTCCAGCGTGTGGGCGTCGGCGAGCCGGTAGGTCGTCTCGAACCGGAAATCGAACGGGTAACTCGCGCGCAGGGCGTCGTTCGCGTCGAGCGTCATCGTCAGCGCGGCGCCGTCGGCCGACGGATGCGCGTCGAACGGCAGATCGCGCGCGAAACCGTGCATCGGCAGATCGCGAACCACGCCGGCGGCGTCGCGCCAGCGGCCGATTTCACCGTCGACGCGGTGACGGCCGAGGAACGGGAACAGCAGCGGATTGCCGCCGCGCACGCGGGCGAGATTGCTCCAGTCGGCGGTTTCCGGCCAGAAGATCACCGGTTCGCCATTGACGTGCCAGGACAGCAGGCGGCCGCCGAATTGCGGGGCGACCCGGACTAGCGACGGGCCGGCGTGAAGTTCGTGAATGTCGTGTTGCTGGAAGATCGGCATGGCGAATCGGGTTGGGCGGGTGACGGGAGCAACGTGCGTTCCATTATCGGGCCGCGAGCGGTCGGGGAAAACCCTTCTCGGGAAATTGCGAGTTTTTAACACTGTCGACGGTCTGGATAATGCCTCTAAACCGGTGATGTTGCCGGGTCATGACACTTCGCGGAGGGGGCCATGGATCTGGCAATGGCAATGGGAATCGCACTGTTCGGCATGTTTACCGGTAGCACGGTATTATTTTTCTATCAGCTCGGCCGCTGACGGCAATTTCTGCCGAAGACGACAGGCCCGCCATGCAAATGGCGGGCTTTTTGCTTTCTGAATGCTTACAAATTGCAAGCGTTTGTGTGCATTGCCGCAATATCCTGCCAAATGCCTTGGCGCAGTAATCCGGCCTCGGCATAATCGGTGCGCGTTTTTCAGGACGCGCATCGCGTCGTCCGCCTTCCTTCCCGCTTAATCTTCACTTAAAGGACCGACGCGTGAGCCTCTGGTTTCTGATATTCCTGAGCGTCCTGCAGGGCGTCACCGAACTCTTCCCCGTCAGCAGCCTTGGCCATACGCTGCTCGTGCCGGCGCTGTTCGGCATGCATATCGACAAGCACGCGCCGCAACTGTTGCCCTTCCTCGTCGCGCTTCACCTCGGCACCGCGCTGGCGCTGCTGTGGTACTTCCGCGCGCGCTGGGTCGCGCTGATCGGCGGTTTCTTCGCGCAGCTCGGCGGCCGCAAGAACGACGACGGGCACCTGATGTGGGCGCTGATCATCGGTACGATCCCGACCGGCATCGTCGGGCTGCTGCTCGAGAAGCGCATCGAACGCGTGTTTCACGATCTGCGGATCGTCGCGATCGCGCTGATCGTCAACGGTGTGTTGCTATGGCTGGGCGATCGCATTCAGCGTAGCCGCGCGCATCGACCGCCCGAGAAGATGACGTTCAAGCAGGCATTCTTCGTGGGCCTTGCGCAGATCGGCGCGCTGATTCCCGGCTTCTCGCGCAGCGGGTTGACGATGATCGCCGGCAACGCGGCCGGGCTGACGGCGGAGAAGGCGGCGGAATTCTCGTTCCTGCTCGGCACGCCGATCATCTTTGCCGCGGGCGTGCTCGAACTGCCGAAACTGTTCCATGCGCGCGACCAGCTCGCCGACGCGCTGCTCGGCGGCGTGCTGACGGCGATCGCTGCATACCTGAGCGTGCGGTTCCTGATGCGCTATTTCGAAGGGCGCGGGAGGCTTGCCTCGTTCGGCGTGTATTGCGTGATCGCCGGCGTGTTCTGCCTCGGCTGGTTCATGCTGCATCCGCAGCCGGTTTGATGCCGCGGGCACCGGTCTCGCGTGATCCGGCGCGATGATCGGGTATAATTTCGGGCTCGGCTCCGTGCCGGGCCCGTTTCGTTTCGGGGGTTGAGTTGTGTTGTTGTGGGCGGTGTGGCTGCCGCTCGTTGCTCAAAAGCCCGATGCCGAATGCGGCCCGTGTCGGACCGTGTCTTTTCTCCCCGACCGCCCTTAGCTCAGTTGGATAGAGCAACGGCCTTCTAAGCCGTAGGTCACACGTTCGAATCGTGTAGGGCGGGCCAGTTGAAAGCCTTATGCAGCAAGGATTTGCGCCGCTTCCGACAGCGGCGTTTTTTCTTTCTGCTCTCGCGACTGCGCCCAAAATGTGACCGTCCCGGCGTGCTGCGCCAGATGGCTCGGCGCAAGGTGCGCGTACTTCTGCACCATCGCAACGGTCTCCCAGCCGCCCAGCTCCTTCAGTACCATCAGCGGCGTGCCGCGCTGCACATGCCAACTCGCCCACGTGTGACGGAGGTCGTGCCAGTTGAAGTCGACCATCCCGGCCGCCTTGCACGCCTGCGCAAAGTCCCGCTTATCGATCTGCCCGATCAGCTTGGGCGGCCCGCCACCGCGCGTGTATCCGCGCGTAAAGACGAGATCCGTTGCCGTCCGGGCTCGCCGCTCGAGCACGCTCATCGCATCCTCGTTCAGTGGCACCGACCGGGCGCGCTTTGACTTCGCACCCTCGTGCGTGATCCACGCGTTGCACTGCGCGAGATCGAGTTGCGAGACGCGCAGACCGAACAGCTCCGACTCGCGCATCCCGGTCGCCACGGCCACGATCGCCGCGTCGCGCATCCACGGCAGACGCAACGCATTGATCATCGCCATGATGACCGCCGGCGGCTCCCAGCGTACCCGCACGTCAGGCTCTTCGAACCGCTGGAGCTTCGGCACGCGATCGATCCATCCCCATTCCTGGCACAGATTCAGCATGCGCCGGATGGTGTTGACGTATCGGTTGCGCGTGCCGGGCTCCAATGGCCGCGCCGGCTTTCCCTTGATCAGTCGATGCGTGGGAAGTGCATCGAAAATCTCGTCGGCCGTGATGGCCCGGATCGAGCGACCGGCAAATTGCCCTCCCCAGTACGTGATGTGCCTCAACTTCCCGGCATAGTCACGTTGACCCTCGCACAACTTCAAAAACCGCATTGCGGCTTCTTCGAAAATGCGATCCGGCACCTCCCCCAACTTGTCTTGCCGCCACAGATCGGCCTTTAGCCGGTCGTGGTATTCCTGCGCTGCCCGCCTGTCCGTTGTTTCAGTAGAGCGGCGAATTCTTTCGCCGCCTGGCGTGCGGAGGTCGATAAACCAGACCCCGGAGCCTTTACGTCTGCGGATTGACATCCATTTTCTCCACCGACCCGCAGCGATAGCCGGGTCAGATTGTTGCGTTTTTCTGTTAGCCCGGCAAGCCGCGACGGCCAGACACGCCAAACCCGGGAACCAGGGAGGCGAAATCCAATTTGCTTGCGCATCGAAAACACGGTGCTGTACGACAGTTGCATGCGTTCCGCGACTTGCTGAAGGGTGAGGGCAGTTTCGTCTAGTTCGCTCACTTTTCGGCCCTCCGGAATTCGATGCGCCATATCCACTGGTTTGAATTCCAGCCATGCCCGCGTCCGGCGTTCAGTCCATCCCAAAGCTCGCGGAACGCACGGATACTCGGCGGCAGGTGTTCTCCGGCGCAGTAGTCGGGTCAACGAAGTCCGGAAACCACTCCGTCAGCATGTCATCGGTGATCTTCGTGATTGGCCCTTGAGGTTGTAGAGGGGTTGGCTATAAATGTGCGGCCATTTGGAAGCATCCCGCGCATCGAACGTTACCGATTGGGCGGCGTCCATATTGGACGGGTCACGCCACGCTACCGGCTCCCCGCGCAGCTTCTCCAGCAATGCGGCCAGCTCAATTTCGATCCGCCGAGACATCTGGTTGAGTGCGTTGTGACCGGGCTTGGCATCATCGAAATGGACCGTCACCGAGGCGCGCTCGATGTCATGTGGGCCACCAAGAACAGCCATGAGAATGGCGCGGGCTGCATGCTGAAGTTCCTCGCGCGACAGAATCGGCTCACTCATTGCTATCTCCTGAAACGATGCAGTTCTGATTGCAAGGAAACCAGCCGTTGTCGCAGTGATAACAGCCATTCCAGCCGGCGCATTCTTCGCTGTACTCATGTTGATTCCCGCCCTCCTTGTCGCAGTCGCATGGACGCGAAAATCCATATCCTTCGGGAATCGACTCACTCATGGGAGTCTCCTGCATGACCCCGCTCGCGATCCGGACGAGGGAAAGCCATCCCGTCCGGTGCGATCACGAATATCGGCAGATTGCCTAGCACCTTCGAATCCCACCAGGCATGTGCGCCATCGCGATACGGATCGTCGTAATAGCGGCTTCCGTCCTGGGCGGTGCAAGGAATTCCCGAACTGCTACGCAAGCTGGGCTCCTTCATCGGCACGACCAGTTCTTTCAGATTCGGAAGCCGCTCACCATCAGGTCCTTCTTGCTCGCCGCGGATGTCAAACTCGCCGAGAGGCATCACGAGCTCGTAATGGCATTCCCAACCGTATCCAGGCTCATCGCTGGTAGCCCAGCGAAGCTGAAGGCGCGGGGCCGGGAGATTGTCTTTGTGGATCACGATTCACCTCCTTGGGCGCGGGTGGCATCGACCATAGACCGGCACGTCGCGACAGCTTCCATGTTCACGCCGTTTGCGCTCGGGCGCGGTTCGGACAGCTCCACTCGCGCGACCGCCCAGCGCTTTCCCTTCGTGTCGAGGCCAAGGTTCTTGATCAGGTACATGGCCTTGTCCGCGCCGGCGCGTTCGCTATGTGCGCCGTCCGACAGCTTAGGGTTGCCGTACTGATCGAGTTCGGCTAGCCACCACTGGACGTCCGTCACCTCGCCGCTCGGCTGCTGCGTGGGGGCGAGAAGGTTCGTCAACCGCCCGAGCAGCCGAAGTTCGGCGTCGTAGAACGCCTTCGCGTCCACGTCATCACCCCAATCGCCGTCGACGGTGTGGCAATCCTTCAGCGCATCGGCGCTCCGCGAAATGCTCTGGCAGGCGTCCATGATCGTGGCATGCTCGGCGTCCGTCAGCTTACTGGTCATGGTCGGCTCCATTGAGAAGGGTGGCGATTTGCGCGTCACGGTCAGCAATGTCGTATGCGTCGATTTTCAGCAGCGTCGCCAGCCGATGTCCGAATTCCGTGATGAAACGCTCCGTCAGGCGCGCCTCTCCCGCATCGGCGGGGGCGCAACGTGTCTTGTGCGCCAGCATGCGCAACTCGTAGGCGACGGCGCGGACGCCGGCAGCAGCGCTGTCGTGCCCGAGCCGATCGAGCGCATCAGCGGCCATTTCCAGCGACTCGTCGTTGTTGAACAGGACGTCGTTCAGCGGCTCGCGCGGCTCGGCCGGTGCGTCGGCCTGCGCGGGTTGCGGGGCGGCAAGAGCGCGAATCTTCGACAGTCGCTCGCGGATATTGAGAACTACGAGGTCGATCATCTCGTAGGTCGGAATGGCCTTCACGCGTCCAAGAAAATAACGCAATTGGCCTTCGAGCGAATCGAGGTGGTCGGTAATTCCAGAAGCCGCATCTGCGAACTTCTCATCGACAGTAGCTTGATCTTGGGAGGCCCATTCCGCGATGGCAGCCCCAATGATTTCTCGGAAGCCATCACGGTTCATGGGCGGCAGTTTATCGATGATTCTCCCGTGGTCGAAGAGAGCATCGGCGATTGCATTGACCGGTCCGATCGTGGCGGATGGTAGCCCGGTCAAGACGTTCCAATCGACTACTGCGCAGTACAACGATAAGTACTTGTTCGATTCACCGGCTGGCACCGCGCAGGCGTTAGCGCTGGGACAGACGCCACATACAGCGGGGATTGGAGAGAAAAACTACGCTACGGCCGGTGCGATAAATCAGCAGGTGGCGGGCTTTGAGCAAAACGTGCTTCAGCGAGCTGGGGCGTCGAACGGCGCAGTTACGCCGGACTACACGGTCGAGAATCTGGTAGGGGGGGCGGCCGTTGGCAAGATTGTTTCACGCGTGCTCGGCGCGGTTTTCGGCTCAGGAGCCGAAGGAGCGGTGCAAGCCGCCGTAGACAGCAAAGTTGCTGGTGTATCGGAAGGCGCTGGCGGTGCTGTGGGAGTACCCAAGACTATTCCTTATCAGCCGAGCGGGACCGTGATTCTGCAGGGAAATGCGCCAGTATGTGGTCCAGCGTGTGCGGCAATGGTTATTACAGATAACACCGGAAACTCAGTCAGTTTGGCAGACGCGATAGGTAGTTTCACAAATGGCATCCGACCAACGGGCGTCAGCACGACCGAGCTATCGAGCGTAATATCAAACGCTGGAGTGCAGAATACTGTTGAGACGGTGATGTTGCCAGGGCAACTGAGTCGAGTGTTGTCAAATGGGCAGTCGGCAATAGTTAATGTAAACGGGCACTTTATCATCGTGGACAGCGAAACGATGGTTAATGGAGTCTCGTACTACATGACTCGGGACCCATACGTGGGTCCCCGTGGAGTCTTGGCTAACGCACTAAATTCTGCTATGTCACGTGGCGTCAATGCAATTGTGATAGGGAAGTAACATGGATGTGAAAGATTTGCTAGATTCGCGGAGCCTGAAGCCTGGTGATCGTGTTGAAGTATCCGGCTGGCTGGTTGATACAAGCGATGGCTTGTTCATCTTGGGAGATCATTGGCCTGAAAATTATGAACACCCTTATAGGGTCAAGATCGCCAACGGAAATATCATGTATCCAATTTTGGAACAGATTCCGAGCTTGGGGGGTGGATGGTCGCTTATATTTTATCGGGCAAAAATAAGTGCCGTTGTGGAATGTTGTTTGCCCTCGATTTTGAGGGCCGAAAACATATGCGTAGAGCCTGACAGGGGAAGCGGCCGGTATGTGGATGTCGATGTCAGGCCGGAAATAGTATCGTCATATGTTAAAAATAATGGCGAATATAAATTCGAAAGGAATAGAAATCCGGTCCGGGATTGGCTGGATGATTGATATTTGTAAATCGATGTATCGACGGATTTAAATTCTTGTTGTGGCGCCCTTGTGGTTGTGCCCGCGAGAGAGTGAGATGTTGCCGTCGGAATGCTCCTCTAGAAAAAGAGGGTCTTGGTTGGCATTGAGCCTGGAAGCGAAACACGACAGCCCACGAGCGTTGGCTGTACCCAGAGGCTTATCAAAGTCGATGTAGCAGTGCGCTAAAGATAGCAGCAGTTTTGCGGCGGAGTTAGCGCCATTGTAGTCGGTGCATTCGAGATGCACGTTTTCGCAGCAGATAAGACGGCGTGCATTCTCAACGATTATGTAGCAGGCTGAATCAGGGGTTAGTTGATAATGAGAATAAGGAATCGGCTGGTGGCTTTGCCATTCACAGCCTTGATGTCGCTCGGGGGACACGCGCAGCAGGCTCCGACACCTGCAGACCGAGCCGCCGCCGCGCGCGCAAATGCGGAGCAGGATCGACAAGCGCAGCAACAACGCGACGCGCAGCAACGTGACGCGGCCGTGCGCGCGCCTTCGATGCGCTCGGACGTGCCGAAGATCGAAGCCTTTCCGGCGCTTCCCACGGAAACGCCGTGCTTTCGTCTCGATCGCTTCACGCTCGACGTGCCCGCGTCGTTGCCCGACGCAGTGAAAGCACAAGGTGCGTCGGCGCTGCCGATGGATCGCTTCGCGTTTGCGCGCGACTGGCTGAACCACTACGCGGGCCAATGCGTTGGCAAGCAAGGCATTGACGTGCTGGTCAAGGGGCTGTCTCGGGCAATTCTGGCGCGCGGCTACGTCACCACGCGCGTTCTCGTCCCCGAACAAGACCTGTCGACCGGTAGGCTGAAACTGTCGCTGATTCCCGGCACGATCCGGCGCATCCGTTTCTCAGATGAAAAGCTGCGCGGCACATGGAAAACTGCATTCCCGACCGGCGATGGTGAAGTATTGAATCTGCGCGACCTGGAGCAAGGTCTGGAGCAGATGAAACGCGTATCGAGCCAGGACGTCACGATGCAGATCGTTCCGGGCGAACTGCCCGGTGAAAGCGACGTGGTTTTGGACGTGAAGCGCGGCAAGCCGTGGACGGTCGTCGCATCGATCGACAACTCGGGCACGCGTGCCACCGGCAAGCTGCAAGGCAACCTGTCGGTCGGCATCGATAACCCGCTCGGCCTGAACGATATCTTCAACGTCGGCGTGAGCCAAGACCTTGAGTTCGGCGACAAGCGGCTCGGCTCGCACGGCTGGAATGGCTTCTATTCGATTCCGTGGGGTTACTGGACGGCCACGCTATCGGCGTACACGAACACCTACTACCAGCAGATCGCGGGCGTGAATCAGACGTTCGTCGCGAGCGGCAACTCGAAGACGGTCGACTTCAAGCTCGCTCGGGTGCTGGCGCGCAGCAAGAGCGACGTGCTCGGCGCGTACTTCCGGCTATCCCGCCGTTTTGGTAAGAGCTTTATTGAGGATACCGAGATTTCGCAGCAGCGCCGTAACAACACGATCATCGAACTCGGTCTGACCGACCGCCACTATTTCGGCGGCGCGCAGTTCGACGGCTCGCTTGCATATCGTCAAGGGGGCGGTGGGTTGGGCGCTCAGGACGATGCGTTCGCGGCGGGGGGCGGGCTGACCTATCGCTTCAAGATGGCAGCGCTCGACGCGAACCTGTCGGTGCCCTTTGCGATCGGTAAGCAGCCATTCCGCTATGTCGGCACACTCCACGGCCAGTACACCGGGAACACGCTGTACTACATCGACGACTTGACGATTGGCAGTCGCTACACGGTACGCGGCTTCGACGGTGAAACGATGCTGGCCTCCGCACGCGGCTTCTACTGGCGCAACGAGCTACAGGCGCCGATTGGGCAGACGGGGCAGGCGCTCTATGCGGGGCTCGATTATGGCCGCGTATGGGGGCCGCAGCCGATCGCACTCGTCGGCACGCAACTGGCGGGTGCTGTGATCGGCGTGAAGGGGAATATCGGCACGCGATTCGGCTCCTATGCGTACGATCTCTTCGCGGGTACGCCTGTCTACAAGCCGTCAGGTTTTCCGACGGCACGTGTGACGCTCGGTTTTCAGGTGACCGCTCAGTTCTGAAGACAATGAGCCAAGGTACTTCTCCGACACGTAGACTCCTGATACCCCGAAGGCGAGTTCGAAGTCGTCGCGCGCGGTCTCGGCCCCCGTTGCACCCCGCCGAACGTTCGTAACAGGCCGCGGGCGTCCGGCCATCGCACATCGATTTCCGCAACAAATCACCGCACTGACAACCATATCGAAACTCCAAAGGGCGATCCCGCGCGGTCGCGTCCACCCGCATCCCGCCCCCGCAGCGGAACAACCCGCGCCAAACGACGCCGCTCCGCTCCTCCGGCTTGCAGTCGCAACGTATGCCACCTATATATATGACTAATTGACTCGTACCACGGCAGCGGTGCGGCATGCGGCGGGGGCGCGCCATCAAATCAGAACAATCGGGGGCCGAACGGGAGCCCAACATGGACGAGACTGTGTCAGTCACACGGATGTGTTCCGGCACCTGGCTTTCGAACGGACTGCACGCACTCACGCGTCCCCGCGCCAGGCAGGCGCTGGCGCTGATCGCGGGCTGCGCCGCACTAAGCGGCCAGGGCGCCGGCTTCGCGGCGGAACCCGGCGTGACCGACGACACGATCCGCCTGGGCATGGTCAACGCGCAATCGGGCAATTCCGCGGGCCTCGGACACGGGCTGCTGATCGGCGCGCAAGCCGTATTCGACGACGCCAATGCTCACGGCGGCGTGCGCGGCCGAAAAATCGACCTCGTCGTCGCCGACGATCGCTACGAACCCGACCGGACGGTGGACAACACGCTGGAAATGATCGAGCGGGGCAACGTCCTTGCGCTGTTCGGCTATGTCGGCACGCCGACGACCACCGCGGTGCTGCCGATGATCCGGGACGCCGGCATTCCGCTCGTCGGTACGTTCAGCGGCGCGATGGCGCTGCGCAGGCCGGTCATTCCGGAGGTCTTCAACATCCGGGCGAGCTATGACGACGAAACGCGCGCGCTGGTCGATTACTTGATCGCGAACGACCGCGCGAAGCGCTTCGCGGTGTTCTACCAGGACGACGGCTTCGGGCTCGCGGTGCTGGCGGGCACGCAGTTCGCGCTGCACCGCCATGGCCTCGACGTCGTCGCCACCGGCACGTTCCGGCGTGGCACGACGGCGGTCAATACGGGGCTCGCCGCCGTACTCGACGCGCGGCCGGACGTCGTCATCATGGTCGGCCCGTATACGCCGGTCGCCGCATTCATTCGTGCGGCGCACCGCGAAGGCCTCGCGGCCCGTCTCGCGGCGGTGTCGTTCGTCGGCACCGACGACCTGTTGCGCCTGATCGGCGACGAAGGGAACGGCATGCTGATTTCGCAGGTCGTGCCGCTGCCGCAAAGCGAGCGTCCCGTGGTCCGGGACTGCGCACGGCTGATCGCGCAGCGCTTTCCGGACGAGCACATCGGCGTGGTGCACATCGAGGGCTGCCTCGACGCGAAGGTCGCGTTGATCGGGCTGGACCGTGCGGGGCCGGCACCGACCCGGGCGACGCTGAAGCAGGCGCTCGAATCGATCCGGCACCTCGACCTCGGCGGCCTGGTGGCCAACCTGGGCACCGACGATCACCAGGCGCTGAACGACGTATTCCTCACCGAAATCGCGCACGGCCGCGTCACGCCGCTCGCCGTGCCGGCGCAATGAGCGGCCGGATGGCCGCCGGGCCATCCCGATCCTGGAGAGCTGCATGGACATCAAGGCGAAGCTCGTCACCAGCACCAGCCTGATGCTGCTGGGCGCGGTGGCGATTTCCGTGACCAGCCTGATCGCGGTGCACGGCATCGCGTCCGGCGTGCGCACGCTGACGACGGAATCGCTGCCGCTGCAGGTGCGCAGCAACGAACTCCAGCGCGCGTATGCGGAACTCGCGGTGGAGTTCGGCCGGCTCGAGCACGCCCAGGATGCGTCGGAGCGGCAGCAGTCGTCCTCGGAGATCGAAACGCAATTGCAGCGGATCTCCGGCATCACGGCCGCCGTGCGCGCGATCGACGGGCACGGCATCGACGAACCGTCCACCGACCTGCGGACGATGCTCGGGTCGATGAACGAAGGCGTCGACAAGCGCCTGCGCGGCGATGCGCAACTCGTCGCCGAACGCCGGCTGATCGAACGCGTGCAGACACGGGGCGCCACGTTGCTGACCGAGATCGGCAAGGAAACCGGGCGGCTGGACAACGACGCCGATGCGGCGGTGAGCGGCGCGCTCGCGGCCAACACCGCATACAACCGGACGATTCATGCGCTCGATCAGGTACGCATGAACGTCAAGGACGTCATCACCGCCGCCGGCCGCGTCGACGTCGCGCCGAACCGTTACCGGCTCGCGCCGCTGCGCGAACGCATGCAGGCGTCGATCGACGGCGCGCGCAATGCGCTCGCGATCGCGGCGCCGAATCTCGATGCCGCGACCGCGCAGGGCGTGACGAGCGCGCTCGGGCGCGTGTCGGCCGACATCCTCGATGGCCACGACGGCCTCGTCGCGCTGCGCGGCGCCATGTTCGCCGAGCCGTCCGTCGCACCGCGCTACCGTGCGAAAGAGGACCGGGTGCTGCAGTCGCTCGATGCGCTGGACGCGAAGCTCGCGGAGGTCGCGGATCCGTTCGCGTTGCAGATCGTCAAGGCGCGACAGCGCCTCGACGAGGCGATCGAATTCCGGCGGCGCGCCGCGCGGGTTGAGTCACTGTCGTCGGTCGTGAGCGGCGGCATCAACGCATTGGCGTTCGACCTGCGCATGATCGCGCAAAGCGACAGCGCCGACCGTCTGAAGCGCGCCGACGACGAGCTGCGAAGGAGCATCGGCGCGCTGACCACCTCCGCCGGCGCGCTGCGCGATGCGCTCGTCGCGGACGGCCCGGGCAACGCGAAGCGCGCACAGGATGTCGTCGGGCTGACCACGGCGCTGGCGGGTTCCGCGCGCCGCATCCTGGCGGTGAAGTCCGACATGCTGGCGAACGACATGGCCATGCAGGGCATCGTCGCTGACGTCGACACGACGGCCAATCGCCTCGCGGCCTACACGGAGCAGGAGGCCGTGCGTGTCGATCTTCAGCAGCGCGGCATCGTCTCGGACGTCTATCGGGCCGTGGCAACCGCGATCGTGATGATCGTGGGGGTATCGTTCCTGCTCGCGATCGGCGGGCTGGTGATCAGCCATCGGCTCGGTGCGTCGATCTCCGGGCCGCTGTCGAAACTGACGCGCACGATGGCCCGCATTCGCAGCGGCAGCGACCTGTCGTTGCGCATGGCGCACAAAGGCAGCGACGAAGTCGCGGCGCTGATCGCCGGCTTCAACATGATGCTCGACGAAATCGAGCGCCGCGACGTCGATCTGCAGGCGGCGATCGCCACGGCCGAAGCCGCGAATTCGGCGAAATCGGAGTTCCTCGCGCGGATGAGCCACGAGATCCGCACGCCGATGAACGGCGTGCTCGGCATGACCGAACTGCTGCAGCGCACGCGGCTGACGTCGAAGCAGCGCAAGTTCGTCGACACCGTGTATCGATCCGGCGAGACGCTGCTCGTCCTCATCGACGACATTCTGGATTTCTCGAAGATCGAGGCGGGCAAGCTGAGGCTGGAACGCATCGATTTCAATCTGCATCAGTTGCTCGACGATGTCGTCGCGCTGCTGGAGCCCAACGCGCGACGCAAGGAGCTTGCGCTCGTGTACAAGCGCGGCGACACCGTTCCGGAATGGATGCGCGGCGACCCGGTGCGGTTGCGCCAGGTGCTCACGAACCTGCTGGGCAATGCCATCAAGTTCACCGAGCACGGGCATGTTGAGCTCAGCGCCTCGTATTCGGACGACGGCCGCATCGTGTTCGCGATCGCCGACAGCGGCATCGGCATCGCCCCGCAGGTGGCCGCGCAGTTGTTCCGGCCGTTCCAGCAGGCCGACAACTCGATCGCGCGCAAATACGGGGGAACCGGGCTCGGTCTCGTGATTTCCCGCCAGCTGGCCGAGATGATGGGCGGCACGCTCACGCTCGAATCGACGCCCGGCAAGGGCTCGGTATTTACCGTGACGACCCGGTTCGAGCCGGCTTCCGGCGAGGTCGGCATCGCAGCGGATGCAAGACCGTCGCTCGCCGGCCTGAAGGTGCTGATCGTGGACGACAGCGAAACCGATCGCAGCGTGCTGCTCGAACATGCGATCGAATGGCAGCTGTGCGTCGCCACGGCGATCGGCGGCGACGACGCGCTGTCGCAGTTGCGCGCGGCGGTCGCCGAAGGCGCTCCGTTCGATCTGGCGATCGTCGACGTGCGGATGCCGGGGATGGACGGTATCTCGCTCGTGCAGCATATCCGTCACGATCCGTCGCTGCGTGCGCTCGGGATCATCACGCTGACCGCGTTCGAGATGATGGACAGCATCCAGGTCGCGCACGAACTCGGCATCGCCGCCCGGCTGACGAAGCCGCTCCATGGCGCCGACCTCTATACGGCCATCGCGTCGGCGATGCACGTGATGCCGTCGCGGCTGACGCCGGCCGAGCCGGTATCCGACGACGCCTGCGCGGACCCGGGCCGACCGCTCGGCGCGATCTCGGCGCGTGTGCTGCTGGTGGAGGACAACGTCGTGAATCAGCAGATCGCGCTCGCGATGCTGGAGGACACCGCCTACCAGGTCGCCGTGGCCGACGACGGCGAGCAGGCACTGAAACTGCTGGCGGACGATGTATTCGACGTCGTTCTGATGGATTGCCAGATGCCGACGCTCGACGGCTTCGAGGCGACGCGGCAGTTGCGCCGCCGCGAAGCCGAAGCCGGTGCGCCGCGTATGCCGGTCATCGCGTTGACGGCCAATGCGCTCAGCGGCGATCGCGAGCGCTGCCTGACCGCGGGCATGGACGACTATCTCGGCAAGCCGTTCCGCCGCGATGCGCTGCTGCAGGTGCTCGCGCGCCATGTCGGCGGCGCGGCATGCGCGGCGGCATCCGGAAGCGATGCGGCACCGACGGGCGCCGGCGTCGAAACGAATCCGGAAGCGGGCGGCGAAGCCGCCGCCGATCCGGACGACGACGCAAGCGTGATCGACCGCAAGGCGCTCGATGCATTGCGCGCGCTTCAGCGGCCGGGCCGTCCGGATATCCTGACGCGGATCATCGACCAGTTCACGGCGGATGCGCCGCGGCTGATCCGCGACATGCATGCGGCGGTCGAAGCGGGCGACCCCGACGCGCTGAAGCTGGCCGCCCATACGCTGAAATCGAGCAGCGCGAACGTCGGTGCGCACCTGCTGTCGGCGCGTTGCCGCGAAATCGAGCGGCTGGCGCGCGCCGCCGACGTGCGCGCCGCGGCGGAACTGGTCGCCGGTACGGACGCGGAATTCGGGCACGCACACGCGGCGCTGATCGCGGAGCGCGTCGAAGGTTGAATGGACGCCGGCCGATCGCCACGGCGATCGCGCGTCGGCAAAACAGGAGGACGGTCGTGAACCAGGAACATGCCGATGTGCCGGCGATTCTGATCATCGATGACGACGCAATGACGCGGATGCTGGTCGTGGAGACGCTCGAACCCGAAGGCTTTCGCGTCGAGGAGGCGACGGGGCCGCAGGAGGGCATCGACGCGTTCCTGCGTCATCGTCCGGTCGTCGTGCTGCTCGACGTCGAAATGCCCGGCGGCGACGGTTTCGACTGTTGCCGGGCGTTGCGTGCGTTGCCCGAGGGCCGCCGCGTGCCGATCGTCATGCTCACGGGCAACGACGACGACGCGTCAATCGCCAGCGCGTTCGATGCGGGCGCAACCGATTTCGTGTCCAAGCCGATGCGGTGGAAACTGCTCGGCTACCGGATCCGCTATCTGCTGCGCGCGGCCGCGGCGGTCGAAAAGCTCGCGACGACGGAGGTCAGCCTCACGCATGCGCAGGCGCTTGCGCACCTCGGCAACTGGGAATACCAGGCCGGGCGGACGGACGGCTACTGGTCGCCGGAGCTGTACCGGATTCTCGGGCTCGACGCCGCACACACGCCGCCCACGTTCGAACGACTCGTGCAGGCGGTTCCGCCCGACGAGCAGCCGATGCTCGTGCAGTCCTACACGAGCCTGCGCACCGAAGGCGTCGCGTTCTCGCTCGAGCATCGGCTGATCCATGCGGACGGCACCGAGCGCTGCGTGCTGCACCAGGCGGAGTCCGGCCGCGACCCGAACCACGCGATCATCCTGCGCGGCATCGTCCAGGACATCACCGAACGCAAGATGCAGCAGGGGCGCATCGAATACCTGGCCAATCACGACGCGCTGACCGGTCTGCCGAATCGCAACCTGCTCGGCGACCGGATGGAGCAGGCGATGTCGCAGGCGCGGCGCACCGGGCAGCTGATCGCGGTGATGGTGCTCGACCTGGACCGCTTCAAGCACGTCAACGACAGCTTCGGCCACTCGGTCGGCGACGGACTGCTGCGGGTCGTCGCCGCGCGCCTGAAAAGCTCCGTGCGCGACGGCGACACGGTCGCGCGGCTCGGCGGCGACGAATTCGTCGTGATGCTGGTCAACCTGCCGACACCCGCGGACGCGGACGTCATCGCCCGCAAGATCCTGGATACCTTCATTGCGCCGTTCGTGCTCGACGGGCACGACCTGCACGTGACGACCAGCGTCGGCGTCAGCCTCTTCCCGACGGACGGGACCGACGCGGAGACGCTGCTGAAGACGGCCGATGCCGCGCTGTACTGCGCGAAGGAACACGGGCGCAACTGCTACAGCTTCTATACGCGCGAACTGGGCGCCCGCGTCGAAGAGCAGACCATCCTCGAAAACGCGCTGCATCAGGCCGTCGCGAACAGCGAACTGGAGCTGTACTACCAGCCGAAGGTCGATCTCAAGACCGGCCAGATCAGCGGCGTCGAAGCGCTGATTCGCTGGCGACGTCCGGGAATCGGCGTGATTCCACCCGACCGGTTCATCCCGATCGCCGAAGAAAGCGGGCTGATTCTGCCGATCGGGGAATGGGTGTTGCGTACCGCGTGCGCACAGGCCGTTGCGTGGCGCCGGGAAGGGCATCCGCCGATTCGGATTGCCGTCAATCTGTCCGCACGCCAGTTCCGGCAGCAGGACGTGGCCGAAATGGTGCGCACGGCGCTCGCGGAAACCGGTCTCGAACCGCACTCGCTCGAACTGGAGCTGACCGAAAGCGTGCTGATGCAGGACTGCAACGCGATCGCACAGACGCTGCGCGAACTGAAGACGCTCGGCGTCGTGCTGTCGCTGGACGACTTCGGCACCGGCTATTCGAGTCTGTCCTACCTGAAGGACTTGCCGATCGACGTCGTCAAGATCGACCGTTCGTTCCTCAGCGACGTCACCACCAGCGCGGAAGGCGCGTCGTTGACGCGCTCGATCATCGCGATGGCGGAGTCGCTGCACATGGAGACGGTGGCCGAAGGAGTGGAAACGGAAGCACAGCTGTCGTTCCTGAACCGGCATCGCTGTCATGCGATGCAGGGCTATTACTTCAGCCATCCGGTCACCGGCGACGCGATCGCCGACATGTTGTCCGCCGGCTCGGAACTCCCCGAGCACTGCCGGCAGCGCGAGCTGCTGCACCGTACGCTGCTGCTGGTGGACGACGACCGTGCGGTGCTGCAGATGCTCAGGCAGGCGCTCGGCCGCGACGGCTACGAGATTCTCGACACCACCGATCCCGACGAAGCGGTCGACCTGCTCGCCCAGCATCGCGTCGGCGTGATCGTGTCTGACTTCCGGATGCCGAGCGTATCGGGAGTCGACCTGCTGCAGCGTGTCAAGGCACTGTACCCGGACATCGTGCGCATCCTGCTGTCCAGCTACGGCGATGGGGCGTCGATCGTCGATGCGTCCGGCAACGGATCCGTTCAGAAGCTGCTGATCAAGCCATGGGACGTCGCGCTGCTGCGCAAGCACATTGCCGAGTCGTTCCAGCGGTTCGAGCACACGTCGCTGAGTGGGGCAGACCTTGGCGTGGCCCGCCTCGGCACGCGCGCGTCTCCGCTGCGGTTTCTCGACGCGCCGGAACCGCGCGATCGCGGTTGAGCGGCGGCCCGGGATGCGCCGCGCGCGAATTTCGGCGCGTGGGGCGATCTCGCCGGGAGCCGATTTTCAGGTGGTTTGACGAGCCGATTTTTCTGTCGCGGAATAGGCAGCTGGATAAAGCGATGCATCTGTCCGGATAGTTTCTTGTCGTGATGCCGCAATCGATGCGCAAAACTCGTGCGGCACGCCGTGCCCGAATTGATTGCACAAAGATGCCGTGCGAGCGCTGAATGAATTTCGGCTGGCGGGAAAATGTCGAGGTCTAAATCGTCAATCGATCACCATCACGGCGCAAGGAAAACGACTGCGGCACTCGCTCGGTGCGATAGGGAGCGTGCGGCAGCGCCCGGGTTGCTCGACGTGACGCCGGACGCCCACCGGCATTCGATGCCCGGGCGGTCAGGGGGATCGCCCGGCAATCGAAAATTGAATAAATGCATGAATTGTGCACGGTCCGGAACATCATTCCGCGCGAAGCAGTAAGGTTGTTAATTTGGATGACAATCACAGAGTTGGGGCGGCATTAATTTCCGGAGTGCCGAGATCCGGATTTGCTTTTTTTCACAGGCATTTTCATAAATACATTTCGACGCTAAATTATTTGAAAACACCGAAAAAATTGTCTATACCCTAGACGAAATGGCTTGATCCGCATCGTGCCGATGCGGCTACGCAACAAGCGAGCGCCGGCGGTGGCAGATTCCATTGCAGACGGCCGCGCGTTGCAGCGATCGAACGGATTCGAGGGGATGCGAATGCCCGATGCCAGGGCTGCCGCATGAGTCGTGAATGGGCGAACGCCGTGCGCGCCATCGAAGCAACGCCGCGTCTTTACATTCAACGGTCGATCACCGACCCCGTCACACGGAGGTTGTCATGCTGCACTACGTCAAATCCCTGCTGCGCGATGAACGCGGCGTCAGCTCGCTCGAATACGCGGTTCTCGCCGGCATCGTCGTCGTCGCGCTGGCGGCGGTCGGGGTGATCCTGAGCAGCAATACTGGCGGCCTGCCGGCCATATTCACGTCGCTGATCAACAAGGTCACCGCGCTGATCTGATCCCCCTGAACCCGCGCGCCGCCGACGAACATAAGGATCCGCCGCGGTACGACGTATCCAGCCGGGGCGCGCCGATGGACGGCTCTCCGATGCTCTATCTCGTACAGTCGGCGGCGACGCTCGTGCTGATGTCGCTCGTGCTGCAGGACGTGCGCACGCGGCGCCTGTCGAACCGCACGGTGCTCGCGTTCGCCATGCTGTATTTCGTCGCGGCCGCGCTCGCGCGCGAAGGGCTCGCGCAGCTCGCCGGTCACGTGGCGACCGCCGTGGCGATGCTGCTGCTGTTCGGCGGACTGCGTCACGCCGGCTGGATCGGTGGCGGCGACGTGAAGCTGGCGGCGGCCGTGTTCCTGTGGGCCGGCCCGGCGCTCGCGTTGCCGGTGTTGATGATCGTCGGTGCGAGCGGCGCCGCATGCGGCCTTGCCGTGCTCGCGGCCGTTGCGTGGCAGCGTCGTCGCATCGCGCCGGCGCGCGCGATCGAGATGCGCGGCGTGCCGTACGGCGTCGCGCTCGCGCTCGGCGGCGCACTGGCCGTCTGGACGCCGTTTCCCCACACGGTTTCTCTCACCTAGCGGGAACGCACGCCGCCATGCCCAAACCTCTGAGAATGGCCGTGCTGATCATCGCTGCCGCCGTCGGTGCGTTCATCCTGCGCCAGCTTTATGTCTCCGCGTCGACGCCGTCGGCGCCCGGCACGTCGAGCGACGTCAACGTGCGCGTCGCGGCGGCCGACCTGCCCGAAGGGCTGCTGCTGCGCGACAACGATCTCGCGTGGAAGCGCATGCCGCGCGCGCAGGTGCCGGCCGGTGCGTTCGTCGAGTCCCAGCCGGGCGTGGACCTCAAGGGCGCGCTGCTGCGCAACCGGGTCGACGCCGGTGCGCCGATTCGCGCGGAGAACGTGATTTCGGCCGGCGCGCCGGACTTTCTCGCGGCCGCGCTGCAACCGGGCATGCGCGCGATCTCGGTACCGGTCGACGACGTGTCGGGCAACGCAGGGCTGATCCAGCCGGGCGACTTCGTCGATGTCGTGCTCACGCAGCAGATCGGCGGGTCCGCGACGACACCCGGCACCTTCGAAGCGGAGACGGTGGTGCGCCGCGCGCGCGTGCTCGCGGTCGGCTCGGAATTCCAGCGCGCGAAGATGGCTGCGAGCGCGCCCGACGCGCCGGTGCGCGCGCGGACGGTCACGCTCGAGGTCGCGCCGCGCACCGCACAGGTGGTGCTGGTCGCGACGCGCCTCGGTTCGCTGTCGCTCGCGCTGCGCAGCTTCGCAACGAGCGACCGCCGCGAGGCCGCGGGCGGCGACGAACAGGAGCCCGATACGCCGCCGGTGTGGGCCGGCGACGTATCGCGCGCGTTCCGCGACGCGACGCGCTCGCCGTCCGCGCGGACCGATGCCGGCACGCGGCCGGCCCCGCAGGGCAACACGGTCGTGATCTATCGCGGTTCGTCGGTGGACGACGGCTCGCGCGGCAGTGGCGGCGGCGGTGTCGGCCCGCCCGGTATTCCGCCGCTGCCGTCCGGCTGGCCGGGCATGCCGCCTGCGCCCGCGGCCGGCAATGCCGCCGCCGACGCGACGGCGCAAGTGCCGCGGGCGGCGGCCGCGCAGTGACGCGATGACGAGATGTCGATTCGGAACCGGCCGCCCGGCGGCCGGCATTTGACGGGAACACGCATGGTGCGCATGGTTCGTTGGATCGCTTTCTGGTGCCTGGCCTGCGTCGTCGCGCCGGGCGCCGCGCTCGCGCAGCGCGCGCAGGCGGCGGACGCCGGCGCGGCGTTGTCGATCGCGACCGGCAAGGGCGAGATGCTGTCGCTGCCGGAACCGGCGACCGCGATGTTCGTCGCGGACCCGAGCATCGCGGATATTCAGGTGCCGTCGCCGCGCACCGTATTCGTGTTCGGCAAGAAGGCCGGCACGACCACGCTGATCGCGCTCGGCGCGAATCATCGGCCGATCCTGCGCAGGACCGTGATCGTGCAGGTCGACACCGCATCGCTGCAGACGGTGCTCGACAGCCGGTTTCCGCAATTGAAGCTGTCGGTGTCCGGCGCGCCGGGCTCGCTGATGGTGTCGGGCAAGGTGCCGAGCGCGGCCGACGCGGACGCGGTGATGCAATCGCTCGCGCCTTATGTGAGCGACAAGGAAAAGATCGTCAACCGGCTCACGCTGTCGCGCCCGATTCAGGTGAACCTGCGCGTGCGCGTGACGGAAGTGAGCCGCAACATCACGCAGCAGCTCGGCATCAACTGGAGTTCGCTCGGCGCGGCAGGCAACTTCATCGGCGGGCTGTTCAACGGGCGTACGCTGTTCGATCCGACGAACAAGCTGTTCAACCTGGCGCCGAGCGGTGCGTATTCGGTGCTGGGCGGCTTCCATACGGGACGCTGGTCGATCGACGTCGTGCTCGACGCGCTCGATCAGGAAGGGCTGATCACGATGCTCGCGGAGCCGAATCTCACCGCGATGTCCGGTCAGACCGCGAGCTTCCTCGCGGGCGGCGAGATCCCGATTCCGGTCGCGCAGGCCGGCACCACGACCGGCGCGATCACGGTCGAGTTCAAGCCGTTCGGCGTGTCGCTCGACTTCACGCCGACCGTGCTCGCCGACAACCGGATCAGCCTGAAGGTGCGCCCCGAAGTGAGCGAGGTCGATCCGAGCAACAGCGTGACGACCGGCGGCGTCACGGTGCCGGGGCTCTCCGTGCGGCGCGTGGAGACGACGGTCGAGCTGTCGAGCGGGCAGAGCTTCGCGATCGGCGGGCTGCTGCAGAGCCAGACGGCCAACACCGTGTCGCAGATCCCGGGGCTCGGCCGGCTGCCGATCATCGGCCGGCTGTTTTCGTCGAAGAACTTCCAGGACAACAAGACCGAGGTCGTCGTGATCGTGACGCCGTACATCGTGCAGCCGACCGGGCCCGGCCAGCTCGAGCAGGCGCTCGACACGGTCGCGCGGCCGAGCAGCGATCTCGAGTTCGCGATTCAGCGCAATCTCGGGCTCGACATGCTGTCGGGCGACACGCCGCGTCTCGTCGGCGCTGCGGGCTTCGTGTACTGACCGGAGGCGCGCGCATGCTAATTCGAACCCTGTTCACCGCATCGTTGCCGCTGGCGCTCGCGGCGTGCCTGTCGACGCCGCCGCCGATCAACCTGCCCGACGCACGCGCGATCGGCTTCGACGGCGTGCGTGCGGTGCCGCCCGACTGCGCGAAGCTGATGCAGCCGTCGCATCTCGTCGATGCAGGGTTCGGGCGGCCCGGCGTGCCGTTCGGCTGCGCGACGTACACGAATCTCGCGACGATGCTCGCACGGCCGGAGGACCTCGTCGCGCCCGTGCCGTACGGCGGCGCCGATGCGCAAGTCGCGGCCGACGCGGTGCGCCGCTACGTCGAGGATCGCGTGAAGCAGCCCGCGCCGGGCAAGACATTGACGACGACCGGCTCGCCCGGTCGTTGACCCACTCCCCATGCGATCGCGATGCCGCCCATGAACGTCCTCGACCGCCAGAACGCCAAGCGCGCCGCTTCCGCCGGAGCGGCGGATCTCGTCGCCGTCGTGTCCGACGCCGGTAGCGAGGACGTGATCCGCCGCGTCGCGCAAGACCTGTCGATCACGCGCGCCCACGTGCAGCCGGGCAACTGCGACGACGCGATCCGGTTGCTGCAGCAGCACGAGCGCTCGCCGCGCCATCTGATCGTCGACGTGTCCGATTCGGTGTTGCCGGTGTCGGACCTGATGCGGCTCTCGGACGTGTGCGAACCGTCGGTGAGGGTCGTCGCGATCGGCACGCAGAACGACGTCGGCCTGTTCCGCAACCTGCTCGGTATCGGCGTGCAGGACTACATCGTGAAGCCGCTGACCGTCGAGCTGATGCGGCGCGCGCTGACCACGACGGAGGCGGTCGTGCAGGTGCGCACCGGCAAGATCGTCAGCTTCGTCGGCGCGCGCGGCGGCGTCGGCACGACGACGATCGCGGTCAGCCTCGCGCGCTGCCTGGCGGGCGAGAAGCGGCGGCGCGTGGCCTACGTCGATCTGAACCTGCATGGCGGCGGCGCGAACTCGATGCTCGGGCTGTCGAGCAACAACGGGCTGATCGAATTGCTGAACATGGAACTGCGCCCCGACGACGCGCTGTTCGACCGCATGTTCGTCACCAAGGGCGACCGCCTGCACGTGCTCTCGGCCGAACTCGCGTATGGCGAGGACGCGCTGCTGCGCGACGACGCGATCGCGCAGCTCGTCGACATGTTGAAGGACCGCTTCCATTACGTGTTGTTCGACGTGGGCTATCGTGCCGGCAAGCTGTTCGAGGATGCGCTGGCGGTGTCCGATCTCGTCTACATCGTCGCCGACCGGTCGGTGCATGCCGCGTACGAAGCCGCGCGGCTTGCACGCTTCGTGAAGGAAATGCCGGGCGAGCGGATGCTGTCGATGGTGCTGAACAATCCGCTCGAGCCGGTCAAGGGGCGCGTCCCGCAGTCGGATTTCGAGGACGCGTTCGGCGGCGTGCGGCTACGCGAGCTGCCGCACGACGCGCAGGCGCTCGCGGTCGCGGAGAACCTGGGCGAGCCGATCGAAGGCTCGAAACGGCGCGGCTTCCTGGACGAGATCCGGCTGCTCGCGAACGGCATCACGGGCGAATCGATGGCCGTCGCCGAGCCGTGGTATGCGCGCTTCTTCAAATGGAGGAAAGGATCGTGACGTTCGGTACCCGCAAACGGCCGACGCCGGACGCCGTGCCGGTGGGTTCTCCTGTCGCGCCGCGCGACGGCGCGCCCGCGCCGGGTCCGGCCGCGAACCCGGTGCCGACGCCGGTGCCGGTGTCTGCGTCCACGTCCGCGCGCGCGGCCGCGACGGCCGATACGCAGGAGGCCCTCATCCGCTCCGGCAAGTTCGATGCGATCCGCACCGCGGTGTTCGCGTCGATGAACATGTCGGCCGCGCTGATGAAGACGCGCGACGAAGTGCGGGCGGGCATCGAACAGGTGGCCGCGCACACGGTCGAGCGCGAGCGCCTGAAGATCACCGCGGGCGAGCAGGTGCTGATCGTCGACGCGATCCTGAACGACATGTTCGGCGTCGGGCCGATCGAGCCGCTGCTCGCCGACGACACCGTGTCCGACATCCTCGTCAACGGCCCGGACCAGGTGTACGTCGAGCGCGCGGGCCGACTCGAACTCACGCCGCTGAAGTTTCGCGACAACGCGCACGTGACGAGCGTCGCGCAGCGGATCGCGGCGGCGGTCGGGCGCCGCGTCGACGAGAGCAGCCCGATGGTCGATGCACGTCTCGCCGACGGCAGCCGCGTGAACGTCGTTCTACCGCCGATCGCGATGCGCGGCGCGTCGATCTCGATCCGCAAGTTCGCGAAGCGCGACATCACGCTCGCACGGATGGCGCATCAGGGCAACATCTCGCACGGGATGCTGCAGGTACTGAAGATCGCATGCACGTGCCGGCTGAACATCGTGATCTCGGGCGGCACCGGCTCGGGCAAGACGACGCTGCTCAACGCGCTGTCGCAGCACATCGAGGAGCACGAGCGGATCGTGACGATCGAGGACGCGGCCGAGCTGCAACTGCTGCAGCCGCACGTGGTGAGTCTCGAGACACGGCCCGAGAACACGGAAGGGCTCGGCGGCATCTCGCAGCGCGATCTCGTGCGCAACGCGCTGCGGATGCGGCCGGATCGCATCATCCTCGGCGAGATCCGCGGCGCGGAGGCGTTCGACGTGCTGCAGGCGATGAACACGGGCCACGATGGCTCGATGACGACGATCCATGCGAACTCGCCGCGCGACGCGATCAGCCGGCTCGAAAGCATGGTCATGATGGCGAACGCGAATCTGCAGCTGCTGTCGATCCGGCGCCAGATCGCGAGCGCCGTGCATCTGTTCGTGCAGGTCGAGCGGATGCGCGACGGCGTGCGCCGCGTGACGCGGATCACCGAGATCGTCGGGATGGAAGGCGAAGTCGTGATCACGCAGGACCTGTTCGCGTTTCGCCAGGAAGGCGACACGACGCGCGACGCGGTGAAGGGCGTGTTCGAGGCGTCGTCGCTGCGGCCGGCCTTCGCGCCGCGGGCCGCGTACTACGGCGTCGAGGACGCGCTCTCCGAGGCATTCCGGCAATGAGGACGGCGGACCTGTTCGCGCTCGGCGCCTTCGCCGTGATCCTCGCGGTGGGGCTCGCGCTGTCTGCGTTGCTGGACCGCGCGCGCCAGACGCCGGAGCAGCGCATCCGCGCGCGGCTGCAGCGCATTGCGCCATCGCTGGCGGGCCGGGACGCCGGTGCGGCCGCCGGGGCCGGTGTCGCGCTGTTCAACCTGCCGCGCCGGCAAACCCGCGTGCGGGCATGGGTGCAGCGCTACGTGACGCGCGTGCGCGCGGTCGGCGGCGAGCGCGGGCTGCGGATCGTCGTCGCGAGCACGATTGTCGGCGCGATCGCCGCGATCGTCGCGGTGAAGCTGGTGACGGTGCCTCGCGTGGTGCATCCGGCGATTTACGTCGGACTGCCGCTGATCGCGATGCGCGCGAGCTACCGCGCGCTGGTCGAGCGCTTCCGGCTGCGCTTTCTGGAGGCGTTCCCCGACGCGATCGACCTGATCGTGCGGGCGGTGCGCGCGGGCATTCCGGTCACGCAGGCGATCAGCACGGTCGGCGACAGCGCGGCCGAGCCGGTGCGCTCGACCTTCCGCACGATGGGCGACAGCCTGCGCGTCGGCGCGGATCTGAAGGACGTGCTGACGCAGGCGGCGGACCGGCTGATGATCGCGGACTTCTCGTTCTTCACCGTCTACCTGCTGCTGCAGCGCGAGACGGGCGGCAGCCTCGGCGAGACGCTCGACGAGTTGTCGAGCATCATTCGCACGCGCCGCGACATCCGCCTGAAGACACGCGCGCTGACCGCCGAAGGGCGGATCACGACGAAGATCATCTCGGCGGTGCCGTTCGTGATGATCGGTGCGCTGTTCCTCGTGAACCGCACGTACGTGATGCTGCTGTTCGACACGCATGCCGGACGCGTGATGCTGACGATCGCCGCGGTGCTGTTGACGATCGGACTGGTGACGATTCACAAGATCTCGAAACTGGATACCGCGCGATGACGATGTCGATGCTGGCCGCCCGCGGCCTCGAACTGTTGCTGCTGATCGCGTGCGTCGCGGCGGCGCTCGCGAAGCCGGGCGGCGGTACGCGCCGGCGGATCGCCATGCGCGTGCAGCAGGCCGCGGGACAACGGCCGCCGTCGCTGGGAGCGGGGCGCCTGCAGCCGGGCGACATGCGTCAGGATCTGACGCGACGGCTCGCGCAGCTCGGCGAGCGGCTGCCCGTGCTCGATCCGATGCAGCGCGCGAAGCTCGGGCTGCAGCTGACGCGCGCGGGCTTTCGCGAGCGGCGCGCGGTGTCGTCGATGATCGGCATCAAGCTCAGCTGCGGCGTGCTGTTCGCCGGCGTCGCGATCGTGTTCAGTCCGTATATTCCGCGCTTCGGCGAATACTTCGTGATCCGGGCCGTCGCGATGGTCGCCGCGTTCGTGGTCGGCGTGATCGTGCCGGAATACGTGCTCGGCGCGATGATCCGGCGCCGCCGGCGGATCATCGCCGCGTGCTTTCCGGATGCGCTCGACCTGCTCGTGATCTGCACGATGGCCGGCAACAGCCTCGTATCGGGCGTGCGGCGCGTCGCGCGCGAACTCGATCGCATCTGCCCGCCGCTCGCGGACGAGCTGACGGTATGCGCGGACGAGCTCACGCTGAGCGGCAACGTGTCCGAAGCGCTCACGCATTTCGCGCTCCGTGTCGACTTCGCGTCGGCGCGTTCGCTTGCCACGACGCTCACGCAATCGCAGCGGTTCGGCACACCGATCACGCAGGCGCTGAGGACCCTGTCGCGCAGCGAGCGCACCGAGCAGATCGTCGCGCTCGAGGAGCAGGCCGCGAAGCTCGCACCGAAGATCACGCTGCCCATGATGCTGTTCATCCTGCCGACGGTCGGCCTGATCGCGGCGGGCCCGGCGGCCATCCGTTTGCTCGAGGTGTTCAAATGACAGGCTCCGTCATGCGCGCGTTCGCCTTCGCGGTCGTGCTGCCGCAGCTCGCCGGCGGCTGCGCGCCGGGCATCCAGACGAGGGCGGCGCTGTCGCACCGGAGCGACGACCCGCAGGCCGAATTGCGCATTGCCGACAGCGCGCTTGCCGGCGGCAACGTCGATCTCGCGTCGACGCTGTACGGGAAGGTGCTCGCGCGGCATCCCGACTCGCTCGCGGCGCAACTGGGGCTCGCCGACGTCAACTATCGCGCCGGCGATCTGGAGCGCGCACGCATCCTTTACGAGCAGGCACGGCAGCAAGCGCCCGCGGAACTCGGGCCGCAGGTCGGGCTCGCGCGCGTCGCGTTGCGGCAGCGGCGGCTCGACGAGGCCGGCCGCCGCTATCGCGACCTGCTCGCCGCCCAGCCGAACCTGCCGCTTGCGGCGCAAGGGCTCGGCACGGTGCTCGACCTGCAGGGCCGCCACGAGGACGCACAGGCCGTGTACCAGGACGCGTTGCGCGCCCATCCGGACGCGCAGGGGCTGCGCATCGACCTCGGGCTGTCGCTCGTGCTGAGCAATCGTCCGCGCGAGGGCGTGAACGTGCTGCTCGACGTGGCCGGGTTGCCCGACGCGCCGTGGCAGGCGCGCCAGAACCTCGCGTTCGCGTATGGCGTGCTCGGCAACACCGATTCGGCGAAGAAGCTGCTGTCCGCGGATCTGCCTGCGTCGGCGGTGACCGACAATCTGCGCGTGTACCAGGCGGTGCGTGCGCGGCTCGCGTCGCACCCGGTCGCCGATGCGTCGCGGCCGTCGAGGGGCGCCGCGCTCGAGCCGCGTACCGCGCCGCCCGCCGAGGGGGCCGCAAAATGACACGCGGGGCGATGGGCGCGCGCCACGCGCGCGGTGTCGTATCCCTCGAATTCGTATTGATGCTGCCGTTCCTGCTGATGGTGCTGATCGGCATCATCGACACGAGCCTGCTTCTGTGCGACAAGGCCGTGATCACGAATGCGAGTCGCGAAGCCGCGCGGGCCGGCGTCGTACTGCGCGTGCCGATGCTGACCACGACGCAGATTGCCAACGTCGCGCTGAGTTATACGCAGAACAGCCTGATCACCGGCGGCACGCCGACCACGCCGGTCGTGACCGTGACGCAGGCGAACGGCACGACGTCGGGCACCGCGCTGACGGTCACGGTGACCTACACGTATTCGGGGCTGGTGCTCGGTTCGGCGTTCAGCGCGCTGACCGGCCCGGTGACGATCTCGGCCAGCTCGGTGATGCTCTATGAATGACGCACCCGGCACGCGATGCATCGGCGCCGCGCGCGAACGCGGCTCCGTCGCGCTGTTTTTCCTGATGTTCCTGATTCCGCTGTTGTCGTTCGGTGCGCTGGCGATCGACATCGCGTGGGTCGCCGCGGTGCGCAACCAGCTGCAGAATGCCGCGGATGCGGCCGCGCTCGCGGCGGCCGATGCGATGATGTCGCCGACCGGCGGGGCGCTGAACTGGTCGCAGGCCGCGCCGACGGCGAACGGCGTGATCGCGCGGAATTCGGCGGCGGGCGCGCCGCTGGCGAGCGGCACCGTGACGACCGGCTACTGGAACGTGACGCGCACGCCCGCGTCGATGCAGCCGATCACGATCACGCCCGGCCCCTACGACGTGCCGGCGGTGCAGGTGACCGTATCGCGCGCGCCGGGCGTCAACGGCGGTTCGATTCCGCTGCTGCTCGGCGGGCTGCTGGGCATCCCCGGCGCATCCGGCGGCGCGACCGCGATCGCGGTGCTCGCCGCGCCGGGCGGCGTCGCGGCGGGCGGGCTCTTTCCGATCGCGATCGACCAGTGCGTGTACAACCAGTACTGGAACCCGCTGACCAACCAGCCGCTGATCAATCCGCTCACGGGGTTGCCGTACGAGTTTTCGATCACGAACGGTCAGACGTATGGCTTGCTATGCATGGGCGGCCAGTGGACGTCGTTCCAGTCGACCGCGACCGACACGACGACGATGAGCGGCCTGATGGTGAGCGGCAACCCGACCACGCTCAATATCGGCGACAGCATCTATCTCGCGACCGGCGTGAAGGCGACGCTTTATACGTCGGTGCCGGTCGGCGCGACGGTCGTGCTGCCGGTCGTCACGCAGACGTCGAGCAGTACCTACGTGCCGATCGTCGCGTTCGCGGCGTTCCACATCGACGTGTCGCTGGGCGGCACCTACAAGTACATTCAGGGGCACTTCGTCGCCGGCGTCAAGATGACCGGCGTCGCGACGGGCGTCGGGCCATACTACGGCGTGTACGTGCCGCCGCGGCTGGCGTTGTGACGGTTGCGGGCATCGTGCCGCGCGCGGCGCAGCAGCACCAGCAGCGCGAAGAGCGTCACGGCCGGGCCGAACTGCGGCAGCTGCAGCCACGGATTCAGGTATTCGGCAATCGGCAGCGCCCACATCAGCGCGATCGCGGCCTGTTCGCCGCGCAGCCAGCCGTCGTGCCAGCCGATCGACAGCATGCAGGCGATCGCGATGGCGAGCCACGCGAGCTCGTAGTGCCACACGTACGGATTCGCCACGAGCGTCGCGACCGCCAGCACGGCCGCGCGCACGCGGGTATCGCGCGATTGCATCCATACGACGCAAGCGGCCGCGATCGCGATCGCGGCGATCCCCGCATGCGCGACATACGCGGCGCCGAGCGGCACGCCCGCGAGGCGGAACGTCGCGAACGGCGCCGGCGACGCGAGCCAGAACACGATGCCGTGCTCGAGGACGATCGAGCGCGCGAGGCCCATGCTGCCGGCGAACAGGCGCAGCGACTCGACGCCGCAGATCAGGATGCTCAGCGCGACGAACGCAGCGGTCGCGAGCGCGGCCCACGTGATCGTGCGCCATGCGCGCACGGCGACCAGCACGAACGGGAACAGCATCGCCATCTGCGGCTTGATCGACAGCAGTGCGATGCAGAGGCCGGCCCACAGCGGCCGCCGATCGGCCCAGTAAACGGCCAGCGCCGCACACGATGCGGTCAGGAACGCGTTTTGCCCGAGCGTCGCGGTGACGAACACGCATGGCGCGGCGGCCAGCGCAAGCGTGCCGGTGCGCCACGCGCCGGGAATCGCGCGCAGGCCGGATACGCGCCACGCGGCGAGGCCGAGCATGAACACGCCGAACGCGACGAACAGCGGATAACCGAGCGCGAACGGGAGCAGCGCCAGCGGCGTCACGAGCAGCAGATAGGTGGGCGGGTAGAGCCACGGCGCAAAGACGTCGCGGGGAAGGTTCGGGAACAGCCCGGACGTCAGCCGCGAGAATGCGGAGAAATCGTACGCCTGCGATGGCGCGCCGTGCAGCACGAGGTACGAGGCGGACCAGAACACCGAGAAGTCGGCGCCCGGACGCGGCAGGACGCTGCCGCTGCCGGACGCATGACGAACGACCGTCACCCAGATGGCAATGAACAGCGCGTACAACGCCAGCATCAGCGTGCTGTACAGGACGACGCGTCGCGACGTGAGCCACGCGCCGGCCGGCCGCTCCGGGGGGCGTGCCGATTGCCTGGGGATGTCCAATTGACGCGGCCCGGTTTTACTTGAACGACGGCTTGCGGGCCGCGATGCCGTCGGCCGCCGGCGTCATGGCCCGGCGGCGCGCCGAGTGCGCACGCTTGAGCGGAAACTGCAGCAGCTTCGATGCCGGTCGCGCGGCGGCATCGCGCTCGGCACGGTAGCGCCGCCTCACGAGATAGACGGGGCGTTGCTTGGACTCGTGATAGATCCGGCCGAGGTATTCGCCGATCACGCCGATGCCGATCAGCTGGACGCCGCCGACGAACAGCACGACGGAAATCAGCGACGGGTAGCCGTGCACCGGATTGCCGTACAGCAGCGTGCGCACCACGATGAAGGCGCCATACAGGAGCGACAGCATTGCGAACGTGACGCCGACGTAGGTCCACACGCGTAGCGGCACCGTGCTGAAGCTCGTGATGCCCTCGAGCGCGAAATTCCAGCGCCGCCATCCGGAGAATTTCGAGCGGCCGCCGCTGCGCGGCGCACGCGTGTATTCGACGATCTCGGTGCGAAAGCCGACCCACGCGAACAGCCCCTTCATGAAGCGCCGCCGTTCCGGCAACGCACGCAGCGCGTCGACGACCTCGCGATCCATCAGCCGGAAATCGCCGACGTTCTCCGGCATCCCGACTTCGGAGAGCCGGTTGTGCACGCGGTAGTAGAGCGCGGCTGCCACGCGCTGCATCAGCGGATCGCACCTGCGGTCGGTGCGTTTCGCGGCGACGACCTCGGCGCCCGCGTGCCAGCGTTCGAGCATCGCGGGGATCAGCGCGGGCGGATCCTGTAGGTCGGCGTCGATCAGGATCACGGCCGCGCCGGCGGCTTCGTCGAGGCCGGCAGTGAGCGCCGCCTCCTTGCCGAAGCGGCGTGTGAGATCCACGACGTGCACGCGCGCGTCGCCGGCGGCAACCGAGAGCAGCCGGTCCAGCGTGCGATCGCGGCTGCCGTCGTTGATGCAGACGATCTCGAAGCGCACCGAGGCGAGCGACTCGAGAACGGGCAGCGTTTCGGCAAAGAATGCGTCGATCGTTTCTTCCTCGTCGTGAAAAGGCACGACGAGCGATATCAGCGGCTTCCTGGCATGCGTCGACACGTTGCGGCCCCCCGGAGAGATTCGGCTTGCGTTGCACCGTAGGTTTCCGTTGTCGTCCGCCGGTCGGCCGTTACCCGATCGTCGGCGAAGGCGGTCCCGGCCGGCTTTTCCAGCGGGGACTGGACGACATATGGTTTAGATATTGTAGGAAGTATTCGGGAGTCGACGCATGAATTTAGCTTGAATCGTGCAGGGCGGGCCGGTTCGATCGGTTGACGACCTTGATGGGCCCGCCCGCGTCAAGGAACCTCTCGTCACTCGACCGTCACCGATTTCGCCAGATTCCTCGGTTTGTCGATATCCGCGCCCCGCAGGCACGCCGCGTGATACGCGAGCAACTGCAACGGCACGACGTGCAGGATCGGCGACAACAACCCGTAGTAATCCGGCATTCGCAGCACCGACACGCCTTCGCCGTTGTCGATCCGCGTATCGGCATCCGCGAACACGTAAAGCTGGCCGCCGCGGGCCCGCACTTCCTGCATGTTCGACTTGAGCTTTTCCAGCAACGCGTCGTTCGGCGCGATCGTGGCGACGGGCATCGTATGCGTGACGAGCGCGAGCGGCCCGTGCTTCAGCTCGCCGGCCGGATACGCTTCCGCGTGGATATACGAGATTTCCTTCAGCTTCAGCGCGCCTTCGAGCGCGATCGGGTAGTGCAGCCCGCGCCCGAGAAACAGCGCGTTTTCATGCTGCGAGAATTCCGCCGCCCAGCGCGCGATCTGCGGCTCCAGCCCCAGCACGTCCTCGAGCGCGCCAGGCAGGCGCCGCAACTGCATCGTATAGCGCGCGAGCTGCGCGTCGTCGACGTAGCCGCGCAGCCGCCCGAGCGTGACGGCGAGTATGAACAGCGCGACGAGCTGCGTCGTGAACGCCTTGGTCGATGCGACGCCGATTTCCGGGCCGGCCCGCGTCAGGAAGCGCAGGCCGGTCTGGCGCATCATCGCGCTGGTCGGCACGTTGCAGATCGCCAGCGTGTCGACGTGGCCGAGCGCCTGCGCATACTTGAGCGCGGCGAGCGTGTCGGCGGTCTCGCCGGATTGCGACACGCTGACCACCAGCGTATTCGGCATCGCGAGCGCGTCGCTGTAACGGTATTCGCTCGCGATCTCGACCTGCGCGGGGATGCGCGCGATCGTCTCGAGCCAGCGGCGTGCGGTCAGGCCGGAATAATGGCTCGTGCCGCACGCGAGGATCAGCACGTTGTCGATCTGCTCGAACGCGCGCGCGGCGTCCGGACCGAATACCGCGGGATCGAACAGCCCGGCATCGGGAATGGTCGCGGCCACGGCCTGCGGCTGCTCGAAGATTTCCTTCTGCATGAAGTGCCGGTATGGCCCGAGCTCGACCACGCCCTGCGCGGACGAAACGGTTTGTATCGCCCGTTCGATCGGCGCGCCGGTGCGATCGAGCACCCGCACGCCGCCGGCGGTCAGTTCGACGATGTCGCCTTCCTCGAGAAAGATGAAGCGGTCGGTGATGCCGGCGAGCGCGAGCGCATCGGACGCGAGAAAGCATTCGCCGTCCTTCACGCCGACGACGAGCGGCGAGCCGGCGCGCGCGCCGATCAGCCGCTGCGGCTCGTGCTTGCTGAACACCGCGATCGCATAGGCGCCGTGCAGTTGCGAGGTCGCATCGCGTACGGCGGCGAGGAGGTCGCCGCGATACTTGCTGTGGATCAGATGCGCGACCACTTCGGTGTCGGTCTGACCGTCGAACTCGTAATGTTCGTCGGAAAGTTGCTTGCGCAACGTTTCGTGGTTCTCGATGATGCCGTTGTGAACCAGCGCGATTTCGTCGCGCGAGAAGATCGGATGCGCGTTGCAGGTGGCGGGCGCGCCGTGGGTCGCCCAGCGCGTGTGCGCGATGCCGGTGCTGCCGGTCAGGCCGGCGCTGCGCACGTGGGCGTCGAGATCGGCGACGCGCGACATGCTGCGCTCGCGGCGCGCCTGACCGTCGACGACCGTCGCCACCCCGCATGAATCGTAGCCGCGATATTCAAGGCGGCGCAAACCTTCGATCAGAATCGGGACGATATCCCGTTGCGCGACCGCGCCGACGATGCCACACATGACACGTCTCCTTCCCTGTAGATGCCCCCGGACCGTGCGCACGCGCGGATCAGCGCGACACGGTCTCCGTTGTCGCCGCCGTCGTGAAGCCGCATTGAGCGGGCGCGACGGGGTCGGCCATCCGGCTTTCGAATGCCAGGTAAAGCGCCTCCTCCAGTACGTTCCAGTGTGCGCCGTGCCGGTACGGGCCCGATCGCGCATGCCAGCACGCGACCGTGTTCATGTCGTGCATCTTGAATGCGACCAGCGCGATCAAGCCCCACGGATAATCGGAGCCGGCGAGTTGAAGCCAGGTCTTGCCGTACTTCTGCATCCACTGCGCGTAGATCGTTTCGTTCGATTGCGCGGGAACCTGAATACCGGACAGGAGGGGAAAGATCTGCGCGATTTTCGCCGGATAGAACGTCGTGTCGCTGATGCGCTGCGTGCTCGCGCGAAAGCCGGTCTGCATGCCGCGCCAGAACACCTTCAGGATCGCGGACGCGAGCCGGTCGGCGCGCTGGCTCCACGGGCCGGCGTGCGTGTAGTCGGCATGCCGGACGTAATACGCCGCGAGCGCCTGGAACGCGCTGTGTACCTCGACGTTGTCCATCAGCAGCGCGACGTGCAGCGTCGACGAGATCTGGTAAACGCCCGTGGGCTTGCCGAGCAGCGTGTCCAGATGCGCACCCGCGCGATCGAGGCTGAGTTCCCATGCGGCAGGCAGGCCGTCGGGCGGCGCGAAGCGGGCGAGCAGTTCGATCCAGGTCGCCATCATCGCGTCGTCGGCGTCGGCTTCGGCGCAGGCGCTGTACTGGCCGCTCTTCATGCAGTAGCGATCGAAGCCGCCGTCCGGACGTTGGCGCGGCAACAGCCACGCGATCCATGCGAGCGCGGCCTGATGGGCGTCGAGCCCGGCATCGGCGGCGCCGAGCAGCGCCTTCGCCGCGAAATAAGGATCGATGCCGGCGCCGTTCAGGCGCACGGTGATCGCGCCGTCGGGGCGTTGGTAGAGCCCGTTGAGCTGGAGTTCGGCGGCGCTCGCGTGCAGCGCGACGCCGCATGCGGCGACACAGCAGGCGACGCACCACAGGCGGCATAGCCGGGCGGTGGCCGCCACGCGTGCGCGTGCGGCCGGGAAAAGCGCGGGCCGGTTCATGATCGGGGGGCTCCTGCGCGGTGGTCCTGCGCAAATCCCGCCGGGCGCGGCGTTGGCCGCGTCGCGCGCCGGCGGGTGTGTCGATGTCGCGGCTCAGTGCACCTTGGCGCTGGTGAACGTGAGACTGGTGCCGCCGTTCGCGGTTACGAGCCAGTACGTCGCATCGGTGATGACGACGCTGCCGTTGCCTTGCGTGATCGATGGCAGTGCGAAGCCCTTCTTCGGCAGCAGCCACGTCATGTTCGCGAGGCTGGTCGGGTGGCTGGCGGCGAATGTCCAGCCGCTGCCCGTGTCCGTGGCCGACCATGTGACGTTCAGGCGTGCGCGGTCGAAGATCGTGATGTCGCTCATCGTGTACCACTTGAACTGACCCGCGAGTTTCAGCATGTTGGCTTGCGTGAAGATCGCGGACAGCGTCGACGTGTAGGACGACGCGCCGAGCGGGTGCGCATAGATCAGCCGGCTCGTGCGGTTCGCGACGACGAAGTTCATCAGGGATGCGTACCAGTTGTTCACGTCGCTCGTCGGCACCGCGTACTGCTGGAACTCTTCGAATGTCGCGTACTTGCCGAACGGCATCACCGGGTATGCCCACAGGCCCGGGTTCAGCAGTGCGCCGTTGCGGTATGCGCGGGTCGGCGCCGAGCCGGTGTGGCCGGTGAAGTAGTAGCCGTTGAAGCCGTTGCTTTCGAGCCAGTTGACCGACCAGGTCGGCGTGTTGCCTTCCGGCGCCGCGTACTCGACATCGGGCAAGCCCGTCGCGGCCTGAACGGCCTGGTGGTTCATCACCAGGTACTGCGTGAACGTGCTCGCGTTCGTCTCGCTCGCATTCGCCCCCCAGTAGTCGTGAATCCAGCCGCCGTGGCTGCCGACGTGCTGGCCTTTGGTCAGGAAATACTTGACGAGATTCTGTGCGGTCGGGTTGTTGGCGAGGTTGATGCCGTTGCCGTCGCCGAATGTCGCTTCATCGGGGCCGGCCGTGATGACGAGCGAGAACGGCCCGTTGTTCCAGACGCCGAGGCTCTTCAGGTAAAGCGCCGGCTGGATCTGGTCGCCTGCGCAGAAGTGCCAGTTGAACACGAGCCCGGCGATCGCCTTCGGCAGCGGCGACAACGACGGAAGGTTCAGCATCTGCGTGCCGAAATAATGCAGATAGCCGTGAATCAGCATGCCGTCGGTCTGGCCGTCGAGATAGGCGAGCGGCAGGTTGACGAACAGCACGCCGCCGTTGCCGTAGGTGTTGTAGCCGGACACCAGCCCGAAGGTCGGCGAGGTCAGGATCGTCGTGCCGGTGTACGTGCCTTGCGTGACGAAGCTCGGATAGGTGAGGAAGCCGTAGACGTAGCCGGAGATGCCTTCGAGCGTATCGGTGCTGGTGGCCAGCGTCGACGCGAGCGTGTTGGCTTTCTTGCCGGTCGACGTGCTCAGGAGCGAGTTGGCGGTATACGTCGTGGTTTTCTTCAGCTTGCCGGTCACGGTGCCGGTCAGCTTCGGAAGCGTTTGGCTCAGCACGCCGCTGCCCGTGGATGGCGTCGTGTACTGGAACCATGCCCCGTGGTTGTAGTTGGCGAGGCCGCCCGGATTCGACGGGCTGGCGGCCAGAAACAGGGCGCTGCCCGACGTCGACGTCGAATTCGTCGAGGTGCCGGAGGTGCTCGTCGACGCGAGCGCAGTCGCGGTCGTGGTGGCCGACGAAGTCGTGGTCCACGCCATCGACTTGCCGGGAGGCACCTGGAGCGTGCGCAGCCAGCTGCTCATGCCGGTCACGTTGCCGAGGCCGATCATGTTGCCGCCGTATTGGTCATACAGCACATAGTCCACACCGACCATGCTGCTGAAGCGCGATTTCGGGCTGACGTAGAAACCGGCCGAATTCAGCACACCGAAATCGTAGACGAGCATCACCTTGCCGCCGTTCAGCGCATAGTTCTGGATCGCCGTCACGAGCGTATCGTCGGCCGTCGTATGCACCTGGTCGGGCAGGATCAGGCCCGGATACTGCGACAGCGATGCGCCGGCCGCCATGAACTGGCTGTCGGTCATCACCTTGATCTGCAGCCCTTCCTCCTGCGCACTGTCGAGCCATGCGGACACGCGCGAATCGGGCAGCGTCAGCGCGTCTGGCACCAACAGGAGAAGCTGGTTGGAGGCCGCCTGAACGCCGCCCGGACTGAATGCGAACGCGAGCGCGAACAGCGCGAACAGGATCCGCAAGAACTTGCCTGACTTTGCCAACATGGTGTGCTCCTCGCTCAAGGAATGGGGGCGTGCGGCAGCCGCGATACGCGTGCCGCCAGGTCGACCAATCCAGCCCCGTAGGTGTGTGCGGCTGTCCGGTTCGTCGGGTATCGAGCGGTGCGTGTCGACGGCGGCCGGATTGCGCAAATGCGCCGGTCTGACGCGCTGCGTTCGCCGATGAGAGGACTCGATGCGACGGTTTGAAAGAAGCGAACAACGTGCCATTGGCGCGGGAAGCCCGGTTCTGCGGGCTTCCTGCGATGCGGGTCGGGCGGCGCGTTCGAAAACACGACGGATTCGTTTCATCGCTGATACGGCGCGTTTGGACGCGCTATCAGCAGACGGAATCGCGATCGCGCGTCAGTGCGCCGGGCCAGCTTGCGCAGTAGGTATAGAGCGTGACCAGCAAGCCGATCAGCAGTGGCCCGCCGAGCAGGAAATAGCAGAACGGCAAGAACAGCAGCGAGCCGTGATGGATGATCGTCGCGTGCAGCAACATCACGAACGGCAGGGCGAACACGAAGTAGCCGAGCACCAGCAGCGACGCGCCGGCTTTCTGCGGCAGCGAGAAATCGAGCGGGTAGTACAGCGCGGCCATCACCAGCGGGATCAGCGCGATCGCCGCGCCGTGCAGCACGAACATGTCGCGCAGATGCAGTCGCGGGACATACGGGAACGTGCCGGGCGCGAGCCAGAAGTACGCGCAAATCAGCAGCTGGGTGAAGCTCGCGATACGTAACAGATATGCAACGGGCAGCCAGCGCGTCCGCCGGATGAAAGATGCGGCGAAGCCGATCGCACAGAGCGCGGCGGTGGCGGCCAGCAGCATGCCGCCCGGCATGCGGGCCGCGATGTCGATCGACAGCAGCGGCACGCGCGGTGCGTCGCTCGGATAGCCGATCACGATCACGTGCAGCGCAGGATCGATCTGCTGCGCGCCCCACGCCATGACCGTCCGCCAGTAGCGCCAGGCCAGCGGCAATCCGAACCACAGCGACGCGTACAGCGCGGGCGTCAGCAGCGCAATCGACGCAAGCCAGCGTTGCGGGTGCGCGTGGGTGCGCAGTGAACGATCGACGGGAGGACGGACGGGATGCGTGTGCATGGCGCCCGCCCGGTTACCAGCGATAGAAGACGCTGAGCTCGCCGCCGATTCGTGAGTAGTACGGGTTGTGGTAATAGTCGAATTCGAGTTGCGTGCCCCACTTGCGGGTGAACCAGTAGCGCCATTTCGCGGTGATCTCGTGGCTGCGGAAATCCGCGATCTGCGCGCCGGCCCCGGTGACCTGGTACGCTTCGCGGCCGACTCCGCCGCGCAGAACGATCACGCTCTTGCCGACTTCGCCGTAGGTGACGGCGCCGTAATAGGCGGGCGCCTTCACCGATCCGGGCGAATCGACCGTATAGTTGGCGCCCGCCTCGAAAATCCACTTCGGCAATGCATACCAGATCACGCCCGCGTGATAGAGCTGATCGCGGTGGCCGCTGCGGTTCCATGCGTAGCCGGCGCCGAGCGACACGATCAGCGAACGATCGGACAATAGCTTGCGGTTGAGCGACACGTCGACGCGCGCACTCGGCAGGATCGTGCCCGACGTGGTGCCGGAAAAGCCGATCCCGCCGAACCAGTCGGGGCCGAGGTCCTGCACGTAGGTCAGCGCGCCGAGTTGCGTGTTCTCGCCGAAGCGATGCAATTGCGCCAGTTCGCCGAGCACGGTGCGCCCGCCATCCTGATAGACGCCGCGCAGATGCACGCCGTACCAGTCGCCGTAGCCGTGCGTCAGATGTGCGCTCGAATAGCCGAGCGACAATTCGGTGTGCGATTCCTGCGGCGCTTGGACATGGGTGACGACTGCATCGGGCAGCGGCGGCCGGTTCGTATCCTCGGGCGTAAACTCGGCGAGTGCCATGCCGTCCGGCAGGCCTTCGGCGTCCACGCGCACGAACATCGATTCGTCGCGCAGCCGTGGCGTGATGACGGTCGCGGGGTCCGGAGGCTGCACGGCCGGCACGGCGGCGGCATCGTCCGGCTGCTCCGCCAGCGCCGCGGGCGCGCCGAAGGCGACGCCGCACAGCATCGCGAGGGTGGCAACCGGCACGCGCGGGCCGCGATGGCTGGGGCGATCGGACATGGGGCGCTCCTTAACGGGATGTGTGGAACCAGCCGCTGCGCCACGCAACGAGATCGCCATGCGCGCACGCGTGATTGACGACCGAGACGTCGCGCGCACACGCACTGACCGGATGTCCGGCGACGCCGATGCGCGCACCGGTCAGTCGCAGCAGGCCGCCGGCCGACACGACGCCGTCGACGCAGCTCGCGTTGGCGAGCAACACGTCGTCGCGCGCGAATACCGCGCCGTGCAGCAAGGCGTGACGTTCGAGTTCGACGCGATGCGCCTTGACGCTGCCGCGCAGCACGCAGCCTTCGCCGAGCACGAGCGTCCCTTCGACGATCAGGTTGCCTTGCACGACCGTGTGCGCGGGCAGGCGAACGTCGCACGGCAGCAGGTAACGACCGTGCAGGAAGCGATGCGGCAGCGACGCGAAGTGGCGGGTGAGCGAGATCGCGCGGCGCGGGGCGGCCGGTGTGTCCGCGGGGCGCGCGCCGGGCGGCGCGCCGAAGACGATCGGCTCGCCATAGAGGCACGCGAAGCCGCCGGCGCCGCGCAGGCGCACCGTGTCGCCGACCACGACGCCACGGATTACCGCGTCGTCGACGTCGATCAGCGGCGCATGCGCGAGCGTGCCGATCGTCGCGCCGGCGCGGATGTCGATGTGCTCGTCGGCGAACGCGTAGGCGGCGCGCGCGCCATCGTCGAGCGTGATCGCGCGATCGGCGTAGAGCACATCGTCGCGATGCGCGTCGCGTTCGACATGGATCGCGTCCGCATGCTGGACGGTCAGCCCGAGCGCTTGCCACGGCGGCGCGGCCGATGCATCCGCCGGCGGCGTGCCGGCCACGTGCGCGCGCAGTGCGTCGTGCCAGCGCGCGGCGAGCAGCGCCTGATCGACGAACGGCCCGTCGCCGATCGGCAGCGCCGCGACGTCGCTGCGCCGGATCATTTCATGCAGCATCGGCAGGAACGGCAGGGTGAGCACGCCGGCCACCGGCACCATCACATTGAAGGTCGTCATCGCTCATCGCTCCGGTTTCAATTGCCGGCGAAAACGCTCGGTCTTGTCCCATTTCAGTTCGCGGCGGAACGCGGCGTCGAGCGCGAGCCCCCAGAGTGCGGAGACGACCGCCGCAATCGTCACGCAAAAGCCGACGACGTTGACCGGCACGAGCCGCAGGCGCGTCGCGCGGCCGTCGAGCCGAGCGGCGACGACGATCTCGAAGAACACGCCGAAGTTGCCGAAGGTGCTGAACGAGAACAGCGCGAACAGCGACAGGAGCAGGCCGAGCGCGGTCGAGTTGACGCCGTTGAACAGGTAGAGTGCGAGCGCGGCGCTCCACGCCAGCGCGAGCAGCGCCGGCATCGCGAACACGCCGAGCAGCAGTGCGCCATCGAGCCGGCAGCGCCGCGAGATCAGCGGATTGCGCAGCACCGGGACCAGATAGCGCAGCATCGTCTGGTTGTGGCCCTTCGCCCAGCGTGTCAGCTGCCGCGCGCGGACGGCCCAGCGCTCCGGCACTTCCTCATAACATTCGGCGTGGTTCAGATAGACCGTGCGCCAGTCGCTCAGCAGCAGGCGGTAGGTCATGTCGGTATCTTCGGCGAGCGTGTCGTCGCACCAGCCGCCCACGGCGTCGAGCGCGCCCTTGCGGATGCCGCCGACCGTGCCGCCGTACTGCGGCACCAGGTTGAGATTGTTGCGGGCCTGCTGATTGACCTGGTAGCCGCCCGCGCGCTCGAGATCGAGCAGCCGCGCGAGCAGGTTGCTGTCGGCGTTCTGCGGCACGACGCGGCCCATCACCGCGCCGACCTCCGGATCGAAGAACGGCGCGACCAGCTCCTTCAGCAGCCCAGGGCGTGGCAGGTAGTCGGCGTCGAATACCACCATGATGTCGCCGCGGATGAAACGCAGCGCATCCTTCAGCGCGGCTGCCTTGCCCGGCTTGCCGGTCTCGCGGTGAAACGGATGGATCAGCTCGGGCGCGAGTGCCCGGACTTCGTCGATCAATGCGCGCGTGTTGTCGGTCGAGCGATCGTTGACCGGGATGATCGTCAGCCGGTCGCGCGGATAGGTCGTCGCCAGCAGCGCCGTCAGGCAATCGACGATGACGGTTTCCTCGTTATGCGCGGCGACGAACACCGTGAGCCGCGGCCAATCGCCGTGGGTCATCGTCCGGTAGGGCGCGTGCTGCGGCTTGAACAGTCGGTCGAGGCTGAATACGTAATGCCGTGCGGCATACGCGCACGTCAATAGCGTGAACAGCCACAGGTACGCGACGCACGGCATCAGCAGCGCCTCGGGATCGAACGTGATGCCAGGCGTGGCGGCGGGCGGCAGCTCGAGCGACGCATCGGGATCGGGCGAGGCCTGTGCGGCGAGCGAGAGCGTCGCGCTGTCGAGCGCGATGCGCTCCATCGCGATCCCGGCGGTTGCGACGTTCGTGGCGGACACGCCGAACCGGGCCGGCTCGGCGATCGCCCGCGATGCGGTGTCGCGCACGATCAGCGAGCAGGCAAGCACGATCAGCAGCAGGATGCCTTGCTCGCAGAGTGACGCCATCCGCGTTTGCTTCATGTCCTGGTCCCCGTGCCCGCAACGACGACCGATGAGAGCCGAAGACGCTCCGTGGATCGTGCGGATGTCAATGGGAAGCGGTGGCGCGTTCGTCGCATAGGGGCGGTCATCGGTTGCCCCGGACGGATGCGTCGCGTCGCTTCCCGGCTTCGTTGCTTTGTCGCCCCTTTCGTCTGCTGCCATGCCAGTGCTTCGGGACGCACCTGTCCGACATCAAGCAAGGCGTGAGCCATCTGCCGCGATGCCCCGCGCAGCAAGGGGCCGCGCAGGGGGAGCGGATGCGACGGGCGTGCGGTCGACGCGTTTTGATTCACTGACGAATCAGCGTGCGGGCGCCGCATTCGACCCTATGCGGTCGGTCGCACGCAGCGAGCAGATCGCGCGGCGACCCGGGTCGTCCAACCCGCCGAGGTCGCGTTGCCGGGGTGCGGCTCGGCATAACTGGCCGTCGTGTGTCGTTCGTGGTGTGTGCATCGGTCCAGCGATTGAAACGGGCACCGCCGTCACATGAGACAACTAGACCGGACTCCGATGTATTTGACGGTTTCGGCTCCGCGTTACACAAGCGCAACATTTCCCACACCCGCGATTCGTGTGACGCAAGCACTGTCGGATGGCGGGGAAATCCCGCGCGCGCGACGGTGACCGACACGCGAGTGCGCGCCACGCACTGCACAGACGAAAGTGGCGAATCGAGGCGACGCAAAGCGCATCGAAAGGGACACGCGATTTGCGTCGTCATCGGCGCTCGACACGCATGCGCGATTCATCGGACGACGTCGTCAGACGGATCGCGCGAGCGTACGGCTGTTTCTCGTTGTCGCGTCGATCCGGCGCTGCGAGCGTCCGTAGCAGTTGTGAAACATTCCGTCACGCGCCGTTTGCACGCGCCTGCCGTGGAGCGAAGCGGGCCGGGATGCAGGCCGGTTGGTTTGAATATTGCTGTAGTGGAAGGACGACGCTCGACACAGCGAGGAACGCTCATGACGTGAATGATTCAGTGCAACGGGACGCCGGTAGTACGACGATTCGCGCGGCCCGGACCGCGCGGACGAGGCAGCACGCTCGCCCCGCCACACCGCCGCGTGTCGATCGCGCGCGAGTACGGGATGCGCCGCCCGAATACATGCTTCGCGCCACGTGCAGGATCGCCGGGCACGAAGCGGCTAAAAACGAGGATAACGATGAAGAAGATCTTGCTTGTGTTCGGGACTCGGCCGGAAGCCATCAAGATGGCACCGCTGGTGCGCGCGTTGAAGGCGCACGCGGATGTCGACGCCCGGGTATGCGTGACCGCGCAGCATCGGGAAATGCTCGACCAGGTGCTGACGCTGTTCGACATCAAGCCCGACTACGATCTGAACCTGATGCGGCAAGGCCAGACGCTGACCGACGTGACGACCGGCATTCTTCAGGCGATCGGCAAGGTCTTCGACGAATTCCGGCCGGACGTCGTGCTGGTGCACGGCGATACGACGACCACGCTCGCGGTGAGCCTTGCGGCGTTCTATCGCTATCTGCCGGTCGGTCACGTGGAGGCCGGCTTGCGCAGCGGCGACATCTGGTCTCCGTGGCCGGAGGAACTGAATCGCCGCGTGACCGATGCGGTGTCGTCGTGGCATTTCGCGCCGACCGGGCAGGCACGCGACAACCTGCTGAGCGAGGGCGTGCCGGGCGGGGCGGTCTCGCTGACCGGCAATACCGTGATCGATGCGTTGCACGAGGTCAAGCGCATGCTGGATCGCACCGCCGCGCTGTCGGACAAGATCGCCGCGTACTTCCCGTTTCTCGAACCGTCGCGGCGCGTCGTGCTGATCACCGGCCACCGCCGGGAAAGTTTCGGCGAACCGTTCCGGCATTTCTGCGACGCGCTGTGCACGCTGGCGAGCCGCTATCGCGATGCGCAGTTCGTCTATCCGCTGCACCTGAACCCGAACGTGCGGGAGCCGGCGCGCGCGCGTCTCGGCGATATCCCCAACATTTACCTGATCGAGCCGCAGGAATATCTTTCGTTCGTATTCCTGATGTCGCGTGCGCATTTCATCATCACGGATTCGGGCGGCATCCAGGAAGAAGGGCCGGCGCTCGGCAAGCCGGTGCTCGTCACGCGCGAGACGACCGAGCGGCCCGAAGCGATTCAGGCCGGCACCGCGCGGCTCGTCGGTACCGATCAGGACAGGATCGTCTGGGAGGCGTCGCGGCTGTTCGACAGCGAGAGCGCGTACGAGGAAATGTCGCGGGCGAGCAATCCGTACGGCGACGGCCATGCGAGCGAGCGGATCGTTCACGCGCTGATGCGTACGCCCGGGGTGCCCGCGAAGACGACGAGTTTCTCGATGGGTGCCGCGGAGATGTCGTTCAACGCGCTCACGCTCGGGTTGCAGGCGTTGCGGTCGCCGTGAGGCGGATCGCGCGGTAGTTCGCTCCCGCGCGTTCGGCGTCGACGTCAGGCATCCGGTCCGGCCGCAAGGTCGGCCGGATGCTTGCGCATGTACGACCCCGATGTTCGCCGTTGTCGGTTGCGAACGACCGTGCTAAATTCCTGCCAGCACTTGCAGTCACGCAACCCTTCATTCGGCTGACACGGCCGGCACCCCGGGAGACGGCACGATGAGCCTGTTGATGTCGCGACGCGATCTCGCGTTCCTGCTGTATGACTGGCTCGACGCCGAAGCGCTCGCCGCGCTGCCGCGCTACGCGGAGCACGGTCGCGAGACCTTCGACGCGGTGCTCGACACCAGCGAGCGGATTGCCGAAGAGCTGTTCGCGCCGCACGCGGCGCGCGGCGACCGCGAGGAGCCGCGATTCGACGGCGAACGCGTGACGCTGATCCCGGAGGTGGAACCGGCCGTGCGCGCGTTCGCGGACGCCGGGCTGATCGCTGCGGGGCACGACGAAGCGCTCGGCGGCATGCGCTTGCCGAAACTGGTCGAAGCCGCGTCGTTCCTGTTCTTCCAGGCCGCGAACATCGCGACGGCCGCGTACCCGTTCCTGACCGTCGCCAATGCGAACCTGCTCGTCGCGCACGGCAGCGCCGCTCAGATCGACACGTTCGCCCGCCCGGAGCTGGAAGGGCGTTTCCTCGGCACGATGTGCCTATCCGAACCGCAAGCCGGTTCGTCGCTGTCCGACATCGCGACGCGCGCCGATTTCGATGGCGATTCGCCGCTCGGCGCGCGCTACCGGCTGACCGGCAACAAGATGTGGATTTCCGGCGGCGAGCACGAGCTGGCGGAGAACATCGTCCACCTCGTGCTCGCGAAGATTCCCGACGAACACGGCCGGCTGCAACCCGGCACGCGCGGCATCTCGCTGTTCATCGTCCCGAAGTTCCTGACCGGCGCCGATGCCGACGCGAACGGCGAGCACAACGACGTCGTGCTCGCCGGGCTGAACCACAAGATGGGCTATCGCGGCACGACCAACTGCCTGCTGAATTTCGGCGAAGGGACGCGTTATCGGCCGCAAGGGCGTGCGGGTGCGATCGGCTACCTGGTCGGCCAGCCGAATCACGGGCTGGCATACATGTTCCACATGATGAACGAAGCGCGCATCGGCGTCGGCGCGGGCGCGGTGGCGCTCGGCTATGCCGGCTATCTGCACGCGCTCGACTACGCGCGCAACCGTCCGCAAGGGCGCCCGCTCGGGCCGGCCGGCAAGGATGCGGCCGCGCCGCAGGCGCCGATCGTCGACCATCCGGACGTGCGGCGCATGCTGCTCGCGCAGAAGGCTTATGTCGAAGGCGGTCTCGCGCTGATCCTGTATTGCGCGAAGCAGGTCGACGAAGCGCGCGCGCACGACGATGCCGCGATACGCGCCGATGCCGCGCGCCTGCTCGACATCCTGACGCCGATCGCGAAGAGCTGGCCGTCGCAGTGGTGTCTTGCCGCGAACGATCTCGCGATCCAGGTACACGGCGGTTATGGCTACACGCGCGACTACGCGGTCGAACGGCTCTATCGCGACAATCGCCTGAATCCGATTCACGAAGGCACGCACGGCATCCAGGCGCTCGACCTGCTGGGCCGCAAGGTTGGCCAGGACGATGGCGCGTCGCTGCGCGCGCTCGATGCGCGGATCGATGCGACCGTCGAGCGTGCACGGGCGCTGGATGCCGGCATGCGCGAGCAAGCCGATGCATTGGCGCGGCGTTGGGCGCGGCTGTGCGACGTGACACGCCAGTTGAGCGCGATCGGCGATCCGCGGACGCGGCTGGCGAACGCGAGCGTGTATCTCGAAGCGTTCGGTCATCTCGTCGTCGCATGGCTGTGGCTCGACGTGACGCTCGCGGCGCACGGGCACGACGGAGATTTCCACGACGGCAAGCGTGCGGCGGCCCGTTACTTTTTCCGCTGGGAACTGCCGAAGGTGGATGCGCAGCTCGACCTGCTGTCGAGCATCGACACGACGACGCTCGACATGCGCGACGCGTGGTTCTGAACGTGACTTCGACGATATTCCGGAATACAGACGATCTTGCCGATGCCGATGGCCATCGCATACGCGTCGCGAACCGGCCGCGCGGGGTATCCCGTACACCGTATCGATGCGCGGCCATGCCGCGCAAGGAGAGAGAAGCGCATGAAAGCCCTGTTGTGTACCGCATTCGGCCCGATCGATCGCCTGCGCATCGAGGATGTCGCGATTCCTGAACCGGCTGCCGGGCAGGTCCGGGTCCAGGTGAAGGCGGCGTCGCTCAATTTCCCCGACGCGCTGATCGTCCAGGGTCTGTATCAGGTGAAACCGGCGCTGCCGTTTTCGCCGGGCGCCGAGTTTGCCGGCGTGATCGACGCGGTCGGCGAGGGCGTCACCGCGTGGCGCCCCGGCGATTCGGTGATGGCGTTTACCGGGCACGGCGGGTTCGCGCAGCAGTGCGTGGCCGATGCGCACCAGCTCGCCGCGCTGCCGCCGGGGATGACGTTCGAGCAGGGCGCGGCGCTCGTGCTTGCCTACGGCACGTCGCTGCACGCGCTGCAGCAGCGCGCGCGCCTGCAGGTGGGCGAGACGCTGCTCGTGCTGGGCGCGGCCGGCGGCGTCGGGATCGCCGCGATCGAGATCGCGAAAGCGCTCGGCGCGCGCGTGATCGCGGCAGCGTCGAGCGCGGACAAGCTCGCGCTGTGCCGTGAAGCGGGCGCCGACGAGACGATCGACTATGCGACCGAAGACCTGCGCCGCCGCGTCGACGAACTGACCGGCGGGCGCGGCGCCGACGTCGTCTACGATCCGGTGGGCGGCGCAAGCAGCGAAGCGGCGCTGCGTGCGACCGCGTGGCGCGGCCGGTTTCTCGTGGTCGGCTTCGCGGCCGGCGAGATCCCGAAGATCGCGTTGAACCTTGCGCTGCTGAAGGAGCGCGACATTCTCGGCGTGTTCTGGGGCGACGCGGTGCGGCGCGATCCGGCGCAGCATGCCGCGAACATGCGGACGCTCGCCGAATGGTTCGCGGCCGGCAAGGTTCGGCCCGCGATCACCGAGCGCGTGCCGCTGGCCGGCGCGGCCGACGCGATCGCGCGGATGGCGAACCGGCAGGTGAAGGGCAAGGTGGTGATTTTTCCGGACGCGTGATCCGGTTTCGGCGCGCGGCGGGTTCAACGCAAGCCGCGCGGTGGTGCTTCAAGAAAGCGGCACGGCGCGACCGTTGTAAAGGCGTGGCGATCCGGTAGCCCGGGCGCACGATGCCGGGCGGTGCTGAAACGAACGCCGCCGGTCCTGCGTCGATGCCTTCAGTCCTTCGGCAGACGCAGCGTATCGAGCGCATGCTGCGAAAACTCGACCCAGAACCGCTCGTTCGCGATGCCGGCCTGCAGCACCAGATGCTGCAGGCGCTTCGTGCGTGAATCGTCGGCCGTCGAAAAATCGCGCGCCTCGATCTGCAGATACACGTCCAGCTTTTCCTGATGCAATGCGATGCGCCGCCGGATCTCGTCCTCGAGGCCGGCCGGCCCGAGCACGGCTTCCGCGCGCAGGCGCACCATCAACGCCTCGCGCAGCGGTGTCGGATCTTCCGGTTCGGCGATCCAGCGTCGCAATTCCTTCTTGCCGGCCGGCAAGATCCGGTACGCGCGCTTGCGGCCGCGGCCGGACTCGGCGGGCAGCGATTCGATCCAGCCCGTTTCCTCGAGACGCCCGAGTTCGCGATAGATCTGCTGGTGCGTCGCCTGCCAGAAATAGCCGATCGAGCGGTCGAAGCGGTCGGCGAGCTCGGACCCCGAACCGGGGCGTTCGGCGAGAGCGGTGAGAAGCGCGTGAGGCAGGGACATGTCGGATCGAAGGAGGCGGCGCAATGAACCGCATCTTGCCATATCGGGGCCGTAGCACAAACGACGAAAACATGTTTCTGCAACATGTTGCATAAACGAGGTCGACGGGCTACCATCCGTGCAACTTGTTGCATAAAAAATGGAGACGCCCGATGACATCCCGTTATCCGCATTTGACGACCCCGCTCGAACTCGGCTTCACGTCGCTCAGGAACCGCGTGTTGATGGGGTCGATGCATGTCGGCCTCGAGGAAGCGCCGAACGGCTTCGAGCGGATGGCTGCGTTCTATGCGGAGCGTGCGCGAGGCGAGGCCGGCCTGATCGTCACGGGCGGCTTCGCGCCGAACGAGCGCGGCCGTCCGGCACCGGGCGGCGCGATGTTGACTACCGAAGCGGAAGCCGAACGTCATCGCGTCGTGACGCGTGCGGTGCATGCGGAGGGCGGCAGGATCGCGTTGCAGATCCTGCATTTCGGACGCTATGCGTATCACCCGACGCTTGCGGCGCCGAGCGCGCTGAAGGCGCCGATCAACCCGTTCACGCCGCATGCGCTGAGCAGCGACGAGGTCGACGAGACGATCGCCGATTTCGTGCGGTGCGCGGCGCTCGCGCAGTACGCGGGCTACGACGGGGTCGAGATCATGGGCTCCGAAGGCTATCTGATCAACGAATTCATCGCCGCGCGCACGAACCATCGCGACGATGCGTGGGGCGGCGCGTACGACAACCGCATCCGCTTCGCGGTCGAGATCGTGCGGCGCGTGCGCGAGCGCGTCGGCGCGAACTTCATCGTCATCTACCGGCTGTCGATGCTCGATCTCGTCGAAGGCGGCTCGACGCTCGACGAGGTGATCCGGCTCGCGCAGGCGATCGAGGCGGCCGGCGCGACGATCCTCAATACCGGCATCGGCTGGCACGAGGCACGCATCCCGACCATCGCGACCAAGGTGCCGCGCGCCGCATACGCCTGGGTGACGCGGCAACTGATGGGCAAGGTCGGCATTCCGCTCGTCGCGACCAACCGGATCAATACGCCGGAAGTCGCCGAGCAACTGCTCGTCGACGGCTATTGCGACATGGTGTCGATGGCGAGACCGTTCCTCGCCGATGCCGAGTTCGTCCGCAAGGCGCGGGAAGGGCGCGCGGACGAAATCAACACGTGCATCGGCTGCAACCAGGCGTGCCTCGACCATACGTTCAGCGGCAGGATCACGTCGTGCCTCGTGAATCCGCGTGCGTGCCATGAAACCGAGCTCGTGATCCAACCCACGCCGCGACGCAAGCGGATCGCGGTGGTCGGCGCCGGGCCGGCGGGCCTCGGCTTCGCGGTCACGGCGGCCGAGCGCGGTCACGCGGTCACGCTGTACGAAGCCGGCGCCGAGATCGGCGGCCAGTTCAACATCGCGAAGAAGGTGCCCGGCAAGGAGGAGTTCAACGAAACGCTGCGCTATTTCCGCCGGCAGATCGAACTGCGCGGCATCGCGCTGCACGTCGATACGCGTGCGACCGCCGAGATGCTGTTGCAGGGCGAATTCGACGAAGTGGTGATCGCGACGGGCATCGTGCCGCGCACGCCGCCGATCGACGGCATCGGGCATCCGAAAGCGCTCGGCTATCTCGACGTGCTGCGCGACGACAAGGCCGTCGGCCGCCGCGTCGCGATCGTCGGCGCGGGCGGCATCGGTTTCGACGTCGCCGAGTATCTCGTTCGTCGCGACGGCGCCGAGCGTGTCGATGCGGATCGGTTCTTCAGCGAATGGGGCGTCGACCGATCGTATGCGAATGCCGGCGGGCTCGGCCGCGCGCGGCCCGAACCGGCGGCGCGGCACGTGGATCTGCTGCAACGCAAGGCGTCGAAGGTCGGCGACGGGCTCGGCAAGACCACCGGATGGATTCACCGCACGGCGCTGAAGGCGCGCGGCGTCGGGATGTCGTCGGCGGTCACGTACCGGCGCATCGACGACGACGGCTTGCACGTGACGATCGACGGCGTCGAGCAGACGCTGCCGGTGGACAACGTGGTGATCTGCGCGGGGCAGGAGCCGTCGCGCGAGCTGGCGGAGCAACTGCAGGCCGCCGGATGCCGCGTGCATCTGATCGGCGGTGCATACGAGGCCGCCGAACTCGATGCGAAGCGCGCGATTCACCAGGGCACGACGCTGGCCGCGACCCTTTGATACCGATTCGTTTCCGTTCCGTTCCGTTCAACAACGATGCTGGAGACTTCGATGACACATTCCCCGCTGCCTCTTCATCCCGCTGTCGCGAAATCGCTCGATGCATGGCATGAGATGGTCGAGCGCAAGGATTTCGGCGCGCTGGAATCGATCGTCCATCCGGACGCCGTGTTCCGTTCGCCGATGGCGTTCAAGCCGTACGGGCCGGCGCCCGCGCTGCTGATGGCGCTGCGCACGGTGATCACGATTCTCGAGAATTTCACGTATCACCGCCAGTTCGTGACCGACGACGGCAAGAGCGTCGTGCTGGAGTTCGGCGCGACCGTCGATGACAAGGCGCTGAAGGGGATCGACATGATCCGCTTCGACGACGACGGTCGGATCGTCGAGTTCGAGGTCATGATCCGGCCGTTCAATGCACTGCAGGCGCTCGGCGCGGAAATGGGCGCGCGGCTCGGGCAGCAGTTGCCGGCGTTCAAGACTGGCGGTTGAGCGGCGCGGCGGTTGCCGCGTGACCCGGTCAGTGCGTCGCGTACGTGTGCGTGTTCGGGTTGCGTCGCATGGCCGTCGAGCGCTTTGCGCGACTCGAAGCTGGCGACGAGGATCAGGTCGCACGCGCAATCGGTCGCGCTGAAATCCGCGCCGACCTCGAGTTGCGTCATGCCCGGAATCCGGCCGCGCGGGCTTTCGAAAACCTTCTTGACACCGGCGCACGCTTTCGCGCGCTCGCGATCGGTTGCGCCTGCAACCTTCCCCATCACGACGTGCCGGATCACACGGCCCGCTGCGCGCGATTCAGCACGAAGTCGTAGTCGAGCGTGTAGAACGGCGTGTCCATCCGCGAACCGTCGGGCGCGATGCCGGGCGCATGCCGGACCCAGTCGGCGACGAGCGTCGAACGCACGCCGAAGACCGCATCGGAGTCGAGGTAGCGGTCGCCGTCGCGGAACACGTGCGTGATCAGCGTTTCGTAGCCGGGCGCTTCGATCATGAAATGCAGGTGGGCGGGGCGCCACGGATGCCGGCCGAGCGCATCGAGCATCGCGCCGACGGGGCCGTCGTGCGGAATCGGATACGGCTCGGCGAGGATCGAGCGGAACGCATAGCGGCCGTCGGCGTCGCTGCGCAGCCGGCCGCGCGCGCGATGCGTGACCGAACCGTCGTCGTCCGGCAACTGCACGTCGTAGTGGCCGTCCTCGTCGGCTTGCCACACTTCCAGCGACGCATGCGCGACCGGCGTACCGTCGATGCCGCGTACATGGCCCGACACGAAGCACGGCTCGCCGCATGCGCCGTTCGCGATGTCGTCGAACATCCCGAATTCGGGGCTGCCGTCGACGTAGAACGGCCCGAACACGGTCGCCTCCGTGCAACCGGCCGGCTTTCCATGGTTCTGCGCGGTCACGAGCGTCGACAGCCCGAGCACGTCGGACAGCAGGATGAATTCCTGGCGCTTGTCGTCGGTGATGTGGCCGACGGCCGTCAGGAAGCCGATCGCGGCTTGCCACTCGGCCTCGGTGAGCTTCGTTTCGCGGGCGAACGAATGCAGGTGTTGGACAAGGCTCGTCATCACGGCGTGCAACCGCTCGTCGCGGCAGCCGGAGAGCGACGCGATCACGGCCTGCGTGATGGTGTCTTCGTCGAGATTGCGCATGGGGGGTGTCTCCTGATGTCGTTCGATGGCGCGTTGACGTAACATTAATTCCTCCTCGAATCGTAAAAAAGTAGGTTTGGAGGAGTTTTGTTCTCCGCCAGGTGGAAGAATCGAACGCATGGACAAGTGGGCGCAGATCGAGTTTTTCGTACAGGTGGCGGAACTCGGCAGCCTGTCGAAGGCCGCCGAGCGGCTCGGCATGTCGAGCGCGGCGGCGAGCCGCTGCCTGAACGCGCTGGAAGAGCGGCTGGGCGCGCGGCTCGTCGAGCGGACCACGCGCCGGCTGTGGCTGACCGACGCCGGACACGAGTACCACCGGCGTTGCGTCGCGATCCTGACGGAGCTGTCGGAAGCCGACGCGGCCGTCAACGAAGCGAGCGTCAATCCGGCCGGCACGCTGCGCGTGACCGCGTCGGTGTCGTTCGCATCGATCTACATCGCGCCCGCATTGCCCGAGTTTCATCGGCGCTACCCGAACCTGAACGTGCAGATCGTCGCGGCGAACCGCTACCCGGATTTCATCGAGGCCGGCATCGACGTGGCGATCCGCACGCGCGAACACGAAGCGGATTCGGGCATCACCGTGCGCAAGCTCGCCGAGACGCGGCGCGTGCTGGCTGCGTCGCCCGGGTATCTGGCGAAGCACGGCACACCGACCACGCCCGACGTGCTGGGCGATCACCGGCTGCTGGTCTACAACCTCGCGAACGACCCGTACGTGCTGCATTTCCGCCACGGGGCGAAGAAGCAGTCGGTCACGATCAAGAGCGTGCTCGATGCGAACGAAGGGCAGGTGATCCGCGCCGCGGCGCTCGCGGGGCTCGGCATCCTGATCCAGCCGCTTTACATCGTTCACGACGATATCGTCGCGGGGAAGCTGGTGCCGGTGCTGACCGACTGGCAACTGCCGGCGCTCACCGTCAACATCGCGTACCAGAGCCGACGACACCAGCCGGCGAAGATCCGCGTCTTCACCGAGTTCCTGATCGAGCGTTTCGAGCGGCTCGGGCTCGCGCGCAAATGGAAGGAGGTCGGCCGCTGAGTAACGGCCGGCGCTGCGTCGTCGCGCATTTCCCCGTGTAACGGAGAACCGTTCCTGAAGCCGTTCACGAACGATACGCAGGACGGCGTGACGGTCGGAGCAGGCGGCTTTGGCGGGCAAACGGTCGTGATCGGTCGCGCAGTTGCGCGACATGTGGGGGCTGGCGTCGGGCGCGGTCATGAGGTACCGGCACGCATTCGCGGTGCGCAACCGGCCGCAGGGCGACTAGCTGGGGTGGGGGTGCAGTTCTGTTTCCGGGTATGGATGCGCGGGGCGAGAACCAACCCAAGCTGTCAAAACCCTGACGGATTAAATTGATATATTGTATCATCTGACGTTTTCGTCGCCGGCCGGCCGGGGTGCCTGGGTCGGCCGCGTGCGACGCCACCTACGAAGATCGATACGACGTGACGAGAACCGGACACACCCCGGCGCGCGGGGAGCGGCGCCATGCCGCGACGCGTCGGAACACGAGCGCCTGGCACGCACGCGCGGCACGCAGTTGCACGACCTTGCTGGGCTGCGCGATGGCCACCACCGGTGCATTGGCCGCCGAAGCTGCCGCACCGGCGCCGGACGACCGGCACGCGCTGCCGGCGATCAACGTCACCGCTTCGCCCGCACCTGCCGATCCGCTGACGCAACCGCTCGAAACGGGCTCGCGGCTCGGGCTCGCCAGCCTCGACACGCCCGCGAGCGTCGAAACCGTCACGGCCGACACGATCGAGGCGCGCGGCGATCGCACGGTGCTCGATGCGGTCACGCGTACGGCCGGCTTGTCGAGCGCGATCGCGCCGGGCACCGGCGGCACCGCGTTGAGCGTGCGCGGCTTCAGCGGGCAGGAATCGGTGATGACGCTGCTCGACGGCGTGCGGCTGATGCCGGCGGCCGGCACGATCACGTTTCCGTTCGACACGTGGTCGGTCGCGCGCATCGAGGTGCTGCGCGGCCCGGCATCGGTGCTGTACGGCGAAGGCGCGATCGGCGGTGTCGTGAACGTGGTGCCGAAGCGGCCGCAGCGCACGCGCGAGACGACGCTGCAGGTTGGCGTCGGCCCCGACGGCGCGAAGCGCTTCGCGTTCGATACGACGGGCGCGCTCGGTCCGCGGCTGTCGTATCGCTTCTACGCGAGCGATGCGCGCGCGAACGGTCTCGCCGAGCGGGCCGATACGCATATGACGGCCGTCGGCGGCGCGCTGACGTTCGACGCGAGCCCGCAGCTCACGCTGACGCTCGACTACGACTACGGGCGGCAGATGCCCGCGACGTACTATGGCGTGCCCGCGCCGAACGGCGTGCTCGATCCGTCGCTGCGCAAGCTGAACTACACCGTCGGCGATGCGACGATTTCGTACTACGACCAGTGGACGCGCTTGTCCGCCCGCTACCGCCCCGCGGCCGGCGTGACGATCGACAATCAGCTCTACTACCTGACGTCGAACCGCCACTGGCGCAACGCCGAGTCGTATGTGCTCGACCCTGTAACGGGGCGCGTCACGCGCGGCGACTATCTCGACATCGGCCACCACCAGCGGCAGATCGGTGACCGATTGAGCGCGCGTTTCGACGGGATGCTGTTCGGTCGCGCGAACCGTCTCGCCGCCGGCACGGAATTCAGCCAGATCACGTTCAGCGGCATCAACAATTCGCCGTACGGCGGCGAAACGACCGTGCCGGCGCACGGCTTCGATCCCGGTGTCTTCACGAGCCCCGACCCGACCGTCCCGCAGTTCGGCACGCGCGCGCGGCAGGCGGCAGTATTCGCGGAGAATCGGCTCGAGGTGCTGCCGCGGCTCGCGTGGGTGAGCGGTCTGCGCTACGACCACATCGCGTTCAGCCGCGAGCAGGCGGCGACCGGCACGGGCTTCGACAAGCGGTTCGCGAACGTCGGCTGGCGCACCGGTTTCGTATTCGACATCGCGCCGACGTTCAGCGCGTATGCGCAGTACACGACGGGGGCGGAGGGCGTCGGCTCGCTCGTGACGCTGTCCGCGTCGCAGATGAACTATCGGCTCGCGACCGGCGAACAGTGGGAAGCCGGGCTCAAGCAGACGCTGCTCGACGGTCGCGCGTACTGGACGTTCGCGATGTACGACATCACGAAACGCAACCTGCTCAGCACCGATCCGTTCAATCCGGCGCTGCGCCAGCAGGTCGGCCGGCAGTCGTCGCGCGGCGTCGAGCTGACCGGCGGCGCACGGCTGCCGCACGGCTGGACGATCGATGCGAACGTCGCGCTGCTGCGTGCGCGCTACGACGCATTCAACCAGACGGCCGGCGGCGCGACGGTGTCGCGGGCCGGCAACGTGCCGTCCGGCGTGCCGCGGCAGACTGCGAACCTGTGGCTCGGCTGGGCGTTCGCCGAGCACTGGCACGCGAATGCGGGCGTGCGTTACGTCGGCGCGACCTACGGCGACGACGCGAATCGCGTGCAGGTGCCGTCGTATACGGTGTTCGATGCGTCGCTGCGCTGGCAGCCGACATCGCGCACCGAGCTCGCACTGTATCTGCGCAATCTCGCGAACCGCACATACGCGGTGACGACGTCGAACGGCGGCGAGCAATGGCTGCTCGGTCCATCGCGCTCGGCGGAGCTCGTCGCGACGATGCGCTTCTAGGGCGGTACGACATGCGTCCGGTTACACACATGCTCGACATCGAACGCGTGAGCTGGTCTCCCGGCGGCGCGGTCGACGTGCTCGATTCGGTGACGCTGACGGTGGCCGAAGGCGAATTCGTCGGTCTGGTCGGACCGAACGGCAGCGGCAAGACGAGCCTGCTGCGCTGCGTGTTCCGTTACGCGCGCCCCGACGCGGGCCGCGTCGCGCTCGACGCGCAGGACGTGTGGCGGATGCGGCCGCGTGCGCTCGCGCAGCGCATCGCGGTGCTGCAGCAGGAAACGCCGGACGATTTCGGGCTGACGGTCGAGGAACTGGTCGGCATGGGCCGCACGCCGCACAAGCGGCCGTTCGATGCGGAGTCGGCCGACGATCGCCGGATCGTCGAATCCGCGCTGCACGATGTCGGTCTCGTCGAGCGTCGTGCGCAACGCTTCGCGTCGCTGTCGGGCGGCGAGAAACAGCGCGCGCTGCTGGCCCGCGCGCTCGCGCAGCAGCCCGAATTGCTGTTGCTCGATGAACCGACCAACCATCTCGATCTGCGTCACCAGCTCGAACTGCTCGCGCGCGTGCGCCGCCTCGGCATCGCGACGCTCGCGACGATTCATGACCTCAATCTCGCGGCCGCGTATTGCGACCGGATCCATGTGCTCGCACATGGCCGTGTCGTCGCGTCCGGCGTGCCGGACGACGTGCTCACCGAAGCGCTGCTGCGCGACGTGTTCGGCGTCGCCGCGCTCGTCGATCGCCATCCCGTCACGGGCCGCCCGCGCATCACGCCGCTTCATCCGGAATGACCGCCATGCCGTTTCCTGTCTTGTCCTCCGTTTTGTCCTCCATTTCCCGCCGGCTGCTCGCCGCTGCCGTGCTCGCCGGTGCGGCCGTTCACGCGGGGGCTCATCCCGTCACCGTGCGCAGTTGCGATCGCGACGTGACGTTCGAGCGGGCGCCGACGCGCGCGGTGAGCAACGACGTGAACCTCACTGAGATGATGCTCGTGCTCGGCCTGAAGGACCGGCTCGTCGGCTATACGGGCATCGGCGGCTGGAAGACGGGCACCGCGCGCGTGCGCGACGCATTGCGCGGCGTGCCCGAACTGGCGAGCCAGTATCCGTCGCTGGAAGTGCTGGCCGCCGCGCGCGCCGACTTCTATCTGGCGGGCTGGAACTACGGGATGCATGTCGGCGGGCCGGTGACGCCGGCGACGCTCGCACCGTTCGGTATCCTCACGTACGAACTGACCGAATCGTGTTCGCACGTGATGAAGCAGTCGGCCGCATCGTTCGACGACGTGTTCCGCGACCTGAACAATCTCGGCCGGATCTTCGGCGTCGAGGCGCGCGCCGCGCAGGTCGTCGCCGGGATGCGTGCGCGGCTCGCGGCGGTGTCGCGCGCGATCGGTCGCCCGGCGCCGCTGCGCGTGTTCGTGTACGACAGCGGCACCGACAAGCCGATGACGGCGGGCGGGCTCGCGATGCCGACCGCGTTGCTCGCGGCGGCGGGCGCGCGCAACGTGATGGACGACCTGCCGCGCAGCTGGACGCAGGTGAGTTGGGAAAGCGTGGTCGCGCGCGATCCGCAGGTGATCGTGATCGTCGACTATTCGGCGATCACGGCCGGGCAGAAGCGGCAGTTCCTGTCGAGCCAGCCGGCGCTCGCGCGCGTGGCCGCGATCCGCGACCGGCGCTTCGTCGTGATTCCGTACGATGCCGCGACGCCGGGCCCGGAGAACGTCGCGGCGGTCGAGACGCTCGCCCGTGCGCTGTATCCGGCCGCATTTTCCGGAGCGGCACGATGAGCGTGCGCGGGCCGGCGGCCCGGCCCGGCATGCGCGTGGTGGTGCCGGTGCTGGCCGTGCTGCTGATCGTGTCGATCGTCGTGTCGGCCGCGTTCGGTCCCGCGCCGATCGCGATGCCGGCCGCGGTGCGGATCGTCGCCGCGCACGTCGCGTCCGCGTTTGGCGGCGCCGATGCGTTCGCGGCGGCCGCGGGCGACGACAGCATCGTCTGGCTGATCCGGATGCCGCGTGCGCTGCTGGCCGCGATCGTCGGCGCGACGCTGGCGGCGGTCGGCGTCGCGTTGCAGGCGGCGACCGCGAACCGCCTGGCCGATCCGCACCTGCTCGGCGTGAGCGCGGGCGCGATGCTCGGCGCGATCGCGGTCACGGTGGTGGCCGGCGCGGCGTTCGGCCCGTTCACCTTGTCGGCCGCCGCTTTCGCGGGGGCGCTCGCGGCCACCGCCTGCGTGATCGCGCTCGCTTATCGCAGCGGCCGGCTCGAATCGGACCGGCTGCTGCTCGCGGGCGTATCGGTGTCGTTCATGATGGCCGCGTTCGGCAACCTGCTGCTGTACCTCGGCGATCAACGCGCCGCGTCGTCGGTGCTGTTCTGGATGCTCGGCGGGGTCGGGCTCGCGCGCTGGGACCTGCTGCCGGTGCCGGCCGTGTGCGCGGTGCTCGCCGGCGGTGCGCTCTATGCGCGTCGGCGCGAACTGAATGCGCTGATGTCGGGCGATGTCGCCGCCGCGTCGCTCGGCGTGCCGAGCGCGCGGATGCGGCGCGAGGTGTTCGTCGTCGCGTCGTTCGCGACGGGCGCGATGGTCGCGGTGAGTGGCGCGATCGGCTTCGTCGGGCTCGTGACGCCGCATCTGTGCCGTCGCTTCGTCGGGGCCGAGCACGGTCGGCTGCTGCCGGTCGCCGCGCTGGCCGGCGCGATCCTGCTCGTGTGGGCCGATGTCGCCGCGCGCACGCTCGCGGCGCCGGAGGATCTGCCGATCGGCATCGTGACCGCACTGTTCGGCAGCCTGTTCTTCGTCGCGCTGCTGCGTCGGCGCTGAGCGAAGGCGAGGGCAGGATGGGCGCCGGCCTGTTTCATCGAAGCGGGATGGCCGTACCCGTACCGCTGCCGCGGCGCGCATCGGCGTGCGGGTTCGCGACGTCCCGCGCGACGTCGAACAGACTGTCCGGCAGCGCGCGCACGGGCAGCGTGACCACGAAGCGCGCGCCGCCGAGCGGCGAATCCTCGAGCCGCACGTCGCCGCCGTGCACCTGCGCGACGCGTCGGACGATCGCGAGCCCGAGCCCGAAGCCGCCGGTCTGCCGGTCGCGGCTCGAGTCGAGCCGCTGGAACGGCTCGAACACGCGGGCGCGCTCGGCGGGCGGAATGCCCGGCCCGTCGTCGTCGACGCTCAGCACGAGCGCACCGGACCGATCTCGCGTGGCGGCCAGCACGACCTTGTGCGACGCATAGCGTGCGCCGTTGCGGATCAGGTTCAGCAATGCGCGGGCGACGAGCTTCGGATCGCATACGTGGGTCGCGGGCGCGTCGAGCGTCGACACGTCGAGCGCGATGCCGCGATCGGCGATGTCGTCCGCGACGTTGCCGGCGACGCTGTCGATCAGCGCGTCGACGACGACTTCCATTGGCGCGAGTTCGCTCGCACCCTGTTCGAGCCGGCCGATCGTCAGCAGCTCGGTCACGAGATCGTCGAGTTCGCGCACGTCGCGCCGCAGCGCGTCGCGGCGCTCGCGCGTCCGGTCCGTCTCGTCCGGATCGGCGAGCAGCGCGAGCCCGAATTCGAGTCGGGCGAGCGGCGTTTTCAGTTCATGCGAGATGCCGTGCATCATTTCGCGCTGCTGCTTGATCGACGCCTCGATGCGCGCGGCCATGTCGTTGAACTGTTGCGACAGATCGTCAATGTTCGACTTGCCCGACAGCTTCACGCGCGTCGACAGCATCCCGGCGCCGAATGCGCGCGCGGCGTCCTGCAGCCGGCGAATGTCGCGCCAGTGATAGTGAATCCACAGCGCCACCGCGAACAGCGTCGCGAGCGCGAGCAGCAGGTACGCATAGATACGGATGTCGAGGTCCGGCGCCTCGATCGGCCGCGCATGCAGCACCGAGCCGTCCGCGAGCGGCATGTAGTAATCCTTGCCGTTGTAGCTGATCGCGATCCTGCCGGCGTCGAGATCGCGCAGCGGCGCGCCGCTCAGTTGCCCACGCGCGTCGGCCATCGACATGAAGCCGAACCCTTCGCGGCCGTGCAGCGCGAGTTCGCGCAATGCGAGCTCGCGCTGCGCGCCCGGATGGCGTTCGAGGTAGTCGTTCAGCACGAACGAATAGGTCGTCAGCGAGTCGCGTTGCGCCTGCGCGACGCGCTCGTAGAAGATCCGGTCGAACGACAACTGGATGAAGATGATCGACGCGCCCACGAACAGGATCACGACGAGGTACAACCGGAGCAACGGGCGCAGCATTTATTCGTCCCACGCGGAAGGGCTGAACAGGTAGCCGCGGCCCCAGATCGTCTTGATCTTGTGCGGCTCCGATGAAGCATCCTCGAAGCGGCGGCGCAGCTTCGAGATGCCGGAATCGACCGAGCGGTCGAGCCCGTCGAATTCGATCCCGCGCAGTTGCTTGAGGATGTCGTCGCGGCTCAGCACGGTGCCGGCCGCGCGCGCGAGGATCAGCAGCAGGTTGAATTCGGCTGTCTTCAGATCGACCGGCTCGCCGCGCCACGTGACGGTGCGGTTCGGCGGCGAGATCGTGAGTTCGCCGAATACGAGCGCGTCGGGCGCGGCGACGGGCGCTTCCGCGGCGGCCGGCTGCGCGCGGCGCAACAGCGCGCGGGCGCGCGCGACGAGCACGCGCGGCTCGATCGGCTTCGTCACGTAGTCGTCGGCGCCGGTCTCGAGCCCGGCGACCTGGTCGTACACGTCGACGCGCGCGGTCAGGATCAGCACGGGGACGTTGGTGAACGCGCGGATGCGTCGGCAGACTTCCATGCCGTCGAGATTCGGCAGCATCAGATCGAGTATCACGAGGGCCGGCTGGTGCTCGCGCACCGCCGCGACGGCGAGGTCGCCGCGCCGTACGACCGTCACCCCGAATTCATAGCCGTCGAGGTATTCGCGGACGAGCTGCGCAAGGCGATCGTCGTCCTCGATCAGCAGCACACGGTATTTGAGCGGAACTTCGTTCATGATCTCCTCAGGATGCACGCGCCATCTCACTCCCGGCAGACCGATGCGCGGCGCGGCACGCGAATTCTATCCGGCGGGCCGGCTGCCGGGGCAGCGGGGCGACAATCTCGAACAATCGAACACAATTGCGCACAGATTCTCCGCACATTCAGGACAGTCTCGGCGCAGGGCGGCACCTAGACTGCGGGCTTCGTCACTCATATCTCAATATTGTGCGCCCATCACTTCGCCGCTACCGCTATTGCATGCCGCTCGCCGGCCTGACCCTCGCCGCCGCCGCCCACGCGGAAAACCAGTATTCGTTGTCGCTCGGCGGCGGGTTCGCACCGCGCTATCAGGGCAGCAACCAGTATCGCGGCGTCGTGGCGCCGTCGTTTTCCGCCACGTTCGGCAATGGCTTCTTCGTCGACAGCACGCAGGGCGCCGGCTACCGGCTGAACCTGCCGCACGGTGCGTTCGTGTCGGCGGCGGTGAGCTACGACGCGGGCCGCGCGGACGAGAACCGCTTCGACCTGCCGGGCTCCGACTACCTGAAGGGGATGGGCCGGATTCCGGGCTCGGTGCTCGTGGGCGTGCGCGCCGGCGTGACGCTCTTCGATGCGGCGGAACTGAGCGTCACGATCGATACGCCCGTGACACATACGTCGCGCGGCGTGTCGGGGCACGTGGATCTTGCGGTGCCGGTGCTCAAGACGTCGCAGCACGAGATCATCGTGACGGGCACCGTGCACGCGGGCTCGGGACGCTACATGCAGACCTTTTACGGCGTGACCGACGCGCAATCGATGACGAGCCGGTTCCGGCCGTATTCGGCGAGCGGCGGGATCGACAGCGCAGCGATGGCGGTGGCGTGGAACTGGACGCTGTCGCGGCACTGGTCGGTGCTCGCGACCGGCGGCGTGACGCGGCTGCTCGGCCGCGCCGGCGACAGCCCGATCGTGCAGTCGCGTAGCAACTACTACGGCATCGCGGGCGTGACGTACAAGTTCTGAGCGGATTGCCGACGCGGGGCGGCGCGCGCAGGTGCATACGATGCGTCGGGGTGGCGCCGTCGCTGCGAGCCGCGTGCGGTAACATGCGGGCGGGTTCGGCGTCAGGCCGGGCCTGCGACGCCGGTGCGCCGAGGCGGCTCGGCCGGGTCGCGAAAGGCCGCCATTCGCCGGCCGGCTCCATCGGGAAACGGCCGGCAGCGTGCGGAACCGATCACGCATGCGATGCCCGGTCGTGCACGAATGCCGCACATGGACCGCCGGGCCGCGACAGGGAGAAACCGATGAAGAACACGATCGCGATGCTCGCTGCACTCGTTGCGAGCACAACCTTTGCAGGATGTGCCGACATGAACACGAAGCACCCCAACGCCACTGCGGGCGGCGCGGCCAGACCCCCTTTGGAGCCGGGCGCCGCGCAGGTATGCAAGGCGGATGCCGCGCCGGACGATGCGCTGGTCGGCAAGACCGAGGCGGATGCGGGCGCGCTGCTCGACGGTTGCCTGTGGCGCGTACTCGAGCGCGACGGCAAGTCGTTGCCGGGCACGATGGACTATCGGCAGGAGCGCCGCAATCTCGGCATTCGAGACGGGAAAGTGATCTGGGTGCGGCGCGGGTGAGGGAGTCGGCGCAAGGGGATGACGTACCCGTGCGTGCCGTGGCCCGGCACGCGTTGCACGGCATCGCCACGCGTGCCGGGCCGTCGATGAGGATCAGGGCGCGGGCGCTCGCATGGGTGCTGACGGTGCCGGGCGTGCTTGCCGGATGCGGGCAGCATGACGGCGATGCGTCAGCCGAGGCGCGTACCGTGTGCGTCACCGGATACAACGAGTACGCTCGCAAGCTTCACGAATTCCGGCTCGACAACGAACACCGGTCGGGATGCTTCGGCAATCCGTCGGCACGGGACGCGGGCGAGGCATTCGGCGGGGGCGGCGGGTTCGCGTGCGGCTGCAAGGTCACGCCGGGGCGGAAGGTGAAGCTGTACTGGGCATTCGCGCAGCCGCTGGACGAGATCCAGCGCGGCGTCCCGGCGGAGCACGAGACGATCGACGTGACGATTCCGCAGCCGGAATCGCCGACGTCGCGTTACCTGCGTGTGTATTTCAGGAAGAACGGCACGGCCGAACTGCAATGGGTGGACGACATGAACGCGCCCGAACTGCGGCCAACCGCGGACCAATGAGCGCCGCGATGCGCGTGCGATGGGGCGCGCGTTACTTCGAGATGTACCACAGCGCGTCCGCGCTGGCGCGTGACGGCTGAGCGGTCGCAGCCGGTGCTTGAGCCGGCGCGGGCGGCGGCGCGTTCGACGTGATGGCCGTCGGCAGCGTGGCGGGAATATTCGCGGTCGAAGGCGAGGCCGCCGCCGTTCCCGACGTCGACGGCGTATTCACGTACCACAGCGCATCGGCCGAGGCGGTGCGTTTCGCTGTCATGTTCGGCGCCGCATTCGCTGCCGTACCGGCCGACTTCTTCGAGGCCGTCGCCGTACCAGCCGCCCCCGCCGTCCCGCCCTGCGCAGTCATGCCCGCGGCCGCCGCACCGCGCTGCGCCCGCGCTTCGAACGGCCCGAGCTGGAAGATCAACGTTTGCGCGGGGCGCGTCAGAACGGCATACGGGAACTGCAGCTCCCACGACATCAGCACGCGGCCCGACGACGTTTCGGTGAAGATCGCCGGCACGTGCTTCATGTCGCTGAACTGCACGTAGATCCGCGCCCCGTCGTCGAACACCTGGGTCGGCTTGGCCTGGTCGGCGCCCGTGACCGTCCATCCGAAGTTGTACGTACCGGCCGGGCCGGCGGGGCCGCCCTGCGTCGGCGGAGGCGGCGCGGCCGGCGATATCGTGCGTGCCCGCGTGACGGGCGGCGCCGACACGCTGAGGCTCGCGAACGGGTTGTACGTCTGCGCTTGTTGCGGCGGCGTGAAGGAGGGGGGAAGGATGGGCATGGGAGTATCCGGCGAATCCGGCATGGTCCGGATTGCATCATAGACCTTGCGCGCATACGCGAGGCGCTTGTCGGGGGACGCGGAGTTGTACGCGCCGATCGCGTTCCAGTTGGGGCCGAGCTGGCGGATGTTCTGCGACAGGATCCACGCGCCGACATACGCGTTCGTGCACGCATCGAACAGGCTTTCCCGCGTGATGCCCTCGCGTGCGAGCGTCGGCAGCCACGTGCTGTTGATCTGCATCAGCCCGATGTCGACCGTGCCGTTGGTATTCGTGTTGACGGCGTTCGGATTCATCCCCGATTCGACCTGCGCGATGCCGCGCATCAGGCTGACGCTCACGTGCTGGAACGTGGCCGCGTCGTCCAGGCAGTCGGCCCGCGCGACGCCGCCGAGCGCGCACGAGAGCGCGATCGTCGAGGCAAGGGTCAGCGTGCGGCGGCTGAGCGGGCGAGTGGTATGACGCGGCATGGCAGGATGGGGCGGAATCCGGCCGCCCGATGCAAGGAAATTACGCAGACGCGAAGTGTGCCATAGCAGGCGGCCAAATGGCTCGCGTCAAACTTTCCTTTGCATTTGCCGGCGCGTGCGCCGCGCATTTTTATCGCGCCGGATCACGGGTCGAAGCGATGCCCGAGCGGTAAAAATGGCCGGTATTTACGCGAATGCCAATGCAATGGCGGCGACGGAAACCTGACGTATTACGTCAGTCGCGCGATGAAAACCGCGATGGAGCGGACGAAAGGGAAAATCGCCCGGCAGCCATTGGCGGGGCAAAAGAAAGCGACGAAAAAATCGGCGGCCGAAGCCGCCGCATGCGCATTGCGGATACGACCGGCCGCGCGGCGCGCAGCCTGCCGTGTCCCCGAATCGCGATCAGAAGCGGTGACGCAGCCCGAGGTTGACCATCGTCTGCGAGCTCGTGCCCGCATAACCGTACGAACCGATCGATGCCTGCGCGGCCATCGAGCCGCCGTTGCCGTCGCCGGTCTGGCCGCTCGCGTGCTGGTACGCGGCGGTCAGGTAGACGTCGGTGCGCTTCGACAGGCTGTAGTCGGCGCCGGCCGATACCTGGTGATAGGTCGCCGACGTGTCGCCGCCCGAGCGCGTGTAGCTGTAGCCGACGCCGACGAGCAGCGCATTCGTCGCCTGGTAGTTCACGAAACCTTGCCCCGTGTTGTAGTGCTCGTTCGAGCCGAATACCGAACTTGCGTCGCGGCGGTACTGCGCGTTGCTGTAGCCGAGGCCGAACGTGAACGGGCCGGCGACGTACTGGCCCGCGATACGCGCGATGCCGATCGAATGCGCGCTGGCATAGCCGCTGTTGATCGGGCCGTCGAACGTGCCGTCCGACGAGCTGGTCCAGCCGTCGCGCACGCCGTTCGACGCGGGGCCGTTGGTCGCGTGGAAGTAGCCGCCCGCGACGCTGAACGGCCCGTTGTTGTACGACACGGCGGCCGAGTACGACTGCGCGGCGCCGGTGCTGCCGGCGATGCCGCCGAACGAATACATCGCCGAGAACTGCAGGCCCGCATAGACGGCCGACGTGTACTTCACCGCGTTGTCGACGCGGAAGCTGTTGTCGTAGTTGTCGACGTCGCCCGGCGTCGCGAACACGCTGCCGAGGTAGTTGTCGGCGGTGATGCCCTGCACGAGATCGACGAGCGGATCATACTGGCGGCCGAACGTGAGCGTGCCGTAGCGGTCGCTCGTCAGGCCGACGAAGGCCTGCCGGCCGAAGAGGCGGCCGCCCTGGCCCTGCCGGCCGCTGCTCGGGTCGAAGCCGTTCTCCAGCTGGAACAGCGCCTTCAGCCCGCCGCCGAGATCCTCGGTGCCTTTCAGGCCCCAGCGGCTGCCGGCCAGGTTGCCCGCGCTGCTGTTGCCGAGCATCCACGCGTTGTCCTTGCCTTGCGCATGGTTCACATAGGTGATCGACGTGTCGATCACGCCATACAGCGTGACGCTCGACTGCGCATGCGCGACGGGCATCGCCGCGAACGACGCGAGCGAAATCAGCGAGAGGGTCGTGCGTTTCATTTCATCTCCTGCGCATTGGCGTGTGTTCGTGATTCGAATGGCAGGAGACTACAGAGCCGCAATAAAACGGCAAAAATGAAATTCTCCGTTGTGGCCTGATGCAGACGGGGATGTTGCTGGAAATTCACCATTGAGGGATCTGCATTATTGATAGCCGCGTATCAATGGGTTTGTCATTCCGCCGGTTTTTCATTGCATTTTGCGTATGCCGTGATAATTCGGCGGGATTTTCGGGCGAATGATCGCTATCTCAATATTGTTGTCGATCCGTTAAATCATTATTTAACGAGTTGAATTGACCGGGCTGGAGCGAGGGTGATAAACGCGTGCGGATCGCGTCCGGCAGCCGGTATCGCGACGTCGCCATCCGGTCGCTGGGTCGTCGCCCGCGCACCGAAACCGCGGTCGCCAGCTTACTTTTGTATATAATAATCATTCTCATTTACAGAATCGTTGACGCCCGCGCGCCCGGAACCCGGCCATGTCCGCTGACAAGCTGTCCCTGCATCGAGAAATCGACGCCCTCTATGCCGGCCACCACGCGTGGCTGCGCGGCTGGCTGAGCCGGAAGCTCGGTTGCGCGCACCGCGCAGCCGATCTGGCGCACGACACGTTCATGCGCCTGCTCGCCCGCGACGAGCCGATCGGCGCCGACGAGCCGCGCGCGTTCCTGACGACGGTGGCCCAGCGCGTGCTGAGCAACCACTGGCGGCGCGAGCAGATCGAGCGCGCGTATCTCGACGTGCTCGCGCAGCGCCCCGAAGCGGTTGCGCCGTCGCCGGAAGAGCGGGCCGTCGTCGTCGAGACGCTGCTCGACATCGACCGGCTGCTCGACGGCTTGCCGCTCGCGGCGAAGCGCGCGTTCCTGCTCGCGCAGCTCGACGGGCTCACGCAAGCCGAGATCGCCCGCGAACTCGGCGTGTCGCTCGCGACGGTGAAGCGCTATCTCGTGAAGGCCGGCACGCAGTGTTTCTTCGCGATGGCGGCCTGACCGATGGCCGCCCCGGGAGCGCCGGCGGTGCCGCCGCACGTTGCACGTCGCGCGGTCGAATGGTGGGTCGACCGGCAATCCGGCCGGACCGACGACGCGTTCGTCGCCGCGCTCGCGCGCTGGCGCGCGGAAGATTCGGCGCACGACGCGGCGTGGCGTCACATCGAAGCGATGCAGGGCAGGTTCGGCCGACTGGCGGCGGGGCTCGACGCACAGGCCGCGCAGGCGGCGCTGCTGCCGAAGCGGGCAGGCCGCCGCGCGGCCGTGAAGGCGCTGGCCGTGCTGCTGTTCGCGGGCGGCGCCGCATGGATGGCCGAGCCCGCGCGGCGCGCGGCGGTCTGGCCGGCCGACCTGCGCACCGTGGTCGGCGAGCGGCGCACGGTGACGCTCGCGGATCGCACGGTCGTCGTGCTCGATTCCGACACGGCGCTCGACGTGCGCTTCGACGACGCGGCGCGGCGCCTGCATCTGCTGCGCGGCACGATCATGGTCACCAGCGGTCACGACGACCGTGCGCCCGCGCGGCCGCTCGTGGTCGCGACCGCGCAGGGCGAGTTGCGGCCGCTCGGCACGCGCTTCGCGGTGCGGCAGCGCGACGGTGCGACGCGCTGCGAGGTGTTTGCCGGCGCCGTACAGGTGCAGCCGGTCGATGCGTCGGCCGGCACGCGCGTGATCGCGGCCGGAGAGGGCGCGGATTTCTCGCGCGATACGATCGGGGCGCCGGCGCCGCTCGATCCATACGCATCCGCGTGGACGAGCGGCATGCTCGTCGCGTCGCGCATGCGGCTGGCCGATCTCGTCGCCGAGCTCGACCGCTATCGGCGCGGCAGCCTGCGCTGCGATCCGGCCGTGGCCGATCTGCGCGTGTCGGGCACCTATCCGCTCGACGATCCCGCGCGCGTGCTCGATACGCTGACGGCGATGCTGCCGATCGACGTCCACTACCTGACGCGTTACTGGGCGACCGTCGTGCCGGCCCGTTCGTGAGCGCGTCGAAAATTTTTTCGCCGACTTGAGCTGTTTCCCGATGTTCGCGTGACATGGGTAGTGAAAGCAGCACTGGCCCATCGTCCACCGACTCCCCGATCATGGCTTCCATCCGTCTCACGCATCGGCGCCGTCCGGCGCCCGCCCGTCATCTGCCGCGCGGGTCGCGCCCGGCCGCGCCGGGCCGTCTTGCCCGCCGGCTCGCCGGCGCCGTCCTGTTGTCGGCATTGCTGCCGTTGCCCGCGCTGGCCGATACCGACGCCGATGCGGCGCCCGCCGCGCAGCGCGCGTCGCGTCGTGCGTTCGACGTTCCGGCCGGCCCGCTCGAAGCGGCGCTGAACCGGTTCGGCCGCGACGCGGGGATCCTGCTCGCGTTCCCGGCCGAGCTGACGGCGGGCCTGACGAGCGGCGGCGTGCACGGCCGGTTCGACGTCGACGGCGGGTTCGACCGCCTGCTGGCCGGCACGGGGCTCGTCGCGCTGCGCCAGCCGGGCGGCGGCTACACGCTGATGCGCGCCGACGGTTCGGCGGCCGCGCCCGTGGCGGCCGGCGCCGCGCCGGCCGCCGAGTTGCCGACGATCAACGTGCGGTCCAGCGCATTGCGCGCCGAAAGCTATCGCGCGCCGAAGGAGGCGGGCGTGCTGCGCTCCGACATTCCGCTGCTCGACACCGCGCAGGCCGTCAACATCGTGCCCGCGCAGGTGCTGCGCGACCAGCGGCCGCGCAATCTCGACGACGCGCTCGGCAACGTGAGCGGCATCACGCAGGGCAACACGCTCGCGGGTACGCAGGACACGATCATGAAGCGCGGCTTCGGCGGCAATCGCGACGGCTCGATCATGCAAAACGGCATGCCGCTCGTGCAGGGCCGGGCATTCAACGCGGCGACCGACAGCGTCGAGGTGCTGAAGGGGCCGACGTCGCTGCTGTACGGGCTGATGGACCCGGGCGGCGTCGTCAACGTCGTGAGCAAGCAGCCGCAGCTCACGCGCTACAACGCGATCTCGCTCGGCGCGTCGACGTTCGGGCACGGCAAGAACGGCGGCAGCGCGACCTTCGACTCGACCGGGCCGGTCGGCGATTCGCGGCTCGCGTACCGGCTGATCGTCGACCAGTCGAACGAGCAGTACTGGCGCAACTTCGGCGAGTACCGGCAGACCTTCGTCGCGCCGTCGCTCGCGTGGTACGGCCGCGATACGCAGGTCGCGGTGTCGTACCAGTACCGCAAGTTCCATGCGCCGTTCGATCGCGGCACCGCGCTCGACCCGCGCACCAACGCGCCGCTCGACATTCCCGCACGGCGGCGCATCGACGAGCCGTTCAACGACATGGACGGCGAATCGCATCTCGCGCAACTGAGCGTCGATCACCAGTTCAACGCGGACTGGAGCGCGCATTTCGGCTACAGCTACAACCGCGAGACCTACGATGCGAACCAGTTGCGCACGACCGGCGTCGATCCGGTGAACGGCACGCTGACGCGCAGCAACGATGCGACGCACGGGTCGCTCAGCACCGACAGCTACGGGATCGGCTACGTGACGGGCAAGCTGACGCTCGCGGGGATGCGGCACGACGTGCAGGTCGGCTTCGATACCGAATACCGCCGCATCTATCGCAAGGACATGCTGCGCCAGGCCGTGAAGACGCCGTTCAGCTACGTCGACCCGGTGTACGGGCTGCTGCCGCCGTCGAGCACGGTGTCCGCGAGCGACAGCGACCAGACCGACACGCTGCACGATGCGTCCGCGTTCTTCCAGGATACGGTTCACCTGACCGACAAGTGGATCGTGTCGGGCGGCATCCGCTACATCACGTACAACCAGGTCGCGGGGCGCGGCCGGCCGTTTACCGCGAACACCGATCTCAGCGGCTCGAAGTGGCTGCCGCGCGCGGGCGTCGTCTACAAGTGGACCGATGCGTTCTCGCTGTACGGCAGCTATTCGCAGTCGCTGAAACCGTCGTCGTCGATCGCGCCGATGACGGGTTACGTGATCGACGGCGCGACGCCGCCCGAGGAAGCGACCGCGTGGGAAGTGGGCGGCAAGCTCGACCTGCCGGGCGGAATGACCGGCACGCTCGCGCTCTTCAACATCGACAAGAAGAACGTGCTCGTGTCGCAGTACAACGACGCGACGAAGCTGACCGACTGGCGCACGTCGGGCAAGGCGCGCTCGCGCGGCGTCGAACTCGACGTGTCGGGCAAGATCGGCGAACGGGTGAACGTGATCGCGAGCTACGCGTACATCGACGCGAAGACGACCGAGGATCCGTTGTACGCGGGCAACCAGCTGTGGAACGTCGCACGCCACACCGCATCGCTCGCGGCCGTCTACGACTTCGGCACGGTGGCGGGCGGCGACGACCTGCGCATCGGCGCGGCCGCGCGCTACGTCGGCGCGCGCCCCGGCGATTCGGCGAACAGCTTCACGCTGCCGTCGTACGTGCTCGCGGATGCGTTCGCGACCTACGACACGCGGATCGGCAAGCAGAAGCTGTCGTTCCAACTCAACGTGAAGAACCTGTTCAACCGCACGTACTACCCGTCGAGCGCGAACCGCTACTTCGTCGCGATCGGCGACGCGCGACAGGTGTCGCTGCTCACCACGCTGCAGTTCTGACCATGCAATCGCCGCGCGGCCGTTACGCCGGTGCGCGGCTTCGGAGAGGAATCCAGATGAATCTGAAGACGAAGACCGGTGCGCGCCGCCGCCTGTTGCGCACGATCGCGGGTGCGGTGCTCGCGCTGTCCGCGGGCCTCGGCGCCGGCGTATCGGCGCCCGCATTTGCCGCCGATGCGCCGCAGGCCGCGACGCGCGTCGCGATGCTCGTGCAGTTGCACGGCCCGAACCTGAAGGTCGACGAGCGCATCGGCCAGCATCTTGGTGAACGCGGCTACGCGGTGAGCCTGATCGACGAGGCGGCCACGCCCGATGCGGCGCGCGACGCCGATCTGGTGGTGATCTCGTCGACGGTATCGTCGAAGAACGTGCGGCCCGGCTGGCGCACGCTCGACAAGCCGCTCGTGACGTGGGAAAACGACCTGCTCGACGATCTTGCGATGACGGGCAAGCGGCACGACGTCGACTTCGGCGAAACGGGCAAGGAGCGCTACCTGTGGCTCGTCAATGCGCCGCATCCGATGGCGGCCGGGCTGCCGGCCGGCGCGACGAACGCGTACGGCAAGCAGGCGCCGATGAGCTGGGGCAAGCCGGGGCTCGGCGCGATCACGATCGCGACCGTGTACGGCCAGCCCGACAAGGCCGCGATCTTTGCATACGAGAAGGGCGCGACGATGGACTACGAAACGCTCGCGCCGGCGCGCCGCGTGATGTTCTTCCTCGACAACGACACGTTCACGAACCTGTCGCCGGCCGGTGTCGCGCTGTTCGACGCGGCGGTGGACTGGGCGGCCGGGCGGCGCTGAGCCGCCGCGCGTCGATCACGCGGCCCGCGGCGGCGGGCGCCGTCGCGACGCCGCGTCGATCAGTTGCGCCAGCGTTTGCGCGGGCTCCGACATCGTGCGCCGCGCGCGATGCACGAGCCCGATGTCGCGGTGAAACGTGTGATGCCCGAGGTCGATCGCGCGCACGCCGGCCGGCCAGCGGCGATACACGGCGGTCTGCGGCACGATCGCGATGCCGACGCCGTTCTCGACCAGCTTGACGATCGCGTCGAGCTCGTCGAGTTCGCAGGTGTCGCGCACCGCGATGTGCATCTTGCGCAGAAAGCGGTCGACCTGGCGGCCCCCGAACGACGCGCGGTCGTAGCGCACGAACGGCTCGCTCGCGAGCAGGGCGGCCCAGTCCTTGCCCTTCACGCCGCGCGGCACGATCAGGCGGAACGGTTCCTGCGCGAGCGTCGTCCAGTGCAGGTCGCTCTGCAACGCAAACGGCGGCCGGATGATCGCGGCCATGTCGATCTCGCCCGCGTCGACCCGGTTGACCAGCTCGATCGACAACCCGGGTATCACGCGCGTCCGGCACGCGGGGTGCAGGCGATGGAAATCGGCCAGCGCGGCCGGCAGCAGCGCGCTCTGCACCGACGCGATCGCGCCGATCGTCACGCGTACGACGGCCGGCGCGCCGGGCGCGGCCGAGCTCAGGTTCTCGTACAGGCCGATCAGCGCCTGCGCCTGGTCGAGCACGTGATGGCCCCGCTCGTTGAGCCGCGCCGATCGCCCTTGCCGGTCGAACAGCGCGAAGCCGAGCTCGGCTTCGAGACGCTGCATCTGCGCGCTCACGGCCGCCTGCGTGAGCCCGATCCGATTGCCGGCCGCGGCAAAGGTGCCTTCCCGGGCGACGGCGACGAGGGTTTTCAGCTCGCGGATCATTCATCGATTCTGTTTGTGAATCGTGAAATTATATATTGATTTAATTTTTACTCGGCCTTGTCTACCATGGTGCCGTCCTCGCGCCACGCGAGCGTTTCTTCACGAGGCCATCATGAGTCTTTCCCCGTTTCACCTGGCGATTCCGGTCTACGACCTGCCGGCCGCGCGCGATTTCTACGGCCGCGTGTTCGGGCTGGAAGAGGGGCGCTCGAGTGCGCAGTGGGTCGACTTCGACTTTTACGGGCATCAGCTCGTGATCCACGCGCATCCGAAAACCGCATCGCAGGAAGGCGCGCATACGAATGCGGTCGACGGTCACGACGTGCCGGTGCCGCATTTCGGGATCGTGCTCGACTGGGCGAGCTGGGAAGCGCTGGCCGAACGCTTGCGCGCGTTCGGCGTGACGTTCGTGATCGAGCCGTATGTACGGTTCCAGGGGCAGGTCGGCGAACAGGCGACGATGTTCCTGTTCGATCCGTGCGGCAATGCGCTCGAATTCAAGGCGTTCCGCGACATCGGCCAGCTGTTCGCGAAGTAACCGGCAGCGGCGCGAGCGCCGATTGAAATTGGGTGCGAGAATGCGGCCGGCGGCCCGAGCGCGCGCAGGTGCGACGGCCGGCGCCGCGCCGCACGGCAACCGTCCGTGCGCGCCGTTCTCCAAGGAACCCGTATGGACAGTCACATCGCTCCGGTGGAGCTGAAGAAAGCCTACCGTCTCCTCAATCACGGCCCGACCGTGCTCGTATCGGCCCGCCACGACGGCGTCGACAACGTGATGGCCGCCGCCTGGGCGTGCGCGCTGGATTTCCTGCCGCCGAAGCTGACCGTGGTGCTCGACAAATCCGCGAAGACGCGCGAACTCGTCGAGCGCAGCGGCACGTTCGTGATCCAGGTGCCGACGGTCGCGCAATTGCAGCTCACGCATGCGGTCGGCAGCCACAGCCTCGCGGAGCGGCCGACCAAGCTGCGCGAAGCGGGCGTCACGCTGTTCGACGTCGAAGGCCACGACCTGCCGTTCGTTGCAGGATGCTCGGGGTGGCTCGCGTGCAAGCTGATTCCCGAGCCGCACAACCAGCAGACCTACGACCTGTTCATCGGCGAGGTGGTCGCTGCGTGGTCCGACACGCGCGTGTTCCGCGACGGCCACTGGTATTTCGAATCGGCCGACCCCGCGCTGCGCAGCCTGCACTACATCGCGGGCGGCAATTTCTATGCGATCGGCGAATCGCTGCACGTCGATCCGGACGCGCAGTAAGCGCCGGATGCACGGTCCCGAATCGGGCGCGCTTCATGCGCGCTTTTTCAATTCCGCGAGCATGATGTCGGCGAAGGCCTGCGCGACGCTCGGCAGCGTGCGTCCACGCTTCGCGATGAGCGCGATCGGCCGCACGAACGCGGGATCGTCGATCGGCTTCGCGACGAGGTCGGGCTCGGCGCGCACCTCGCGCGCGGTCGCGGGCAGGATCGTCACGCCGAGGCCGCCACGCACCATCGCGACGGCCGTCATCATGTAGGTGGGCTCGCATGCGATGTCGGGCGTGCAGCCGGCCGCTTCCAGCGCGGCGTCGACGACGCTGCGCACGCTCGTGCCCTGCGCGGTGAGCACGAGCGGTACGCCGGCGACGTCGGCGGTGGTCACGCGGCGCTTGCGCGCGAACGGATGATCCTTCGGACACACGGCGACGAGCCGGTCGGCGCCCGCATACAGCACCTCCAGCGACGCATCGAACACGTCGCCGCCGGTCAGCCCGAGATCGGCTTCCTCGTTGCGCACGAGCGCGGTGACGAGGCTCGCGACGCCGTCGCGGATCTCGAAGCCCGCGCGCGGGACGTCGCGCCGGAACGACTGGATCAGCTCCGGCAGCACGCTGGACGCGAAGGTCGGCAGGCACGCGAGCCGTACCGTGCCGCTCGTGCCTTCGCCGAGCGCGCGCGCATCGCGCAGCACGCGTTCCATGTCGTCGAGCGAGCGCTGCAACAGCGGCAGCAGTTCGCGCCCGGTCTGCGTGAGGGCGACGCTGCGGCTGTTGCGGTCGAACAGGCGCGCGCCGACGATTTCCTCGAGCCGGCGGATCTGCACGGTCAGCGCCGGTTGCGACAGGTGCAGCCGCGCGGCGGCGCGCGTGAAGTTGCCGGCGTGCGCGACGGTAACGAACGCGCGAATGTCGCGAAGATTCAGATCCATAATGGTTCGTGATTGCTGCGATCAAATCATTTCAATTGTGCTATTGCTGCGCCGACCTTACGCTCGTCTCCAACAAAAGACAAGGTAGGAGACAACCGATGCTGCCGTTACTCGGGCTGGGCACGATCGTCGTGCTGCTGGCCGCGATTCTGTCGAAGCGGATGTCGCCGCTCGTCGCGCTGATCATCGTGCCGATCGCCGCGTCGCTGCTCGGCGGCTTCGGGCTGCACACCAGCAAGTTCGTCGTCGACGGGCTGAAGGGGCTCGCGCCCGTCGTCGGCATGTTCGTGTTCGCGATCCTGTATTTCGGGACGATCACCGACGCCGGCACGCTCGATCCGATCATCGACCGGATCCTGCGCGCGGTCGGCACGCGGCCGACGCGCATCGTGATGGGCACGACGCTGCTCGCGCTGCTGATCCATCTCGACGGCTCGGGCGCCGTCTGCTTTCTCGTGACGATTCCGGCCGTGCTGCCGCTGTACGACCGGTTGAAGATGGACCGGCGCGTGCTGGCCACCGCCGTGTCGATGGCCGCGGGCATCAACTTCCTGCCGTGGACGGGGCCGATGATCCGCGCGTCGGCATCGCTGCACCTGCCGGTGTCGGCGCTGTTCAATCCGCTGATCCCGGTGCAGGCGATCGGGCTCGTGTTCGTGTTCGGCGTCGCATACTGGCTCGGGCGGCGCGAGGAGAAGCGGCTCGGGCTGTCGCGCGACGATGCGTCGATTCCGTTGCCCAAACGCGAGCTGACGGCCGACGAGCAGGCGCTGCACCGGCCGCATCTCTTCTGGTTCAACCTCGTGCTGACGCTCGTCGTGCTCGGCACGATGGTCGTGATGGGCGAGAAGGTTCCGCCCGCGATCATGTTCATGGTCGGGCTGTGCATCGCGCTCATGGTGAATTACCCCGACGTCGACATGCAGCGAAAGCGCATCGATGCGCATGCACGCGCCGCGCTGATGATGGCCGGCATCCTGCTCGCGGCCGGCGTGTTCACCGGGATCATGCAGGGCAGCGGGATGCTGAAGGCGATGGCGCAGGCGGCGGTCGGCTTCGTGCCGCCGTCGATGGCCGGCCACATTCCGGTCGTGCTCGGCCTCGCATCGATGCCGCTCAGCATGCTGTTCGATCCCGATTCGTTCTACTTCGGCGTGCTGCCCGTGATCGCCGAAGTGGCCGGCCAGCTCGGCGTGCCGGCCGTGCAGGTCGGGCAGGCGGCGCTGCTCGGCCAGATGACGACGGGGTTCCCGGTCAGCCCGCTCACGCCCGCGACGTTCCTCGTCGTCGGCCTGTGCGGGATCGAGCTGGCCGAGCATCAGAAATTCACGTTTCCGCTGCTGTTCGGCGCGTCGATCGTGATGACGATCGCCTGCGTCGTGCTCGGCATCTTTTGATTCTTCCCGGCGGTGCGCGCCGCCGGACGACGGTACGGACATGACAGCAAAGCAACCTGAACGGCGCGTGCGCATCGGCGCGGGCGCCGGCTACTCGGGCGACCGGATCGAGCCCGCGGTCGAACTCGCCGAACACGGGCAGCTCGACTATCTGGTGTTCGAATGCCTGGCCGAGCGCACGATCGCGATCGCGCAGCAGGCGCGCCGCAACGATCCGGCGCGCGGCTACGATCCGCTGCTCGACGCGCGGATGCAGGCGGTACTGCCGGTCGCGGCGGCCAGGCGCGTGCGGATCGTGTCGAACATGGGCGCGGCGAACCCGCGCGCGGCCGCGCGGCGTACCGCGGAGATCGCGCAGTCGCTCGGCATCGCGGGGCTGAGCGTCGCAGCGGTCGAAGGCGACGACGTGCTCGACGTCGTGCTGCGCGGGGCGTTCCGTTTCGAGGAATCGGGCGACGCAGTCGCCGCGTATCGCGACCGCATCGTGTCCGCGAACGCGTATCTCGGCGCCGCGCCGATCGTCGATGCGCTCGCGGCCGGCGCGGACGTCGTGCTGACCGGGCGCGTCGCCGACCCGTCGCTGTTCGCCGCGCCGCTGATCCATGCGTTCGGCTGGCGGATGGACGACTGGGACACGCTCGGGCAGGCGACCGTCGTCGGCCACCTGCTCGAATGCGCGGGGCAGGTGACGGGCGGCTATTTCGCCGACCCCGGCTACAAGGACGTGCCGAATCTCGCGCGGCTCGGCTTCCCGATCGGCGAGGTCGCGGCCGACGGCTCGGTCGTGATCACGAAGGTGCCGCATGCGGGCGGCCGCGTGAGCGCGGCGACCTGCAAGGAACAACTGCTCTACGAGATTCACGACCCGGCGCGATATCTGCAGCCCGACGTCGTGGCCGATTTCACGCGCGTGGCGGTCGCCGAGGAGGCGGCCGATCGCGTGCGCGTGACGGGCGGGCGCGGCGCCGCGCGGCCCGATACGCTGAAGGTGTCGGTGGCCTATATCGACGGCTACATCGGCGAAGGCCAGATCTCGTACGGCGGCCCGGGCGCGCTCGCGCGTGCGCGTCTTGCGCTCGACATCGTTCGCGAGCGGCTCGCGCTGACCGGCGTCGCCGCGAGCGAGCTGCGCTTCGACCTGATCGGCGTCGATGCGCTGTACGGCGACGCGACGCCGGCCGTACGCGGCGAGCCGGCCGAGGTGCGCGTGCGGGTGGCCGGCCGGGCGGCGAACGCCGCCGAAGCCGCGCGGATCGGCAACGAAGTCGAGACGCTCTATACGAACGGGCCGGCCGGCGGCGGCGGCGCGTTCAAGTCGACGCGCGAGGTCATCGCCGTGCAGTCGGTGCTGCTGCCGCGCGCGGCCGTGACGCCGTCGTTTTCATTCGTGGAGGCCTGATGCAACTGCGTGAACTCGCGCATGCGCGCACCGGCGACAAGGGCAATACGCTGAACGTGTCGGTCATCTGCCGCGATCCGCGTCATTACGACCATCTGCGCACGCATCTGGATGCGGCAACGGTGAAGACATGGCTTGCGGGCATCGTGCACGGCGACGTCGTGCGCTACGAGTTGCCGGCGCTCGGCGCGTTCAACTTCGTGCTGCGCGATGCGCTCGGCGGCGGGGTGACGCGCTCGCTCGCGCTCGACGCGCACGGCAAGTCGGTCAGTTCGGCGCTGCTGGCGATCGAGGTGCCCGATCCGGCGTGACGCTGGCGTAGTGGGCGGGCGGGGCCGGGCGCTCACGGAATCGGTAGTTCGCGGCTGGGCGACCGTGGCGAGATTCGACGGATCGAGGAAGCCGGTGAGCTGCGCTTCCGGAAACATCACGAGGTCGGTGGCGGGTGCGCAGGCCGCGATCGCATCGAGCGTGCGTTGCAGGTTGTAGGGTGTGTCGCCGTCGCGACCGGCGAGCTGGTCGATGTCGAGCTTCAGTTTCATGAGTCGAGTGATTGCGCAGGAGCGGCAGGCGTCGATGCCGGAACGCCGAGTATGCGCTGCCCCGCCGGTTTTCCTATCCCGCCGACGTGTTAACCCCGTCGGGGTATTGATTCCGGGCCAAGTCATAGCGCTTTTTCGTGTGGTCTGACCAGTCCAACCTCAAGTTGCGCAACGAATGGCCGATAGAGCGGGTGCGTGCCTCATTTGACCATTCGAACAACACGGCCACCGGAGATCATCGTCATCATGCTGTCATCGATTCGCGCACGGATTCTGGCGACCTGCGTCGCCATCGTGATCACGGCGCTCGCCGTGACCGGCGGCCTCGTGTATTACGTCGTGAAGCAGCACAACGACGAAACCATCGACCAGAACCTGAAGTCCGTGCTGGCCGGCCATGCGCTCGCGCTCGACGAGTGGATCGCCAGCCGTGCGCAGCAAACCCGGGCGCTGGCCGATACGCTGACGGTGGGCGACGGCGATCCGCTGCCCGCGCTGACGCTGCTCGGCAAGTCGGGCGGCTTCCAGGTACTCACGCTCGGCCTGCCCGATCGCACGGCGTTCTCGAACGTTCCGCTCGCCGCCGGCTACGATCCGACCGCGCGCCCGTGGTACAAGCAGGCCGTCGAGGCCGGCCGGCTCGTCGTCACCGCGCTGTACCTGGACGCGTCTACCGGCAAGCCGGCTTTCGCGTTCGCCGCGCCGATCCTGCGCGGTGGCACGCTGAAGGGGGTGCTGGCCGCGAGCCTCTACATGGAGCGCGCGAGCGAGATCGTCGCATCGATGCATCCGACGCCGTCGAGCTTCGCGTTCCTGGTCGACCGGAGCGGACGCCTGATCGCGGGCGCGAAGACGGACCTGATCATGAAACCGGCGCTCGGGCTGTCGCCCGATCTGACGCCCGAGCGCCTTGCCGGATTGCAGGCCGCGTCCGAGCCGGTGGCGGTCGACATCGGCGGCGCGACCAAGCTGTTGCGCGCGCAACCGATCGCCGGAACGGACTGGTCGCTCGTGATGGCGCTCGACCGGTCGGATGTGACGGCCGGCATGCGCGCCGTCGCGACGACGACGCTGGTGGCGATCCTCGTCGTCGCCTGCATCGCGGCCGCGCTCGTCGGCGCGTTGACGAACGCGGCGTTCAAGCGCGTGCTGCTCGTGCGCGACGCGCTCACCGATGTGGCGAGCGGCAGCGGCGACCTGACGAAGCGGCTCGAAGCCGACGGCTCCGACGAAGCCGCGCAGATCGCGCGTGCGTTCAACCTGTTCGCGGAAAAAATCAGTGCGATCCTGCTGCAGATCCGTGCATTCAGCGAATCCGTGAGCGTGGCGAGTGCGGAGATCGCGCAGGGCAACCAGGATCTGTCGAGTCGTACCGAACATGCCGCATCGAGCCTGCAGGAAACCGCCGCGGCACTCGAGGAGATCGCCGGCACCGCGCGCAACTCGGCCGATTCCGCGACCCAGGTCAACCGGCTCGCGGAATCGGCGTCGGGCGTCGCGATGCGTGGCGGCGCGGTGGTGAGCCAGGTGATCGAGACGATGGGCGAGATCACGAAGGCGTCCACCGAAATCTCGAACATCATCGGCGTGATCGACGGCATCGCGTTCCAGACCAACATCCTCGCGCTGAATGCGGCGGTCGAGGCGGCGCGCGCGAACGAGCACGGCCGCGGCTTCGCCGTGGTCGCGGGAGAGGTGCGCACGCTGGCTCAGCGCAGTGCGCAAGCCGCGCGGGAAATCAAGCATCTGATCCAGTCGTCGGTGGAGCGGATCGAGGGCGGGTCGGGGCTCGTGCAGACGGCCGGTGCGACGATGGACGAGATCGTCGAAGGCGTGCGCGGGATCAGCAGCGTGATCGCGGAAATGACGGTCGCCGCGAACGAGCAGAGCACCGGCCTCGCGCAGGTCAATCAGGCGGTGTCGCAGCTCGATCACTCGACGCAGCAGAACGCCGCGCTCGTCGAGGAGTCGGCCGCGGCCGCGGCGCTGCTGCGCGAGCAGGCTGCGCAACTGGCGCAGACGGTCGGCGAATTCAAGCTCGCGCGGGCGCAGTCGGTCGACGTGCAGGCGGCGTGAGCGTGGCGGCGCCGGTCGTGCGTCATCGGGCGGTCTGCGCTTTCAGGAACAAGGCGGACAGCGCCGACTGCGAATTGATGTCGAGCTTCGCGTAGAGGTTGCGTCTTCGTACGGGCATTCGGCGAACGCCTGCGGGCTGGCGTCGCCGAACATCGGCGCGACCCGGCTGTCGACCGCGACGTATTCCTCGATCAGCCGGATCAGCGGCAGCCAGAAGCCGGGCTGGTCGAGCGTCTCGATGAGCCGCCCGATCGAGCGGTGCCAGGCGATGTCCTGCACGGTCGGTTCATGCGTGTGTCCATGTCGGGTTGGCCGCCCGACGCTTGCGGCGCTGCGCCGTACGTGTACGCTACGGCTTCGCGTGCCAATTCCCGCGCGATCGAACGGAGCCTGTGGTGAAGAACGAGATCGTAGCGTCGGCCGGCGCGAATGGCGAGGCCAAGCGGCGCAGCCGGTACGTGCACGTCGCCATGCGCGTCGCGCTGGCGTGTGCCGGCTCGCTCGGGTGCGCACCGCCCGGCTGAAGCCGGACGGCACCGGCATTGCCCAACGGCACCCGTGATCGGGCGAGCCTGCAACGATCCGCTACCTGTCTTTCCAATCCGACCGAACCTCGTCATGACTGTCCAGTACCTGAACCGACGTCTCAAGCCGCTCGCGGCTTCGCTCGCTGCCCTTGGCGCGCTCACGGTGCTCGCGTCGCTCGCGGCGCCGTCGCTCGTTCATGCCGCGGAGCCGCCCCGACTTGACCCTCCGCTGCAGACCTTCATCCACGACACGTACGGCAACTGGCGTGCGGACCGCAAGGGCTGGCAGGCGGAAGGGGACGATTTCATCTATTCGCCGTGCGGCTCGCTGCGTGTCGCGACCGCCGACGGCCCGCGCACGCTGCTCGCGATGTGCGGCGAGACCGAGGCGGCGGTGCAGAACGGGATGCCGGGCATGGATTCGGACGCGACGACCGGCACGATCGATCTGTACGTGCTGAAAGCGACGCCGGACGGCAAGGCGCTCGAACCGGTCGTGAAGAAGACGGAAATCGCCTCGGGCCAGCGCGGCGCGCCCGGCACGGTGCGCATCGAGCGGCTCGGGCCGCACCTGTTCGGGTTCGTGATCGGCGAAAGCGATACGCGGCAAGGCTATACGCAACGCTTCAGCTCGATCTGGCTACCGTACGGCAATGCACTGGTGCCGGCGGCGGCGCGCATCGACGAGGCGCTCGACAATGCGGAGTCGACGGAATGCGCGAACGCCCGGGCGCGCTGCGAGGAGCGTCGCTTCGAGATCGCGCCGGACATCACCGGCGCCGGCGACGTCTATCCGTTGACGGTCACGGAAACGGTCACGCGCGGCGACCGGCGCATTCAGGTGCGCCATACAGTTAAGTTCGACGCCGTGCGCGGTCGCTACCTCGTGCCGAAGGCGCTACGCGACGGATACTGAGCCGTCGCGCGCAGGACGGGCGGCGCTGCGCCGCCCGCGCATCACACGTACAGATAGCGCACGAGGTGAAAGAACACCGGCGCGGCGAAGCAGATCGAATCGACGCGATCGAGCATTCCGCCGTGGCCGGCGATCATCGAGCCCCAGTCCTTCGTGCCGAGCGAGCGCTTGACCGCCGACAGCACGAGCCCGCCGACGAAGCCCGCGATCACGATCGCGAGCGAGATCCCGAACGCCGCGCCGAAGCTGAACGGCGTCACGCGATACAGCGAGGCCCCGCACAGCGTGGCCAGCAGGCCGCCGCCGATGAAGCCCTCGATCGTCTTCGACGGCGACAGCTGCGGTGCGATCTTGCGGCGTCCGAACAGCTTGCCGACCACGTATTGCAGCACGTCGCTGATCTGCACGACGAACAGGAAGAAGAACAGCAGCAGCGCGTTCTGCCCGGCGTAGCGCGGAATGTCGAGAATCAGCACGGCCGGCGCGTGGCTCAGCCCGTACACGCACACCATCAGCGCCCAGTTGATCTTCGCGTTGCGGCTCAGGAATTCGCGCGTGTCCTGCGTGAGCGCCGACACGAGCGACATCGCGAAGAACAGGTGCACCGGTACGAAGATCGAGTACATCCCGTACCAGTTGATCCCGAGCAGCAGGTACTGCACGGGGATCGCGATGAAGAACGCGATGAAGAGCGTCGTATGGTCGCTCGCGGTGGTCGGCGTGAGCGTGATGAATTCGCGCAGCGTCAGGTACGACAGCAGCGCGAACACCAGATACGTGACGTTGTTGCCGAGGCCGATCGCGACGGCCATGATCGCGATCATCGCCCACCATGCGCGGATGCGCTGGTTCAGGTTGACGATGGTCGCGCTCGTGCCGCCGCTGCGCGCGCCGAGGATCGCGCCGATCACGGTCGCGACGACGAGCACGCCCGTGACGCCCGCGACCAGTTCCCAGAAGAGGGTTCGCATGGTTGATATCCGGAAAAGGAGAAGGGGGCGCCGCGTTCAGCCGGCCGGCCGCTGCGGCGGCGCGAGCGCGATGACCGCGTCGCGCATGCGGGCGAGGAACGTCGGCTTGTCTTCCTGAGCGTCGAGCGCTTCGTTCGCACCGAAATGCACCTTGCAGATCAGCGGCACGGGCCAGATCGCGCCCTTCGGCATGATGCGCTGCAGGTTCTCGAGATAGACGGGCGCGAGCGGGACGTCCGGGAATTCGGTCGCGAGATGGAACAGCCCGCTCTTGAACGGCTGCGGCAATACGTCGGCGCCGCGCGTACCTTCCGGGAAGATGATGATCGAGTGACCCTGCCGCAGCGCGTCGCGCACCGGGTCGAGCGGGTCGCCACCGCTTTCTCGATGGCGGTCGATCAGCACGACGTTCAGCAGCTTCTGCGCGATATGGCGCTTCAGGTCGCTGCTGTCCCAGTAGTCGCGCGCGGCGACCGGCCGCACGACCGCGCGCACGTCGCGCGGCAGCGCGGCGAGGATCGCCAGCGTGTCGATGTGGCTCGTATGGTTCGAGAAGTAGATCTTCTGCGTGGGCGACGGCGGCGCCTGATGCCAGACCGGATACGCGCCGGCGACGAGCCGCACGATGGACAGCAGGAAGTCGCGCTGCCAGACGTTGAGGATGTTCATCGGCGCGCTGGCTCCCGCGTGCGTGCCCGGCCCGCCGCGCACGCGCGGCGGACGGAACCTCGGAATGCCGGCGCGGCAGGATGCGCGCCGGACGGCTCTCGTTTAAATTTTTTCAAGTTCGTGGCTGCCTGTCGCAGGTCCGCGATAATCGGACGATTCGCCGTCGCACGCTGTTGCGTCGCGGCGAATGCGCCGGTCGGCGGCGTGATAATCGGCTGTTGCACGAGTGCCCGTCTGCAGTTCGAATCGATCTCGCTGCGATCGGGCCAGCGGATTATCGCGAGTTTCGACGAAAAACGCCAGATTGGCTCCGCACGGGCGGCCCGGCCCGCACGCTTGACGCATCGAGGCCGCTCGGCGACGATGAGGGCCGTTCAATCCAGGCCGACGACGGCCGTTTCGCCGCCCGGGGCATGGCGGCGGGAAACGTATCCGACCGTGCCGCGCGAATAATACGAATACGAAACGATGAGCCTCTACGCACTCAAACCCAAATTCCAGGACCGTCTGCGCCCGTTCGCGAATTCGCTCGCCGAACGCGGCGTCACCGCCAACCAGGTCACGCTGTTCGCGGCCGGCGGCTCGATCGTCGTCGGCGCGCTCGCCGGGCTCGGCGTGTTCGCCCGTGTGCTGTTCCTGCTGATTCCGCTGTGGCTGTTCGCGCGGATGGCGCTCAATGCGATCGACGGGATGCTCGCGCGCGAGCACGGGCAGAAGAGCACGCTCGGCGCGTACCTGAACGAGCTGGGCGACATCGTGTCCGACGTCGCGCTCGTGCTGCCGTTCCTTGCCATTCCCGCGTTCGCTCCGGCGGACGTCTGGCTGTTCGCGCTGATGGCGGTGATCGTCGAATGCGCGGGGCTGATCGGCCCGCTCGTCGGCGCGACGCGCCGCTACGACGGCCCGTTCGGCAAGAGCGACCGGGCGCTGGCCCTCGGCGCGTTCGCGCTGTGGATCGGCTTCGGCTTGCCGGTCGGCAGTGTCGCCGCGTGGCTGTGGCGGCTGCTGATCGTGCTGTCGATCGTGACGGTGGTGCGGCGCGTCCAGGCGGGCATTGCCGAAGCGGGCGGTTGACGGGCCGGGCGCCGGAGGGCGGCGCCACATGATTCGAATAACGAAACGAGAGAGACCACATGAGCACACGCACGGCCCGTGAGGCCGACTTCATCACGCACGACGGCGAAACGCTGTTCTATCGGCACTGGCCCGCGACGGGCGCACGCTGCCGCGGCGCCATCGTGCTGCTGCATCGCGGGCACGAACATTCGGCGCGCGTCGCGCACCTCGTCGACGAGCTCGACCTGCCGGATTTCGCCTTTTTCGCATGGGACGCACGCGGCCACGGCCGGTCGCCGGGCGCGCGCGGCTACAGTCCGAGCGCGGCCGCGTCGGTGCGCGACCTGCAGACCTTCGTCGAGCATATCCGCGACACGCACGGCCTCGCGATCGAGGATATGGCCGTGGTCGGCCAGAGCGTCGGCGCGGTGCTCGCGGCGACCTGGGCGCACGACTACGCGCCGCCGATCCGCGCGCTCGTCGTCGCGTCGCCGGCGTTCCACATCAAGCTCTACGTGCCGTTCGCCCGGCCGGGGCTGCGGCTGATGCACAAGCTGCGCGGGCTGTTCTACGTGAACAGCTACGTGAAGCCGAAATTCCTCACGCACGATCCCGAACGGATCGCGAGCTACGCGTCCGATCCGCTGATCACGCGGCCGATCGCGGTCAACATGCTGCTCGACCTGCACGATACCGCGCGGCGGATCGTCGCCGACGCGGCCGCGATCACCGTGCCGACGCAATTGCTGATCTCGGGCGCCGACTGGGTCGTGCATCGCGGCCCGCAGGACCGTTTCTTCGAACGGCTCGGCTCGGCGCGCAAGGAGCGCATCGTGCTGCCGGGCTTCTATCACGACACGCTCGGCGAGCGCGACCGTGCGCAGGCGCTCGCGCCGTTGCGTGCGTTCGTGCTGCGCGAGTTCGATGCGCCGAGCCCGCGCGTGTCGCTCGCCGATGCGGACCGGCGCGGCGCGTTCCACGACGAATACGCGGCGCTCGGCCGGCCGCCGGCCAACGTGTTCGCCCGTGCGTACTGGGCGCTCACGCGCGCCGGCCTGAAAGCCGGCGGCGCGCTGTCGGACGGCATCGCGCTCGGGCTGCGGCTCGGCTTCGATTCGGGCTCGACGCTCGACTACGTGTACCGCAACCGCGCGCAGGGGCGGCTCGGCGTCGGCGCGCTGATCGACCGCACGTATCTCGATTCGCCGGGCTGGGTCGGCATCCGGCAGCGCAAGGTCCATCTGCAGGAGTTGATCGGCGCGGCGATCGGCCGCCTGCGCGGGCGCGGCTCGCCGGTGCGGATCGTCGACATCGCGGCAGGCCACGGGCGCTACGTGCTCGATGCGATCGCGACGGCCGCCGAGCGCGACGGCGCGGCGCCCGACGACATCACGCTGCGCGACTACAGCCCGCCGAACGTCGAGGCCGGGCGCGTGCTGATCGCGCAGCGCGGCCTGGAGCCGATCGCGCGCTTCGAGCGCGGCGACGCGTTCGACGAGGCATCGCTCGCGACGCTCGAGCCGCAGCCGACGCTGGCGATCGTGTCGGGCCTGTACGAGCTGTTCGGCGAGAACGCGCTGATCGAGCGCTCGCTGCGCGGGCTCGCGCAGGCCGTACCGCCGGGCGGCTATCTCGTCTATACGGGGCAGCCGTGGCATCCGCAGCTCGAATTCATCGCGCGCGCGCTGAACAATCACCGCGGCGAGTCGACCTGGGTGATGCGCCGTCGTTCGCAGGCCGAAATGGACGAGCTCGTCGCGCGGGCGGGCTTCCGCAAGCTCGATCAGCGGATCGACGAGATGGGCATCTTCACGGTCAGCCTCGCGCAGCGGGTCGAACCGTCATGAGTGTGCTCGGCGACGGCGGCGGCGGTGCGGGTACGGGCGCGGGTGGCGGGCTGGCCGAGCCGGCGGCCGGCGCGCGCGACGCGTCGTTCGCGCTGCGCCTGGGCTGGCTCGCGGCGATGGGCGCCGTGTTCTTCTCGACGTACGGCTTCGCGAACTGGCTCGCCGCACGCCGCGCCGCGGTGCCGACGTTCGCGTTCGGCTGGGAGCATGCGATCCCGTTCGTGCCGTGGACGATCGTGCCGTACTGGTCGATCGACCTGCTGTATGCGCTCTCGTTCTTCTTCTGGACGCGCCGCGACGATCTGCTCGATCACGTGAAGCGGCTGCTGACCGTGCAACTGGTGTCGGTCGCGTGCTTCATCGCGTGGCCGCTGCGCTTCGGCTTCGAACGGCCCGACGCGGGCGGCATGGCCGGTACGTTGTTCGCGCTGCTGATGGGTTTCGACAAGCCGTTCAACCAGGCGCCGTCGCTGCATATCGGGTTGCTGGTCGTGTTGTGGGCCGTCTATGCGAAGCACCTGCGCGGCACGTTCGAGCGCGTCGTGCTGCACCTGTGGTTCGCGGCGATCGGCGTGTCGGTGCTGACGACTTACCAGCATCACGCGATCGACGTGCCGACCGGTGCGGCCGTCGGCTGTCTCGCACTGTTCCTGTTTCCGCTGCGCGATGCCGCAGGCCGATTGCCGGGCGCCGATGCGTCGCCGTGCGCGGCCAGTCGCGCGCTCGCGCGCCGCTATGGGTTCGGTGCCGCGCTGATCGCACTCGCGGCGCTGGCGTGCGTGCCGCGCGCGCCGGGCGGGGCGCTGGCGGCAGGGTGGGTTGCGCTGGCGCTCGCCTGCGTTGCCTGGGCCTACCGGCGCGGCGCGCCCGGCGCGTTTCAGAAGGATGCGCACGGACGGTTGCCGGTCTTCATCGGCTGGCTGCTCGCGCCGACGATCGCCGGCGCGTTCGTCAATTCGCGGCTGTGGACGTTCCGGCAGCCGGCGCCGGTGCGGATCGACGAACGCGTGTCGATCGGCCGTACGCCGACGACGCGCGACATCCGGCGCCATCGCTTCACCGCCCTGGTCGACCTGACCGCCGAGATGCCGCGCTGGGCCGCGGCCGATGCATCGTTCGCGTATGCGTGCGTGCCGCAGCTCGACCTCGTCGCGCCGACGGCGGCGCAGCTCGCGCAGGCCGTCGCGGCGCTCGAACGCCTGCATGGCGAAGGGCGCGACGTGCTGGTTTGCTGCGCGCTCGGCTATGGGCGCAGCGTGCTGTGCGCGGCCGCCTGGCTCGCGGCGCGGCGCGGGCTGACGAATGCGCGCGACGCGCTGGCCGCGGTGCGCGCGGTCCGGCCGCACGCGGTGTGGTCCGACGACGGCGCGGCCGTGCTGCAGCAGTGGATCGATCGCCGTCGCGATGGGAGGCTCGGATGACGCGCGATCCGTCCGCTCCGTTCAGGATTGCCGCCGCGCGCGGCGCGCTCGATGCGGGCGCGTGGGCGATCGCGGCCGCACTGGCCGCGGCCGGCGCGGGCGGGTGGATCGCGGCGGGCTGGCTGCCGGCGACGCTCGCGCGCGTGCTGCTGGCCGCCGTCAGCACGGGATCGGGGATCGCGGCGCTGTGGTACGCGGTGCGCATCGAGATCGATCGGTGGCTGTTCGCCGCGTTGGCGCGGGCGGTGGAGGGCGATGCAGCGGTCGACGACGGGCTCGCGGCGCTCGACCGCGCGCTCACCGATCTCGGCTGGATCGACGCGGCGAAGGCCGGGCGCATGCTCGATGCGCGCGTGCGCGGCGCGGTCGGGCTGTGCCGTGCCGCCGTGCTCGTCGCCGTCGTGCAGTGGGTCGCGGTCGGGATCGCGATCGCGGTGCGGCCGATCGGCTAGCGGTGCGTGCCAGGCGTCATGCGGGCGCGGAGCGCTGCCCCCGCGTGCGCTTCACCTCGTACATCGCCTGATCCGCACGCTCGATCAGCGCATTCATGTCGGTGCCGTCGTCCGGCAGCACCGCGATTCCGATGCTGACGCCCAGCCGCAGCGCATGCCCCTCGAATTCGAACGGCTCGCCGACCTGCCGCGCGAGCCGCGTGCTTTGCACATGCGCATCGTCGCGGGTGCCGAGGTTCGGCAGGATCACGGCGAATTCGTCGCCACCGACGCGCGCGACCGTATCCGAGCGCCGCACCGCGCCCTGCATCCGCGCGGCGATCTCGCGTAGCGCGGCGTCGCCCGCGCGGTGGCCGAACCCGTCGTTGATCGGCTTCAGCCCGTCCATGTCGATGTTGAGAATGCCGAGCCGGCCGCTCGCGCGCAACGCCGTGTGCATCGACTGGCGCAGGCGATCGTAGAACAGCGCGCGGTTTGGCAGCCCGGTGAGCACGTCGTGCGTCGCGCGCAGATAGAGTTCGTTCGCTTCATTACGCGCCGCGTGGAACATCGCGGCGGCGATCAGATCGGCCATCAGCCGCAGCGTGGCGGCGTCCGCCTGCGAAAAACCGTCGACGTCCGGCGACATCACCTTCAGCACGCCGACCGTCGTGTCGGCATGCGTGAGCGGCATCACCAGCATCGAGCGCAGGCCGACCCGGCGGCACGCATCGCGATCGACGCGCGGGTCGGTTTCCGAATCGATGCAGTGCAGCAACTCACCTTGCTGCACGCACAGGCCCGACAGGCTGCCCGAGCGCCGCAACCGTAGCCCGAGCATCCCGGCGGCCGTGCCCGACGCGGCGCGGTACACCATGTCGTCGCCTTCGGCGAATTCGACCGCGGCGGCGCTCGCGCCGGTGATCTGCGGTACCTGCTCGGCCACGTAGGCCATCACGCTGCCGAGGTCCAGGCCGAGTTTCGCGATTTCGGTTTGGGCGGCGATGATCCGCAGCAACGTGTCCGGGGACGGGGGGCGGAGTCGACGATTTGATTCAAGTCAGTTTCCCACGAAGAAAATCCGTTGCGCGGCGCGTGCTTGCGGTAGCATACGCGCCGCCTGCGGCAGCGTGTCGCGGGCGATCCGCAACGGATCGCGACCGACGCCCGGCCAGCCGTATCGCGCCGGCAGTATGCCGTTCCGGCCGTTCGGCAGCAACGGCGCAATTCTTGCCATTCACGCTTCCCGAGCAGCATTTCCGACCGAATTGAGATTTTTTCGCTTCCCAGTCGCGAATCGCGGTGAGTTTTGTTCTATTTTTGAGATAGTGTGACGAATGATGGGCGGGCGCCGGTGCGAGGTGCTTCGCCACGCGACGAACGGGTCATTGAAGAATCCGCCGCGTCGTACCGATAAATGAATCAGGCCATATCCGCGTTACGCGACGCGCAACATACATGAGGGGAAGCAGAGGGGATGCGCACTCACGGGCATAGCTGCTTTGCGCGCGTCGGTTTCGACGCGCAGGATGACCGGACGATCGTGACGACGCGGAGCGGCGCATGAAGCCGGCCGTATCGCTGTTCGTCCTGGCGGCCGCGATGACCGGCGCTTTCCACACGGCCGTGCTGTCGGCCGCGCCGATGCCGGCCGTGCCGGCCGCCGCCGCTTCGACGGCCGCTGCCAGTCACGCGGCGGCGCCCGCTGCGGCGCCGGCGGCGGTGCTCGCGGCGGCGTCGACGGCGGCCAGCGCGCCGGCCGCCGGGCTGCCGACGACGACCGTGCATGTGCCGTTCTCGTCGCTCGGCGCGTTCGATCCGCTACGCCTACGCGGCGCCGACGACGCACGCACGATCAACGCCGGCGTGCGGCTCGATCGCGTGATCACGGGCGCGCGGCTGCGCCTGACCTACGCGTATTCGCCGTCGCTGGTCTTTCCGCTGTCGCACCTGAAGGTGTCGGTGAACGGCGAGGTGATCGCGACCGTCCCGTTCGACGCCGCGCGCGCGGGCCGCACGGTCACGCAAGAGATCCCGATCGATCCGCGCTACTTTTCCGATTTCAACCAGATCGGCCTGCGCCTGATCGCGCACTACACGCTCGACCACTGCGAGGATCCGGCGAACTCGGCGCTGTGGGCCGACGTGAGCCCGACGAGCGAGCTGATCCTCGACGAATCGCCGGCGCGCCTGCCGAACGATCTCGCGCTGCTGCCCGCGCCGTTCTTCGACCGGCGCGACAACGGCCGCCTGCGGCTGCCGTTCGTGCTGCCGGCCTCGCCCGATTCGGCGACGCTGCGCAGCGCGGGCGTGCTCGCGTCGTGGTTCGGCGCGCTGGCCGATTACCGGCATGCGCGTTTCCCGGTGTCGGCCGCGCTGCCGGCCGACGACCAGGCCGTCGTGGTCGGCACGGCCGCGACGCTGCCGGCGGGTCTCGCGCTGCCGCCGGTGGGCGGCCCGCTGCTCGCGGTCGCCGACAACCCGGCCGCGCCGGGCCGCAAGCTGCTGGTCGTCACGGGCCGCACGGCGGCCGAGGTCGACGACGCGGTCGCGACGCTCGTGCTCGGCCGCGCGGCGCTGTCGGGTCCGGCGGCGACGGTCGCGCACGTCGATCTCGGCGCGCCGCGCAAGCCGTACGACGCGCCGCGCTGGCTGCCGGTGAACCGGCCGATCGCGTTCCGCGAACTCGTGAACGACCCGCGCCAGCTGGAAGTGCGCGGCACGACGCCCGATGCGATCCGGCTGAACCTGCGCGTGCCGGCCGATCTGCATTCGTGGAACGGCTCGGGCGTGCCGATCACGCTGCGCTACCGCTACACGGCGCCCACCGTCCAGGACAATTCCACGCTCGCGGTCGAGATCAACGATCAACTCGTGAAGTCGTACCGGCTCGGGCCGGCCCACGCGGAGGACGCGCACGGCCGCATGCAGTTGCCGCTGCTGGCGGTGCCGGAAGGGCGCGTGACGAGCGACGTCGACATTCCCGCGTTTCGCGTGGGCAGCGGCAACCAGCTGCAGTTCCGCTTCACGCTCGATTCGCAGAAGACGGGCCTGTGCTCGAGCACGGCCACCGAGCCGCAGCGCGCGGCGATCGATCCCGATTCGACGATCGACTTCTCGCACTTCGTCCATTACGCGCAATTGCCCAACCTCGCGTTCTTCGCGAACAGCGGCTTTCCGTTCACGCGCTTCGCGGACCTGTCGCAGACGGCCGTCGTGATGCCCGATCGGCCGTCGCCGCAGGAGCTCGAGGCCTACCTGACGATGCTCGGCCACATGGGCGAATGGACCGGCTTCCCGGCGCTGCGCGTGCAGGTCGCGCGGCCCGGCGACGTCGCCGCGCTGTCGGGGCACAAGGATCTGCTCGTGATCGACGGCTCGCCCGCGTCGCCGCTGCTCGCGCACTGGCGCGCGGCGCTGCCGCTCGCGATCGGCGAGCAGGGCGGCGCGGGCGGCGCCGGCACGACGCGCGTCGCGTTCACGGTGAAGGAGCGCTGGCGCAACGGCGTGGGCCTCGCCGACGGCGGCGCGCACATCGAACAGACGGGCCCGCTCGCGGCGCTCGCCGGTTTCGAGCTGCCGGGCAGCCGCGGCCGCAGCGTCGTCGCGCTGACGGCGACCGACCAGCCGCGCCTCGGCGATCTGCTCGACGTGTTCGAGAACGCCGGGCTCGTGTCGCAGCTGCAGGGCGACCTCGCGCTGGTGCGGCCGGGGCAGGTCGACAGCTTGCGGGTCGGCGAGCCTTACGTGGTCGGCTTCGTGCCGTGGTATGCGCGCGTGTGGACGCAGGCGGCGCGGCATCCGGTCGTGCTCGGCGCGGTCGGCGTCGTCGCGGGGCTGCTGCTCGCGCTCGGCGTGTTCAGCGTGCTGCAGCGAATCGCCGCGCGTCGACGGGGGATGTAACGGATGACGCGGGCAATGACGAAGCGACGGGCAACGCAGCCGGCGCGGCGTGTCGGCGCGATGCTCGCGCTGGCGGTTGCGGTGACGTGCGCGGCGGCCGGCATGGCCACGCGCGCGCACGCCGCAGGGGCCAGCGCAGCCGATGCGGCGGGCGCGGGATGCAGCGCGGCGTGGCCGCGCTGGGATGCGTTCAAGCGCGATTTCATCTCGGCCGACGGCCGCGTGATCGACGTCGGCTCGGCCGATTCGCGCACGGTATCGGAGGGGCAGGCGTATGGACTTTTCTTCGCGCTGGTCGCGAACGACCGGCGCATGTTCGACACGATCCTCGCATGGACCGAGAACAACCTCGCGCAGGGCGACCTGAGCGCGCATCTGCCGGCGTGGCTGTGGGGCCGCGCGCCCGACGGCGCGTGGCGCGTGCTCGACGCGAACGCGGCGTCGGACGCCGACCTGTGGATCGCGTATGCGCTCGTCGAGGCCGGGCGGCTGTGGCACGAGCGCAGCTATACGGCGCGCGGCGCGCTGCTCGCGAAGCGCGTGCTCGACACCGAGACGGCGACCGTCCCGGGCTTGGGCCTCACGCTGCTGCCGGGGCCGACCGGGTTCAAGCTGGCGAACGGCCAATGGCGCGTGAATCCCAGCTATTCGCCGCCGCAGGTGATTCGCGCGCTCGGCGCGCGGCTGCCCGACGACCGTCGCTGGGCGGCGCTGGCATCCAGCACCGGGCGCGTGCTGCTCGACACCGCGCCGAAGGGCTTCTCGCCCGACTGGGCGTTGTATCGCGCGGGCAACGGTTTCGGGCCCGATCCGGACACGCATGCGGAGAGCGCGTACAACGCGATCCGCGTGTACTTGTGGGCCGGCATGCTGGACCGCGCCGATCCGCTCGCCGCGCCGCTGCTCGCGCGCTTCGCGCCGTTCGCCGACCATATCGCCGCGCATGGCGCGCCGCCGGAGCGGGTCGATACGACGACGGGCGTCGCGGGGCCGAACGACGGCAACGGCGGATTCTCCGCGGCGGCCGTGCCGTTTCTCGACGCACGCGGCCAGCATGCGCTCGCCGATGCGCAGGCGGCCCGCGTCGACACGCTCGCGCGCCAGTCGGCACCCGGCTATTACACGAGCGTGCTGACGCTGTTCGGCCTCGGCTGGCGCGACGGCCGCTACCGGTTCGGCGCGGACGGCACGCTCGACACCCGCTGGGGAGGCCGTTCGTGCGCCGCCCGCTGAAGTGCGCCGCGCCCCACGTCGCGGGATTCGCATGGCTCGCGTCGTCGGTGTGCGCGGCGGCGCCGAGCGTTGCCTCGGGCGCGGCGATGGCGAGCGCCGCGACACCGGCGACCTCGGCCGCGGCCGATGCGCGGCGCGAGCTCGACACCGCGCGGATGTGGGGCATCAAGCATCGCGACGATCTCGCGCGCGATGCGCTGCGCAAGGGCCTGCTGATCGCGCCGGGCGATCCCGAGCTGCTGGCCGAACAGGTGCGCGTGCTGCTGCGGCTCGGCGACGCGAAAGGCGCGCAGGCCTCGCTGACGCGGCTGCAGGCGCAGTCGCCGAATGCGCCTGTCACGCGGCAGGTGGCCGACGAATACCGCGTCGCGACGAGCGGGCGCGGCGAGATGGCGCAGATCCGGCTGCTCGCGCGCAGCGGCCGCGCCGACGAGGCGGCCCGGCGGATCGTCGCGCTGTTTCCGAACGGAGCGCCGGCGGGCGCGCTCGGCGCCGAGTATTACCAGATCGTGTCGAATGCGCCGGGCGGCCGCGAGCCGGCGATCGCCGCGCTGCGCCGCGCGGTCGCCGCCGATCCGCGGGACACGAGCGCAGCGGTCGCGCTCGCGCGGCTGTTGAACCAGCGCGACGACACGCGCGCGGAAGCGAACCGGATCGCATCGTCGCTCGCGAAGCGCGCCGACGCGGACCATACGGAAGCGATGGCGCTGTGGCGGCGCGTGCTGCAGTCGGCCGGCAACGATCCCGCGTATCTCGATGCGCTGCATGCCTATCTCGCGCTCGCGCCGGACGACACCGAATTCCGCGATCGCGCCGCCGGCCTCGATCAGCAGCGCGATGCACAGCGCCGACTCGAACGCGATCCCGACTACATCGCGCAGCAGCGCGGGTTGCAGGCGCTCGCGCGCGGCGATCTGGCCGCCGCCGATCCGCTGCTCGCGCGCGCCGCGCGCGCTCGCTCGGACGACGCCGATGCGCTGGGCGGGCTCGGCCTGCTGCGTCTGCGCGAAGGGCGGCACGACGAAGCGCGCGCGCTGTTCGCGCGGGCCGCGACGCGTGCGACCGACCAGCGCGGCAAATGGCAAGGCCTCGCGCGTACCGCGCAGTTCTGGGGGCTGCTCGCCCAAGGCCGCGAAGCGGCCAGTGCGGGACGCGCGCGGGATGCCGAACGCGCCGCGCGTGCGGCGCTCGCGATGCAGCCGGACAACCCGGACGCGAAGCTGCAGCTCGCCGATGCGCTGCTCGCGCAGCGCGACTGGGCCCAGGCGGAACCGTTGCTGCGCGGCTTGCTGGCCGCGCGCTCGCCGAGCCTGTCGGCCGTGCGCGACACGGCCACGCTGTATGAAAACACCGGCCGCGCGGACCGGATCGGCCCGCTGCTCGACGCGCTGCAAGGGCGCGTGACGGGCTCCGACGATCGCCGCGTGCTAGACGGCCTGCGCGGCGACCTGCTCGCGAACGAGGCGCGCGCGCTGGCCGACAAGGGCGCACGCGGGCCGGCCGCGCAACGCTACGAGGCGGCCGTGCGCGCGGCGCCCGACGCGCCGTGGACGCGCTTCGCGCTCGCGCGCCTCTATCGCGACATGGGGCTGCCGCAGCTCGGCCGCACGGTGATGGACGACGGGCTCGCACGGAGCGACACGCCCGAGATGCGCTACGCGAGCGCGCTGTACCGCAACTCGCTCGACGATGTCGCGGGCGCGCAGGCCGCGCTGGCGCCGGTCGACGATGCGCGCCGTTCGGAAGGCATGCGCGCGCTGGCGCGCAAGCTCGATGCCGAAAGCGCGCTGGCCGACGCGCGCGGCGCATACGCCGGCGGCGACCGCGCGGCATTCGCCGCCACGCTCGCGCACGCGCAGGCGAGCGCGCCGGACGATCCCGACATGCTCGCCGCGATCGGCGCGCAGTGGATCGACGCGGGCGAACCCGAGCGCGGCGTCGCGCCGCTGCGCGACTGGATCGCCGCGCATCCGCGCGAAGCCGACGCGGACGTGCGGCTGCGCTACGGCGATCTGCTCGGCAGCGCCGGGCGCGACGAGGCGCTCGCCGCGTGGCTCGACGCGCTGCGCCGCGACCCGGCGCTGACGCCCGCGCAGACGGCGCGGCTCGAGGACCAGTCGCTGCGGCTCGTGCTGCGGCAGACCGACGACGCGATCGCGCAACAGGACTATGCACGGGCGCGCGTGCTGCTCGATCGCGCAAGCCCGGTCGGCCGCGCGGACAAGCGTTATGCGCTCGAACTCGCTGATCTCGAACGCGCGCAGGGTCATTACGGTGCCGCACGCGATGCGCTCGCGCCGGTCGTGGCGCGCACGCCGGACGACGCCGATACGCAGCTCGCGCTCGCACGAATCGACGAGGACAGCGGCAACCGTACCGCCGCACGCACGCGCGTGCTGGCCGTGCTGGCGCGCACGCCGGACGACGACGTCGACACGCAGCTGTCGGCCGTGCGCCGCCTGAACGCGCTGCGCCGCCCGGACGACGCCGCGCAGGTGACCGACCGGCTGCAGGCCGCGTATCCGGCACGCGCCGACGTGACGGTCGCGGCCGCGCGCGTGGCCGAGGCGCAGGGCCGCTACGACGATGCGGCGTCGCTGTACCGGCTGTCGCGGTCACAGGAAAGCGCGACCGGCGTGAGGCCGGGCCGCGACGGGCTGACGCCCGCGCAGGCCGCGTTTGCGGAACTCGAACAGCGGCGCAATCCCGAGATCGAGGCCGGCTGGATTCCCGCATACAAGTCGGGCGACGAAGGCATCTCGTCGTATCGCGCGCAGCAGGTGCCGATCTACATGCAGATGCCGGTCCGCTACGACGGGCACGTGTTCGCGCAGATCGACACCGTGCATCTCGACCCGGGCACGCTCGACACGAGCGATCCGGACGCGTATTCGCTGAAGACGTTCGGCACCTATGCGGCGCTCAGGGCACAAACGAGCCCCCAGGCCGCCGCGCTGCTCGCGAATCCGCCGGGCTCGCTGCACCAGTCGACAACCGGCGTCGCGCTCGGCGCCGGCTATCTGTCGGATGCGTGGCGTGTCGATCTCGGCACGTCGCCGCTCGGCTTCCCGGTGCACTATCTCGTCGGCGGCGTGCGCTATCGCTTCGACGCGGGCCCCGCGAGCTTCTCCGTGAATGCGTCGCGGCGGCCGGAAACGAGCAGCGTGCTGTCGTACGCGGGGATGCGCGACCCGTGGACGGGCGCGGTGTGGGGCGGCGTGCGCCGCGACGGCGTGAACCTGCGCGCGTCGGTCGACGTCGGCCGCACGAACCTGTTCGCGGAACTCGGCGCGGGCGTGCTGTCCGGCCGCAACGTCGAACGCAATGCGGAAGTCACGCTGCGCACCGGCTTCACGGTGCCCGTGTACGAGCGCGCGACGATGAAGGTCAGCACGGGGCTCGTCGGCAATGCGTGGCACTACGCGCAGAACCTGCGCTACTACACGTACGGGCAGGGCGGTTACTACAGCCCGCAGCGCTATCTGTCGCTCGGCGTGCCGATCGAATGGGCGGGGCGGCACGATGCGCTGTCGTGGGACCTGACCGTCACGGGCGGGATCTCGAACAGCTACGAGAAGGATTCGCTGTTTTATCCGACGTTCTCCGACCGGCGGGCCGCGCAGGTGGCGGCCGGGTTCGTGTACGCGGGCAGCTCGACGCGCGGCGTGTCGTTCTCGTACGGCGTGAACGGCATCGTCGAGTATCGCGTGAACCCGCACCTGAGCGTCGGCGCGCAGTTGCACATCGACCGGTCGCACGACTATGCGCCGAGCTCGGCGCTCGTGTACCTGCGCTATGCGTTCGATGCGCGCGCGCCGCGCAGCTGGCTCGTGACGCCGACGCCCGTGCGGCTTTATTCGGATTACTAGGGTCTGTTTCCATATGGAACGTACATGCGAATGCCCGAAATCGCCCGTAGGGCAAGAAGTGAGGAGCGCCGTTTGGCCGTGCCAAACAAGCGACGAGCGACGCCGCCCTACGGGCGATTTCGGGCATTCCCGTGACATGAATTTCTTAATCAGGGGTTGCCACGAGAACGGCCGCTCGCCGCGTTGCGCTCCTTGCGAATACATCAGTATTCGCGGCGTCACGCGCCTCGCGAGCGGCCGTTCTCGTGGCAACGCATGCACGTTCCATATGGAAACAGACCCTAGGGGAACGCCGTGAATACGGAATTCGATGCCACCCGCTCCGCGCCCGGCGCTACCGGCCTCGCCGACCGCCTGCGTGCGCTGCTGCGCATGGCGCCGGCGGGTGGCCGCGCCGGCGCATCGGGCCGGCTCGCGATCGACGGCCTGCCCGATACCTGGACGCAACTGGAAGCCGGCGGCCTTTACGCGATCTACGCGGCCGGTGGCACGCCCGCATGCGATGCGCTCGTGTGGGAAAGCGCGCGCCAGGCGCGCACGCGCGACGTCACGATCGTGTTGGCACGCGATCCGGCACGCGTCGCCGCGCAGATGGCATCGCTCGGTTTCGCGGGCGGCGCGCAGCCGGCCGGCTGGCCGCGCAACCTGAACGTGCTGGCGATGCCGGCGGCGGCCGGCCCGGCCGGCGACGGTGCCGACGCCGACGCGGCCGGCAACGCGCCGGGCCGCGCGGCGCCGGGCCCGTTCGCGCGGCTGACCGGCGGGTTGCGCGCGATGAAGCGCTACGGGCTGCATGCGCGTTCGCTGTATTTCGTCGAAGGCGCACAGCGCTGGTTCAGCTGGGACGATCCGGTCGCGCTCGCGGATGAAGCGCACGCGCTGGCCGACTGGTGCCGCACGCGCCGGATCGCGCTCGTGCTGCTGCTCGACCCCGAAGCGTCCCGCGCGGACGGCGACGCACGCGCCGACGATGCGCCGCTCGTGCGCGATGCGGATCGCACGCCGCGCAGCGGCTTCCACGGTATCTGCTCGGGCGTCGCGCAGTTGCAGCGCACGCACGGCGAGCTGCTGTGGGTCGTCGATTTCTGGCGCGCGGGCGACACGCTCGCGGCCGGCGAGGTGCGGCCGCTGCGCTTCGCACCGGGCGGCCGGCTGTCGGCGAGCGTCGAGGGCGGCGCGACCGAACCGGCGCGTCGGATGAAGCTCGCGAGCGACGAGGATCGCGTGGTGGTCAGCCGCGCGGTGCTCGACGGCGCGAGCCGCGTGCCGGACGGCTGGGAAATCGTCGACGACAACGCGGCCGTCGTCGCCGCGTGCGCCAACGCGCAGGCAGCGACCGCGGTGCTCGTGTTCCGCTCGCATGCGCAGCTCGAAGCGCTGTGCGCGGACGTGCACGCGCTGCGCCGGCAGTGCGGCGGCGCGCTGAAGATCGCGGTCGTCGAGCGCGGCGAGGTGCTGCGCCAGCAGTTCGAGGTGCTCGTGCTGAGCGTCGGCGCGAACCGGGTCGTCGCGCGCGATCTGCCCGTCTCGCGGATGCAGGCCGCCGTGCACGCGCTGCACGGCCAGCTTTACGCGCGGCCCGTCGCGGCCGACTACCGCGCGGCGCTCGCGGCCGCGCTCGGCGATTCGGTGCTCGGCTATCTGCCGGTCGGCGCGTTCTGCCAGCGGATTCGCGCGGTGCTCGACCGCGGCGCGGTGCTCGCGCTGCCGCATACGCTCGCGAAGCTCACGCTGTTGCCGGGCGTGTCGCACGTCGACGCGCTGCGGCACTGCCGGCCGCGCCGCGCGGGCGACGTCGTGACGGCCGATGCCGGACACCTGTTCGTGTTCCTGTTCGCCTGCGAGCCGGTCGACGCCGACGACGCGCTCGCGCGGATCTTCGACGTGCCGGTCGATACGCTGTCCGACCGCGTCGTATGCCTCGGGCAGGGCAGCATCGACACCGAACTCGACGCACTGAAGGCCGAGAACCGGCGCGCGCCGATCGCCGACTACAGCGACCTGTTCGCGGCGACGCAGCCGCCGGGCGCCGCGCGCGCCACTCCCGGCGCGGCGTTGCCCGACGCGGGCGAGGTGAGCGACGCGATCGATGCGATCGATACCGTAGTCGCGCTCGACGCGATCGGCGCGCCGCAGGCGCCCGCGCCCGCCGCCGTCGACGCCGCGGCGCCGGACCCCGTCATTCCCGCCGCGCGTGCGCGCGGCGCCGTCCGTAGCGCGATGCCGCTGCGCAAGCAGGAGGACGCATGATCGTCGAACTCGTCATCGGCTTCATCGTCGGTATCGCGATTGCGGTGCCGGTGTGGGTCGTCGCGCAGCACCTCGGCGTCGGCCGCGGCTTCCACGCACCGCGCGGCATCGACCGACGCGACGCGGTGCCGTGCGAACTCGTGCCGGTCGTGCTGCGCGGCCGCCTGCTGCCGGGCGCCGGCGGCAACGCAGGCGACGAAGGCAACAAACGCGGCAAGCGCGACGGCAAGGCGGCACGATGAAGACGATCGCCGTTACTTCGACGACGGGCGGCGCGGGCCGCACGACACTCGCCGCCGCGCTCGCGGTGCTACTCGCGCGCCGCGGCCGGCCGGTCGTCGCCGTCGAATTCGATGCACAGAACCTGATGGGTGCGACGCTCGGCCTCGATACGCTGGCCGAACACGGTCTCGCGCACGGCCTGCTGGGCGGCGCCGAACCGTGGCACGCGCACACGTGGCGCAACGCCGACGGCGTGCTGTTCGTGCCGTACGGGCAGGTCGATGCGGCCGGGGCCGCCGCGTGCGATGCGCGGCTCGTGGCCGATCCGACCTGGCTGTCGCGCGCGCTCGACGAGATCGCGCTGCCGGCCGACGGCGTCGTGCTCGTCGACACCGCCCGCTATCCGTCGCCGCAGGCCGGGCAGGCGATCCGGTGCGCGGACCTGACGCTCGTCGTCGTGCCGCCGGAGCCGGTCGCCTGCGCGGCGACGGCCGCGCGGCTCGGCGCGTTGCGGGCCGGCCGTGGCGAACTGCAGATCGTCGTGAACCGGCTGAACCCGGCGCGCGACATGCAGCGCGATGCGCTGGCGATGCTGCGCGCGGTCGCGGGCCCGGGATCGATGCTCGAACAGCGCATCCACGTCGACGCGGCGGTGCCCGAAGCGCTCGCGCGCGGCAGCTGGATTTTCGACGATGCACCGTATTCGCAGGCGTCGCACGACCTGAACGGCGTCGCGAACTGGGTCGATGCGTGGCTGACGGCGGCCGTCGCGGGCCGTACCGGAGCGGCGCGATGAAGGCCGCGTTCGCGTCGCGACTGCGCGGGTTCGGCCGTCGAGCGGCCGACTGGTGCGCGCGCGGCATCGGGCTGCCGGCGGAACGCACGCGGGTGGACTGGCTCGTGCGGCTGTTCTTCCACGCACCGCCGCCCGGCCGGCCCGATCATGTGCGCCGCTGGGTGCGCGTCGCGTTCCTGCGGCTCGCACAAGACTGGGGCGTGCTGCAACCGCTCAGTGTGCGCGAGTGGCTGTGGCGCGCGATCGTGCGCGCGCCGCGCGTGGCCGACGGCCGTCCCGCGCGCGATCCGCTCGCGTGGTTCGACACGTTGGTGGTGCCCGTCTACGTCGCCTTGCGCGCGGTCGGCCGGCGCATCGACGCGATGCTCGCGCGTCTGCCGTGGACGCGCTGGGGCGGCTGGCTCGATGCGCGCGCGAACGGCGTCGGCCGGCGCCGCTGGCTCGCGCCGCTGCTGCTCGTGGCCGGCGCGGTGCTGTGGGCCGCGGCCGGGATGTCGCCGCTGATGCCCGGCGCGCAGTTCGCGTTCTTCGCGATCGTCGCGGTGCTCGCACTCGCGCTGCGCCGGCTGCCCGGCCACCTGACGACCCTCGCGCTCGCGTCGCTCGCGCTGCTGGCGACCGTGCGCTACGTATGGTGGCGCACGACCCAGACGCTCGACTTCCGCAGCCCGGTCGAAGCCGTCGCCGGCTACCTGCTGTACGGCGCCGAAGCCTATACGTGGATGATCCTGCTGCTCGGCTTCGTGCAGACCGCGTGGCCGCTCGACCGGCCGATCGTGCCGCTGCCCGACGATCCGGACACCTGGCCGACCGTCGACATTTATATCCCCACCTACAACGAACCGCTGTCGGTCGTGAAGCCGACGGTGTTCGCCGCGCAGAGCATCGACTGGCCGAGCGCGAAGCTGCGCGTGTACCTGCTCGACGACGGCCGGCGTCCGGAGTTCGCGGCATTCGCGGCCGAGGCCGGCATCGACTACCTGACGCGCGACGACAACCGCCACGCGAAGGCCGGCAACATCAACCGCGCGCTGCCGAAGACGCACGGCGAGTACATCGCGATCTTCGACTGCGATCACGTGCCGACCCGCTCGTTCCTGCAGACGACGATGGGCGTGTTCCTGCGCGACCCGAAGTGCGCGCTCGTGCAGACGCCGCACCATTTCTTCTCGCCCGATCCGTTCGAGCGCAATCTCGGCACGTTCCGCGAGGTGCCGAACGAGGGCAACCTGTTCTACGGCCTCGTGCAGTCGGGCAACGACCTGTGGAACGCGACGTTCTTCTGCGGATCGTGCGCGGTGCTCAAGCGCAGCGCGCTCGAGGAGGTCGGCGGCGTCGCGGTCGAAACCGTGACCGAGGACGCGCATACGGCGCTCAAGCTGCATCGGCGCGGCTATACGTCGGCGTATCTGCCGACCGTGCAGGCGGCCGGCCTCGCGACCGAAAGCCTTGCCGGCCACGTGAAGCAGCGCACGCGCTGGGCGCGCGGGATGGCGCAGATCTTCCGCATCGACAACCCGTTCCTCGGGCGCGGGCTCGGCCTGATCCAGCGGATCTGCTACGGCAACGCGATGCTGCATTTCTTCTACGGGATTCCGCGGCTGGTGTTCCTGACGATCCCGCTCGCGTACCTGTTCTTCCACCTGTACTTCATCAACGCGTCGTCGCTCGCGCTCGCGAGCTATGTGATCCCGTACCTCGTGCTCGCGAACATCGCGAATTCGCGGATGCAGGGGCGCTACCGGCATTCGTTCTGGGCCGAGGTCTACGAATCGGTGCTCGCGTGGTACATCGCGCTGCCGACCACCGTCGCGTTCTTCAGCCCGAAGCACGGCAAGTTCAACGTGACCGACAAGGGCGGCAAGATCGACGAAGGCTACGTCGACTGGTCGACGTCGAAGCCGTATCTCGTCCTGTTCGCGCTGAACGTGCTTGCGATCGTCGCCGGCCTGTGGCGGCTCGTGGCCGAGCAGGGCGACGAGGCATCGACGATCCTGATCACGCTCGGCTGGACCGTGTACAACCTCGCGATGCTCGGCGCGGCGCTGGCCGTCGCGCGCGAGACGAAGCAGGTGCGTGTCACGCACCGGATCGCGATGCGCGTGCCGGCGATGCTGCTGCTCGCCGACGGCTCGACCGCCGCATGCTTCACGAGCGACTACTCGACCGGTGGCCTCGGCCTCGAAGCGGTGCCGGGGCTCCCGCTCGCCGTCGGCGACACGCTGACGGTGTGCGTGACGCGCGGCGACCGCGCGTTTCCGTTCCCGGTGCGCGTGACCCGTGCGACGCCGACCCATGTCGGCGTGAGCTTCGAGGAACTGACGCTCGAGCAGGAGCGCCAGCTCGTGCAATGCACGTTCGGCCGCGCGGATGCGTGGCTCGACTGGCACGAAGGCGCGCGGCCCGACACGCCGCTCGGCGGGCTCAAGGAAGTGCTGCGGATCGGGCTGGATGGTTATGTACGGATGTGGAAGGGTGCGGCGCGCGGCCTGCAGGCCATGCTCGCGCCGAAACTCGATCGCGCGCGCGACTGACGCGGCGCGCATCATGGAGTGGGTTAGATGACGTTCTGGAATCTGTATTTCATCCTGAAGTTCGCGCTGTTCGCGACCGGGCACCTGCAGCCGTTCTGGCTCGCGAACCTCGCGTTCGCGGTGGCGCTGGTGGCGAGCGCGCCGCTCCGGTCGCGCGCATGGCGCATCGTCCGGCAGGTCGCGGCGATCGCGATCGCGGTGCCGCTGCTCGCGCGCGAGCTGCATGCGCCGCCGCTCGCCCGTCTCGCGGAGGCCGCGCGCGAGGTCAGCACGTTCCGCCTCGACTACTGGATGGAGCTGTTGCCGCGCCTGTTGCCGCCCGTGCTGGCGCTGACGATCGTCGGCGTGCTGATCGTCTATTTCATCGTCAATCGCTGGCTGCGCGTCGCGACGTTCGTGGTGGCCGTGCTGGTCGTGATGCCGCTGTGGCAGGCCGGCAGCGGGCTGATGGCGCGCGTCGCCGCGCCGGCCCAGCCGCAGGCGACCGTCGCGGGCACCACCCGCGTCGACCAGCCCGAGGATCACAATGCGGCGCTCGCGACGTTCCGCACGCAGGAGTCGCAGCGGCAGGTCGCGTTCGGCCATCTCGGCAATGATCCGGCCGCGCAGTTCGACGTGATCGTGTTGCACATCTGCTCGCTGTCGTGGGACGACCTCGATGCGGCGAAGGTGCGCAACCATCCGATGCTGAGCCACTTCGACTACCTGTTCACGAACTTCAGCACGGCCGCGAGCTACAGCGGCCCGGCCGCGATCCGCGTGCTGCGCGCGAGCTGCGGGCAGGAAGCGCATGCGGACCTGTACAAGCCCGCGCCGCAGCAGTGCCACCTGTTCTCGCAACTGGCGGGCGCCGGCTACACGGTGCAGTCGCTGCTGAACCACGACGGCCATTTCGACAACTTCCTGCAGGTGATCCACGACAACATCGGTGTGGCCGATGCGCCGATGATCTCGAACGCGGCCGCGCCGGTCGCGATGCACGCGTTCGACGGCTCGGCGATCAAGGACGACTATGCGACGCTCGCGAACTGGTACGCGCAGCGCGCGGCGGTGCCGGGGCCGGTCGCGCTGTACTACAACACGATCAGCCTGCACGACGGCAACCGCGTCGTCGGCAGCGCGCTGACGAGCATCGATTCGTATCCGCAGCGCGCGACGAAGCTGATGACCGACTTCGACCGTCTCGCCGACCTGATCGCGCAATCGGGCCGCCGCGCGGTGATCGTGTTCGTGCCCGAGCACGGCGCCGCGTTGCGCGGCGACAAGAACCAGGTGGCGGGGCTGCGCGAAATTCCGGCGCCGCGCATCGTGCACGGGCCGGTCGGCGTGCGGCTCGTCGGCTTCGCCGGCAATCACGGCGCGACGACCGTGATCGAGCAGCCGACCAGCTTCCTCGCGCTCGCGCAATTGCTGTCAAACCTCGTGTCGAACAGCCCGTTCAAGCCGGGCACGACGCTCGCGCAATACGCGGCCGATTTGCCGCGCACGCGGATGATCGGCGAGAACGAGGGCACGGTGACGATGCAGACGGCCGCGGGTTACGCGGTGAAAACTCCGGATGGCGTATGGATCGACGAACAGTAACGATTGCCGGCGAAGGCGACGACGATCGCCTGTCGCAACCGAACGACGTGATCGGCCTCGCGCGGCATCTGCCCGCGCTCGATCCCGAGCGCTACGTCGACGAACAGGCGCGCCGCGCGTTCGACGCGTCGCTCGATCGCTGGCCGACGCTCGCGAAGCTGATGGGGTTGAAGCGGTAAACGTACGACGGCCGGCATGGCTGCCGGCCGTCGTCGGTTCGTGGGGACGCGCCGCTTATTGCGCCTTGCGTTCCGGCTGGCGCGTCCATTCGCTTTCTTCGCCCGGCACCTTGCCGAACGTCTGATCGGCCCACGCGGCACGCGCCGCGTCGATCTTCGCGCGCGCGCTCGACACGAAATTCCATTCGATGAACCGTTCGCCCGGCAGGTGTGCGCCGCCGAGCAACATCACGCGTGCGCCGTGCGCGCTCGCGAGCGCGACGGTCGCGCCCGGTTCGAGCACGGCCATCGTCGCGCTCGCGAGCGGCGTGCCGTCGACGGTGAGGTCGCCGTCGACGAGATACACGCCGCGCTCGTCGTGCTCCGCATCGAGCGCGAGCTGGCCGCCCGACGCGAATTCGGCAACCGCATAGAGCGTCGGCGAGAACACGGCGACCGGCGACGCGAGCCCGAATGCGGTGCCCGCGATCACGCGCACGGTCACGCCGTCGCGCGTGAACGACGGCAGCGTGTCGGCCGCGTGGTGAGCGAACGCGGGTGCGGTGTCTTCATGCTCGACCGGCAGCGCGACCCAGGTCTGGATCCCGTGCACCGGCTGCTCGCGCGGCCGATCCTCGTCGGGCGAGCGCTCCGAATGCACGATGCCGCGGCCGGCCGTCATCCAGTTCACGTCGCCCGGCACGATCTTCTGCCGGAAGCCGAGGCTGTCGTGATGCATCAGCGAGCCGTCGAACAGGTAGGTGACGGTCGCGAGCCCGATGTGCGGATGCGGCAGCACATCGATGCCGCGGCCGGGCGGCAACACGGCCGGCCCCATCTCGTCGAAGAAGATGAACGGACCGACGAGGCGCGCGGCGCGCGCCGGCAGCACGCGCCGCACGACGAGGTTGCCGATATCGCTTTCGCGCGGCGTGAGCAGGGTCTTGATCGAGGCGGACATGACGGGAATCTCGTGACGGTGGCGGGAAGTGCTCAGGCGATCGCCGTGTCGATCGCGATCGGATGCGTGAGGATCTTGTGCACCGGGCAGGCATTCGCGATCTGCAGCAGGCGCTCGCGCTGTTCGTCGGTGAGGTCGCCGTCGAGCGTGATGCGGCGCACGATCGTGCTGCCCGCGCTGCCCGATTCGTGCGCGAGCTTCACGTGCACTTCGTCGAGCGGCCAGCCTTTTCGTTGCGCGTACATCTTCAGCGTGATCGCGGTGCACGCGCCGAGACTCGACAGCAGCAGCGCGACGGGCGTCGGCGCGGCATCGCCGCCGCCGAGCGACGCGGGTTCGTCGGCGCGCCACTGGTGGACGCCATCGCTGAAGTGGACGAGATAATCGAGCGGGCCGATGCTCGCTTCGACGGACAGTTCGCTCATTGAAGTTCCAGGTGAGAAAGGGGACGGGCCGGCGGCGCGGCCGGGCGTTACGGTTCCAGCAGGCGCTGCAGCCGCAGCTCCTCGAAATCGAGCTCCGATTCTATGCGGTGCAGCACCGCATCGTCGACCTTGCCGTCGCGATGCAGGTCGAGCAGCGCGTCGCGCGACACGCCGACCAGCTCGAGCTCGACGCGCAGCATCCGCGCGCGCACGCCAGCGGGCTCCGCTCCGTCGCGGTGCGCGTGCTCGTTGAACGCGACGCGGTTGCGGTATTCGGTCAGCAGCCGGTCGAGCGATGCACGTTCGAGGCTGGCGCCGCGCTGCTCGCGCGCATCGAGCTCGGCGAGCGCCGCGCCGAACGTGTGCGCACGCACCGCGTGTTCGGACATCGTGTGGCGCGCGGCCGGGCGCAGCTTCAGCACGCGGATCAGCGGCGCGAGCGTGCCGCCCTGCACGACGAGCGTCGCGATGATCAGGAGGAACGTGCTGAACAGGATCAGGTCGCGGCCGGGGAAGTCGGCAGGCAGCGCGATCGCGGCCGCGAGGCTCACGACGCCGCGCATGCCCGACCAGCCGAGTACGATGGCCTCGCGCCACGACCATGGCGCGTGGCCCGCACGCCGGGCGCGCAGGCGGCCTGGCAGCCACATCGCGACGAACACCCACACCACGCGTGCACCGATCGCGGCGGCCGTCGCCGGCAGCGCGACCCGCAGGCCGGCCATCAGCACCGCGCCTTCGTGGTTCACGCGCGCGAGGATCGCGTGCAGCGCAAGGCCGATCAGGATGAACACGAGCGCGTCGAGCACGAACACGATCGCTTCCCACGTCGCCTTCGCCTTGATCCGCATGTCGGCGTCGAACACGCGATGCTGGCGCACGCCGAGCACGAGGCCGCAGGTGACGACCGACAGCACGCCCGAGCCGTCGACGGCCTCCGCGATCCCGTAGCTGCCCCATGCCATCGCGAAGGTCACGACGATGCCGAGCATCGGCTCGCGCAGACGTTGCAGCACCCAGCACATCGCATGGCCGCACGCGAGGCCGACCGCGATGCCGATCAGCGTGAGCGAAAAGAACATGCCGGTGGCGCTCGCCGCCGTGATCGACACGGCGAGCGCGGCCGATACGGCCATCTGGTACAGCAGCAGGCCCGACGCATCGTTGACGAGGCTTTCGCCTTCGAGCACCGCGACGAGCCGCGCGGGTAGCGGGTGGCGCTGCAGGATCGCCTTCGCGGCGACCGCGTCGGGCGGCGACACGATCGCGCCGAGCGTGAAGCACGCGGCCCACGGCAGCGCCGGATTCGCCGCATGCACGGCGAGCGCGACCGCGACGGTCGTGAACGCCACGGCCCCGAGCGCGAGCGATGCGATCGACGCGAGCTCCTGCCGGAATTCCTTCCAGGCGGTGTAGAAGCCGCTCGACATCAGGAGCGGCGGCAGCACGGCCGCGAGCAGCAGCGCCGGGTCCATGTCGGGCACGCGCTTGCCGGCGACGGCGACCACGCAGCCGCCGAGCAGCAGGACGACGGCCGGCGGAATCGAGATCCGCTCGGCGAGCCACGTGAGGGCGCCCGCGCCGCAGATCAACAGCAGCAGGTAATGGAACAGCTCGACGTTGGTCATGCGCGGCCGGGGGCGACGGGGTGGATCACGAAGGCTTGCGGTCGTTGGCGGCGCCGCCCGGCAGCGCGCCGAACATGTGCTGGCTGCACCGCGCGTCGCGCCATGCGGTGTTCAGCCGATGGCCGGACAGCATGCGGCGCGCGACCGGCAGGATCTGTTCGCCGGCCAGCATGCCGAGCAGGCCGGCGAGCGCGATGATCGGCGGCGCGGGCGAATTCAGGCCGAGCGCGCCGTAAATGACGCCGGCGAGGATGCCGGCGAGCAGCGACAAGACATACGGTTTCATGGTGGTGCGCCTCGTGATGGCCGAGCGGCGCCGGAACGGCACCGTCAAAGTCTTGAAAGCGTATCGGGTTTGCGTGAAGAAAAAAAGGGCGGGCGGCTCCGAACGGGCATCCATCCGGGAATCGGATCGATTCCGTTTCTTGGGTGTTCGCGCCGCGCGTTTGCGGCTTAAATACTCGGGCCCGGATGACGATCTCCGGCGCCGACGCATTCCGGGCTCCTCCCGTTTTCACGGTCGAGGCAGGCCCGCCTTTTTTCGTTCACAGGACTCCATCCGCCATGAGCAACCCGAAGCTTGAAGTACTGACGCCGCAGAACAGCCAGTTGATCTTCATCGACCAGCAGCCGCAGATGGCGTTCGGCGTGCAGTCGATCGATCGCCAGACGCTGAAGAACAACGTCGTCGGGCTCGCGAAGGCCGCGAAGGTCTTCAACATCCCGACCACGATCACGACGGTCGAAAGCGAGAGCTTCTCGGGCCATACCTATCCCGAGCTGCTCGACGTGTTCCCGAACCAGAAGACGCTCGAGCGCACGTCGATGAATTCGTGGGACGACCAGAAGGTGCGCGACGCGCTCGCCGCGAACAGCCGCAAGAAGGTGGTCGTGTCGGGCCTGTGGACCGAAGTCTGCAATACGACGTTCGCGTTGTGCGCGATGCTGGAAGGCGACTACGAGATCTACATGGTCGCCGACGCATCGGGCGGCACGTCGCAGGCCGCGCACGATTTCGCGATGCAGCGCATGGTGCAGGCCGGCGTGGTGCCGGTCACGTGGCAACAGGTGCTGCTCGAATGGCAGCGCGACTGGGCGCGCCGCGACTCGTACGACGCGGTGATGGCGATCGCGAAGGAGCATTCGGGCGCATACGGGATGGGCGTCGACTACGCGTACACGATGGTCCACAAGGCACCGCAGCGTACCGCGACGCCGCACGAGTCGATCCCGGCCGTGCCGGCGAAGTAACGGGTAACGGGCCGTTGGCCGCGATCGCCGCGCGGGATGCGGCGGTCGTGCGCCATCGACCATGGCGCGTTCAGGCCACGGGCAGCGCCCAGGGCGCGCGCGCGAAGTGTTCCGCGAGGAAGTCGAGCAGCACCGTCACGCGCGCGGCGCGCAGCATGCCGGGCGGCGTAACGAGATTCACGTTGATGTCCGCGATCTTCCAGTCGCTCATCACTTCCTCGAGCTCGCCGCGCTGCATCGCGTCCCAGACGAGGAACTCGGGTTGCAGCGCCAGACCGTGACCGCCGACGAGCGCGGGGAGGATCACGTCCGCGTTATTGGTGCGGATGCGCCCGTGTACGGATACGCCGACTTCGTCGCCCGACGCCGAATGACGGAAGCGCCAGTGCTCGGGCGTGGGCAGGTTCGTGTACGTGAGGCACACGTGCTGTTCGATGTCGCGCGGATGCATCGGGCGGCCGCGCCGGTCGAGATACGCGGGCGACGCGACGAGCGGCCGGCGCACCGCGCAGAGGCGGCGCGAGCGCAGCGTCGAATCGCTCAGCTCGGCGATGCGGATCGCGACGTCGAAGCCGCCCGACACGATGTCGACGAGGTGATCGGTGAGCACGAGATCGATGTCGACGCGCGGATAGCGCTCGAGAAACGTGGGCAGCACCGGCGACAGATGGTGCACCCCGAACGACATCGGCGCATTCACGCGCACGAGGCCGTGCGGTTCGAGCGCCTGCGCGGTCGCTTCGTTTTCGATCAGCTCCGCATCGGCGAGCAGGCGGATCGCGCGGTCGCGCAAGAGTTCGCCGGTCGGCGTGAGCGACAGCTTGCGCGACGTGCGGTACAGCAGCATCGCGCCGAGGCGCTTTTCGAGGCGCGCGATCGCTTTCGACACGGTGGGTTGCGATACGCCGAGCAGCTCGGCGGCTTTCGCGAACGAACCCGTCTCGGCGACGCGCGCGAAGATGGCCCAGGCTTCGAGATCAGGAAGGTGTTGCATGGTCGGACGGGATGGCAGGGAAGCGAAACGGGTGCGATGCGCCGCGCACGCGGCCTCGCGATGCGGTTGATTCTAATCCGGCCGGGAGAAAAAACGTTATGGAATCTTATTTACTTTCATTGGGCGCCGGTATGCTGATCGGCGTCGTGTACAGCGTGATCAGGGTGCGTTCGCCGGCGCCGCCGCTGATCGCGCTGGTGGGCCTCGCCGGCATGCTGGTCGGCGCCCAGGCCATCGCGCCGGTTCGTCACTGGCTCGGCTTCTGACCGCATCGAGGACAATTCATGAGCGCAACCGATACCCAACCCGATCTCATCCTGCACAACGGGCGCATCACGACGCTCGATCGTGCAAACCCGGTGGCCACCGCCGTCGCGATCAAGGACGGCCGCTTCGTCGCGGTCGGCGGCAACGCGGAGATCGTGCCGCTCGCGGGCCGTGCGACGAAGGTCGTCGACCTCGACGGCCGTACCGTGCTGCCGGGCCTGATCGACAACCATACGCACGTGATTCGCGGCGGCCTGAACTACAACCTGGAGCTGCGCTGGGACGGCGTGCGCTCGCTCGCGGTCGCAATGGAGATGCTGAAGCGCCAGGTCGCGATCACGCCCGCGCCGCAGTGGGTGCGCGTGGTCGGCGGCTTCACCGAACATCAGTTCGTGGAGAAACGGCTGCCGACGATCGACGAACTCAATGCAGTCGCGCCCGATACGCCCGTGTTCATCCTGCACCTGTACGATCGCGCGTTGTTGAACGCGGCGGCGCTGCGGGTGGTCGGCTACACGAAGGACACGCCCGAGCCGCCGGGCGGCACGATCCTGCGCGATGCCGCCGGCAATCCGACCGGGTTGCTGCTCGCGAACCCGAACGCGACGATCCTCTACGCGACGCTCGCGAAGGGCCCGAAGCTGCCGTTCGAGTATCAGTACAACTCGACGCGCCATTTCATGCGCGAGCTGAACCGGCTGGGCGTGACGGGCGTGATCGACGCGGGCGGCGGGTCGCAGAATTATCCCGACGATTACGAAGTGATCCGCAAGCTGCACGATGCGGGCGAGATGACGGTGCGCATCGCCTACAACCTGTTCACGCAGAAGCCGAATGCCGAGAAGGAAGACTTCGTGAACTGGACCAGGAGCGTCAAGTACCACGACGGCACCGACTATTTCCGCAATAACGGCGCGGGCGAAATGCTGGTATTCTCCGCGGCCGACTTTGAGGACTTCCGCGTCGCGCGCCCGGATCTGCCCGCCCAGATGGAGGACGATCTCGAAGGCGTCGTGCGCGTGCTCGCGCAGAATCGCTGGCCGTGGCGCATGCATGCGACCTACGACGAAACGATCAGCCGTGCGCTCGACGTGTTCGAGAAGGTCAACGCGGACATCCCGCTTGAAGGGCTGAACTGGTTCTTCGATCACGCGGAAACGATCTCCGAGAAATCGATGGATCGGATCGCCGCGCTCGGCGGCGGCGTCGCGGTGCAGCACCGCATGGCGTACCAGGGCGAATACTTCGTCGAGCGTTACGGCGCGCAAGCCGCGGAGGCCACGCCGCCGGTGGCGAAGATGCTTGCCAAGGGGCTCAAGGTGTCGGCCGGCACCGATGCGACGCGCGTCGCGTCGTACAACCCGTGGGTGTCGCTCGCGTGGCTCGTGACGGGCAAGACGGTCGGCGGTTTGCGCCTGTATCCGCAGCGCAATCTGCTCGATCGCGAAACCGCGCTGCGGATGTGGACCGAATACGTGACGTGGTTCTCGAACGAAGAAGGCAAGAAAGGGCGCATCGCGGTCGGGCAGCTTGCCGACCTGATGGTCCCGGATCGCGATTTCTTCACGTGCGCGGAGGACGATATCGTCGCCACGAGTGCGTTGCTGACGGTGGTCGGCGGCAAGATCGTGTGGGGCGCGGGGCCGTTCGCGTCGCACGACGCGCCGATTCCGCCGGCGATGCCCGACTGGTCGCCGGTGCGCGAGTACGGCGGTTACGGCGGCTGGGGCGCGGCGCAGCGCAGCGGTGCGCCGTTGCAGCGCGCGGCGGCGGCCGCCGCGGCGTGCGGCTGTTCGAGCGCATGCAACGTGCACGGGCATGCGCACGCGAGTGCGTGGGGCCGTGCGTTGCCGACGTCGGATGCGAAGGGCTTCTGGGGCGCGTTCGGCTGTTCGTGCTGGGCGGTCTGACATGACGACGCGCATCGCTTACGGCGCCCCCGCGTGGATCCGCGTGCTGCTGTCGCAGCCGTGGGTCCTGCCGCTCGCGCGCCTCGCGCTGGTGTCCGCCTATCTGCTCGGCGGCGTCGCGAAGGCGCTCGACTTCAACGGCGCGGTCGCGGAGCAGGCGCATTTCGGCCTGCAGCCGGCCGCGCTGTGGGCGGCGCTCGCGATCGCGGTCGAGATCGCCGGCTCGCTGTGCGTGGTGTTTCGCCGCTTCACGTGGCTCGGCGCCGGCAGCCTCGGCATGCTGACGCTCGTCGCGATGTTCGTGGCGAACGATTTCTGGAACCGTTCGGGCGCCGAGCACTTCATGGCGCTCAACAGCTTTTTCGAGCATCTCGGGCTGATCGCGGCACTCGTGCTCGCGACCGTGCTCGACGATGCGCGGCAACCGGCCGATGATGGCCGCTCCATTCGATGACGATGCAACAATCAGGACATCCCGTGATGAAATCCCTCCGTTCAGTGCTGCTCGCCGCGATGCTCGCGGGCGGCCTCGCCGTCGCCCCCGTGACGTTCGCGAAACCGCCGGCGCCGCCCGCGGTGGTCCCGACGGTGGCGGTCGGTCCGCAGTACGACACGACCCACGTGTGCGTCGCGCCGGACGACTTCGACCGCTTCACCGACAGTTTCGTCGCGACCTTCGGCGGCAAGAAGTCGAAGCAGGGCGTGTTCCAGGTCACGCCGACGCCGAGCCAGACGATGTCGCAGCTCGTGCTCACGCCGGTCGGCACGATCTCGGTGTTCGGCTTCAAGACGCCGATCCCGTATCCGTTCTGTGCGGAGCGCACCGGCTATCTCGTGACCGACATGGACGTCGCCGTGAAGTCGGCTCGCGAGCACGGTGCCGACGTGATCGTCGACACGTTTCCCGATCCGATCGGCCGCGACGCGATCGTCACGTGGGCGGGCGGCGTGAACATGCAGCTGTACTGGCACACGCAGGCGCCGCATTACGACGCGCTGCAGACCATCCCCGAGAACCGCGTGTACGTCTCGCCGCAAAGCGTACGCAAGTTCGTGCACGACTTCGTCAAGTTCTCGAAAGGCAAGGTGGTGTCCGACAACCTGAAAGCGCCGGGTATCGAGATCGGCCGGCCGGACGATAACTATCGCCGCATTCGCATCGAATCGGGCTTCGGCAGGATGACCGTGCTGGTGACGGATGGTCATCTGCCTTACCCGTTCGGCCGCGAGATGACCGGCTACGAAGTGCCCGATCTCGCCGCGACGCTGAAGCAGGCCGAAGCCGCGGGCGTGACGGTGCTCGTGCCGCCGTTCAAGTCGGACGGCCGCGATGCGGCGCTCGTGCAGTTCCCGGGCGGCTACGTCGCCGAGATTCACGCGAGTGCGGCGCGATGAAGCACGAGGACACGATCCTTGCCGCGGTGGCCGGCTTCGTCGACACGCTGAGCTTCGTCGCGCTGTTCGGGCTGTTCACCGCGCACGTGACCGGCAACTTCGTGCTGATCGGCGCGGGCATCGCGGGCTTCGGCCAGGGCGTCGTGCTCAAGCTCAGCGTGTTTCCGGCGTTCGTGTGCGGCGTGATCGCGAGCAGCCTGATCGCGCGGTCGATGTCCGCGCGGCCGGCGTGGCAGGGCACGCGCGTGCTGCACGCGGTGCAGGCCGTGCTGCTGCTCGGCTTCTGCGCGGCCGGCGTGTGGGCGACGCCCGTCACGCAGCCCGACAGTCTCGCGGCGCTGGTGGCCGGCATCGTGGGCACGTTCGCGATGGGCGTGCAGAACGCGCATCCGCGCGTGATCGCGCGCGCGGGCGGCGTGCCGAATACGGTGATGACCGGCAACGTCACGCAGGCGATCCTGGATGCCGTCGACATGCTGTCGCCCGGCACGGCGGACAGCGTGCGCGCAACCGCGCGCGCACGCTTCGCGAAGATGCTGCCGGCGATCGTCGCGTTCGCGCTCGGCGCGGCGTGCGGGGCGCTCGGGTTCCGCCATGTCGGATTCCTGGCGCTGCTGGTTCCCGTCGGCGCGCTCGCCGCGCTTGCGCTGTGCGCCGCGCAATCGGCCGGTGCAACCACGCAGGAGCGCGCATGATCGAGCGACGGAGGAGACGCCGCGGCCGCCGCTTCGAGCGGGCCGTGCGCGTGTCGGTCGTCGCGGGACTGCTGTTCGCGGGTGCCGAGGCCGCGTTCGCGGAAACGGCAGCCGTGTCTACCTCGGCTCCGACGCCAGCTTCGGCGCAAGAACGGGCGCCGGCCTCGACGTCCGCAGCCACCACCGCATCGACGTGCACCGCCAAGCGGCCCACGGTGCTGTTCAACCGCTGGCAGGAAGACTGGTCCGTGCTCGCGAATCCCTGCGTGCCGCGTGCGCCGCTCGACGGGTTGAAGTACATTCCGCTCGGCAACGATCCGGCCTCCTATCTGTCGCTCGGTGTGAACCTGCGCGACCGTCTGGAGACCAACGACGCGCCGCTGTTCGGCATCGGATCCGCGCAATCGGATACGTACCTGATCCAGCGCGTCGAAGTGCATGCCGATGCGCATCTCGGCCGGCACTGGCAGTTCTTCGCGCAATTGCAGGATGCACGCGCGTTCGGCAAGAACGCGGTGTCGCCGGTCGACAGAAACCCGCTCGATCTCGAACAGGCGTTCGCGACCTACACGGGTGCGCTCGGGGGTGGCACGGTCAAGTTCCGCGTCGGCCGTCAGGAGATGGCGTTCGACCTGCAGCGCTTCATCGCCACGCGCGACGGCCCGAACGTGCGGCTGGCGTTCGATGCGGTCTGGGCCGATTACGAATACGGAAAGTGGCGCTTCATCGGCTATGCGACGCAGCCGGTGCAGAACCGCAACGCGTCCGATTTCGACGACGTGTCGAATCGCGATCTCACGTTCAGCGGCGTGCGCTTCGAGCGGCAGTCGGTCGGGCCCGGCGATCTGTCCGGCTACTGGTCGCGCTACAACCGCAACAGCGCGCGTTTTCTCGATGCGAGCGGCCCCGAGCATCGCGACGTGTGGGATGTGCGCTACACGGGCACGCAGGGCCGCTTCGACTGGGATCTCGAAACGATGCTGCAGACCGGCACGGTCGGCAACGCCACGATCGGCGCGTGGGCCGTCGGTTCGATTGCCGGCTACAAGCTCGACGCGCCGTGGTCGCCGCGCATCGCGCTGCAGGTCGACGCGGCATCGGGCGACCGGCATCCGCACGACGGACGCGTCGGCACCTTCAATCCGCTGTTTCCGAACGGCTATTACTTCACGCTGGCCGGTTATACGAGTTACGCGAACCTGATTCACGTGAAGCCGTCCGTGACGCTGAAGCCGTCGCCGAACCTGTCGCTGCTCGGCGCATTGGGTTTCCAGTGGCGCGAGACGACCGGCGATGCCGTCTATCAGCAGCCGAACATCCCGGTGCCGGGCACGGCGGGCAAGGGCGGGTTGTGGACGGGCATGTACGTACAGCTGCGCGCGGACTGGACGATCGCCGCGAACCTGATCGGCGCGGTCGAGGCCGTGCATTTCCAGGTAGGCGACGCGATCCGGCAGGCGGGCGGGCACAACGCCGACTACGTCGGCGTCGAGCTGAAGTACGGATGGTGACGCAGCCACGCGGCATCGTGCGCGCATGAAAAAAAGAGCGGCCCCGAGGGGCCGCTCTTCGTTCGAACGGGCCGGCAGCGTGCCCGGCCCGTTCGCGATCGCGACGCGATTACAGGTTCGGCGACAGCGCGAGCGCGTTCGTCAGGTCGCCCATCGGCTGCGCGCCGTTCGCCTTCAGCGCGTCGTCGCGCTGCTGCAGGCCCGCGAGGCGCGGCAGCGAGAAGCGGCGCGTGATGAAGCGCAGGATCGAACCCGTGTCGTACTGCGTGTGGTCCACGAAGCCCTTCTTCGCATACGGCGATACGATCAGCGCCGGAATGCGCGTGCCCGGGCCCCAGCGGTCGGCATTCGGCGGCGTGGCGTGATCCCAGAAGCCGCCGTTTTCGTCGTACGTGACGACCACGACCATGTTCTTCCACTGCGGGCTGGCCTGCAGGTGCGCGATCACGTCGGCGATGTGCTGGTCGCCGGACGTGACGTCCGTGTAACCCGGGTGCTCGTTCAGGTTGCCTTGCGGCTTGTAGAACGCGACCTGCGGCAGCGTGCCCGCATCGATCGCCTTGATGAACTCGGCGCCGTTCGCGCCGCCGTCGAGCAGGTGTTGCGCGCGGCTCGCGGTGCCCGGTGCCTGGTTCGCGAAGTAGTTGAACGGCTGGTGGTGCGGCTGGAAGTTCGGCGTCGACAGGTCGGCGCCATAGATCACGTTCGACGTGCCGTTCTGGCTCGCCTGCAGCGCCTGGCCCCATGCGCCGCCATACCATGCCCACGACACGCCCGCATTGGTCATCAGGTCGCCGATGTTGGTCGCCGTCTGCGGCGGCATCGTCGACGCATTGGCCGGATCGGCGAGCAGCGGGTCGCCGCCTGTGGCCGCCTTGTTGCCGCTCGGCTGATACGCCGGCTGCATCGTGTTGATGCCGTAGAAGTCGGGCGTGAGCGCGCCGTCGTTGACGAACTTCGGCGGGCCGCTCAACGCGGAAGCCGGCGAGTTCGTCGCGACCTTCAGCGACTTGCCGTCGGCGTTCAGCACGGCAATCTTGCCGGCCGCCGGGCTCTTGTCGGCGTTCGGGTAGTACGGTGCGCACGCGCAGATCAGGTACTGGTGGTTCAGGAACGACCCGCCGAACGCGCCCATGAAGAAGTTGTCCGCGAGCACGTACTGCTGCGCGATTTTCCACAGCGGCAGCTTCGACGGATCGGCCGTGTAGTGGCCCATCGTCAGGCCGCCAGCGTCGGTCCATGCGGCGTACATGTCGTTCTTGCCGCCGTTGATCTGCATCTGGTCCTGATAGAAGCGATGCACGATGTCGCGCGTCGCGATGCTCATCGACTGGTTGAAGCCCTTCGGATCGTCGATCGCGAACGGCGCGTTCGGCAGGTTCGCCGTCATCGCCTCGGTCACCGCCGGCGTGATGCCGGTGGCGGTCAGGCCGCCCCAGATCTTCGGCAGCGTCGCCATCGTCGAGCCGTCGCGATCCTTCTGCACCGAGTTCGCGGCCGTCGCGTTCTGCAGACCGTTCGCGCCCGGGAAGTTGCCGTACAGGTTGTCGAAGCTGCGGTTTTCAGCGTAGATCACGACGACGTTCTTGACGGCCGACAGGCCCTGCTGCGTGACGTCGTCGCCGCCGCAGGCGGTCAGGCTGAGCGCGGCCGCAAGGGCGATCGGCGTGCAGCGAATCCAGGCGTGCTTCTTCATGCGATGTTCTCTCTCTTTCGTCGTTGGTCGCGTGTGGGAACCGGGTGGCGGGAGGGCCGGCGCACGAACCTCGCGGTACCGCCCGGCTGCGCGCATTATCTGGAACCGATTTGACAGCCGGGTGTAGGGGCGCTTTCAATTGACTGTCGGTCGAACGTCATTCAACGGTCACGGAACTGACATAAGCTCCGGCCGATTGCCCACCGCTACTAGAACAACGACGATGCACACCCTTCTGAAATCCTTCGCGTCCGCGCGATCGCTGATCCCCGCCGCGGCGGCGCTCGCAGTGGCCGGCGCGCTCGCGGCGCTCGCCGGTTGCGATGCGCGGCCCGGCACGAACGCGTCGGCCGCGTCCGTCGTACCGGCGGCTCAGGCCGCTCCGGCTACCCCGGCTGCTCCGGCGGTCGCGCCGGCCGGCCAGCCGCAGACGCGCGCGCAGGTGTTCGAGGGCGTGAAGCAGATGACGGCACTCGGCAAGCAGCTGTTCTTCGATCCGTCGTTGTCCGGGTCCGGTAAGCTCGCTTGTGCGTCATGCCATAGCGCCGAGCATGCGTTCGGGCCGCCGAACGCGCTGTCGGTGCAGCTGGGCGGCGACGACATGCACCGGACCGGCTTTCGCGCGGTACCGTCGCTGAAGTATCTGCGCGGCATCCCGCCGTTCAGCGAGCACTTCCACGATTCGCCGGACGAGGGTGACGAAAGCATCGACGCGGGTCCGACCGGCGGGCTGACCTGGGACGGTCGCGTCGATACGCGCGATGCGCAGGCGCGCATTCCGCTCACGTCGCCGTTCGAGATGAGCAGTTCGCCCGCGCGGGTCGCGAAGGCGGTTCGCGCCGCCCCGTATGTCGACGCATTCCGCAAGGCGTTCGGCGACCAGGTGCTCGGCGACGACCAGGCGACGTTCGGTGCGGTGCTGCGCGCGCTCGATGCATTCCAGCAGCAGCCCGCGCTGTTCGATCCGTACACGAGCAAATACGACGCGTATCTGGCCGGCCACGCGCAGCTCACGCCCGCGGAGTTGCACGGGCTGCAGTTGTTCAACGACGAGAAGAAGGGCAACTGCGCGAGCTGCCACATCAGCCAGCGCACGCTCGAAGGCGGGCCGCCGCAGTTCAGCGATTTCGGGCTGATCGCGATCGCGGTGCCGCGCAACCGCGCGCTGCCCGTCAATCGCGACCCGCGCTTCCATGATCTCGGCGCATGCGGCCCCGAACGCACCGACCTGAAGGGGCGCGACGAATTCTGCGGGCTGTTCCGCACGCCGTCGCTGCGCAACGTCGCGTTGCGCAAGACGTTCTTTCACAACGGCGTGTATCACTCGCTCGAGGACGTGATGCGTTTCTACGTCGAACGCGACATCCATCCGGAGAAGTTCTACCCGGTCGTGCACGGCAAGGTGCAGATCTACGACGATTTGCCGAAGCGCTACTGGCCGAACATCAACCGCGAGCCGCCGTTCGACCGCAAGCGCGGCGAGCAGCCGGCGCTGAACGCGGCCGAGATCAAGGACGTCATCGCGTTCCTCGGCACGCTGACTGATGGATATCAACCGGCGGCAACGTCGGCCGCGCGCTAGACGACGGCCCTTGCGGCACGCATGCTATGCTCGCTCGCTGACGGGCGTGGCGCGTGCCAGAGGGCCGGCCCCCGGTTCGCCGGCATGCGCCGCACCGTTCGATCGAACATCCAAGGAGAAAAACATGTCGATGCGTGCATCCCTTTCCGTCGTCACGCGTGTGCTGGCCGGCGCCGCGTGTGCAGCTGCGATGCTGCCCGCCCATGCACAGAACAACCTGAACTTCCTGAACGACACGCCGATCAGCTATTTCAGCAAGACCGACCGCGCGTCGCTCTCCCAAGCGGTCGTGCAGGCGCGCGACGAAGGCAAGGATGGCGAAACCACGACGTGGCAGAGCAGCGGCCGCGGCACGCAGATCGACGCGAAGCTCACGCCGAGCACGACCGAGGCGGACGGCAAGACCTGCCGCGAAGTCGCGACCGAAATCACCGCGAAGGGCCAGACGATGACGCTCAAGCCCGTCTACTGCAAGACGGCCGCGGGCAAGTGGCAGCTGCAGAAGCGCTGAGCACGCGCATGACGAAGCGGGGCGACGCGCCGCGCACGGTGTCGTGCGGCGTCGTGATCCTCGATGCGGCCGGCCGCGTGTTTCTTGCGCACGCGACGGACACCACGCACTGGGACATCCCGAAGGGGCAGGGCGAACCGGGCGAGACGCCGGCCGATGCCGCGCTGCGCGAACTGCTCGAGGAAACCGGCATCGAGTTCGCGCCGGCACGGTTGCTCGATCTAGGCCGCTTCGCATACCGGCACGACAAGGATCTGCACCTGTTCGCGGTGCAGGTGGCCGAAGGCGAGATCGATCCCGCGCACTGCACGTGTACGTCGCTGTTTCCGAGCCGTCGCGACGGCTCGATGATTCCCGAGATGGATGCGTACCGCTGGACCGTGCCGGGCGACATCGACACCTATGCGAGCCGCAGTCTCGCGCGACTGTTTCGCACGAAGCTGTCGCTGGTGGAACTGCATCGGCGGCTGTCGGGCGCCTGAACGGGCGTTGCGGCTTGCGCTGCCGCCTGTCGTCGTTCGGCGCACGTCCATGAAAAAACCGGCCCTGGAGCCGGTTTTTTCATGGACAGGCAGCGGCGGCTCGCGAAGCCGCACGCCGCCCGCGCGGAGCAGGGGCCGTCAGGCCGGCTTGCCCCAGCTGTCGCGCAGCCCGACGATCCGGTTGAACACCGGTTGGCCCGGCTTCGAATCGACACGGTCTGCAACGAAGTAGCCGTGGCGCTCGAACTGCAGGCGCGTTTCCGGCGCGACGTCGCCGTTGCCCGGCTCGACGTACGCCTGCACGATCTTCTTCGAATCGGGGTTCAGCGCTTCGAGGAAGTTCGCGCCGCCCGCGTCCGGGTGCGGCTCCTTGAACAGGCGATCGTAGATCCGCACTTCGGCCGGCTGCGCGTGCTTCGCGCTGACCCAGTGGATGTTGCCCTTGACCTTGTACGTGTTCGCGCCTTCGGTGCCCGACTTGCTGTCCGGGAAGTAATTGCAGTGCACGGCCGTCACGTTGCCGTCGGCGTCCTTGTCGAAGCCCGTGCACTCGATCACGTAGCCATAGCGCAGGCGCACCTTGTTGCCCGGGAACAGGCGGAAATAGCCCTTCGGCGGATTCTCGACGAAATCCTCGCGCTCGATCCACAGTTCGCGCGAGATCGGGAACGTGCGCACGCCGCGGTCCGGATGATGCGGATGCACGGGCGCCGTGCAGGCTTCCTCGAGGTCTTCCGGATAGTTGTCGATCACGAGCTTCAGCGGATCGAGCACCGCGACCGTACGCGCGGCCTTCTCGTCGAGGTCGTCGCGCAGCGCGCCTTCGAAGATGCTCATGTCGATCCACGAATCGATCTTCGTGACGCCGATCCGCTCGCAGAACAGGCGAATGCTCTCCGGCGTGAAACCGCGGCGGCGAATGCCGACGATCGTCGGCATGCGCGGGTCGTCCCAGCCGTCGACGTGGCCTTCGGTGACGAGCTGCAGCAGCTTGCGCTTGCTGGTGATCGCGTACGTGAGGTTCAGCCGCGAGAATTCGATCTGTTGCGGCAGCGGGCGCGTGAACACGCCGGCTTCCGCGAGCTCGTTCAGCACCCAGTCGTACAGCGGGCGGTGATCCTCGAACTCGAGCGTGCACAGCGAATGCGTGATGCCTTCGAGCGCATCCGAGATGCAGTGCGTGTAGTCGTACATCGGATACACGCACCATGCGTCGCCGGTGCGGTAGTGGTGCGCGTAGCGGATCCGGTAGATCACCGGGTCGCGCATGTTCATGTTCGGCGAAGCCATGTCGATCTTCGCGCGCAGCACGTGCTCGCCTTCCTTGAACTCGCCGGCCTTCATGCGGCGGAACAGGTCGAGGTTCTCCTCGGGCGAGCGGTCGCGGAACGGCGACGGCTTGCCGCCTTCGGTCAGCGAGCCGCGGTTCGCGCGCATTTCGTCGGCGCTCTGGCTGTCGACGTACGCGTGGCCGCGCTGGATCAGCAACTCGGCGAATTCGTACAGCTTGTCGTAGTAGTCGCTCGCGAAATACTGATGATCGACCGCGTCCTTGCGCCAGTCGAAGCCGAGCCAGCGCACCGCGTCGACGATCGAGTCGACGTATTCGACGCTTTCCTTTTCCGGGTTCGTGTCGTCGAAGCGCAGGTGGCACACGCCGCCGTAGTCGCGCGCGACGCTGAAGTTCAGGCAGATGCTCTTCGCGTGACCGATGTGCAGATAGCCGTTCGGCTCGGGCGGGAAGCGCGTCTCGACGCGGCCGCCCCATTTGCCGGTGCGGTTGTCGTCGTCGATGATGTTGCGGATGAAATTGGAAGCCGCGGGGGCGTCGTTGCGTTCGGTGCTCATGCGGTTGGCGTCAGGGTTGTGTCGGCGCGTCGCGCCGGTTTAATCCTGTAATTCTACCTGACCGGGGTCCGTCCCGCGCGGCCTGCCGGTCGGGCGGCGCGCGTTCGCGATGCGTACCGCAATATATCGAGTGTGTGTCGGCTGTAACACGACGTAAATCGGATTGCCGGCGCCGTTCGGCTTTTCCTATGATGGCTTTACCGATTCAATGCCGCCATTCGCAATTTTTGCGTGGCGGGAGGAAGCCAATAATCATGATGAAGAAGACCACTTTTCTCGTTCGTACCGCGGTGATCGTCGCGGCTCTCTCGCAACTCGGCGCATGCGCGATGACGCATACGCAGCGCAATGCCGGTATCGGCGCGGCCGCGGGCGGCGCGCTCGGCTACCTGATCACGGGCGGGCCGGTCGGCACGGTCGCCGGCGCGGCGGCAGGCGGCCTGGTCGGCGCCGGCGTACGCTGATTCACGCCGGCGTGCGCGGGCCTCGGTGTGCTCGCGCGATCGCCGGCCGGGCGTGATGCCGTTGCGTACGCGTAACGGCCCGCCCGCACACCCCTTCCATTTTTCGACAGGCAGTATCAGGGAGGAACGGGTGTGCGACACTTCGTCGACGCCACATAACGACTTCATTCGTCGACGAATCCTTTCATGAGCGACCCCCTCGTATTCGTGCTGCCGGGCTACGGCAACTCCGGTCCGTTCCACTGGCAAAGCCGCTGGGAGCGCGCCGACGCGCGCTTCGTGCGCGTGGCGATGCCCGACTGGGAGCGGGCATTTCGCAACGGCTGGTGTCTCGCGCTCGACCGGGCGGTCGAAGCCGCGCGCGGGCCGGTGCTGATCGCCGGCCACAGCCTCGGTACGCTGACCGCCGCGTGGTGGGCGACCCGCTACGCGCGGCCGGCCGCGCTCGCGAAAGTGCGCGGCGCGCTGCTGGTCGCGTTGCCCGATCCCGCCGGGCCGGCGTTTCCGGCCGACGCGCACGGCTTCGGCCCGGTGCCGCACGAGCGGCTGCCGTTTCCGACCTGCGTCGTCGCAAGCAGCGACGATCCGTACGGCTCGATCGCATTCGCGCGCGGCTGCGCGCGCGCATGGGGCAGCACGTTCCATGACCTCGGCCCGCGCGGCCACATCAACGCGGACAGCGGGCTCGGCGACTGGCCGCAAGCGCGCGGCTGGCTCGATGCGCTCGCGCGTTAGCGGGTCTGCTCGTCGTGCGCTAGTCGCGACGGTTTGATCCGATCGTTGTCGCCGCGTGCGCCCGCGGCCGCCGCGACGCCATCACCCGAACCGCGTCAAATCGCTTGCTTCGCCTTCAACGCCGCGATCCGCTCGTCGTCGTAGCCGAGCATGTCGCGCAGCACGTCGTCCGTCTGCGCGCCGAGCGGCGGCGGGGCCGTGCGCGCGTCGGGCGGGGTCGCGCTCATCCGGATCGGGTTGCGCACGAGCTTCACGTCCGCGCCGCACGGATGCGGCAGCGACACCTGCATCCCGCGCGCGACCACCTGCTCGTTGTCGAACACCTCGTCGAGATCGTTGATCGGCCCGCACGGCACGCCGGCCGCCTCGAGCGCGCCGATCCAGTCGGCCTTGTCGCGCGCCTTCACCATCTCCGCGAGGATCGGCACCAGCGTGTCGCGGTGACGCACGCGCGACGGGTTCGTCGCGAAGCGCTCGTCGTCGGCCAGCTCGGGCCGCCCGCCGGCCTCGACGAACTTGCGGAACTGCCCGTCGTTGCCGACCGCGACGATGATCCAGCCGTCGCTCGTCTGGAACGTCTGGTACGGCACGATGTTCGGATGCGCGTTGCCCCAGCGCACCGGCGGCTTGCCGCTCGCGAGGAAGTTGGTGTTCATGTTCGCGAGCAGCGCGACCTGCACGTCGAGCAGCGCCATGTCGATGTACTGGCCTTCGCCCGTGCGGTCGCGGTGCGCGAGCGCGGCGAGCACGGCGACGGTCGAATAGAGGCCGGTCGCGAGATCGGCGATCGCGACGCCGGCCTTTTGCGGGCCGCCGCCCGGCTCGCCGTCGCGTTCGCCGGTGATGCTCATGAAGCCGCCGATCCCCTGCACGATGAAGTCGTAGCCCGCGCGATGGGCATACGGGCCGGTCTGGCCGAAGCCGGTGACCGAGCAGTAGACGAGATCGGGCTTCACCGCGCGCAGCGAGTCGTAGTCGAGCCCGTATTTCTTCAACTGGCCGACCTTGTAGTTCTCGAGCACGACGTCGCTTTGCGCGGCGAGCTCGCGCACGATCTGCTGGCCCTCCGGCGTCGCGATGTCGATCGTCACCGAGCGCTTGTTGCGGTTCGCCGCGAGGTAGTACGCGGCCTCGGCGGTGTCCGCGCCGTCCGCGTCCTTCAGGTACGGCGGCCCCCAGTGGCGCGTGTCGTCGCCGGCGCCCGGGCGCTCGACCTTGATCACGTCCGCGCCGAAATCGGCGAGGGTCTGCGCGCACCACGGGCCCGCGAGCACGCGGGTGAGGTCCAGCACGCGGATATGGCTCAGGGCACCCATCGTCGAATCGTCTCCTTTCATCGCTGGCCTGCCCGGCCTGGCACGGCCGATTGGCATGCCGAGCATCTTAAGGCGAATCGGCCGTGCCGGTGGCCCAGGCGGGTCGTCCGGCGCAGCGGGCCGCTGCCGCTTGGGCGGGCGGTCTGTATCGTATAATCGATCGTTTCCGAATCCATGCCGCCGCGCGCCCCGCCTGGGGCGCCGGCGTTTGAAGCCGTCTTTGCCAGACTGTCCCCGCACGCCATGAAAGCTGCCGAAATCCGCGAGAAATTCCTCAAATTCTTCGAATCGAAGGGCCACACGATCGTCCGCTCGTCGAGCCTCGTGCCCGGTAACGATCCCACGCTGATGTTCACGAACTCGGGCATGGTCCAGTTCAAGGACGTCTTCCTCGGCACGGACCCGCGCCCGTATTCGCGCGCCACCACGGCGCAGCGCAGCGTGCGCGCGGGCGGCAAGCACAACGATCTCGAGAACGTCGGCTACACGGCGCGCCACCACACGTTCTTCGAGATGCTCGGCAACTTCTCGTTCGGCGACTACTTCAAGCACGACGCGATCAAGTTCGCGTGGGAGCTGCTGACCACGGTCTATCAGTTGCCGAAGGACAAGCTGTGGGTCACCGTCTACCAGGAAGACGACGAAGCGTACGACATCTGGGCGAAGGAAGTCGGCGTGCCGACCGAGCGGATCATCCGGATCGGCGACAACAAGGGCGCGCGCTACGCGTCGGACAACTTCTGGACGATGGGCGACACCGGCCCGTGCGGCCCGTGTACCGAAATCTTCTACGACCACGGCCCGGACGTGTGGGGCGGCCCGCCGGGGTCGCCCGAAGAAGACGGCGACCGCTACATCGAGATCTGGAACCTCGTGTTCATGCAGTTCAATCGCGACGCGCAAGGCAACATGACGCGTCTGCCGAAGCAGTCGGTCGACACCGGCATGGGCCTCGAGCGCCTGGCCGCGGTGCTGCAGCACGTGCACAGCAACTACGAGATCGACCTGTTCCAGAACCTGATCAAGGCCGCCGCGCGCGTGACCGAAATCAGCGACCTCACGAACAACTCGCTGAAGGTGATCGCCGATCACATCCGCGCGTGTTCGTTCCTGATCGTCGACGGCGTGATCCCCGGCAACGAAGGCCGCGGCTACGTGCTGCGCCGGATCGTGCGCCGCGCGATCCGCCACGGCTACAAGCTGGGCCGCAAGGGCGCGTTCTTCCACAAGCTGGTGGCCGACCTCGTCGCCGAGATGGGCACGGCCTATCCGGAGCTGAAGGAAGCCGAACAGCGCGTGACCGACGTGCTGCGCCAGGAAGAGGAGCGCTTCTTCGAAACGATCGAGCACGGCATGTCGATCCTCGAAGCCGCGCTGGCCGACGTCGACGCGAAGGGCGGCAAGGTGCTCGACGGCGAACTCGCGTTCAAGCTGCACGACACCTACGGCTTCCCGCTGGATCTGACGGCCGACGTGTGCCGCGAGCGCGGGATGACGGTCGACGAGCCGGCATTCGACGACGCGATGGCGCGCCAGCGCGAGCAGGCCCGCGCGGCCGGCAAGTTCAAGGCGACGCAGGGCCTCGAATACTCGGGCGCGAAGACCACGTTCCACGGTTACGAGGAAATCGCGTTCGACGACGCGAAGGTCGTCGCGCTGTACGTCGACGGTTCGGCCGTCAACGAAGTGAAGGCCGGCCAGGATGCGGTCGTCGTGCTCGACCACACGCCGTTCTACGCGGAATCGGGCGGCCAGGTCGGCGACCAGGGCGTGCTCGCGAACGCCGCGACGCGCTTCGCGGTGGCCGACACGCTGAAGGTGCAGGCCGACGTGGTCGGCCACCACGGCACGCTGGAGCAAGGCACGCTCAAGGTCGGCGACGTGCTGCGCGCGGAAATCGACGCGCATCGCCGCGCCCGCACGCAGCGCAACCACTCGGCCACCCACCTGATGCACAAGGCGCTGCGTGAAGTGCTCGGCGCGCACGTGCAGCAGAAGGGGTCGCTCGTCGATGCCGACAAGACCCGTTTCGACTTCGCGCACAACGCGCCGATGACCGACGACGAAATCCGTCGCGTCGAGCAGATCGTCAACAACGAAATCCTCGCGAACGCGCCGGGCATCGTGCGCGTGATGCCGTACGACGAAGCGGTGAAGGGCGGCGCGATGGCGCTGTTCGGCGAGAAGTACGGCGATGAAGTGCGCGTGCTCGACCTCGGCTTCTCGCGCGAACTGTGCGGCGGCACGCACGTGCACCGCACCGGCGACATCGGCCTGTTCAAGATCGTCGTCGAAGGCGGCGTCGCGGCCGGCATCCGCCGCGTCGAGGCGATCACCGGCGACAACGCGGTGCGCTACGTGCAGGAGCTCGACGCGCGTATGAACGAAGCGGCGGCGGCGCTGAAGGCGCAGCCGTCGGAGCTGACGCAGCGCATCGCGCAGGTGCAGGACCAGGTGAAGTCGCTCGAGAAGGAGCTGGGCGCGCTGAAGTCGAAGCTCGCATCGAGCCAGGGCGACGAACTCGCGCAGCAGGCCGTCGAAATCGGCGGCGTGTACGTGCTGGCCGCGACGCTCGACGGCGCCGACGCGAAGACGCTGCGCGAAACGGTCGACAAGCTGAAGGACAAGCTCAAGAGCGCGGCGATCGTGCTGGCGGCCGTCGAAGGCGGCAAGGTCAGCCTGATCGCGGGCGTCACGCCGGATGCGAGCAAGAAGGTCAAGGCCGGCGAACTCGTGAACTTCGTCGCGCAGCAGGTCGGCGGCAAGGGCGGCGGCCGTCCGGACATGGCGCAGGCAGGCGGCACCGAGCCGGCGAACCTGCCGGGCGCGCTGGCCGGCGTGAAGGGCTGGATCGAGGAACGGCTCTGATCGTTGCACGACCGATGCGATGTCGTCGCACTGACGGCATCGCGTGAATCGAAAAACGACCCGATCGGCAGGTGCCGGTCGGGTCGTTTTGTTTGTGCCGGACGTGCACGTCGCTCGATGCGGCGACGTGCACGTCCGGATCAGGCCGGCACGGTCGCGGCCGGCTCCGTTGCGTCGCCAGGCTGCCGTACGGCGTCGGTGAGCGCATCGCGCAGCGCGGCGAGCGCCGCCGACGCATAACCCTGCCGCCACGCGAGCAGCGTGTCGATGCCTTCGAGTTCGGGAATCGTGTGCGCGGTGATGTTGCCGCTCTCGGGCTGCAGATCGAGCACCGAACGCGGCGCGACCGCGATGCCCGCGCCGGCCGCGACGCATGCCACGATCGCGTGATACGAGCCGAGCTCGAGCACGCGCGCCGGCTTCACGCCGTGCGCCGCGTACCACCGCTCGACGTACTTGCGATACGTGCAGCCGCGCTCGAACGCGATCAGCGTCGGCAGGAGCACGTCGCGCGGCGTGCGCACCGGCGGATGGCCGCGCGGGGTGAGCAGCACGAGATCCTCGCGGAAGATCGGCACCGTCTCGAACGTGTCGGGCAGCGTGTCCGGCTCGGGCGGGCGCGCGAACAGCGCGGCGTCGATTTCGAAGTCGCGCACGCGGTCGATCAGACAGCCCGTCGTGCCCGTCAGCAGTTCGAGCGATACGTCGGGCCAGGCGTGGTGGTAGCGCGCGAGGATGGTCGGCAGCCGGCTCGCCGCCGTGCTTTCCATCGTGCCGAGCCGCAACCGGCCGCGCGGCGTGTCCTCGCGCACCGCGTCGCGCGCCTCGTCGGCGAGCGCGAGCAGGCGCTCCGCATACGGCAGCAGCGTATGCCCGGCCGGCGTCAGCACGAGCCGGCGGCCGTCGCGCACGAACAGCGCCGCGCCGAGTTCTTCTTCCAGCTGCTTGATGCGCGTCGTGACGTTCGACTGCACGCGATTGAGCTTGGCCGCCGCGCGCGTGACGCCGTTCTCGCGCACGACCGCCCGGAAGATCGCCAGCGCCGCCAGGTCCATGATTCTCTCCAGGGGATGAGTCGATTCTCAATTATTCATTTTTCAAGAACGTTTGGTCAAGCTAGGATGGACGCATTCCGATTCCCGATCCGGCCGGCGCGCGACGCGTCGGCCCATGCCGCCATGTCCCGCTTCGATGCTCCGACCGCCCGCGTGCTTTCGTCCGACCAGGCCGACCGCGGTGCCCGCGCGGCCGCGCTCGCCTGCATGATCGGCCTGGCCATCGTGCTCGGCGTTGGCCGTTTCGCGTTCACGCCGCTGTTGCCGCTGATGCTCGCGGACGGCTCGATCGGCCTGAAAGCAGGCGGCTGGCTCGCGTCGGCAAACTACGCGGGCTACTTCGTCGGCGCGGTCAGTTGCGCGGCGCTGCGCGTGGCGCCCGCGCGGATGGTGCGTTTCGGGCTCGTCGCGACCGTGCTGCTGACCGCCGCGATGGGCGTCGGCCACTGGCTGCCGGCGTGGCTCGTCGTGCGTTTCGTCGCGGGCGTCGTCAGCGCATGGACGTTCGTGTTCATGTCGCAATGGGGGTTGCGACGCCTGGCCGAGTTGATCGCGCCCAAATGGAGCGGGGTGATCTACGCGGGGCCGGGCGTCGGCATCGTCATGACCGGGCTGATCGGCAGTGCGCTGGCGGGCCAGCGTGCGGCGGCGGGCTGGCTCGGTTTCGCGGCGTTGTCGGCCGTCCTGTCGGTCGCGATCTGGCGCACGTTCGGTGCGGCGCCGGCCTCGGCACATGCGCAGGCAGCACCGCCGCCGCCCGCCGCGCCGCAAGCGGTCGCCGGCGCACCCGCCACGCCGGCGGCGCGGGCCGGCACGCGAAGCCATCGCGCGGACGCCGCTTGGCTCGTCGTGCTGTATGGCGCACCGGGCTTCGGCTACATCATCACCGCGACGTTCCTGCCGGTGATCGCGCGCGCCGCGCTGCCGGCCGGTTCACCGTGGCCCGACCTCTTCTGGCCGATGTTCGGCGCGGCGCTGATCGTCGGCGCGATCACCGCCGCGCGGCTGCCCGGGCACTGGGACAACCGGCTGCTGCTCGCGGCCGGCTGCGCGACGCAGGCGCTCGGCATCGCGGCCGGAATCGTGTGGCCGAACGCGGCCGGTTTCTCGATCGGCAGCGCGCTGCTCGGCCTGCCGTTCACCGCGATCACGCTGTTCGCGATGCGCGAGGCGCGGCGCCTGCACGGCGAGCGTGCGGCCGGGCTGATGGGCTATGCGACCGCGTCGTACGGCGTCGGGCAGATACTCGGGCCGCTCGTCGCGGCGCCGCTGGCCGCGCGCTTCGGGTCGTTTACGCCCGCGCTGTGGGTCGCGGTGGCCGCGCTGCTGATCGGCGCCGGCGGCTTCGCGGCGACCGCCGCACACGCTCGCCGGTCATCCTGATACCGGTGGGGCCGGATCGTATCGGGCGCGGGCAAACTCGCTAGAATGAAGCCTTTCCCGCGCCGAGCGGGTGCGCGGGCAGCCGGCAGTCGGCCGTCCGGCGCTCGCCAGACTTCCATCGATGACCACCGCCGACTACCGCTTTTGCCCGCGCTGCGCGAGCCCGCTGACCGAGCGTGCCGATCCCGACCATGAGGGCGGCCGCATTCGCCAGGCCTGCCCCGACGACACCTGCGGCTACGTGCACTGGAACAACCCGCTGCCCGTCGTCGCCGCGATCGTCGAACTCGACGGCAAGATCCTGCTCGCGCGCAACGCGGCCTGGCCCGAAGGGATGTTCGCGCTGATCACCGGTTTCCTCGAAAACGGCGAGACGCCCGAGGACGGCATCGCGCGCGAGGTATTCGAGGAAACCGCGCTGAAGGCCGAGCACGTATCGCTCGTCGGCGTGTACGAGTTCGTGCGCAAGAACGAACTGATCATCGCGTATCACGTGCGGGCGTCGGGCACGGTGTCGCTGTCGCCGGAACTGCTCGAATACAAGCTCGTCGATCCGCCGCTGCTGCGCCCGTGGCGCGCCGGCACGGGCGTCGCGCTCGCCGACTGGATGCGCGCGCGCGGCCTCGATTTCGAATTCGTCGACCGGCCGGGGCAGTGACGGGCCGGCCTGCCCGCAGCGTGTCATCCGCCGCGGCGCGCGCGATCGCGACGCGGCGCTTCGTTGCCGGCCGGCGCGCCGCGTCGTGCGGCCGTCACGCGTCGTCCTCGCCGTTCCCTTCGTTCCCGTCGTTCCCTTCGCTTCCATCGTCCTGACCGCCATCGCCATGTCCGACAAGCCGCAGCCGCGTCCGCGCGACGCCTATCGCCACTTCCTGCCGATCACGACCCGCTGGATGGACAACGACGTCTACGGGCACGTGAACAACGTCGTCTACTACAGCTACTTCGACACCGTCGTGAACGAGTATCTGATCCGCACAGGCGTGCTCGACGTCGAGCATGGGCAGACGATCGGGCTGGTCGTCGAGACGCAGTGCAACTACTTCGCGCCGCTTGTGTTTCCGCAATCGGTCGACGCGGGCCTGCGTGTCGTGAAGCTCGGCACGTCGAGCGTGCGCTATGAAGTCGGGCTGTTCGCACAGGGCGATGCATCGCCCGCCGCGCAGGGGCATTTCGTGCACGTGTACGTCGATCGCGGCACGCGCCGCCCGGCGCCGCTGCCCGACGCGCTGCGCGCCGCGCTCGAACCGCTCGCCGCCTGACGGTACGCGGTGCACGCGTTCGCGCTCCAGGCCTTCAACGGCCTCAGCTACGGCTTGTTGCTGTTCATGCTGTCGGCCGGCCTCACGCTGATCTTCAGCGTGCAGGGCGTGCTCAACTTCGCGCATGCGAGCTTCTACATGCTCGGTGCGTATGTCGGCTACAGCATCGCGGCCTGGGCGGGCTTCTGGCCCGCGCTCGTGCTCGCGCCGCTCGCGGTCGGGCTGCTCGGCGCCGGCTGCGAACGCGCGCTGCTGCGCCGCGTGCAGGCGCGCGGCCATACCAGCGAACTGCTGCTGACCTTCGGTCTGGCATATCTGATCGGCGAGGGCGCGAAACTCGCGTGGGGCCTCGCGCCGCTGCCGGCGCCCGTGCCGCCGCTGTTCGACGGCGCGCCCGCGAGCGTGTTCGGTCTCGCATTGCCGCGTTACCGGCTGTTCATGATGGCGATGTCCGCGACGATGCTGGTCGCGCTCGGCGGGCTGCTGCGTGCATCGCGCATCGGGCTCGTCGTGCGCGCGGCGCTCACGCATCGCGCGGCCGTCGAGGCGCTCGGCTACGACGTGCCGCGTGTGATGACGGCGCTGTTCGGCGCGGGGACCGCGCTCGCGGCGCTGGCCGGCGTGATCGGCGCGCCGCTCGCGGTGATCGAACCCGCGCTCGCCGAGACGGTCGGGTCGGTCGTGTTCGCGGTCGTCGTGATCGGCGGCCTGGGCTCGCTCGGCGGCGCGTTCGTCGCGTCGCTCGCGGTCGGCTTCGCGCAGACCTTCGCGGCCGCGAGCGACACGTCGCTGCGCGACCTCGCGCAATGGACGGGCATCGCGCTGCCCGACAGCGTCGCCGCGGTGTCGATCGCGCAACTGGCGCCGCTGGTGCCGTACCTGCTGCTCGTCGCGGTCCTGGTCGCGCGGCCGCGCGGGCTGTTCGGCGAGCGTGCCGATGCGTAGTCGAGCGCTCGCCGGCCTCGCGCGCTGGGCGCCGTTCGTCGCGTGCGTCGCGCTGCCCGCATGGCTGTGGCCGCATGGCGCGGTGCTCGGCTATCTCGCGCAGACGGCCGCGCTCGTCGTGCTCGCGCTGTCGTACAACCTGCAGCTCGGTACGACCGGGCTGCTGTCGTTCGGGCATGCGGCGTTCGCGGGCCTCGGCGCGTTCGCGGCCGCCCACTGGTTCAACCGCATCGGCGCGCCGCTGCCGCTGTTGCCGCTCGTCGGCGGCGTGGCCGGCGCGGGCTTCGGGTTCGTTGCCGGGCTGCTGGCGACGCGTCGTTCCGGCACCGCGTTCGCGATGATCACGCTCGGGCTCGGCGAATGCGTCGCGGCCGCCGCGTGGAGCGTGCCCGCGTGGTTCGGCGGCCTCGGCGGCGTGCCGATCGACCGTGCGAGCGGCGTGTCGTGGGGCAACGGGCAATTCGGCGCGCCGGCGCATGCGTATGCGTTGATCGCCGCGTGGTGCGTCGTGTCGGCATGGGCCATGCATGCGCTGACGCGCACGCCGCTGGCGCGCCTCGCGAACGCGGTGCGCGACAACCCTGAGCGGGTCGCCGCGCTCGGCACCGATCCGCGCCGCGTGCGGCTCGCGATGGTCACCTGCGCATCGTTCTTCGCGGGCGTCGCCGGTACGCTGACGCTGATCGACGTCGAGATCGCGACACCCGACAGCGTGTCGATGGCGCGCTCGGCGACCGTGCTGATAGCCGCGGTGATCGGCGGCACCGGCGCGTTCTTCGGGCCCGCGGCCGGCGCGGCCGTGCTGACCGCGCTGAGTATCGTCGTCGCGGGCGTGTCGCGTGCGTGGGCGCTGTATCTGGGCGTGCTGTTCGTCGCGATCGTCGTGGCCGCGCCCGGCGGGATCGCGGGCATTGCCCGGGCGCTCGCGCATGTGCTCAGGCGCGGCGCGCCGGCGGTCGAGCGATGGCGCGCGCTGTGCGGCGTCGGCGCGTGCGCGTTCTGGGGCGTCGCGATCGTCTGCGCGGCCGAGCTCGGCTATGCGTGGCGCTTCGCGCAGGACGGCGGCACGGGCCTCGCGTTCGGCGCATGGGGCATCGACGCCGATACGCCGGCTGGCTGGGCCGTCGCGTGCTCGGCGGCCGGCATCGGCACGCTGCTGTGGAGCTGGCGCGCGCGGCTCGGGCATCGCGCCGCGGCGGCCACGCCGGAGGACGCGCGATGAACGGCAACGCGATCGCGCTTCACGGCGTCGTGCAGCGCTTCGGCGCGCAGACGGTGCTCGACGGTGTCGACTTGAGCATCGCGGCCGGCGAGCGCCATGCGCTGATCGGGCCGAACGGCGCGGGCAAGTCGACGCTGTTCGGCGTGATCGCCGGGGCGACGCGGCCGACGCGTGGGCGCGTCGTGCTGCACGGCATCGAGCTGCGCGGGCGCGGACCGGTCGTCGCGAGCCGGCTTGGCATCGGCCGCAGTTTCCAGCAGACGAGTGCGTTCGCGCGCCTGACCGTGTTCGACAACCTGCGCTGCGCGGCACTGCATGCGCCGGCCGAACGGCGGCGCTGGTGGAACCGGCTGCGCGAATCGGCGTCGGTCGATGTCGCGGCGGCGCGCGTGCTGCACGACATCGGGCTCGACGCGCGACGCGACACGCCGGCCGCCGAGCTGAGCTATGCGGAGCAGCGCGCGCTCGATCTCGGCATCGCCCTGGCGAGCGGTGCGCGTACGCTATTGCTCGACGAGCCGACGGCCGGCATGAGCCGCGCACAGGCGGCGCGGATGATCGCGCTGATCCGCGCGACGACGCAGGGCCGCACCGTGCTGATGATCGAGCACGACATGGATGCGGTGTTCGGTTTCGCCGAACGCATCACGGTGCTCGTGCGCGGCACGGTGGTCGCGACCGGCGCGCCCGACGCGATCCGCGCCGATTCGCGCGTGCGGGCCGCCTATCTGGGCGAGGGCGCGGCATGAGCGCCGTGCTCGACATTCGCGGGCTGCGCGCGTGGTACGGGATACGGCCCGTGCTCGACGGCGTCGATCTCGCGCTCGCGCCGGGCGAGACGCTCGCGCTGCTCGGGCGCAACGGCTCGGGGCGCTCCACGCTCGCGAAGGCCGTGATGGGGCTGGTGCGTACCGCCGGCTCGGTGCGCATCGCCGGCGCCGAATGCGTGGGCGCGCGCACGTTCGAGATCGCGCGGCGCGGCGTCGCTTACGTGGCTGAAAGCCGCGACGTGTTCCCGCTGTTGACCGTGCGCGACAACCTGCGGCTCGGTTTGCGCGGCGCAAGCGGCGCAACCGAACGCTCGGCGCTCGACCGCCTGTTCGACCGTTTTCCGCTGCTGGCCGCGCGCGCGGACGTGAAAGCCGGGCGGCTGTCGGGCGGCGAGCAGCAGGTGCTCGCGCTGGTGCGCGCACTCGCCGGCCGGCCGCGCGTGCTGATCGTCGACGAACCGGCCGAAGGGCTCGCGCCGCTCGCGGTCGACGAAGTCGGCGCGTGCCTCGCCGCGCTGCAGGCCGACGGCGTTTCGATCGTGCTGATCGAGCAGCGGCTGCAGCTTGCGCCGCGGCTCGCGCGACGCGCGGCGGTAATGGGGCGCGGACGGATCGTCTACGACGGCGGGCTCGACGGCCTCGGCGGCGAGGTCGCGCACGCCTGGCTGAGCGCTGGCTGACGACGCCCGCTCGATTGTTCGGCAAACTCCGCCAGTCAATTCGCTTCGAGCCGCTTTATCGCTGCGGTGCCGCACCTTACATTGCCAGTCAGGCCGGTCGCCATTGAAACGCATCGACGCATCGTCGCGGCAACCGGCGCCATCCATCGAAGGTCTTCGAACAGAGGAATGAAATCATGAGCAAGCTGGCAGGCAAGGTAGCGATCGTCACGGGCGCATCGAAGGGCATCGGCGCGGCAATCGCGAAGGCACTGGCCGACGAAGGTGCATCGGTCGTCGTCAACTACGCGAGCAGCAAGGCGGGCGCGGACGCGGTCGTGAGCGCGATCACGGAAGCGGGCGGCCGCGCGGTCGCGGTCGGCGGCGACGTGTCGAAGGCCGCCGATGCGCAGCGCATCGTCGATACCGCCATCGAAACGTACGGTCGTCTCGACGTACTCGTCAACAACTCCGGCGTGTACGAATTCGCGCCGATCGAAGCGATCACCGAAGAGCACTACCGCCGGCAGTTCGACACGAACGTGCTCGGCGTACTGCTGACGACGCAGGCGGCGGTCAAGCATCTCGGCGAAGGCGCGAGCATCATCAACATCAGCTCGGTGGTGACCAGCATCACGCCGCCGGCCAGCGCCGTGTACAGCGGCACGAAGGGCGCGGTCGACGCGATCACCGGCGTGCTCGCGCTCGAACTCGGCCCGCGCAAGATCCGCGTGAACGCGATCAACCCGGGGATGGTCGTGACCGAAGGCACGCACAGCGCGGGCATCATCGGTTCCGATCTCGAAGCGCAGGTGCTCGGCCAGACGCCGCTCGGCCGCCTCGGCGAGCCGAACGACATCGCGTCGGTCGCCGTGTTCCTCGCCTCGGACGATGCGCGCTGGATGACCGGCGAGCATCTCGTCGTGAGCGGCGGGTTGAACTGATCGTCGGCGGTACCGCGCGAACGGTGCAGGGGCGCCGTTCGCGCCGTTACGCGCTCATCGCCAGCGTATTCGCGCCGACGTGCCAGCGCAAGCATTCGACGACGAGCGCGTGATCGCGTTCGGAGCCGAGCCCCGCGATCGTCATCGCACCGACGATGCCGGCGCCGGCGATACGCACCGGCACGCCACCGCCGTCGAGTGCGTAATCGTCGTCCGACAGGCCCTGCGACCGCAGCGACCAGCCGGCACGCCGAAAGCGCGCGCCGACCGCGAGCGAACTCTGGCCGAAACGCAGGACCGTGTTTTGCCGGCGGCGGATCGCATCGCCGTCGTGCGCGCCGCTGCCGTCGAGCGCGCAGTAGAACAGCAACGCCTGCTCGCCCACGATGCCGACCGCAATCGGCAGCCCGCGTCGCGACGCGAGGTTGATCGCGATTTCTCCCATTCGGCGCGCGACGGCTGCATTGAAGTGCGGCAGCGCCGGGTTCGACGTATCGTCGTCGAAGGCGTGGGATTCGAGGCGAAAGGGGGGCGTCACCATGGCGGCTCCGTAGCGTTGCCGGCACTGTATGCGCGTGCCGGGCGTCGCATCGTCACGGGCCGCGTCGGCCCGTCTTCCATTCAGTGCTTCGGCGCTTCAATACTTCAGCCCTTCACCGTTTCGGCGCCGCATCGAGCATCCACTCGTGCGCGGGATCGTTCTTGAACGCCCACGCGCGGCTCGGCCCGGCCATCACGTTCAGGTAGTACAGGTTGTAGCCGTGCGGAGCGACCACCGGGTGGTAGCCGCGCGGCACCATCACGACGTCGTGATTCTCGACCGCGCACGCCTCGTCGAGGCTGCGGTCGTCGGTGTACACGCGCTGGAACGCGAAACCCTGCGGCGGATCGATCCGGTGGTAATAGGTTTCCTCGAGCGAGGTTTCGTCGGGCGCCGCGTCGCGGTCGTGCTTGTGCGGCGGATAGCTGCTCGAATGGCTGGCCGGCGTGACGACTTCGACGACGAGGAGGCGCTCGGCCGCCGGGTTGTCGCCCATCAGGATGTCGCATACGTAGCGCGTGTTGGTGCCTTGCCCGCGCGCCGAGCGGCGCATCCGTTCGCCGTCGAGGCGCCGCACGGGTTTGTCGCCGCTCGCGTACGGCGCGGTGCACAGCGCGACCTCCGCATCGCGCGTCGCGACCAGCGTGACGCGCTTGCCGCCCGGCACGTACAGCGCGTCCGGCGACACGTCCTCGAACACGCTGTCGCGCTTGCCGAGCGCGTCGTAGGCTTCGCCGTCGACCTCCGCGCGCACCGTGCCCGTCAGCACGACGACGCACAGTTCGCGCGTGCCCGTGTCGAGCGTCTCGGTGTCGCCGGCCTTCAGGCGCAGCGCGCGAAAGCCGACGTGTTTCCAGCCGGCCGATTCGGGCGTGACGTTGCAGATTTCGCGGTCGGCGGATGCCTTGACCAGCAGGGGAGAAATCGTCATGAAATGGGTCTCCGCAATAGGATAGGGCGGCGCGCTCGGGCGTTTGCGCACATGCTCACGCGCTCAACCGGTCGACGATCGCGCGCAGCGATTCATAGCCCTTCTTCGCATACGCATAGCTCGGCGCGACGGCCGGATCCTGCTCGGCCTCGACGACGAGCCAGCCTTCGTAGCCGGCGTCCTTCAGCGTGCGCAGCGTCGCGTCGTAGTCGAGCGCGCCGTCGCCCGGCACCGTGAAGGTGCCGTTGATCACGCCGTTCAGGAAGCTCCAGCCGTCGTTGCGCGCCCGGTTGACGACCTGCGGCCGCACGTCCTTGCAATGCACGTGCGCCACGCGCGATACGTGCTTCCTCAACAGCGTCACCGGGTCGGCCGCGCCGCCGAAATACGCGTGGCCGGTGTCGAACAGCAGGAACACCTTCGCGGGATCGGTCAGCGCCATCAGCCGGTCGACGTCGTCCGGCGATTCGACGTACGCACCCATGTGGTGATGGTAGGCGAGCCGGATCCCGTAGGTGTCGAGCAGATGCGCGCCGAACGCGTCGAGGCGCGCGGCGTAGCGCCGCCAGGCGTCGTCGTCGACGAAACGCGGCCGCTTCGCGACCGGCGTGTCGATGCTGCCCTGGATCGTGCCCGCGCATTCGCCGTACACGACGACCGTCACGTCGTTGAATTGCAGCTTCGTCATGTGCGCGCGGCAGCGCTCGATTTCCGCCGCGACGGCATCGGCGTCGGTCATGCCCGGCGCGACTTCCGCGAGGAAGCCCGAATACCAGCCCGACACGCATACGAGCCCGAATTCGGCGAGCTTCGCCTTCAGTTCGGGGCCCGTCTTCGGAAACTTGTTGCCGAGCTCGAAGCCCGCATAGCCGATTTCGGCGCCTTCCTTCAGCGCCGTCTCGAGCGGCGTCTCGCCGCCGAGCGACGGCAGGTCGTCGTTCATCCACGACAGGGGATTGATACCGATGCGGACGTTCCAGCTCATGACTTGCTTCCTTGATTCGGATGATGTGTGGCAGGCGTGTTCGTGGCGCAGCGTGCGCAATCAGCGCCGCTGCCGGGTTTTCGCATCGAGATACGCGCGGTGTGCGTCCTCGACACCGGCGCGTTCGGATACCTGCGGCACCGCGACTTCCCACCATGCGCCGCCGTCGTCGGTGGTGCGACGGTGCGTGGTGTCGATCACGAGCACCTGGCTCTTCGTCGTCGCACGCGCGCGTTTCATTTCGCGGCGCAGCTCGCCGATGTCGCCCACGTGCACGGCGTCCGCTCCCATCGCGCGCGCATGCATCGCGAAGTCGATCGTCGAGCGTTCGCCGCCCTCGGGCACGCAGTCGTCGAGCATGTTGTTGAAGCTCGCGCCGCCGCAATTGAGTTGCAACCGCTCGATGCAGCCGTAGCCTCGGTTGTCGAGGATCACGACGATCAGCTTGCGGCCGAGCATCACGGAGGTCGCGAGCTCCGCGTTGAGCATCATGTACGAGCCGTCGCCGACGATCACGATCACTTCGCGCTCGGGTCGTGCAAGCTTCGCGCCGAGGCCGCCCGCGACCTCGTAGCCCATGCACGAATACGCATAGTCCATGTGGTAGTTGCCCGGCACGCCGCTGCGCCACAGCTTGTGCAGTTCGGCCGGCAGCGTGCCGGCCGCGCAGACGACGAGATCGTCGCGCGCGCTGTCGCGCCCCGCGTCGGCCGCGGAGTCGCGCACCGCGCCGATCACGTCCGCGTCGTACGGCAGCGTGTCCTTCGGCATCCGTGTGGTCAGCTCCGTCACGCGCGCGTTCCATGCGGCGGCCTGGTCGCGGTTGGCGGCCGTCCACGCCGCGTCGGCACGCCAGCCGGCCAGCGCGGCCGACAACTGGCCGAGGCCCGTACGCGCATCGGCAACCAGTTGCCGGCCGCGTTTCTTGCCCGCGTCGAACGGCTGCACGTTCAGGCTCAGCAGCGTCGCGTCGCCGTAGAGCGCGTGCGAGCCGGTCGTGAAATCCTGCAGCCGCGTGCCGACCGCGAACACGACGTCGGCCTGCGCGGCCGCGCGGTTGGCGGCGGGGGAGCCCGTCACGCCGATCGAGCCAAGGTTCAGCGGGTGGTCCCACGCGAGGCTGCCCTTGCCGGCCTGCGATTCGGCCACCGGCACGCCGTGCGTGTCGGCGAACGCGCGCAGCGCGTCCCACGCCTGGCTGTACAGCACGCCGCCGCCGGCGACGATCAGCGGCTTCTTCGCGGCCTTCAGCACGTCGAGCGCATCGGCGAGTTCGAGCGCGTCGGCCGGCGGCCGGCGCATCCGGATCACCGGCGGCGCGAAGAAATCCTCGGGCCAGTCGTACGCGAAGGTCTGCACGTCCTGCGGCAGCGCGAGGCACACGGGGCCGCACTGCGCGGGATCGGTCATCACCTGGATCGCGCGCGGCAGCGCGACGAGCAACTGCTCGGGCGACGTGATGCGATCGAAGTAGCGCGTCACGGGCCGGAAGCAGTCGTTCGCGCTGACGTCGCCCTGTTCGAAATCCTCGACCTGCTGCAGTACCGGGTCGGGCAGCCGCGACACGAACACGTCGCCGGGCAGCAGCAGCAGCGGCAAGCGGCCGACGTGCGCGAGCGCGGCAGAGGTGAGCATGTTGGTCGCGCCGGGGCCGATGCTCGACGTCGCGGCCATCATCCGCTGGCGGAAATTCGCTTTCGCGAACGCGACGGCCGCATTGGCCATCCCTTGCTCGTTGTGCGCGCGAAACGTCGGCAGCCGGTCCTTCTCGGCATGCAGCGCTTCGCCGAGCCCGGCCACGTTGCCGTGGCCGAAGATCGCGAACACGCCGCCGCAGTACGGCAGGATCTCGGTGCGGCCGTCAGGCTGGACGACTTCGGCGCGCAGGGCGGCCAGGTAGCGCACGAGCGCCTGGCTGACGGTCAGTCTTACGGTAGTGGTCATCGTCGGTCGATAGAGAGAAGTCGGATGGTCGTCACGAACACGGGCATCAGGCTGCCGCCGCGGCGCGCGCGGCGGCCCGCCGGCCCAGCCACGCGTCGACCAGTTGCGCGAAGTTGCCGGCCACTTCGTCGATCAGCGCCTGGTCGTCGATCCGGCCCGCGAACCAGTTCAACGACGCATCGGCCCACAGCGTGCGCCCGACCATGAAGCCCTTGACGATCGGGTCGGTCGCCGAGCGGAAGCTGTCGACGAGGTATTGCAGCGGCTGGTTCAGCCCGAGGATCACCGCGCCGCGGCAGTGCGGATCGCGCTCCGCGATCAGCGCGGCGAGCCGCGCCCAGCCGTCGGCGCTCAACGGCGTGAGCTTCCACCATTCGGGTTTCACGCCGAGGTTGTAGAAGCGCGCGACCGTGCGCAGCACCGCGTCGTCCTCGGTGCCGGCCGGCGTGACCGCGCGCGGCGGAATCATTTCCAGCAGCAGCTCGTTGCCGCTCGCCCGCGTGGCTTCCCACAGTTCCAGCACGCGCTGCTCCTGCTCGACACGCAGGTCGACATGGTCGTCGGGGTGATAGTGAACGAGGCACTTCACGACCTGTTCGGTCGGCCAGTGCGTGAGCGACGAGCCGACCGAGCGCGTCTCGTCGAACCGCAGCGGCCGCGAGCCCGGCAGCTCGACCGGGCGGCCGACCCACCAGCCGCGCCCGGTGGCCGACGCGAGCGCGTCGCTGCCGTACGCGCCGCCGTCGATCAGCACGCCGACGTGGCCGGCGATGCCGCGATCGCGTTCGACCTGTTCGACCGCGCGCACGAGCAGGCGCTTCAACGTCTTGATCCGCGCTTCGTCCGCGCCGGCCTGCACCGCGAGTTCGTAGAACTGGCTGCGATGGTCGAACGCCATCACGCACAGGTCGTCCCATTCGCGGCGCGGCACCGTCACGCGATGCAGGTGCGCGAGCGTGCGGTCGGCATCGACCGCCGGATTGCGGCTGCCGTCGAACCAGTGCGCGAGTTCGGCCGGCGTCGGCATCGCGGCCGAGCATGCATGACGCGACACGACGATCGCGCCGCACGCGTTCGCGATCCGCGTCGATTCGGCCCAGTCGCGCCCACGCAGCAGCCCCGACAGCAGGCCCGACAGGAACGCGTCGCCCGCGCCGAGCACGTTGAGCACCTCGACGCGTTCGCCGACGAAGGTCGGCGCATCGTCGATGCGCACGGGAACGTCGCCTTCGATCACGCAGCAGCCGAGCGCGCCGCGCTTGACCACCAGCGTCGCGGTCGTGATCGCGCGCACCGCCTGCAACGACGCGATCAGGTCGTGCGGCACGCCGCCCGCGATCAGGAATTCCTCTTCGGTGCCGACCAGCAGGTCGAATTCGCCGAGCACCTGCTGCAGTTGCCGCGTCACCTGCGCGTCGGGTACGTAGCGGTTCTCGCCGGCGCCGCGTGCTGTCAGCCCCCACAGCACCGGCCGGTAGTCGATGTCGAGGATGCGCACGGCACCGTGCCGGCGCGCATACGCCAACGCCGTCAGCGACGCCTCGCGCGTGCCCGGCGTCGACAGATGCGTGCCGGTGATCGCCAGCGCGCGGCAACCGGCGATGAAGTCCTCGCTGATCTCGTCGGCGCGCACAGCCATGTCCGCGCAGTTCTCGCGCACGAACAGCAGCGGAAACGTATCGCGATCCTTCAGTCCGAGCAGCACCAGCGCGGTGAGGCGCTCGCGATCGGTCTGCAACTGGCTCGTGTCGCAGCCTTCGCGCTCGAGTGTCTCGCGCAGGAAGCGGCCCATCTGCTCGTCGCCGACGCGCGAAATCATCGCGGTCTTCAGCCCGAGCCGCGCGACGCCGAACGCGACGTTGCCCGACGAGCCGCCGAGATACATCTGGAAGCTGCGCGCGTCTTCGAGGCGGCTGCCGTACTGCTGCGCATAGAGATCCACGGCCACGCGGCCGAGGCAGGCGAGATCGATGGGGCGGTCACTCGGAAAGTTCAGCAGGCTCATATCACGTGTCACGCTCGCGGCCGGCGTTCGGCGCTGCCGGCAGATTAGGGGACCGAATCCTGGGCGGCTATCGGCAGCGGATGCTGCACGACGCGAGGCTGCCTGCCGTCAGGATTCGGGCTACGGACGCAGTCTAGACTTTTTGGAAATCCAGTTCCCTAGGTGAAATCACGTAGAAATAAATTTCCAAATTTTCGAGGAAGTGATCTACAGTTTCATCCGGATGCTTCAGTCCCGATCGGACCAGACGGGACTCGGCCCGGCGGCGCGCAACGCGCCGTCTTCCGCCCCCGGAGATGAGGAGACAGATTGATCATGAAGACCAAGCTGATGGCCGTCGCGGCCGCCGCGATCCTGGCTGCGCCGCTCGCGCATGCCGAGAAGATCGGCGTGACGATGGCATCGTTCGACGACACGTTCCTGACCATCCTGCGCAACAGCATCGCCGATTCCGCGAAGAAGGACGGCGCGACGGTGCAGATCGAGGACGGCGGCAATGACGTCGGCAAGCAGTTGAGCCAGGTCCAGAACATGATCGCGCAGAAGGTCGACGCGATCATCGTGAACGCGGTCGATACCGACGCGACGCCGAAGATCACGAAGATGGTGACCGCGGCGAAGATCCCGCTCGTCTACGTCAACCGCAAGCCGGTCGATTTCGACAAGCTGCCGGCCGGCGTCGCGGTCGTCGCATCCGACGAAAAGCAGTCTGGCACGCTGCAGGCGCGCCAGGTGTGCAAGCTGCTCGGCGGCAAGGGCGACATCCTCGTGCTGATGGGCGAGCTGTCCAACGAATCGGCGCGCGCCCGCACCAAGGACATCGAGGACGTGATCGCGACCAAGGATTGCGCGGGCATGAAGATCGTCGACAAGCGCGAAGGCAAGTGGAGCCGCACGCAGGGCCAGGACATCACGATGAACTGGCTGAGCTCCGGGACCAAGTTCGACGCGATCGTGTCGAACAACGACGAAATGGCGATCGGCGCGATCAACGCGCTGAAGGCCGCGCGCAAGCTGACGCCGAAGACGGTCGTCGCCGGCATCGACGCGACGCCGGACGGGCTTGCTGCGATGAAGGCCGGCGAGTTGAAGGTGTCCGTGTACCAGAACGCGTCCGGGCAGGGCGCGCAGGCGGTGGCCGCGGCGCTCAAGCTTGCGAAGAAGCAGCCGGTCGACCGCTACGTGAACGTGCCGTTCGAGCTCGTGACGCCCGACAACATGAACCAGTACGCGAAGCACTGACCGGTTGTCCCGTTGAACTGCGCGGGCCCGGCACGGCCGGGTTCGCGCGCGACTTGTCGAGGAACGTCCATGTTTACAGCCAGGATCGCGCGCCCGATGGCCGGCGGCGACGCGCCGGCCGCTTCGTCCGGGGCGGCCGGCTCGTCCGGTTCGCCGCCTCCTTCCGCGGCCGACTGCGTGCTCGAGGTGCGCGGCGTCGGCAAGTCCTTTCCCGGCGTCGTCGCGCTCGACGGCGTGCAGTTCCGCGTGCGCCGCGGCACCGTTCATGCGCTGATGGGCGAGAACGGCGCCGGCAAGTCCACGCTGATGAAGATCATCGCGGGCGTCTACACGCCCGACCAGGGCGAAATCCTGATCAACGGCGAACCGGTCGTGCTGAACGGCCCGCTCGATGCGCTCGACCGCGGCATCGCGATGATCCATCAGGAGCTCAACCTGATGCCGTACATGACGGTCGCGGAGAACATCTGGATCCGCCGCGAACCGAAGAACCGCTTCGGCCTGATCGATCACGCCGAGCTGCGCCGCCGCACGGCCGCGCTGTTCGAGCGGCTGTCGATCGACATCGATCCGGAAACCGACGTGCGCGCGCTGACGGTCGCGAGCCGCCAGATGGTCGAGATCGCGAAGGCCGTGTCGTTCGACTCGGACGTGCTGATCATGGACGAACCGACCTCCGCGCTGACCGACAAGGAAGTCACGCACCTGTTCCGGATCATTCGCCAGCTGCGCGAGCAGGGCAAGGGCATCGTCTACATCACGCACAAGATGAACGAGCTGTTCGAGATCGCCGACGAGTTCTCGGTGTTCCGCGACGGCAAGTACATCGGCACGCATGCGTCGAGCGACGTCACCCGCGACGACATCATCCGCATGATGGTCGGGCGCGAGATCACGCAGATGTTCCCGAAGGAGGACGTGCCGATCGGCGACGTCGTGCTGTCGGTGAAGGATCTCTGCGTCGACGGCGTGTTCCGCGACGTGAGCTTCGAGCTGCGCGCGGGCGAGATCCTCGGCGTCGCGGGCCTCGTCGGCTCGGGGCGCTCGAACGTCGCGGAGGCGCTGTTCGGCGTCGTGCCGGCCACGTCGGGCGAGATCCGCATCGACGGCAAGCCGGTGCGGATCGCGACGCCCGCGCAGGCGATGAAGCACGGGATGGCGTTCCTCACCGAGGACCGCAAGGATTCCGGCTGCTTCCTGAATCTCGACCTGCTCGCGAACATGGAGGCGGCGGTGCTGAGCCGCCGCTACGTGAAGTTCAATTTCGTGCAGCAGGCGCAGTTGAAGCGCGACTGCGAGGAAATGAGCCGGATGCTGCGCGTGAAGTCGCCCGGGCTGCACGAGGAAATCCAGAACCTGTCGGGCGGCAACCAGCAGAAGGTGCTGATCGGCCGCTGGCTGCTCACGCAGCCGCGCATCCTGATCCTCGACGAACCGACGCGCGGCATCGACGTCGGCGCGAAGGCCGAGATCCACCGGCTCGTCAGCGCGCTTGCCGGCAAGGGCGTCGCGGTGCTGATGATCTCGTCGGAAATGCCGGAAGTGCTGGGGATGAGCGATCGCGTGATGGTGATGCACGAAGGGCGCATGACCGGCATCGTCGATCGCAAGGACGCCGACCAGGTCCGCATCATGGATCTCGCGTCGCGCTGAGCCGTAACAAGATTGGAGACAACTGAAATGGGCAACCTGAACCCGGTCGCGGATGCGCAGACCATGACGCTCAAGTCGCGGCATACGAAGTGGCCGCCGGAACTGAGCATCTTCCTCGTGCTGGTCGGCATCAGCCTGTTCTTCGAGATCGTCGGCTGGATCGTCGTCGGCCAGAGCTTCCTCTTCAATACCGAGCGGCTCGAGATCATCGTGCTGCAGATGGCCGTGATCGGCATCATCGCGGTCGGCGTGAACCTCGTGATCATCACCAGCGGGATCGACCTGTCGTCGGGGTCGGTGGTCGCGGCGGCCGCCGTCGTGTCGGCGAGCCTCGCGCAGGTGTCCGACTTTCCGCGCGCGGTGTTTCCGCACCTCACCGACCTGCCGATCATCTGGCCGGTGCTCGCCGGCGTGTGCGTCGGGCTGCTGGTCGGCCTGCTGAACGGCACGCTGATCGCGATGACGGGCATCCCGCCGTTCATCGCGACGCTCGGCACGATGGTCGCCGCGCGCGGCTTCGCGAAGTGGTTCACCAACGGGATGCCGGTGTCGATGCTGACCGACCCGTTCGCGGCGATCGGCGCGGGCGCCAATCCGGTGATCATCTTTCTCGTGGTCGCCGCGATCTTCCACGTCGTGCTGCGCTACACGCGCTTCGGCAAATACACCTATGCGATCGGCGCGAACCGCCACGCGGCCGTCGTGTCGGGCATCAACGTCACGCGGCACCTGATCTTCGTCTATGCGATCGCGGGACTCCTGAGCGGGATCGCCGGCACCGTGACGGCCGCGCGCGCGATCTCCGGCCAGTCGGGCATGGGCGTGATGTACGAGCTCGATGCGATCGCGGCCGTCGTGATCGGCGGCACGTCGCTGTCGGGCGGCCTCGGGCGCGTGACGGGCACCGTGATCGGCGTGCTGATCCTCGGCGTGATGACGTCGGGCTTCACGTTCATCCGCATCGATGCGTATTACCAGGAGATGGTGAAGGGCGCGATCATCGTCGCGGCCGTGATCGCCGACCAGTACCGCAACAAGAAGTCGCGCCGCTGACCGATTTCGATACTGCCGAAACCGTGGAACCGTCCGGGAAGAAGATGAAGATCGCTCTGGATCCCTACATGATTCGCCACCTTCCGCTCGATCGGCTGCCGCATGCGGTCGCCGAGCTCGGCTACGACCAGATCGAGCTGTCGCCGCGCAGCGATTTTCTCGACTGGTGGGTGATGCCGCGCGCGACCCCCGCACGCATGGCCGCGTTCCGCCAGGCGATGCGCGCGAGCGGCGTCGGTCTCGCGTCGCTGCAGCCGATGTACCGCTGGGCGAGCCCGTTCGAGGACGAGCGGCAATGGGCCGTGCGCTGCTGGCAGAAGGCGATCGAGGTCGCGGTCGAGATGGAGTGCCCGCTGATGGTGTCCGAGTTCGGGCGCGGCGCGTCGCCCGAGCGTTCGGTCGGCGAGCGGCCGGGCGCGAACCCGAAGGAGCTGTGCGAAGCCGCGTGGTTCCGCTCGATGGACGTGCTGCTGCCGATCCTCGAGCGCGAACGCATCGTGCTGTCGGTCGAGCCGCATCCGGAGGACTGGATCGAGCAGCTGCAGCCGGCGATCGACATCGTCACGAATCTCGGGTCGCCCGCGCTGAAGCTGTCGTATATCGCGCCGCACACGTTCTACTACGGCGACGACATGGCCGCGATGATCGCGCAGGCCGCGCCGATTCTCGCGCACGTGCGCGTGGCCGACACGTTCGACCACCGCAAGAGCAGCCAGTTGCGCTACATCGTGAACCCGCCGGGCTCGAACCAGATCCGCGTGCACCAGCATCTCGACATCGGGCAGGGCGAGATCGACTGGGACGTGTTTTTCCGCGCGCTCGGCGCGGCCGGCTTCGACGGCGTGATGTCGTCGTGCGTGTTCGCATGGGAGGACCGCGCGGAAGCCTCGTCGCGCTACATGCGCGACACCATCCAGCGCTACGTCGATCGCCATTTCGACCGCGCCGCGCGCTGACCGATTGATGACCGGCGCGGCACGGGTCGCGCCGCTGATGAACGAACCACTGGAGACACCTGCATGACCTTGCAAATCGGCGTGATCGGCTGCGGCGCGATCGGCCAGGACCACATCCGCAGACTGACCCGCACGCTGTCCGGCGCGCGCGTCGTGGCCGTCAACGACATCGATCCGCGGCAGGCGCGCGACGCGGTGACGAAATACGGGCTCGACGCCGAGATCTACGGCGATGGCCACGAAGTGGTCGCGGCCGCCGACGTGCAGGCCGTGCTCGTCACGTCGTGGGGGCCGACGCACGAAGCGTTCGTGCTCGACGCGATCGCGCACGGCAAGCCGGTGTTCTGCGAGAAGCCGCTGGCCGTCACGGCCGACGGCTGCATGCGGATCGTCGAAGCCGAAGTCGCGCACGGCAAGCGGCTCGTGCAGGTCGGCTTCATGCGGCCGTACGACGAAGGCTATCGTGCGCTCAAGCGTTTGATCGACAGCGGCGCAATCGGTGCGCCGCTGATGCTGCACTGCGCGCACCGCAACCAGTCGGTCGGCGAGCGCTACACGACCGACATGGCGATCACCGACACGCTGATCCACGAACTCGACGTGTTGCGCTGGCTGCTCGGCGAGGACTATGCGAGCGCGCAGGTCGTCTATCCGAGGAAGACGCGCCATGCATCCGCGCACCTCGCCGATCCGCAGATCGTGCTGCTCGAAACCGCGAGCGGCGTGCGCATCGACGTCGAGATTTTCGTGAACTGCCAGTACGGCTACGACATCCAGTGCGAGGTGGTCGGCGAGCAGGGCATCGCAAAGCTGCCCGATCCGCCGGCCGTCGGGCTCAAGCACGCGGCGCGGCAGTCGGTCGAGATCATGACTGACTGGAAGGAGCGCTTCATCGCGTCGTACGACGTCGAGCTGCAGGCGTTCATCGACGGCGTGCGGCAGGGCGGGCTGACCGGGCCGTCCGCATGGGACGGCTACGCAGCGGCGGTCGCGGCCGACGCATGCGTGCGGGCGCAGAAGAGCGGCGCGGTCGAACCGATCGCGATGGCCGACCATCCCGCGTTCTATCGCGGCTGATCCGCGGCCGCTCGTCGCTTACCGGACCGACCGACATGACGATGAAGATTGGCTGCGCGCCGTGCTGCTGGGGCGTCGACGACGTGAAGAACCCGCACCTGCCGCCGTGGCGGCACGTGCTTGCCGAGGCCGCGCAGGCCGGCTACTCGGGCATCGAGCTCGGGCCGTACGGCTACATCCCGCTCGAGCCCGACGTGGTGAGCGCCGAGCTCGAACGGCACCGCCTGAGCATCACGGCCGGCACGATCTTCGACGATCTCGTGTCGCCGGAGAACCTGCCGAACCTGCTGCGCCAGACGCGCGACATCTGCGCGCTGATCACGCGGCTGCCGACGCCGCCGACGCAGGACGGCCAGCGCTACGCGGCGCCGTACCTGGTCGTGATGGACTGGGGCCACGAGGAACGCGACTACGCGGCCGGTCACGGCGATCGCGCGCCGCGGCTGTCCGACGAGCGCTGGGCGCGGATGGTCGACCATATCCGGCAGATCGCGACGATCGCGCGCGACGCGTTCGGCGTGCGCGCGGTGATTCATCCGCATGCGGGCGGCTACATCGAGTTCGCGGACGAGATCGACCGGATCGTGGCCGATATTCCGGCCGATACGGTGGGCCTGTGTCTCGACACCGGCCACCTGCATTACTCGGGCATGGACCCCGAAATGTGGCTGCGCCGCCATGCGGCGCGTCTCGACTACGTCCATTTCAAGGATATCGACGCGGCCGTGTACGACGCGGTGATGGGCGAGCACATCGCGTTTTTCGCCGCATGCGCGCGCGGCGTGATGTGCCCGATCGGCACCGGCGTGCTCGACTACCGCGCGATCCGCCAGGCGCTCGACGACATCGGCTACGCGGGCGCCATCACGATCGAGCAGGAGCGCGACCCGCGCAACGCCGGCACGAGCCTGCGCGACGTCGCCGCGAGCCGCGCGTTTCTCGCGTCGGCCGGTTTTGCATGACCTCCTGAACACGCACCGGGAACACCACCATCATGATTGACGGACAGATTCTGCTTGGACATTCGATTCGCTGGGGCATGGTCGGCGGTGGGCTCGGCAGCCAGATCGGCTACAGCCACCGGTCGGCCGCGCTGCGCGACGGCAGCTTCCAGTTGGTTGCCGGCGCATTCGACCTCGATCCCGAACGCGGCCGCCAGTTCGGCGTGAAGCTCGGCGTCGCGGCCGAGCGCTGCTATCCCGATTACGCGACGATGTTCGACGCCGAAGCGCGTCGCCCGGACGGCATCCGCGCGGTGTCGATCGCGACGCCGAACAACACGCACTTCGAGATCTGCTGCGCCGCGCTGAACGCGGGGCTGCACGTGGTCTGCGAGAAGCCGCTGTGCTTCACGACCGAAGAGGCCGAGGCGCTGCAGCGGCTGTCGATCGAGAAGAACCGGATCGTCGGCGTTGCGTACGGCTACTCGGGACACCAGATGATCGAGCAGGCGCGCGAGATGATCGCGCGCGGCGACCTCGGCGAGATCCGCATCGTGCAGATGCAGTTCGCGCACGGTTTTCACAGCGAAGGCGTCGAGGCCGCGAGCGCGGCCGCGCGCTGGCGCGTCGATCCGACATTCGCGGGCCCGAGCTACGTGCTCGGCGACATCGGCACGCATCCGCTGTACATCTCCGAGGTGATGGCGCCGGAACTGAAGATCCGGCGGCTGATGTGTTCGCGGCAAAGCTTCGTGAAGAGCCGCGCGCCGCTCGAGGACAACGCGTTCACGATCATGGAATACGACACCGGGGCGATCGGCTACGTGTGGTCGAGCGCGGTGAACGCCGGCTCGATGCACGGGCAGAAGGTGCGCGTGATCGGCTCGAAGGCCAGCATCGAATGGTGGGACGAGCATCCGAACCAGTTGCGCTACGAAATCCAGGGGCAGCCCGCGCAGGTGCTCGATCGCGGGATGGGCTATCTGCATCCGCGGGCGCTGCGCGAGGATCGGATCGGCGCCGGGCATCCGGAAGGGTTGTTCGAGGCTTGGTCGAACCTGTACGCGCGCTTCGCGCTCGCGATGGATGCGGCCGATCGCGGCGACGCCGCGGCGTTGAAGGCCATCCGCTTTCCGGACGTCCACGCGGGCGTCGAGGGCGTGCGCTGGGTCGAGAATTGCGTGCGTTCGGCCGATGCGGGCAGCGTATGGGTCGACTATCGTTGAACGGTGAGGGCAGGCGGGCTGCGCGGCGCGTCGTCGCGCTTCGTCGCGACAGCCGGCCTCGGTAGACGCCCTAATCTTTACGACGCCGCGAGCCCGTTGGACAATCGCTTCCAGTCGTGCCGTGGAGCGTGTGCAAGTGATGATCGAGCGCGTGGGAGCGAGCAGGCGGCGCGGGCCGGGCCGCAAACGTGATTAAATTCGCCCTTCATGCATGTATCCAGTCGAGCCCCGGGCCGCGTGCGCCAGCATCGCGCGCGCATCGGGGCCGTCAACTTCGCGCTATCCGATGAGTTCATCCGAGAAACCTCCCGCCACCGTCGAGCAGTTCCTGCAGCACCTGACGCAGGAGTACGACGGCCTCAGCAATCGCCTGAAGGTGATTGCGCGCCACGTGGAAACGCATCGGGACCAGCTTGGGCTGGAAGGCATCCAGTCGCTCGCGGAAGCCTGCGGCGTCCAGCCGTCGGCCGTCGTGCGCTTCGCGAAGCACTTCGGCTTCTCCGGCTTCTCCGAGATGCAGCGGCTGTTTCGCGAGGGGCTCGCGCAGCAGATCGCGCCCGGGCGCGCATACAACCTGCGGCTGCGCGACGTGATCGAGGCCGGCTCGTCGAGCCTGCAGCCCGAACAGATCGCCGACGAATTCATCAAGGGCAGCATTGCCGGGATGCAGCAGTTGCGGCAGACGCTCGATTCGCAGGCGCTCGCGCAGGCCGTGGATTTGCTCGCCGATACGCAGGCGATCTGGATCGCCGGGTCGCGGCGCGCGTTTCCGATCGCCGTGTATCTCGACTATGCGCTGCAGCATACCGACAAACGGATCGGCCTGTTCAGCGCGCTCGGCAGCATGCATCTCGGCCAGATCCGGTCGGTGCGCGAGGGCGACGTGATGATTGCGATCTCGTTCATGCCGTATGCGGACGAGACCGTGCAGGTCGCGCAGCAGGCCGCGCAGCGCGGCGCGCGACTGATCGCGATCACCGACAGCCGGATGAGCCCGCTCGCGCGGGACGCGGAAGTGACGCTGATGGTGCAGGACAGTGCAACGTTCGGCTTTCGTGCGCTGACGGCCACGATGGGCCTCGCGCAGAGCCTGTTCGTCGCGCTCGCGTACCGGCTCGAGCTATCCTATATGCCGACCGCCGACGGTGCGCACGGCACGAAGGCCGGCTAGGGCTGTTCCCGCCAATCACGGGCTTGCGCTGGCCACCAGAAGGGCCGGGCGCAAGGAATGCGACGAAGCTTCTGCCGGCGCACCGCCCGCCTGACCGGCCGACGGGCGGCGCACCGGCCGGCTTACTTCGCGGTCGGCATCGCGAATTCGGCGCCCTTGCCGATGCTCGACGACCAGCGCTGCATCACCGACTTCTGGCGCGTGTAGAAGCGCACGCCTTCCTCGCCGTACGCGTGCATGTCGCCGAACAGGCTCTTCTTCCAGCCGCCGAAGCCGTGCCACGCCATCGGCACCGGGATCGGCACGTTGATGCCGACCATGCCGACCTGGATGCGTCGCGCGAATTCGCGTGCGATCCCGCCGTCGCTCGTGAAGCACGACACGCCGTTGCCGAACTCGTGCGCGTTGATCAGGTCGACCGCCTCGCCGAAATCCTTCACGCGCACGCAGCCGAGCACCGGGCCGAAGATCTCTTCCTTGTAGATCCGCATGTCGGGGCGCACGTGATCGAACAGCGTGCCGCCGGTGAAGAAGCCGGCTTCGCGGCCCGGCACGCGCAGCCCGCGCCCGTCGACCACCAGTTGCGCGCCTTCGTTCACGCCTTGCTCGATATAGCCTTCGATGCGCTTCAACGCTTCGCCGGTGACGATCGGGCCCATCTCGACTTCCGGCGACATGCCGTCGCCGATCACCAGCTTGCGCGCGCGCTCGGCCACGGCCGGCACGATTCGGTCGGCCACGTCGCCGACCAGCACCGCGATGCTGATCGCCATGCAGCGCTCGCCCGCGGAGCCGTATGCGGCGCCGATCAGCGCGTCGACGGCCTGGTCGATGTTCGCGTCGGGCATCACGACGAGGTGGTTCTTCGCGCCGCCGAGCGCCTGCACGCGCTTGCCCGACTGCACCGCGCGCTGCTGCACGTACGCCGCGATCGGCGTCGAGCCGACGAAGCTGACGGCCTGCACGTCCGGATGATCGAGGAGCGCATCGACCGCGCCCTTGTCGCCCTGCACGACGTTGAACACGCCGGCGGGCAGGCCGGCCTGCGTGAGCAGGTCGGCGATGAACAGCGCGGCCGACGGGTCGCGCTCGCTCGGCTTCAGCACGAACGTGTTGCCCGTCGCGATCGCGACCGGGAACATCCAGCACGGCACCATGCACGGGAAGTTGAATGGCGTGATGCCCGCGACGACGCCGAGCGGCTGGCGCATCGTCCAGTTGTCGATGCCGGTGCTGACCTGGTCGGTGAAATCGCCTTTCAGCAGCTGCGGCACGCCGCACGCGAATTCGACGATGTCGATGCCGCGCGCGACTTCGCCCTGCGCGTCCGAGAATACCTTGCCGTGTTCGGCGGTGATGATCGCCGCGAGCGTGTCGCGGTGCTCGTTCATCAGTTGCAGGAAGCGGTGCAGCACGCGCGCGCGGCGGATCGGCGGCGTCGCGGCCCAGGCCGGGAACGCGGCGTGGGCGGAGGCGACGGCCTGCTGCACTTCGCTGCCGTCGGCCAGTGCCACGCGGCGCACCGCGCGGCCGAGCGCCGGATTGAGGACGTCCTGGAAACGGCCGCTGCGGCCGGCGACGGGCGCGCCGTCGACATAGTGGCCGACGTCGGCGTCGGACGTGTACGCGGGAACCTGATTCATCGTGTCTCCTGGGGGATGAGGGGGGAACAGCACCTAGTCTAGGGAAACCGGCAGGGCCGGAGAAGGCCGCGAAACTTGATTCACTGTTCAGAATTCTGAATAATCAGTGGATGAATCAGCAAAATGTCCAGGCGCTCTGGCCGCACATCCATTCGCTGACGGTGCTGGCCGCGGCCGGCAGTTTCACGGCTGCCGCACAGCGGCTCGGCATCAGCAAGGCCGCGATGAGCCAGCGCATCGCCGATCTCGAAAAGGCGGCCGGCGTGCCGCTCGTGCGGCGCACCACGCGCAGCGTGCGGCTCACCGATGCGGGCCAGACGCTCGTCGACAGCACGCGCGACGCGTTCGAGTCGATCGGCCAGCATTTCGCGCGCGTGAAGGATCTCGCCGGCGAGCCGCGCGGGTTGTTGCGCCTCACGGTGCCGGTCGCGCTCGGGCGCCAGCAGATCGTGCCGCACCTGCCCGATTTCCTGCGTCAGCATCCGGGCGTACAGATCGAGCTCGACCTGTCCGACCGCCTGCATTCGCTGACGCAGGAGGGCTTCGACCTCGCGATCCGCCATACGACCACCGCGCCGCAGACCCATGTCGCATGGAAGCTGTGCGACACGCGTTCGCTGCTGGTCGCGAGCCGCGACTATCTCGACATGCGCGGCGCGCCGCGCCACCCGAGCGAACTCGTCGATCACAGCTGCCTGTGCTACCTGCGCGAGCACGAGCCGGCCGCGTGGAGCTTCGAGCCGGACGGCCGCCGGCGCCAGCGCGTGAGCGTGCCGGTGCGCGGCAGTTTCGCGGCGAACAACAGCGAGGCGATGCGCGAGGCCGCGCTCGGCGGGCTCGGCATCGCGCTGCTGCCCGATTTCAGCGCGCGGCGCGATCTCGATGCCGGCCGGCTCGTCGCGCTGCTCGATGGCTGGCGGCCGTCGGGCGCGTTCGGCGACCATATTTTCGCAATCCGCCCATACAGCCCGGTCGTGCCGAGCGCGGTGCGCGCGCTCGTGCGGCACCTGCGCGAACGGCTTGCGGGCGGCTTCTCCGGCGCGTGAGCCCGACGGCGGCGCGCGCCGGGCCGTGGGCGGGCCGGGCGGGCACGGCGGCGCTGCGGTAAAATCGCGGCTTCCTCCCGCGCCGTGAGTGGCGCGTCATTCGAAGGTCGACCGCCGATGCAGATTCACAAGGAAGTGGACGCGCGCGGGCTCAATTGCCCGTTGCCGATCCTGCGTGCCAAGAAAGCGCTTGCCGATATGGAAAGCGGGCAGATCCTCAAGGTGCTCGCGACCGATCCGGGCTCGCAGCGCGATTTCGCCGCGTTCGCGAAGCAGACGGGCAACGAGATCGTCGAATCGACGACCCAGGACAAGACCTTCGTGTTCCTGATGCGCCGCCGCTGAAGGCGCGCATCGCACGTCCCGCCGCGCCCGGCGCCCGGCCGGCGCGCCTGGCGGACCGCTTCGCCGGCCCACCCAGCCGGCTGCCCCTGAGTACTTTCCAAGACCGAAAGAAGCCTGACGGGAGCGAGCGCTACACAAGAGCCAGCGCACCCCTCGCTCAGGCTCCTGTTCCATTGGAAAGCGCTTACCGCGCCTCTCTGACAATTCTTAAACCTCGTTGCGTGACCGGCTGCGTATACTGACCCGGCCGGTCGTCCGCTCCCAGCGGAGGCGCCGGCCACGGTACGTCGCACGGCGGGCTCGGGGGCCATGCCTGACGCTACCGTCGTACAACGGGGAGAGGACATGTCCTTCAGACCAGGGACCCTTCGAAGTCCGTCCGGAGCGCAAAGCATCGCGCCCGTGCGCACCTCGGAATTGAACCGGATCGAGCTCGATCCGCAACGGGACCGCCACGCGCGTGCCGCGCTGGAGGCCTATGCGGATTCGGCCGCGGCCGAGATGCCGTGGCTGGCCGAGTGGCTCGACGAACGGCTGCGCGATGCCGCGCGGGGCGATGGCTCGGGCCCGACCTACTGCGGTGCGACGATCGAACGCGTGTTCGATCTGGCGCAGGCATGGGCGGCAGGCCAGCCCGACTACGCGGCCGGCGCGTGGGAGCGTGTGCGCGACCAGTTGCAGCGGATGCTGGCGCAACCGCCGCTGTCGGAGCGGCCGTCGCCACGCGTGCCGACAGACGATTTTGCCGAGCCGGTGGCCGGCATCGCGGGCGCCGAATAGGCGTCCGGTTGCGCAACAGAAAGGATTATTCGAAGAAAGGGCGATAGTCCGCGCAATTTCTTGGCGAATTTCATACTACTATGATGAAATCGCCGGTTCGTCCGTGCCCCGTTTTTGAGATATTTAACCGGGGTCGCCGGTTTGCGCAGGTGGCGCGAGCGGCGAACGACGGCTCGCCGGCCGGTATCCGGTGCCGCGCGCATGCTGCGCGGCCGGGGCAGGCGCGGGAGCCGAATGGACGAATCGACTTCGATTTGCGGGGTGCTATGAGAATTGCTGTATTGGATGACGATCCGGCCCAGACGGATTTCGTCAGTCAAACGCTGACGGCCATCGGCCATACGTGCTATGCGTTCAAGGAAGGCAAGGCCCTGAAGAAGCGCCTGCAGCGCGAGACGTTCGACCTGCTGGTGCTCGACTGGAACGTGCCCGACATGTCCGGCGAGGAAGTGCTCAAGTGGGTGCGCGCCAACCAGACCGAGCATAGCCTGCCGATCATCTTCATGACGAGCCGCGACGACGAGGCGGGGATCACGCAGATTCTCAACGCCGGCGCCGACGATTACGTGGTCAAGCCCGTGTCGGGCCCGATCCTGCGCGCGCGCATCGGTTCGCTGCTGCGCCGCGCGTATCCGGTCAACGCCGAGGCGACCGTCCGCGAATTCGATCAGTTCCGTTTCGACGTGAACCTGAAGCAGGCGTACGTCGGCGACAAGGCCGTGAGCCTCACGCAAAAGGAATTCGAGCTCGCGCTGCTGCTGTTCCAGCATCTCGACCGGCCGCTGTCGCGCGCGCACATTCTCGACCTCGTGTGGAAGCAGGCGACCGACATTCCGTCGCGCACGATGGATACGCACATTTCGATGCTGCGCACCAAGCTCGGCCTGCGGCCCGAAAACGGCTACCGTCTCGCGCCGATCTACGGGTACGGCTACCGGCTCGAACGGGTCGGCCAGGGGGAACCGGAGTGACCGCGCGAATCACGCAGCGCACGGCGGGCCTGTGCACGGCGGCGCTGCGCGCGGCCTGCGCGGTCGCGTTCGTGTTCGCCGCGCAGCAGGCCGCGGCGCAGCCGCCCGCCGCCGCGGGAAAGATGGTCGTCTATCGCACGCAGGCGGGCGACACGCTGTACGCGGTCGCCGCGCGCTACCTGCAAGGTGCGGACGACTGGCAATTGCTCCAGCAGATCAACGGCGTGCCGGCGCCGAAGCGCCTGCAGCCCGGCGTCGCGCTGAAGCTGCCGGTCGCGCGTCTGCGCAAGGAAACGCTCACCGCACGCGTGATCGCGGTGCAGGGCACGGCCGAGCGCGCATCCGGCGCCGCCTTCGCGCCGCTCGCGAACGATGCGACGCTCGCCGAAGGCGACCGCGTGCGCACCGGCCCGAACGGCTTCGTGACGATCGAGCTGGCCGACGGCACGCACATGAGCCTGCCGCCCGACAGCCAGCTCGACCTGAAGTCGCTGCGCCGCACGGTGCTGACCGGCACGCTCGATCGCGAGTTCGAACTCACGCGCGGTTCGGTCGACAGCGAAGTCACCCACCTGAAGAAACGCGACGACCGCTTCCAGATCCGCTCGCCGTCGGTCGTCGCCGGCGTACGCGGCACGCGCTTTCGCGTGAACTACGACGCCGCCGGCACTGCGTCGACGCGCGTCGAAGTGCTCGACGGCACCGTCGGCGTCGCGGGCGGCCGCCAGCCGGCGGGCGCGACGCTCGTGCATGCGAAGTTCGGCAGCGTGGCGACGTCGTCCGGTGCGGTCGGCGAGCCCGTCGAACTGCTGGACGCGCCCGTGCTCGCGCATCCCGACAAGGTGCAGGACGAGCCCGACGTCGCATTCGACGTCACGCCGCTTGCGCAGGCGCATGCGTATCGCGTGCAGCTCGCGCACGATGCGGGGCTGCTCGACCTGTTCCGCGAAACGCGTACCGATTCGCCGCGCGCGGTGTTCCGCGACGTGCCGAACGGGAATTACTTCGTGCGGATTGCCGCGATCGATGCGAACGGCCTCGAGGGGCTGCCGCGCACCTATGCGTTCGAACGTCGCGTGATGGGGCTCGATGCGAGCGCGTCGCAGGGCGCGGGCGGCTACGAGTTCCGCTGGTCGCCGAACGGGTCGGGCCAGAATGCGCGTTACCGGTTCGTGCTGTCGCGCTCGAAGGACCTGAGCGCGCCGGTCGTCGATCAGGTCGGGCTGCACGCGCGCCAGATCACCGTCGCGCACCTGCCGGCGGGCGACTATTTCTGGGCCGTGACCGTCGAGGAATTCGAAGGCGGCAAGTTCTACGAGAAGACCAGTCCGGTCAGCGCGTTCACGTTGTCGCGCTGACCCGCGGCGCATGAAACCCGACTCCGTTTCCCCGCGGCGGCGCCTCGGCCGCCGCTTCCTGATCGAATGGATCGCGATCGGCTGCCTCGGGATCGCGGTGATCCTCGCGTGCGCGCTCGGCCGCCTGTCGTCGAGCGTCGACGGGTTGATCTACGACCGGCTGCTGATGCTGCGCAGCCTGCCGCTGTCGCCCGACGTGGTGGTGGTCGACATCGACAACCAGAGCGTGTCCGCGCTCGGCCGCTGGCCGTGGCCGCGCGACGTGCATGCGCGGCTGCTCGACACGCTCGCGCGCGCGCAGCCGGCCGCCGTCGTCTACGACGTGCTGTTTACCGAGCCGTCGCCGGAGGATCGCACGTTCGCGGACGCGATGAGCCGCGTGCCGACCTTCCTGCCGGTGCTGCTGAGCCCCGAGCAGGCGGACGGCACGCGATCGGTCGATCCGCCGGTCGCCGCGCTCGCCGCGCGGGCGACGGGGCTCGGCCATATCAATCTCGAAGTCGATCGCGACGGTATCGTGCGCAGCGTCGCGCTGTTCGAAAGCGACGGCCGCGTGCGCTGGCCGCAACTGATGGTGCCCGTGTACCGCGCGATCCAGGCCGGCCGGCTGCACCCGGTCGGCGGCGTGCCCGGCGCGAACGCGCACGACCTGTCGCGCGATGCGGCGGGCGACGGCCGCTACCTGATTCCGTTCAGCCGCAACACGCCCGCGTATCCGACGCTGTCGTTCGACGACGTGCTCGAAGGGCGCGTGAAGCCCGACGCGCTGCGCGGCAAGATCGTCGTCGTCGGCGTGACGGCATCGGGGCTGTACGATCGCTTCGCGACGCCGGTGTCCGGCGAGTTCGGCCCGCTGGCCGGCGTGTACATCCATGCGAACGTGCTCGACATGCTGGCGACCGGCAGCGCGATCTCGCCCGCGTCGCGCGCGGGATTGTTCATCGCGTCGCTGCTGCCGCTCGCCGTGTTGCTGGGCGGCTTCCTGATGCTGTCGCCGTGGCGCGCGCTGCTGCTGACGCTGAGCCTTGCCGCGCTCGCCGTGCTCGCGAGCGTGGCGCTGCTGTTCGAGGCGCGCATCTGGCTGACGCCGGCGCCCGCGGTCTTCGGGCTGATCGCCGTCTACCCGATCTGGAACTGGCGACGGCTGGAAATGACGATGTCGTACCTGCGCCGCGAGCTGCAGCGGCTCGCCGACGAGCCGCACCTGCTGCCCGAGGCGCCGCGCACGCGCAGCGTCGGCGGCGACGTGCTGGAGCGGCAGATGGCGCTGATGGCGCAGGCCGCGCAGCGCGTGCAGGACATGAAGCGTTTCGTGTGGGACAGCCTCGACAGCATGCCCGAACCGATTTTCGTGACCGACCTCGCCGGCACCGTGCTGATCGCGAACCACGCGGCGAAACGCTACGGGTCGCGGCTCGCGCTGCCGCTGCCGGAAGGGCGGCCGCTGCGCACCGCGCTCGGCGAGCTGACGTTCATGAAGACCGTCGACGGCAACGCCGAACACGACGCGGCGATCCGCGAGCGCTGGCCGGCCGCGCTCGACCCGACGCTCGAGGCCGAGCACGACGCGATGGCGCGCGGCATCGAGGTGCGCGATCGCGACGGGCTCGACCATCTGCTACGCTACGCGGCGTGTACGAACGCGCAAGGGCGCGTGACGGGCTGGATCGCCGGCCTCGTCGACGTGACCGAGCTGCATGCGGCCGAACGGCATCGCGAGGAAGCGCTGCACCTGCTGTCGCACGACATGCGTTCGCCGCAGTCGTCGATCCTTGCGCTGGTCGAGATCGAGCGCGATCGCGTCGAGACCGACACGATGCGCGGGCTGCTCGCGCGGATCGAGCGTTATGCGCACCGCGCGCTGTCGCTCGCCGACGAGTTCGTGCAACTGGCGCGCGCGGAGTCGCAGGCTTACCAGCTGGAAGCGACGAGCCTCGTCGACGTGCTGATCGATGCGAGCGACGAGGTGTGGCCGCAGGCGCAGGCGAAGCACATTCGCATCGAGACCGACGTGGGCGCCGACATGTGCTGGGTGCGCGCGGATCGCTCGCTGATCACGCGCGCATTCGTGAACCTGCTGAACAATGCGGTCAAATACAGTCCGTCCGACACGGTGATCACGTGTACGCTGACGGTCGAGCACGCGTCGAAGCGGATGTTCTGTACGATTCGCGATCAGGGCTACGGCATTGCGCCGGAAGATCAGCGGCATCTGTTCGAGCGTTTCAAGCGATTCCATGCCGGCGAGCGGCCCGACATCCCGGGCTCCGGCCTCGGCATGGTTTTCGTGAAGACGGTCGTCACGCGCCATGGGGGCAGCGTGTCGGTCGACAGCGAAGTGGGTGTCGGCACCGCGGTGACGGTGTCGCTGCCCGCGATCGACGAGCCGTCCGCCTGACAGGGCCGGGCGCGACGGCAGGCATTTGGGGAAAGTCATGAGAAAGCAATGGGCGGCGAGCGCGCTGGCGGCGTCGCTGTTGACGGGTTGCGCCGGCGTGACGAGCGGCGTGAGCGCGGTCGGGCAGCCGAATGCATTCGCATCCGGTGCGCACGGCTACGATTTCGTACGGACGACCGCGCAGGCGGACGACGCCGAGTACCGGCGGATCGAGACGCTCGTACGCGACGAACTCGCGCACCGCGGTTTCGACGCGCAGCCGCTCAAGGACGCGCGTTATCGGCTCTCGATCGCGTATGCGACGCAGCCGGCGGCGGTCGCGACGAGCGCCGACCGGTGCGGCGCGGCCAGCAGCGCATGCGTGACGGTCGACGGGCCGGCGCCGTTCGCGCTGCCGTTCGCGGGCAAGGTATACCGCCACGTGCTGACGCTGCGTTTCGTCGATGCGCAATCGGGTGCCGACGTCTATCGCGTGTCGGCGTCGCTGCGCGATCGCGATCCGGGCACGCAACAGGCCGCGCCGGCGCTCGTCAAGAGCGCGCTGGCGAAGATACCGTTCGGCGACGGCAGCGGCTGGCTCGTCAAGACGAAAAAAGACGACGCGGGCGGGATGCCGGGCGTCGTCTCGGTGAAGCCGGCCGACGCGCGCTGAGCGGTGGCCGGGAGGTGAGGGCGGGCCCGTCGGGGCGCGCCCTTGCCGCGTTCAGACGGTCGGTTGGGCGCCGTCGCGCGTGCGCAGGTACGTCTCGAACTCCGCACCGACTTCCGGGTGGCGCAGCGCGAATTCGACCGTCGCCTTCAGGTAGCCGAGCTTGCTGCCGCAGTCGTAGCGCGTGCCCTGGTACTTGTAGGCCAGCACCTGTTCGTCGGCGAGCAGCGCCTGGATCGCGTCGGTGAGCTGCAGTTCGCCGCCCGCGCCGGGCTTCAGCGCGCGCAGGTGCTCGAAGATCCGCGGTTTCAGGATGTAGCGGCCGACCACGCCGAGGTTCGACGGCGCGACGTCCGGCGCCGGCTTCTCGACGATCGCCGACATCTTGACGATCGACTCTTCCCATTCCTTGCCGTCGACGATCCCGTACGCCTTCGTCTCCGACGGCGGGATCTCTTCGACGCCGATCACCGAGCTGTGATAGTGGTCGAACACGTCGACCATCTGCTTCATCACCGGCGGGTTGCCGTCGAGCAGGTCGTCGGCGAGGATCACCGCGAACGGATTGTCGTTGACGAGCTTTTCCGCGCACAGCACCGCGTGGCCGAGGCCGAGCGCTTCCGGCTGGCGCACGTAGAAGCAGTCGACATGGCTCGGCTTGATGCTGCGCACGAGTTCGAGCAGCTTTTCCTTGCCGCGCGCCTCGAGTTCGGCCTCGACCTCGTACGACTTGTCGAAGTGGTCCTCGATCGCGCGCTTGCTGCGCCCGGTCACGAAGATCATCTCGGTGATGCCCGCGGCGATCGCTTCCTCGACCGCGTACTGGATCAGCGGCTTGTCGACGACCGGCAGCATTTCCTTCGGGCTCGCCTTCGTTGCCGGCAGGAACCGCGTGCCGAGGCCGGCAACGGGGAATACCGCCTTGGTGACTTTCAACATGATCGAACCTTTATTCCTGTAATCGACTTGTCAGACGGTCTATGTTCACGTTCGCATTATAGTGAACGCAAATGACCTTACCGTTTGTTACGCAGGCAACCGATCGAGCTGCGCGCGCAGTTTTTCCAGCGTGCTCTGGAATTCCGCGACGCGTTTCTGCTCCTGTTCGACCACGGCCGGCGGCGCTTTCGCGACGAAAGCCTCGTTGCCGAGCTTCGCGTTGCATTTCGCGATCTCGCCCGTCAGGCGCGCGATTTCCTTCGACAGACGTTCGCGTTCTGCCGCGACGTCGATTTCCACCTTCAGCACCAGCTTGTTCGGGCCGACGATCGCGATCGGCGCGCCGTGCGCTTGCTGGTCGAGCGCCGCTTCGTCTGCGAGGATCTGCACTTCCGACAGGCGCGCGAGCGCCTGCACGTACGGCGCGAACGAGCGCAGGCGCTCGGCGTCGCCGGCCGCGAGCAGCGGCACCTTGGTGGCCGGCGACAGGTTCATCTCGCCGCGCAGGTTACGGCATGCATCGACGATCGCCTTCAGGTCGGCCGCCCACTGCTCGGACGCCTCGTCGATCTTCTGCAGGTTCGCGACCGGATACGCCTGCGTCATCAGCGACGCTTCGCCGTCGGCCTTGCCCTGCGGATAGCGGCCCGCGAGCGGCGCGACCTTCTGCCAGAGCGCTTCGGTGATGAACGGGATGACCGGGTGCGCGAGGCGCAGCACCGTTTCCAGCACGCGCAGCAGCGTGCGGCGCGTCGCGCGCTGCTGTTCCGGCGTGCCGTTCTGGATCTGGACCTTCGCGAGTTCGAGATACCAGTCGCAGTACTCGTCCCACACGAACTTGTAGATGCTGCTCGCGATGTTGTCGAAGCGGTAATCGGCGAAACCCTTCGCGATGTCGGCTTCGGTGCGCTGCAGCAGCGACACGATCCAGCGGTCGGCCGCCGAGAAGTCGAGGTAGCCGCCGGGGCCGCAGTCGCCCGCGCCGCAGACTTCCGGCTTGTCGCTGCCGCAGTCGTGGCCTTCGCAGTTCATCAGCACGAAGCGCGTCGCGTTCCACAGCTTGTTGCAGAAGTTGCGATAGCCTTCGCAGCGCGCGAGGTCGAAGTTCACGTTACGGCCGAGCGTCGCCATCGACGCCATCGTGAAGCGCAGCGCGTCGGTGCCGAACGCGGGGATGCCGTCCGGGAATTCCTTGCGCGTCTTCTTCTCGATGGTCGCGGCCTGCTTCGGGTTCATCAGGCCCGTCGTGCGCTTCGCGACCAGCGCTTCGAGGTCGATGCCGTCGACGATGTCGATCGGGTCGAGCGTGTTGCCCTTGCTCTTCGACATCTTCTGGCCTTCCGCGTCGCGCACGAGGCCGTGCATGTAGACGGTATGGAACGGCACCTTGCCGGTGAAGTGCGTGGTCATCATCACCATCCGGGCGACCCAGAAGAAGATGATGTCGAAGCCGGTGACGAGCACCGACGACGGCAGGAAATGCTTCAGTTCGGGCGTTTCGTTCGGCCAGCCGAGCGACGAGAACGGCACGAGCGCGGACGAAAACCACGTGTCGAGCACGTCTTCGTCGCGCTTGAGCGCACCCGTGTAACCGTTCGCCGCGGCCTGCGCGCGCGCGTCTTCCTCGTTGCGGGCGACGAACACCTCGCCGTTCTCGCCGTACCACGCGGGAATCTGGTGGCCCCACCACAGCTGGCGCGAGATGCACCAGTCCTGGATGTTCTCGAGCCACTGGTAGTAGGTGGTCGTCCAGTTCTCCGGGACGAACTTGATCTGGCCGTCGCGCACCACGTCGAGCGACGTCTCGGTGATCGACTTGCCCGGATTGAACGTGCCTTCCGGCGCCGGCTTCGTCATCGCGACGAACCACTGGTCGGTCAGCAGCGGCTCGATCACGACGCCCGTGCGGTCGCCGCGCGGCACCATCAGCTTGTGCGGCTTCACGGAGTCGAGGAAGCCCTGCGCGTCGAGATCGGCGACGATCGCACGGCGCGCGTCGAAGCGGTCGAGCCCGCGATACTGCTCGGGGCCGTTGTCGTTGATCTTGGCGTCGAGCGTCAGGATCTCGATCGGCGCGAGCTTGTGGCGCAGGCCGACCTGGTAGTCGTTGAAGTCGTGCGCGGGCGTGACCTTCACGACGCCCGTGCCGAACTCGCGGTCGACGTAGTCGTCGGCGATCACCGGAATCTCGCGGCCCGTCAGCGGCAGCGTGACCAGCTTGCCGATCAGGTGCGCGTAACGCTCGTCTTCCGGATGGACCATCAGCGCGACGTCGCCGAGCATCGTCTCGGGACGCGTGGTGGCGACCGTCAGCGAACCCGAGCCGTCGACGAGCGGGTAGCGGATGTGCCACAGGTGGCCGTTTTCCTCTTCGCTGACGACTTCGAGGTCCGACACGGCGGTGAGCAGCACCGGATCCCAGTTGACGAGGCGCTTGCCGCGGTAGATCAGCCCTTGTTCATACAGCGTGACGAACACGTCGCGCACGGCGGCCGACATCTTGTCGTCCATCGTGAAGTATTCGCGCGACCAGTCGGTCGACGCGCCGAGGCGGCGCACCTGGTCGGTGATCGTCGAACCGGATTTCTGCTTCCATTCCCACACGCGCTCGACGAACTTCTCGCGGCCGAGATCGTGGCGCGACACGCCCTGCGCGTCGAGTTGGCGTTCGACGACGATCTGGGTGGCGATCCCCGCGTGGTCGGTGCCCGGCACCCACAGCGTGTTCTCGCCGAGCATCCGGTGATAGCGGGCGAGGCCGTCCATGATCGTCTGGTTGAACGCGTGGCCCATGTGCAGCGTGCCCGTCACGTTCGGCGGCGGCAACTGGATCGCGAAATCGGGGCGGGACGGATCGAATGCCGGGGCGGCATAGCCGCGTTTTTCCCACTCCGGCCCCCATTGGGACTCGATGGTATGGGGCTCGAAGCTCTTCGCAAGCGTGTTGTCGCTCATGTTTGGAAATCTGCCGAAAAATGCGTGAATTGGATGCCGAATCTGATAATTATAAATGGATGCCCATCGGCCAGCCATCGCCTTGCCGGCGCGGGCCGGTCGGCATGCGGCCGCGACGTGCCCGCACGGCGCGTGCGACGCGCGGCCGAACGGATCGGAAACGGTATCGCGCGGCCGACTTATAATGGCGGGTCCGCATTTTTCTCGCCCGTTAGCCGCCGCTCCATGCCCGATCTGCTCGCCAATCTGAACCCCGAACAACACGCCGCCGTCACGTTGCCGAACGAACCGGCGCTGATCCTCGCAGGGGCGGGCAGCGGCAAGACCCGCGTGCTGATCACGCGCATCGCGTGGCTGATCCAGCAGGGCTATGCATCGCCGCCCACCGTGCTCGCCGTCACCTTCACGAACAAGGCCGCGCGCGAGATGATGGCGCGCCTGTCGGCGATGATGCCGATCGACACGCGCGGGATGTGGATCGGTACGTTCCACGGGCTGTGCAACCGGATGCTGCGCACGCACTGGCGCGATGCCGGCCTGCCGCAGACCTTCCAGATCCTCGACACGGCCGACCAGCTGTCCGCGATCAAGCGGCTGATGAAGGCGGCGAACGTCGACGACGAAAAGTACCCGCCGAAGAACGTCCAGTACTTCATCAACAACGCGAAGGAGCAGGGGCTGCGCCCGGACAAGGTCGACGCGACCGACAACTTCAACCGCAAGTTCGTCGAGCTGTACCAGGCATACGACCAGCAGTGCCAGCGCGAAGGCGTCGTCGATTTCCCCGAGCTGCTGCTGCGCTGCTACGAGCTGCTCGCGTACAACGCGCCGCTGCGCGCGCACTATCAGGCGCGCTTCCGGCACATCCTCGTCGACGAGTTCCAGGACACCAACAAGCTGCAGTACGCGTGGCTCAAGATGCTCGCCGGCGGCGAGAACGCGATCTTCGCGGTCGGCGACGACGACCAGTCGATCTACGCATTCCGCGGCGCGAACGTCGGCAACATGCGCGACTTCGAGGATGAATTCCGCGTGCGCAACCTGATCAAGCTCGAGCAGAACTACCGGTCGCACGGCAACATCCTCGACGCGGCGAACCAGCTGATCTCGAACAACGCGCACCGCCTCGGCAAGAACCTGCGCACCGATGCCGGCCACGGCGAGCCCGTGCGCGTGTACGAAGCCAGCACCGACGCGCAGGAGGCCGGCTGGATCGTCGAGGAGATCCGTTCGCTGATCAACACCGGGATGGCGCGCAGCGAAGTGGCCGTTCTGTACCGCAGCAACGCGCAGTCGCGCTCGATCGAGCACACGTTGATGTCGTCGGGCATTCCGTACCGCGTGTACGGCGGCCTACGCTTTTTCGAGCGACAGGAAGTGAAGCACGCGCTCGCGTACCTGCGCCTGATCGACAACCCGAACGACGACACGGCATTCGCGCGCGTCGTCAATTTCCCGACCCGCGGGATCGGCGCGCGCTCGATCGAGCAGCTGGCCGACGCCGCGCGCCTGTACGGCTGCTCGATGGCCGCCGCGATTCCGTACGTGGCCGGCAAGGCCGGCACGAGCCTCGGCGGGTTCGCGAACCTGATCGCGAAGATGCGCGCCGACACGCAGCACATGAACCTGCCCGACACCGTCGAGCACATCGTGCGCGCGAGCGGCCTCGCCGATTTCTACCAGGGCGAGCGCGAAGGCCAGGATCGCCTCGAGAACTTGCAGGAACTCGTGAACGCGGCCACCGCGTTCATCGCCGAGGAAGGCTACGGCCTCGACACGCCGGCCCGCTCGATTCCGCTGCGCGCGGGCGCGATCGCGGCGCCCGAGCTCGGCGCCGCGACGGACGATCCGGCGGTGGACGTGCTCGACCCGGCGTCGCCCGCCGACCCCGCGCAGAACCCCGACACGATGACGCCGCTCGCGGGCTTCCTGTCGCACGCGTCGCTGGAGGCCGGCGACAACCAGGCGCAGGCCGGCCAGGACGCCGTGCAGCTGATGACGGTGCACGCGGCGAAGGGGCTCGAATTCTCGGCCGTGTTCATCACGGGGCTCGAGGAGGGGCTGTTCCCGCACGAGAACAGCGTGCTCGAATCGGACGGCCTCGAGGAAGAGCGCCGGCTGATGTACGTCGCGATCACGCGCGCGAAGGAGCGGCTCTACCTGTCGTTCGCGCAAAGCCGGATGCTGCACGGCCAGACCCGCTACAACGTGCGCTCGCGCTTCTTCGACGAACTGCCGGAGCACGTGCTGAAGTGGTTGACGCCGAAGGTCGAGGCCGGGTCGCGTTGGGGCGGGCGTTCGGACAATGCCGGCTACGGGCGCGACTGGTTCGCGCGGCCGGGCGGCGGCGGCCGCGAGCAGATCGTCGATGCGGCCGTGTCCGCGCCGCTGCCGGCGTTCGCGGACAAGCAGCGCGCGGCCGACGCCGGCTTCCGGGTCGGCCAGCAGGTATTCCATACGAAGTTCGGCGAAGGCACGGTCACCGCGCTCGAAGGCAACGGCACCGATGCGAAGGCGCAGGTGAAGTTCAAGCGCCACGGCGAGAAATGGCTCGCGCTCGCGGTCGCGAAACTGCAGGCGGTGGAATGATGGACGTCGACATGGTCGTTACGCCTGCCGGGCGGCCGCTCGGCATTCTGGCCGCGCTGCCCGAGGAACTCGGCGACCTGATCGCCGCGATGCGCGCCGACGGCGCGATGAAGACGGTCACGCTCGGCCGCCGCGATTATCACGTCGGCACCGTGCACGGTGCCGCCTGCGTCGTCACGCTCGCGCGGGTCGGCAAGGTCGCGGCCGCGGCGACGGTCAGCGCGCTGATCCACGTGTTCGGCGTGTCGGGCGTCGTGTTCACCGGCGTCGCGGGCGGCGTGTCGCGCACGGTGCGGGTCGGCGACGTCGTCGTGGCCGATACGCTGCTGCAGCACGATCTCGACGCGTCGCCGTTCTTTCCGCGCTACGAGGTGCCGCTGCTCGGCATCACGCGTTTCGCGACCGACGCGGCGCTGACGGCCCGCTTGCGGGCTGCGTGCGCGCTGTTCGTCGACGAAGAGGGCGCGCGGTTCGCCGAGCGCTTCGGGCTCGCCGGCGCGGCGCTGCACGCGGGGCTGATCATCAGCGGCGACCGCTTCGTGTCGAGCGAGCAGGAAGTCGTCGCGCTGCGCGACGCGCTGCCGGACGCGCTCGCGGTCGAAATGGAAGGCGCGGCGATCGCGCAGGTATGCGCGGAACACGACGTGCCGTTCGCGCTCGTGCGCACGATCTCCGATACGGCCGACGATCACGCGATGCAGTCGTTCTCGCACTTCCTGTCGGCGATCGCGAGCAGCTATTCGTCCGGCATCCTCAAGCGTTTCCTGACGCTGCACGCGACGACGGCGGCCTGAGGCCGCCGTCGAATTCTCCGTTCGTACCGTTCGTACCGTTCGACCGGCCGCGACGCGCACGCCGCGGCCGGTCGTTCGTCATGCCTTCTTGCGCCGGCTGCTTTCGAGGTTCGGCAGGAACACCGTCAGCACGCCGATCAGCGGCAGGAACGAGCACACCTTGTAGACGAACGGGATGCTCGTCGCGTCCGCGAGCTGGCCGAGCACGGCCGCGCCCACGCCGCCCAGGCCGAACGCGAAGCCGAAGAACAGGCCCGCGACCATCCCGACCTTGCCGGGCATCAGCTCCGTCGCATAGACGAGGATCGCGGCGAACGCCGACGCCAGCACGATGCCGATGATCACGGTCAGCACGGTCGTCCAGAACAGGTTCGCGTACGGCAGCAGCAGCGTGAACGGCGCGACGCCGAGGATCGATACCCAGATCACGTACTTGCGGCCGATCCGGTCGCCGACGGGCCCGCCGATCAGCGTGCCGGCCGCCACCGCCGCGAGGAACACGAACAGGTGGATCTGCGCGGCCTGTACCGACAGGTGGAACTTGTCGATCAGGTAGAACGTGAAATAGCTGTTGATGCTCGCGAGGTAGAAGTACTTCGAGAACACGAGCAGCACCAGCACGCCGATCGCGCCCATCACGCGGCCGCGCGACAGCGTCGGGTGGCCGGCCGATGCGGCCTTCTTCTTCATCGACGGATGCTTCTTGTACCAGTGGCCGATCTGCGTGAGCACGATCATCGCGACGAGGGCGGCCGCGGAGAACCACGCGATGCTGTGCTGGCCGTGCGGAATGATCACGAGCGCGGCGAGCAGCGGCCCGAGCGCGGAGCCCGCATTGCCGCCCACCTGGAACACCGACTGCGCGAGCCCGTGCTGGCCGCCCGACGCCATCCGCGCGACCCGCGACGATTCGGGATGGAACACCGACGAGCCGCAGCCGACGAGCGCGGCGGCCACCAGCAGCATCGGGAAATTCGACGCCACCGACATCAGCAGCAGCCCCGCGAGCGTGAAGCCCATGCCGACCGGCAGCGAGTACGGCTTCGGACGCTTGTCGGTATAGAGGCCGACGAGCGGCTGCAGCAGCGACGCGGTGATCTGGTAAGTCAGCGTGATCAGGCCGATCTGCGCGAACGACAGCGCGAACTGGCTCTTGAGCATCGGGTAGATCGCGAGGATCAACGACTGGATCATGTCGTTGAGCATGTGCGAAAAGCTGATCGCGCCGAGCACCGGATAGACGGTGCGGGCGACGGGCGGTGCGGACGGCTGGGCGGCTGTTGCGCCGGCGGAGCCGGAGTCGAGGCTGGTTTCCATGAGAGCTGAACGAGTTGAGGTGGCTGGCGCGCTCTGTTGGGGACCGGCGCGTTCTGGATCGTTGCTGCGTCAAAGAAGTGTAATGTGGCGTATCGAGAATGTCAGGCCAAGTTTTGTCGTGAATCGGACATTCGTGTGGCGGATCGGCCGGTGCATGCTTTTTTGAACGGGTATAACGCTCGCGGCGTGTCAGCCGCGTCAGCGGGGCGCGCCGGGCCGGGTGGTGTTTTACCGGACTCAAGAAACGGCGGCGCAGGCCGTAGAACGACCCAATGACAACAGGCACGCGGCGCCCGGCACCGGCTACCCGCCGGGCAGGGCGCATGACGCGCGGCATGACCAGCCGTCGCGGGAACGCCGGACCGACCTTTCCGGCAGCGTGATCAATACGGGGTAGATCGATGAAAGCAGCATCTTTGCATCCACCGGCCGGTGCGGCCGCCGCCGCACCCGACGTTGCCGGCGGTCGCGCCGCTCGGCGTGCGCACGCGGCGCGTCGCGCGCGCCGGCCGTGGACCGTCAAGGCGACGTTGCGCGCCGCATTCGCGATCCTGCTGGCCGGCACGCTCGCGATCGGCGTGTTTTCGCTGTGGCAGATCAGCCGCCTGAACGCGTCGATCGCGTCGGTCTACGCGCAGGGGCACGTCGCGAGCCGTGCGGCCGAGGAAGTCCGCGCCGAAGTGCTGCGGGCGAGCCGCGCGCAGAAGATGCTGCTGACCGCGACCACCGCGAAGGAGCGCGACGAGCTCGGCGCCGAGGTGAGCGCGGGGCTCGCGTCGATCGGCCAGGCGCTCGGCACGCTGCAGCGCCATGCGGATCCGGCCGATGCCGGCGATTCGGCGCGGCTGCACGCATTCTCGACGGCGGTCGGCACGTGGAGCACGCATCTGCGCGATTTCGTCACGCTCGTGCGCGCGCAGCCGCTCGACCTGTCGCAGATGAACTGGCAGGTCGGCACGCAGGACGTGTCTCTGCTGGTCGAAACCGGCAAGCTCGAAAAACTCGTCGCCGAACTCGTGAAGACGCGCGGCGAAAAGTCGAAGGCGACGCTCGATGCGTCCGCGACCATTTTTTCGTCGTCGTTCGCGATGATCGCGGCGATGACGGCCGCGCTGATCGTGCTGGCCGTCGCGATCGCCGAGCGCGTCGTGCGGCGCCTCGCGTCGCAGCTCGGCGGCGAGCCCGCGCACGCGAAGGAGATTGCCGCGGACATCGCGCGCGGCGACCTGACGCGGCCGATCACGCTCGCGCGGCACGACCGCGACAGCATGGTGCGCGCGCTGGCGGAGATGCAGACCGGGCTCGCGGCCACCGTGGGCGAGATCGCGGTGAGCGCCGAGGCGATCGCGGCCGCCTCCGGCGAGATCTCCACCGGCAACCTCGACCTGTCGCGGCGTACCGAGCAGCAGGCCGTCGCGCTCGAACGCACCGCGGCCAGCATGGAGCAGCTCACGTCGACCGTACGGCAGAACGCCGAGAACGCGCGGCAGGCGAGCACGCTCGCGGCCAATGCGTCGGCGGTGGCGGAGACGGGCGGCGAGGTCGTCGGGCGCGTGGTCGCGACGATGAGCGAGATCGACGACAGCGCGAAGAACATCCGCGACATCATCGGCACGATCGAGGGGATCGCGTTCCAGACCAACATTCTCGCGTTGAACGCGGCGGTCGAGGCCGCGCGTGCCGGCGAGCAGGGGCGCGGCTTCTCGGTGGTCGCGGGCGAGGTGCGGCTGCTCGCGCAGCGCTCGGCGACCGCGGCGAAGGAGATTCGCGAACTGATCGGCGCGTCGGTCGAGCGCGTGGCGAACGGCGCTGCGCTCGCGCACGACGCGGGCCGCACGATGGGCGACGTGGTACGCGCGGTCAAGCGCGTGACCGACATCATCGGCGAGATCTCGGCGGCGTCGGACGAGCAGAGCGCGGGGATCGACGAGATCGGCCGCGCGGTCACGCAGATGGATGCCGGCACCCAGCAGAACGCGGCGCTCGTCGAGCAGGCGGCCGCAGCCGCGAACGCGCTCGACGAGCAGGCGCAGGCGTTGAAGTCGCTGGTGGGGCGCTTTCGTATCGCGGCCTGAGCCTCGCCGCGTCGCGGGTCGGCCGCCCGTGACGCGCGCAGATCGGCGGCATGCTGTCGATTGGTGACAAACCCGGCAGTCGGCCTGCGCGCAATCCCTTAGAATGCGCGTCCACACAGTTGGGGGCCAGAACCCGCGCGTGTGCACCGACACCCGCGTGCACGCCGAGCGGGTCATAACAATGACAGTGACGATTTACCTTGTCGGGTACCTGGGCATGCTCGCGTCCGCCGCGCTCGGCATGCGCGCACGCGTCGCCGCATGGCGATGGCTTGCGGCGGGCATCGCGCCGGCCGCCACGTTCGCCGTGCTGCGGGGCCAAACGGGCACCGACACGGCGATCTACCGCAATATCATCGCCGGCATCTGGAGCGGAAACCTCAAGGTCGTGCCGCGCACGCTCGAACCGGGCTTCGTGTGGCTCGTGCGCGCGCTCGAATGGGTCGGACACGATCCGCGCGTCGCGACTGCGATTCTGTCGCTGCTGGTCGTCGTCGCGTGCGTCGCCGCGTTCGGCCGGAGTACCGAGGACGCGTGCGTATTCGCCACGCTGATCTTTCCGCTGTTCTTCTACGACATGGCGATGAGCGGGCTGCGCTACGGCATCGCGTTCTGTGTCGCGAAACTCGCGTCGGACGCCTGGGCGCGCAGGCGGCACGGCGCGTCGATCGCATTCACGGCCGCGGCGGCCGGCATGCATGTCTCGGCGGCGCTGCTCGTCGTGTTGCTGCAGGTGGGACGGCTGCGCGTGCTGCGTTATGCGGGGCTGGCCGCCGCGATCGGCGGCGTGTTGTTCGCGATGCATCACGACGCGCTGCTCGCGAAGATCGGCCTCTATGCGGCGTTTACGCCACCCGCGCAGATGTCGGGCAGCGCGCCGCTCGTGCTTGCATGGCTGACGCTCGTGGCCGGCTGGGTGCTGCTTGCGCGCATGCCGCGCACGCTCGTGTTCCTGTTCGTCTGCGAGATCGCGAGCTTTGCGCTCGCGCGGATCAGCTACGCAGGGCTGCGTTTCCAGTGGCTCGTGCTGTTCGCGATGGGCTGCCAGTTCGTGCCGCTGCAGCACGTGCCGCGCATGCGTCGCCGGCACGTGATCGTTGCGCTGACGGTGGTCGGCGCAATCGGCTTTGCGATGCGACTGCGCAACATGTTCGGCGAATACGGGCTCGGCCCGTCGCCGTTCCTGCCTTACCGGTTCTTCTGGGAATGACGTAGCCGGGCGGGGGTGCCCCCTGCCGCGGCGCGATCACGACTTCTTTTGCTGGTCCGGATCGATGATGACCGTGCAGGTCGTGCCCGCCGACAGCACCACGTCGGCCGGCACTTCGTCGATCCTGATGCGCACCGGCACGCGCTGCGCGAGGCGCACCCAGTTGAAGGTCGGGTTCACGTCCGCGACGAGGTCGCGGCTTTGCGGGTTGTCGCGATCGTAGATGCCGCGCGAGATGCTCTCCACGCGGCCCTTCATCACGCCGCCGCTCATCAGCCGCATTTCGGCCGGCGCGCCGATCTTCACGCGCGGCAGCTTGGTTTCCTCGAAGTAGCCGTAGACCCAGAACGAGTGGCTGTCGACGATCGCGAGCTTCGCCTGGCCGGCCACCGCATAGTTGCCCTTGAACGTCTGCAGGTTCGTGATGTAGCCGTCGACCGGTGCCACGACGCGCGTACGTTCGAGGTTGAGCTTCGCGGCGTCGAGCGCGGCGATGGCCTGCTGGTACTGCGCATCGGCGCTCGACGCGCTGTGCGCCGCGTTCTCGCGGTTTTCCTTCGACACGACGAGCGCGTCGAGATCCGCGCGGCGGGCCGCGTCGTCGCGGCGCATCTGCAGTTCCGCGCGACGGGCGGCCACCGCCGCCTGCGCCTGCTCGACCGCGATCTGGTAGTGCGACGGGTCGATCTGCATGATCAGGTCGCCTTTCTTCACGAGCTGGTTGTCATGCACGGGCAGCTCGACGATCGCGCCCGACACGTCCGGCGCGACGTTGACGATCTCGGCGCGCACGCGCCCGTCGCGCGTCCACGGATCGTCCATGTAGTGGACCCACAGCGAGCGCCCGATGAGGATCGCGACGAGAAGGATGACGGCGGTCGCGACGAAGCCGAAGAGTTTTCTGAGCATCATGATGGTTCGGAATCAACGGTAAACGGCAAGACTCAGTCCGCCGCAAATGCAGACGAGAAGGCAGGCCCGGAACAGCGACGGGTGCCAGACGAGACGGTAGAGGCCCGTATGGGCGAGCAGGCGGTCGACAGCCCAGGTCGCGATCGCGCCGAGGGCGAACATCAGCACCACCGTGGGCATGTAGGCATCGAGAATGGCGATTTCACGCGGCATCATGACGAGGCTCCTGGTTGGGGACGCACGGGGCGATTGCGGTTGAGCGGCTCGAGCGGCGATTCCGGGTCGAGCAGCGCGGTGCGCACGAAATGCAGGTGGCTCAGGATGCGCTGCAGCCGGTGGCGCTCGTCGCGCGACGGCTCGAATGCATCGAGCGTCTGCCGGGTCGCGTCGATCGCCGCGTTGGTCGCGGCGAGCGTCGCGTCGAAACGCGCGGCGCTCGGCTTCGAGAACAGCGCCGACAGCGCGGCGCGCATCGTCTCGATCGCGCGCCGCCACGGCATCGCGGGCGCATAGCGCGGGTCCGACGGCAGCGTCGCGAGTTCGTGACGCAGGTCGATCGTCGCGTTGCCGGCTTCGAGCACCGCGAACATCCAGCGCAGCGCGTCGCGCTGCACGTCGGGCTGGTCGGCCGACAGCGTGTGCGCCTGGTACATCAGATCGCGCGCACCGCTCTCGAAGCGCGTGCGCAAGCCCGCGAGCCGCGCGTGGCCGGCCGCGACGGCCTGGTGGCGCAGGTCCGCGAACAACCGCTTCTTGAGCCACGGCGCGGTCGGCGGGAACAGGACCGCGAACGCGATCGCCGACACCACCATCGACAGCACGAGCGCGAGCGAATCGTTCATGAAGCTGGTCGGATCGTAGTGCGTGATGTTGTCCGGGCCGGCGAGGAAGCTGAAGAAGATCAGGTAGCCCATCCCGTAGCCGGCGAGCTTCGGCTTCAGCGTCATGAAGATGCCGATCGCGAGCAGCGGCGCGAGCGCGACGCACAGCAGCGGAAAGCCGTCGATGTGCGGATAGATGCCGAACGTCAGCAGGAAGCCCGTGCAGACGGCGAGCGCCGTGCCCATGCCCATCTGCGCGGACATCGCGGTCGGGCGCGGCGTCGACGACGCGAGCGCGCAGGTGGCCGCCGCCGTCAGCGTCATCGTCACGCCGCTCGGCCACGCGGTCTCGATCCAGAACCAGCCGAGCACGAGGATCACGGTCGCGGTGCGGATCGCCGCGATCACCATCGCCGTCGCATTGGTGCGCGGCTCGTAGCGCTCGATCCAGCGCTCGCGCTCGTGCGTCGCGGTCGACAGCGACGCATAGGTGGCCGCGTACTCGTGCAGGTCGGTGATGAAGCGGTACAGCAGCTCGGCGGCCGTGTCGAAGTCGAGCAGCGGAAAGTCCGGCCGCGTTTCGAGTGCGGCGCGCGTCGCGCGGATGCGGCGCGGCAGCGCGTCGCGCCATGCGAGCAGTTGCGCCGCCGCGTGGCCCGCATCGTCCGACGTGCGCACCGGTTCGCCGGCGGGCGTCAGCAGCAGCGGTGCGATCTCGCGAAAGTACGGCTCGATCGCGTCGATCGCGGCCTGCGCGCCGGCCGCATGCAGCCGGTTCATCAACTGGTGCAGCGCATGGAACCGGCTCGACGCGCTCATGAACTCGCTGTTCAGCCGCGCGAGGCGTCCGCTGCGCATCCGCGTGTCCGGATCCTCGAACACGGCCATGCTGCGCGCGGCCTCGAACCCGACCACGTCGGCGACGAAGCGCGTATGGATGGTTTCGATATGCTCGCGGTCGAGCTGGCCCGACAGCGCCGCCGCGACGTAGTCGACGAAGCTGCCGAAGCGCTTGCGCACCGTCGTGCGCATCTGCTCGCCGGTGGTCTGCGGAAACACGAGGGCGCTGACCACGCCGGCCGACACGATTCCGACCATGATTTCGGCCACGCGCGTCATCGCGCTCATGAACGCGCCGTCCGGGTGCTGCGACGCGGGCAGCCCGATCAGCGCGGTCGTGTAGCCGGCCAGCAGGAAGCCGTAGCTGCGGAAGTTGCGGTTGCGCGCGGCGCCGGCCGTGCACAGGGCGACCCACAGCGCGACCGCCAGCAGGAACAATTGCGGCTGCTGCGGAAACAGCCCGACGAAGGTGAGCGTCGCGACCAGTCCGAAGATCGTGCCGGCGACGCGGTAGAAGCTCTTCGCGAGCACCGCGCCGCTTTGCGGCTGCATCACGATGAACACGGTCGTCATCGCCGTTTTCGGTGCGGGCAGGTCGAGCCGCATCGACACGCCGGTCGCGATGAACGCGGCGAGCAGCGCCTTGAACAGGTAGAGCCACGCGGCGCCGTCGGTGCGGGCCCAGTCGCCGAACGCGGCATACCAGGCCGCGAACGGGCCGCCGGCGGGCGTGGAAGCGGGGGAGGAGGCTGACATGGCGGGCGCTCCGCGTTACCGTGCGGCCGACGTGCCGGACGTGCCGGACGTGCCGGACGTGCCGGACGTCGTGCCGGACGCGCCGGCAGCGGCGAACGCCTCGGGCCGGGCAACGGCCGCCGCGGGCTTCGCGCCCGACGGGGCGGCGCCGCCGGCGGGTGGGTCCTCCGCCGGAACGTCTTTGCCCGTCTCGACTCCGCCGCCGAGCGCGGCCATCAACTGCGCGTGCGCGGCGAGGCGTTCCGCGTCGATGCGGGCGGCCGTTTCCTGCGCGCGCAGCAGCTGCTGTTGCGCGACCAGCACGTTCACGTAATCGGTCAGCCCACGGCGGAAGCCTTCGCGCGACAGTCGATAGCTGCGATCGTTGGCCGCCACCGACCGCGCGGCGTCCTTCTTCTGTGTATCGAGCGAGCGGATCCGCACGACCTGGTCGGCGATGTCCTTGAGCGCGCCGACGATCGTCTGGTTGTAGCGCTCGACCGCCTGATCGTAGCCGGCATTCGCGGCGCCGAGCTGCGCGCGCAGCCGGCCGCCTTCGAAGATCGGCAGCGACAGCGCGGGGCCGGCCGTCCAGCCGCCGTTCATCGCGCGCAGGAAGTCGGTGAACGGCGCGGTCACGCCGAAGCCGCCGACCGTCGCGAGCAGGTCGATGTTCGGGTAGAACGACGCTTTCGCGACGTCGATGCCGCGCGCCTGCGCGTCGACCGTCCAGCGCGCCGCGACCACATCGGGGCGGCGGCCGAGCAGGTCGGCCGGCAGCGCCGACGGCAATCCGGCCGGCGCATCGAGCGCAAGCTGCGGCCGCTTGATGGCGTCGCCGGCGCCCGGGCCCTTGCCGGCGAGGGCGGCAAGCTGGTGGCGCGCGAGCTGGATCGCTTCTTCATAGCTGTCGATCTGGCGTTCGTAGTCGGGCAGCGTCGATTCCGCCTGGCTCACTTCGAGCTGCGTGCCCAGGCCGGCCTGCAGCCGCTTGCGTGCGAGATCGGCGAGCGCGCGCTGGCGTTCGAAGGTTTCGTGGGCGAGATCCAGCAGCGCGTAGTTCATCGACATGCCGACATACGCGCGCACGACGTTGACCTCGAGTTCGAGCTTCGCCGCCCGTGCGTCGGCGGCGCTCGCATGCGCGGTGTCGAGCGCGCGCTCGGTCGCGTTCTTGTCCTTGCCCCACAGATCGAGGTGGTACGACAGGCCGAGCGTGCCGGTGTTGTTCCAGGTGTCGGCATTCGCGAGCGGGCCCGGGCCGTAGTACACGTTGTCCGGCCAGTGCTCGCGCATCAGCGACAGGTTGCCGTTGATCTGCGGCAGTTCGGCCGAACGCGCGACGCGCGCCATCGCCTGCGCTTCGCGCACGCGGGCCTCGGCGGCCGCGAGGGTCGGGTTGCCGGCCTGGGCGGCGGCGATCCACGCATCGAGCTGCGGATCGCGATACGCGCGCCACCAGTCGGCGGCGGGCCAGCCCGCGTCGCGGTCGGCCGCGCGGATCGCCGCGCCTGCGTCGAGCGCGTTCGCCTCGATGCGGGTGGACTGGGTCTTGTTGTCGCCCATGCTCGCGCAACCGGCCATTATTAATGAGACTGCAAGAACCGCCAGTGCGAGCGTCCCTTTTGTCGCCGGAGACTGCACGATTTTCTCCCTTTCGGATATAGATGAGTCGGAGGCGATTATATTTTTCAGCGATTCCTGAATAAACGGACAACGGTGCAAGTCATTTTTACGAATCCTGAGATAATATTTGTTCGACCCTGTGCAACAATCCCTCCGGATTCATGGGGGTAACAGGATGGATACGCTACAAAACATGCGGGTATTCGTCCGCGTGGTCGACGCGGGCAGCTTCACCGCGGCCGCCCAGCAGATGAATTCGACCACCGCCTACGCGTCGCGCGCGGTCTCGGATCTCGAGGCGCACCTGCGCACGCGTCTCCTGAACCGCACGACGCGCCGGATCGCGCTGACCGAAGCCGGCGAGCGCTATCTGCAACGCTGCGAACAGATCCTCGCGTACGTCGACCAGGCCGAAGCCGAGGCGGGCGACGCGCATGCGCGGCCGTCCGGCAAGCTGAAGGTCCATTGCTTCACGAGCCTCGGCCAGCACTATCTGGTGCCGGCCATCGCGCGCTACCGCGAGCGCTATCCGGACGTGCACGTCGAGCTGACGCTCGCGCAGCGGATGCCCGACCTGCTCGACGAGGGGTACGACGTCGCGATCGTCGTCGGCCGCGATCTGCCCGATTCGGGGCTCGTGTCGCAGCGGCTCGGCGAGAGCTATAGCGTCGTGTGTGCATCGCCGGGCTACGTCGAGTCGCACGGCGTGCCGCAGCGGCCGGGCGATCTCGCGCAGCACGTGTGCCTCGGGATGGTCGCGCCGGGCTTTCACTTCGACGAATGGGCGCTGGCGGGGCCGGACGGCGACGAGGTCGTGTCGGTCACGGCGTCGCCGTTCCGCGTGAACGTCGCCGAGGCGCTCGCGGTGGCCGTGCGGGAGGGGATGGGCGTCGGCGGGCTGCCGGTCTATTCGGCGATCGGCTGGCTGCGCAGCGGACACATCGTGCGCGTGATGCCCGAGTACCGGTCGCACGTGATGAACATCTACGCGCTGTATCCGTCGCGCCAGTACCTCGACGCGAAAATCCGGACCTGGGTCGATTTCCTGCGCGAAACGTTGCCGCTCACGCTCGAAGCCGACGAAGCCGCGCTCGAACAGTACACGCGTGCGACATGACAGCGCGGGCGACCGCAATCTGACGAGATTTGTCCTTCACGCAACATTTTTTTACGAACGTGTGTCAGACAGTTTGATACTGTTGGAATTAACGAGATACACCACACCGGAGTAGCAATGGATACGCACCTGATGATCGGCCTTGGCGTCCTGCTGGGCGCGGCTGCCGCCGCGGCGGCGACCCGCGACCTGCTGCGTGCGATGAAGGCGAAGGCGCAGATGAAGCCCGTGCCGGTCCGCGTGCGCGATCCGCGCCGCCCCGGCCGCTGATCCTGCCGTCGCGCTTCGGGCCGGCAAGGCCGCGCCACGCGGCCGCCCGGCCCGGCGCTCAGCCGAGCTCGACGACCTTGTCCCACGCGAACGCGGGGTTTTCCCATTCGCCGGTGCGTCGGTGAAGGTAGCCGCGCGGATTGCACACCACGCGCGTGCCGCCGTCCGCCGCGTAGTCGAATGACGTATGCGTGTGGCCGTGCAGCCACAGATCCACCGGCGGGCGCACCAGTTCCGCCAGGTCCGTGACGAACCCCGCCGACGCCAGATCTTCCGCATAGCGTTCCGCCAGCGAGCGCCGGTGCGGCGCATGATGGGTGACGACGATCGTCCTGCCGGCGAACGGCGCCGCCAGTTGCGCTTCCAGCCATGCGCGACCTTGCCGGTGCAGCGCGATCGCGTCGGCCGGCGCGAAATCCCGTTCCGCCGCGCCCGGTGCCGCATGCAGCGCCGCGTCGTGCGGCCAGGTCACCTGGATCAATCCCTTGAAATCGAGCATCACGCGCAGCCCCGCGTCGATTGCGCTCGCGACGCTGGCGTCGTCGGTGCCGAACAGCGAAAAATCGGTCCAGAGCGTCGTGCCGAGCACGCGAAAGCGCTGTTCGGGATCGATATAGACGCCGTTGTTCAGGTAATGCACGTTGTCGAGCGCTCGCGCCGCGTCGCGCATCGACGACTCCAGCGCGCCGAATTCACCGTCGTAATACTCGTGGTTGCCCGGCACGTAGATCACCGGCACCGCCAGGTCGAACGTTTCGGCGGCCCAGCGCAGGCCCTCCGCGTGGTTGTGGATGTCGCCGGCCAGCACGACGAGATCCGCGTCGGCATGCGGGATCGCGTCGGGCAGGTCGTTTTCGAGATGCAGGTCGGACAGAACGCGGACTTTCACGGGATTCGCTCCGGAGTAGGCGGCTTCAGCGCAGGACCTTGCCGGGATTCATCAGGCCGCGGGGGTCGAGCGCGGCCTTCAGCGTGCGCATCAGCGTTGTTTCGACCGGCGACTTGTAGCGCTGCGCGTCGTCGATCTTCAGCTGGCCGATGCCGTGCTCCGCGCTGATCGTGCCGTGGTGGCTGTGCACGTTGTCGTAGACGATCCGGTTGATCGGCGCCTGGAACGCGGCGAGGAACGCCTTCGCATCGCCGCCTTCGGGCATCTGCACGTTGTAGTGCAGGTTGCCGTCGCCGAGGTGGCCGAACGTGACCATGCGCGCGCCCGGCGCGGCCTGCTGGATCGCCGCGTCGGTCTCGTCGATGAAGCGTGCGATCGACGAGATCGGCACCGCGATGTCGTGCTTGATGTTGAGCCCTTCATCGGCCTGCGCGAGCGGGATGTGCTCGCGCAGGTCCCAGAACGCACGCGATTGCGCGAGGTTCTCCGCGACCACCGCGTCGACCACGAGCCCGGCCTCGAACGCTTCTTCCATCAGTTTCTCGAACAGCGCGCGCGCATGCGCTTCGCTTTCGTTGTCGGACAGCTCCAGCAGCACCGTTTGCGCATGGGTCTGCGCGAACGGGTAGCGCAGTTGCGGATAGTGCTTGCCGACCAGTTGCATGCAGAAATCCGACATCAGCTCGAAGCCGGTCAACAGCGGCCCGGCCGCGCGCTGCGCCAGCGCGAGGAAATCGAGCGCCGCGTGCGGCGATTCGAGCGCGGCCAGCGCCGTGACCTGTGCCGCCGGCAGCGGATGCAGCTTCATCACCGCCGCCGTGATGATCCCGAGCGTGCCTTCGGCGCCGATGAACAAATCGCGCAGGTCGTAGCCCGTGTTGTCCTTGCGCAGTCCGCGCAGTCCGTCCCAGATCTCGCCCTGCGGCGTCACGACCTCGAGCCCGAGGCACAGCTCGCGCGCATTGCCGTAGCGCAGTACCGCGGTGCCGCCCGCATTGGTCGACAGGTTGCCGCCGATCGTGCAGCTGCCTTCCGCCGCGAGGCTCAGCGCGAACAGCCGGCCGCCTTCGCGGGCGCGCGCCTGCACGTCGGCGAGGATCACGCCGGCTTCGACGGTGATCGTGTTGTTGTGCGGATCGAGCGCGCGCACGCGGTTCAGGCGCGCGACGCTCAGCACGGCCTGGCTGCCGCTCGCGTCGGGCGTCGCGCCGCCGGCGAGGCCCGTATTGCCGCCTTGCGGCACGAGCGCGACGCCGTGCGCGTTGGCGAGCTTCACGAGCGCCGCGACTTCGGCCGTGTTCGCGGGTTTCAGCACCGCGCATGCCGCGCCCTTGTAGCGGCGGCGCCAGTCGGTCAGGAACGGTTCGGTATCGTGCGGATCGGTCAGCACGTGGTCGGCGCCGATCGCGTCGCGGCACGCGGAAACGAAAGCTTCGGAGGACATCATCACCTTGTCGCGTAAGGGTCAGGACGTGGCGCGCGGTTTTTTCGCCGCGCGCTTGAACGGCGCGACATAAGCCAGCGCCGCCACGAAGAAGCCGACGGCAAGCGCGGTCTCGCACCAGCCGAGCGTCGCGGACAGCCCGCGATCGGACATGCCGCGCACGATGCCTTCGGCAAGATAGACGAGGATCAGCATGCTCGCCCACTGCATCGTATAGATGTTACGCCGCCAGACGCCGGGCAGCGCGAGCGCGAGGGGCACGGCCTTGAGCATCAGCGCGGAGCCGCCGGGGCGCAACGGCGCGAGCCACAGCTCCCACGCGAGCGACAGCGCGATCAGCGCGACGAGACACGCGGCGGCGGCCAGCGCATAGCGCGGCCGGGCCGCGACGGCGGGGCGGGCGGGGGTGTTCATGCCGCCTCGGCGGCCTGGGCGCCGGCGAGGGCCGCGGCGGCGCGCGCGAGCCGTACGCCGAGCGCGGCCGCGAGCGCCTTCTCGTCCGCCGACAGCCCGCCGGGCGCCGAGCGATCGTGCTGCGCGACGTGCGACGCGCCGTACGGCGTGCCGCCGGTACGCGTCGTGCTGAGGGCGGATTCGGTGTAGGGGATCCCCACGATCATCATCCCGTGATGCAGCAGCGGCAGCATCATCGACAGCAGCGTCGATTCCTGGCCGCCGTGCAGGCTGCCCGTCGACGTGAACACGCTCGCGGGCTTGCCGGTCAGCGCGCCCGACAGCCATTGCGGCGTCGTGCCGTCGAGGAAATACTTCAGTGACGCGGCCATGTTGCCGAAGCGGGTCGGCGAGCCGAGCGCGAGGCCCGCGCATTCCTCGAGGTCGCGCAGTTCCGCGTACGGCGGGCCGTCGGCCGGGATGTCGGGGGCGGTGGCTTCGCAGACGGCCGACACGGGCGGTACGGTGCGGATGCGGGCCTGCATGCCCGGCACGCTGTCGATGCCGTTCGCGATCGCGAGCGCGAGATCGCGCGTGGCGCCGTGCCGGCTGTAATAGAGGACGAGGATGTCTTTCATGGGCGACGGAGCCGCGTGCGGCCGCGCGCGTGCCCGGTGCAGTCGGCCCCTGCTGGAATCGAGCGGCTATTATAGGGGCTGAAGCCGTCGCGCAGCGCGGCGGCGGCGCGCCGTGACGCGCAGCATCAGGAAGGAGAAGCCGTTTGCCGAAGTTGAGCGTGGATTTCGTCACCATCAAGCGCCTCGCGCAGTTCGCGGCCCGGCGTAGCGCCGAGGATCGCATCCCGCAAGTGGCGGGCAGCCTGACCTTCACGACGATGCTGGCGCTCGTGCCGCTCGTGACGGTCGCGTTCGCGCTGTTCACCGCGTTTCCGATGTTCGCGTCGTTCCAGATCTCGCTGCAGGGGTTCCTCGCGGATCACCTGATGCCCGCGCAGTTCAACATCCAGATCTTCAAGTACCTGAACCAGTTCGCGGCGAAGGCCAAGGGGCTGACGACGGCCGGCCTGATCGTGCTCGTCGTCACGTCGGTGATGACCATGATGACGATCGAATCGGCGTTCAACCTGATCTGGCGCGTGCGCAAGCCGCGGCCGTTCGCGCAGCGCGTGCTCGCGTACTGGGCGCTGATCACGCTCGGGCCCTTGCTGTTCGGCGTGAGCCTGTCGATCTCGTCGTACCTGTTCACGCAGTCGCTCGCATTCACCGGCGCGGCGTCGTCCACGTCGATCGTCGAGTGGCTGCTCGCGCTCGCGTCGCTGCCGCTGACGGTGCTCGCGTTCACGCTGCTGTACGTGTACCTGCCGAACTGCGCGGTCGCATGGCGCGACGCGGTGATCGGCGGCTTGTTCGCGGCCATCGCGTTCGAACTCGCGAAGCGCGGCTTCGGCTACTACGTCCGGCGCATTCCGACCTATACGGCCGTCTATGGCGCGTTCGCGGCGCTGCCGGTGTTCCTGCTGTGGGTCTATTTGAGCTGGTTCATCGCGCTGCTCGGCGCGATGGTGGCGTCGGCGCTGCCGGCGATTCGTGTCGGCCAGTTCCACCGCATCCACTATCCGGGCAGCGACCTGCTCGACGCGCTCGAACTGCTCGCACGGCTGGCCGAAGCGCGCGCGGCCGGCAAGCGCGGCCACACGGCGATGTGGCTCGCGACGATGCTGCGCTGCGACATGGAAACCGCGCAACGGTTGCTGACGACGATGGAGGAGCGGGAATGGGTGGCGCGGCTCGACGGCGACGGCGAGGCCACGCCGCGCTACATCCTGCTCGCGAACCCCGAACAGTTGACGCTCGCGCACCTGTTCGACGTGCTGGTGATCGATCGGACGGAGCTGACCTACCAGCTCCAGCGGCGCCGCAGCCACGTCGACGGCGCGGCGCTCCTCGCGGTGCTGTCGAGCGACCGGTTCGACGTGACGCTCGCGTCGCTGATCGCCGCGCACCGGCTCGCGGGCGCGCAGCCGGCCGGGAGCGCCGGTCCGGCGCCGGGCGTGGCCGACCCGCACGCGCGGCCGCCGCGGCCAGCGTGAAGGCGGGGCGGGCAGGTTACAGCGGGATCTTGCCGGTGCAGATGTCCTTGAACATCACCCAGTCGCCCATCAGGCTGTAGATCGGGTGCCGGAACGTGGCCGGGCGGTTCTTCTCGAAGAAGAAGTGTCCGACCCACGCGAACCCGTAGCCACAGACGACCGCCGCCGGCAGCCACGGCCAGTCGCCCGTCGCGACCGCCATCGCGACGCAGCCGATCACGCCGAGCGAGCCGATGAAGTGCAGCCGCCTCGACGTCAGGTTCTGGTGCTCGTTCAGGTAATACGGGTAGAAGTCAGCGAAGCTGGCGAATTGCTCCGTATGCGTATGCGCCATGGCCGTCTCCTCGGGCCGCCGTTCATGAGGCCATTGTGCGGCCGGCGGCCCGCGTCCGCAAGCGGCGGCGGACCGCCGCGCCGGCCCGTGCTTTCCTTTTGACAGGCTTTCCGATAGGATCGAAAGAGATTTTGCATTCAAGCATGAGGGGACTACGATGCGCGTCAGCGATATTCTGAAAGTGAAGGGCAACACGCTGTTTACGGTGACGCCCGATATGCCGCTGCGCGAAGCGGTCGATACGATGGCCGAACACGACATCGGTTCGCTCGTCGTGATGGAGTACGGCGATCTCGTCGGGATGCTGACGTTTCGCGAGATCATCCTGCGTCTGCACGTGAACGGCGGCGCGATCGGCGACGTGCAGGTGCGCAAGGTGATGGACGAGCCGCTCACGTGCACGCCGGAAACGGACGTCAACGAAGTGCGCCGGATGATGCTCGAGCGTCACGCGCGTTACATGCCGGTGCTCGACAAGAAGGTGTTGATGGGCGTCATTTCGTTCTACGACGTCGCGAAGACGGTCGTCGAGGCGCAGAGCTTCGAGAACCGGATGCTGAAGGCGTACATCCGCGACTGGCCGGAATCGGAAGCCGAAGCGCACAAGCCGTGAACCATGCCGCGCCCGGCACCTCGATGCATGGGCGCCGCCATCCGGCATGCGGCGGCGCAGGTTTGACCTGCGCCGCCTTTTTTTCAACGACAACAACACGAGGCCCGCGCAGCTTCGCCCAGACGATGCGCGCGTATTCCGCATGAGCGATCACACGCAAGCCACTTCCGGGCGGCGCGACGAACGGCGCGCGCACGCATCGCAGTTCGACCTGCTGCGCGAGCGCCGCTTCGCGCCGTTCTTCACGACCCAGTTCCTCGGCGCGCTGAACGACAACGTCTTCAAGATCGGCTTCACGTCGCTCGTCACGTATCACACCGCGCGGTTCTCCGGCGTCGACGCGAAGACGGCCGCGTTCCTGATTTCCGCGATCTTCATCTTGCCGTTCGTGCTGTTCTCGGCGACGTCCGGCCAGATCGCCGACAAATACGACAAGGCGACCCTCACGCGCTTCGTGAAGTCCTTCGAGATCGTGCTGATGCTGGTCGGCGCGGCGGGCTTCGTCACGCACAGCGCGACGCTGCTGTATTTGTGCACGTTCATGATGGGGATGCACTCGACGCTGTTCGGGCCCGTCAAGTATTCGTACCTGCCGCAGCATCTCGGCGAACACGAGCTGGTCGGCGGCAACGGTCTCGTCGAGATGGGCACGTTCATCGCGATCCTGATCGGCACGATCATCGGCGGCGCGGCGGCCGGCATCGAAGGCAGCGGCGAGCGCATACTCGCGGTGAGCGTCGTCGTCATCGCGCTGGCCGGGCGGCTCGTCGCGCAGCGCGTGCCGTCGACGCCCGCGCCGCAGCCCGACCTCGTGATCAACTGGAATCCGGTCAGCGAGACCTGGCGCAATCTCGGCCTCGCGCGCCAGAACCGCACGGTGTTCCTGAGTCTGCTCGGCATCTCGTGGCTGTGGTTCGTCGGCGCGACGTTCCTCACGTCGTTCTTCAATTTCGCGAAGGACGTGCTGTCCGCGAGCCCCGACGTCGTCACGGTCCTGCTCGCGACGTTCTCGGTCGGTATCGGCCTCGGTTCGCTGCTGTGCGAGCGGCTGTCGCAGCGGCGCGTCGAGATCGGGCTCGTGCCGCTCGGTTCGATCGGCATCAGCGTGTTCGCGATCGAGCTGTATTTCGCGAGCCACGCGCTGCCGTCGCCCGGCCATCTGCTGTCGGTCGGCGAATTCCTGGCCGGTGCGCGCCACTGGCGCATCCTGGCCGACCTGTTCCTGCTGGCGATGTTCGGCGGCTTCTACAGCGTGCCGCTGTACGCGCTGATCCAGAGCCGCAGCGCGCCGACGCACCGCGCGCGGATCATCGCCGCGAACAACATCCTGAATGCGCTGTTCATGATCCTGTCGGCCGTGATGGCGATGGGGCTGACCAAGGCCGGCGTCGACATCCCGGGCCTGTTCCTCGTCACCGCGCTGCTGAACGTCGTCGTCGCGGGGTATATCTACCTGCTCGTGCCCGAGTTCCTGCTGCGCTTCGTCGCGTGGGTGCTCGTGCACACCTTCTACCGGATTCGCCTCGTGCACGCGGAGCGGATCCCGGCGGAAGGGGCCGCGGTGCTCGTGTGCAACCACGTCAGCTACGTCGATGCGCTCGTGCTGGCCGCCGCGAGCCCCCGCCCGATTCGTTTCGTGATGGATCACCGGATCTTCAAGACGCGCTTCGCGAGCTGGGTATTCCGGCATGCGAAGGCGATCCCGATCGCGCCGCGTCACGAGGATCCCGCGATGCTCGCGCGCGCGTACGACCTGTGCGAGGCCGCGCTGAAGGACGGCGAACTCGTGTGCATCTTCCCCGAGGGCAAGCTGACGAAGACGGGCGACATCAACACGTTTCACCACGGCATCACCGAGATCCTGAACCGCACGCCGGCGCCGGTGATCCCGATGGCACTACGCGGGCTGTGGGGCAGCTATTTTTCGCGGCATACCGATGCGCGGATGCCGCGTCCCATCAAGCGCGGCATGATGAGCCGGCTGACGCTGGCGGTCGGTGAGCCGATCCCGGCGTCGGTTGCGACGCCCGAGTCGCTGCAGGCGGCGGTGACCGAGCTGCGCGGCGCGCGGAAGTAGAAGGGCGCCCGGCCCGATAGCGCACGGACATTCGGCTGCGTCCGGGCTGGAACGGGCGTCCGGTCGCGCCCTCCGGGGCCTTGCTTGCACACACGCCTGCGCCCAGCCGGCGGTCAGGCGGCCCGCCGGCCCGGGACGGCTGGCATAATAGCGGTTTACCTCTTTTCTCGACCGGCAAACGATCGACCTGCCTGCGGCCCCGGCAGCGCATCGGTTTGCCCATTTCTCTTTGGGCGGTTCCATCATGTCCGGCAATACCCTCGGCACGCTTTTCACTGTCACGACCTTCGGCGAATCGCACGGTCCCGCGATCGGCTGCGTGATCGACGGCTGCCCGCCGGGGATGGGGCTGACCGAAGCCGACATCCAGGCCGAGCTCGATCGCCGCAAGCCCGGCACATCGCGGCACGTGACGCAACGGCAGGAGGCCGACGAGGTCGAGATCCTGTCGGGCGTGTTCGAAGGCGTGACGACCGGTACGCCGATCGCGCTGCTGATCCGCAATACCGACCAGCGCAGCAAGGACTACGGCAACATCGTCGAGACGTTCCGTCCCGGCCACGCCGACTACACCTACTGGCAGAAATACGGCATTCGCGACTACCGCGGCGGCGGCCGTTCCTCGGCGCGCCTGACCGCGCCGATCGTCGGCGCCGGCGCGGTCGCGAAGAAGTGGCTGCGCGAGCGCTTCGGGGTCGAGGTGCGCGGTTACATGAGCGGCCTCGGCGAAATCGACGTGCCGTTCGTCGACTGGTCGCACGTGCACGAGAACCCGTTCTTCTCGCCGAACGCGGCGGTCGTGCCGGAGCTCGAGGCGTACATGGACGCGCTGCGCAAGGAGGGCGATTCGATCGGCGCGCGCATCGACGTCGTCGCGTCGGGCGTGCCGGTCGGCTGGGGCGAACCGGTGTTCGACCGGCTCGATGCCGATATCGCGAAGGCGATGATGAGCATCAATGCGGTGAAGGGCGTCGAGATCGGCGCGGGCTTCGACAGCGTCGCGCAGCGCGGCTCGGTGCACGGCGACGAACTGACGCCGGCCGGCTTCGTCGGCAACCACGCGGGCGGCGTGCTCGGCGGGATTTCGACGGGGCAGGACATCACCGTGTCGATCGCGATCAAGCCGACGTCGAGCATCCGCACGCCGCGCCGTTCGATCACGAAGAGCGGTGAGGCGGCGACGGTCGAAACCTTCGGTCGCCACGATCCGTGCGTCGGCATTCGTGCGACGCCGATCGCCGAATCGATGCTCGCGCTGGTGCTGATCGACCATGCGCTGCGTCACCGCGCGCAGTGCGGCGACGTCGAGACGCCGACGCCGAAGATCGCCGCCAGCGCGACCTGATACGAGCGGGCGGGGCGCGGCGTGCGCCATCCCGACCGTCGAACGACGAATGCAAGAGGGGCGCTGCGTGATGCAGCGCCCCGTTTCGTTTGCGGCAGTGTGTAGCGACCAAACAAAACGCGCCGCTCGTGGCGGCGCGTTCCGGCAGGTTACATGTTCGGGTAATTCGGCCCGCCGCCCCCTTCGGGCGTGACCCACACGATGTTCTGCGTCGGGTCCTTGATGTCGCAGGTCTTGCAGTGCACGCAGTTCTGCGCGTTGATCACCAGGCGATCGCCGCCGTCGTCGTTCTTCACGAACTCGTACACCGCCGCCGGGCAGAACCGCGCCTCCGGCCCCGCGTACGTGCGCAGGTTCACGTTCACCGGCACGCTCGCATCCTTCAGCGTCAGATGCGCCGGCTGGTTCTCCTCGTGGTTCGTGTTCGAGATGAACACCGACGACAGCCGGTCGAACGTCAGCTTGCCGTCCGGCTTCGGATACGCGATCGGCTCGCACTGCGACGCCGGCTTCAGCATTTCGTGATCCGCATGCTGGTGATGCAGCGTCCACGGCACGTTGCCGCCCATCACTTTCTGCTCGAGTCCGACCATCAGCGTGCCCAGGTACAGCCCCTTGGCCATCCACTGCTTGAAGTTGCGCGCGCGGTACAGCTCCGTGTACAGCCACGATTGCTTGAACGCATCCGGATACGCGTTGAGTTCGTCCGACTGGCGGCCGGCCTGCACCGCGTCGAATGCGGCGTCGGCCGCCAGCATGCCGGTCTTGATCGCCGCGTGGCTACCCTTGATCCGCGATGCGTTCAGGAAGCCCGCGTCGTCGCCGATCAGCGCGCCGCCCGGGAACACCGTCTTCGGCAGCGACAGCAGGCCGCCGGCGGTGATCGCGCGCGCGCCGTACGACACGCGCTTGCCGCCTTCGAGGAACGCGCGGATCGACGGATGCGTCTTGTAGCGCTGGAATTCCTCGAACGGCGACAGGTACGGGTTCGTGTAACCCAGGCCCACCACGAAGCCGACCACGACCTGGTTGTTGTCCATGTGATACAGGAACGAGCCGCCGTAGGTATCGGACTTCAGCGGCCAGCCGGCCGTGTGGATCACGAGACCCGGCTTGTGCTTCGCGGGATCGATTTCCCACAGTTCCTTGATGCCGATCCCGTACGCCTGCGGATCGGCGTTCGCGTCGAGCTTGAACTTCGAGATCAGCTGGCGGCCGAGGTGGCCGCGGCAGCCTTCGGCGAACAGCGTGTACTTCGCGTGCAATTCCATGCCGAGCTGGAAGTTCTCGGTCGGCTCGCCGTCCTTGCCCACGCCCATGTTGCCGGTCGCGACGCCTTTGACCGAGCCGTCGTCGTTGTAGAGGATTTCCGCGGCGGGGAAGCCCGGGAAAATCTCGACGCCCAGCGCTTCGGCCTGTGCCCCGAGCCAGCGCGTGACGTTGCCCAGCGAGATCACGTAATTGCCGTGATTCTTGAAGTTCTCGGGCAGCGCCCAGTTCGGCGTGGTCACCGCGCTTTTCTCGGACAGGAACAGGAAGCGGTCTTCCGTCACCTCGACATCGAGCGGTGCGCCCCGTTCCTTCCAGTCGGGAAACAGTTCGGTGATCGCGCGCGGGTCCATCACCGCGCCCGACAGGATGTGCGCGCCGATCTCGGAACCCTTCTCGAGCACGCATACGCCGATCTCGGTGCCTTTCTCGGCGGCCAGCTGCTTGAGCCGGATCGCCGCCGACAGCCCGGCGGGGCCGCCGCCGACGATCACGACGTCGTATTCCATCGATTCGCGCGGGCCGTATTGCTCGATGAGGCTTGCGGGGGTCATTGGCGTTCCTCTAACCGTTAGAATGCTTTTATTCGGGAGCGTATTGTCTGCGAAACGAAACGCTTGCCGCAACAACATGCAAGTAGATTAGCACGATCGTTCTATTTTTTGTGCTAGGGTAATGCCGCTCAGGCAGTGCCGCCTGGGCTGGCGAAACGATATCGAAAGGGGATGTGCAAATGGGTCGATCGATCAATCTGGAAGGCAAGGTTGCGCTGGTCACGGGCGCGTCGAGCGGCCTCGGGCAGCGTTTTGCGCAGGTGCTGTCGCAGGCCGGCGCGAAGGTCGTGCTCGCGAGCCGCCGCGTCGAACGCCTGAAGGAGCTGCGTGCGGAGATCGAGGCGGCGGGCGGTGCCGCGCACGTCGTATCGCTCGACGTGACCGACGTCCAGAGCATCAAGGCGGCCGTCGCGCATGCGGAGACGGAAGCCGGCACGATCGACATCCTCGTGAACAATTCGGGTGTGTCGACGATGCAGAAGCTCGTCGACGTGACGCCGGCGGATTTCGAGTTCGTGTTCGATACGAACACGCGCGGCGCATTTTTCGTCGCGCAGGAAGTCGCGAAGCGGATGATCATGCGCGCGAACGGCGGCGGCAACGGCAAGCCGCCGTGCCGGATCATCAACATCGCGTCGGTGGCCGGGCTGCGCGTGTTCCCGCAGATCGGGCTGTACGCGATGAGCAAGGCCGCGGTCGTGCAGATGACGCGCGCGATGGCGCTGGAGTGGGGGCGCCACGGGATCAACGTGAACGCGATCTGTCCGGGCTATATCGATACCGAAATCAATCATTACCTGTGGGAAACCGAACAGGGCCAGAAGCTGCAGTCGATGCTGCCGCGCCGGCGCGTCGGCAAGCCGCAGGATCTCGACGGGCTGTTGTTGCTGCTCGCGGCCGACGAGTCGCAGTTCATCAACGGTTCGATCATCTCCGCCGACGACGGTTTCGGCCTCGCCTGAGCGGGTGACATTCAGCAACAAAGAAGAGTGCAATGAGCGCAACAAGCGATTACTCCCCCGTTTTTGAGATGTCGATGCCGATCCGCTGGGGCGACATGGACGCGTTCGGCCATGTGAACAACACGGTCTATTTCCGCTACATGGAGCAGGCGCGGATTTCGTGGTTCGAGGCGCTCGGCATTGCCGGCGGCAACGGCGAGGGGCAGGGGCCCGTCATCGTCACGGCGTCGATGGAATTCCTCAAGCAGCTGCACTATCCGGGCGACGTGATCGCGAAGATGTCGGCCGCCAAGCCCGGCCGAAGCAGCTTCGACACCGGGTTCGAGCTCACGCGCGCGGACGATCCGCAGCACGTCTATGCGCGTGGCAACGCACGCTGCGTGTGGGTCGACTACGCGCTCGGCAAGTCGGTGCCGCTGCCGCAACTGCTGCGCGACACGATCGAGCACGCGCTCGCGACGAAAGTCGTCTGAGCGCGGCTGCCGGCAGGCCGGCACCGGGCGCCGGTGGCATGCCGTGCCTGTTGTTTCTCCGTTGTTTCCCCTGATCGGCCGCCATGTGCGGCCGATTGTCGTTCGAGCGCCGCCACGCGATGCGCGTTCACTGCCCGAGCAGGCGCTGGAGCAGCTCCGGCGTGTTGTTCGTCCCGTATTTACGCATCAGCCGGGCGCGGTAGATGTCGACCGTGCGCGAGCTGATGTCGAGCACGCGCCCGATCTGCTTGCTGGTCTTGCCGGTCGCGAGCTGGGCGGCGATTTCGCGCTCGCGCGGCGTCAGCTCGACCGCGACACGGCGCGTCGCGCTCAAGTCCTCGAAGGTCCAGACGCCGGCCGCGAGCGGCGCGGTGCGGTCGAGCGCGCGGCCCGTCACGTGGCACCAGAACAGCTCGCCGTCCGCGCGCTTCATGATTCTGTCATCCGAGTAGATGCCGTTCGCTGCCATCACGCGCGAGATGCGCTCGCCGATTCGCTGGAATTCGTCCGTCGACGGATAGAGCACCTCGTACGATTTCCCGATCAGGTCGCCCCGCGCGCACCGGAAGATCGACGCGAGCGCGTCGTTGCAGTCCTCGATCACGCGGTCGCGCGACAGCACGAGGCCGAGCGGCGCGAGGTGGAAGGCGGTCTGGTAATCGAGGTCGGGCATGGCGCGGGCAAGCGGAGGCAAATGCTTATGTATTTTTGCGTATTGTGCCGTATCGGCGTCACATCGTACCCTTTCGGGCATCTCGCGGCGGTTTGCCGCGACATAAAAACAGCGCGCCTCGACGCAGGTATCGCCGTGCATGCATAGAATGGTGCGGCGGGCTTGCGGCCCACAAGGGCGCGTGAACCGGTTTCGCTGGTTTCCATAGAGGAAGGGACAACAGATGAACAAAGTCTATCCAAGCGCGGCCGCCGCGCTGGAAGGGATCGTCCGTGACGGACAGACCTTCGCGGTGGGCGGCTTCGGCCTGTGCGGGATTCCGGAGGCGCTGATCGCGGCGTTGCGCGATACGGCCGTCAAGGGCATCACCTGCATCAGCAACAACGCGGGTGTCGACGGTTTCGGCCTCGGCCTGCTGCTGGAAACGCGCCAGATCAAGAAGATGATCTCGTCGTACGTCGGCGAGAACAAGGAGTTCGAGCGCCAGTACCTGGCCGGCGAACTCGAGCTCGAATTCACGCCGCAGGGCACGCTCGCCGAAAAGCTGCGCGCGGGCGGCGCGGGCATCCCCGCATTCTTCACGAATACCGGCTACGGCACCGTGATTGCGGAAGGCAAGGAAACGCGCCAGTTCGGCGATCGCCACTACGTGCTCGAGCCGTCGCTGACGGCCGACGTCGCGCTCGTCAAGGCGTGGAAGGCCGACAAGTCGGGCAATCTCATCTACCGCCGCACCGCGCGCAACTTCAACCCGATGTGCGCGATGGCCGGCAAGATCACCGTGGTGGAGGTCGAGGAGATCGTCGAGAACGGCACGCTCGATCCGGACCAGGTTCATACGCCGGGGATCTTCGTGCAGCGCATCGTGTTGAACGCGACGCCTGAAAAACGCATCGAACAACGCGTCATCCGCGCGAAAGGAGACTGACATGGCCTGGAATCGTGACCAGATGGCCGCGCGCGCGGCGAAGGAACTGCAGGACGGCTTCTACGTGAACCTCGGCATCGGCCTGCCGACGCTCGTCGCGAACCACGTGCCGCAAGGCGTCGAGGTGTGGCTGCAGTCGGAGAACGGCCTGCTCGGCATCGGCCCGTCGCCGACCGAAGACGAAGTCGACGCCGATCTCATCAACGCCGGCAAGCAGACCGTCACGACGCTGCCGGGTTCGTCGATCTTCTCGTCGGCCGATTCGTTCGCGATGATTCGCGGCGGTCACATCAACCTGGCGATCCTCGGCGCGATGCAGGTCAGCAAGCGGGGCGATCTCGCGAACTGGATGATCCCGGGCAAGATGATCAAGGGGATGGGCGGCGCGATGGATCTCGTCGCCGGCGTGAAGCGCGTCGTCGTGCTGATGGAGCATGTCGCGAAGGGCGATCAGCACAAGATCCTCGACGAATGCAACCTGCCGCTCACGGGTGTCGGTGTGGTCGACCTGATCATCACCGATCTCGGCGTGATCGAAGTGACGCCGGCCGGGTTGAAGGTGCTCGAGCTCGCCGACGGCGTGAGCGCCGATGAGATCCAGGCGAAGACGGGAGCGCCGCTCGACGTCAGCGCCGTGGCCTGAGCGTCACGTTGTCGCGTCATTCTCGACGCCCCGCGTTCCTCACGGAACGCGGGGCGTTTTGTCATGACCGCATGCGTCACGCGATCGCGCCGCCGCCGTCGATCGGTACCGTTGAGCCGGTTGCATTGGCGGCGCCCCGTCATTCCGAAGCGGTTTACAATCGTTTGCATCGGGCGCCGCAAGCGTTGCCCCATGCGGGCCCCCGTTCGACAGGATGCCAACGATGCCACCGACTTCAGCGAATCCTCAGGTTCCCCGCCAGCGGCGCGTGCAATGCGCGAGCCCGGCCGGCCTCCATCACGTTGCCTATACCGAATGGGGCGACTCAGCCAATCCGCGCGTGCTCGTCTGCGTGCACGGCCTGACCCGCTCCGGGCGCGATTTCGACCGGCTCGCCGCCGCGCTGTCCGATACGTATCGCGTTGTCTGCCCCGATGTCGTCGGGCGTGGCCGGTCGGACCGGCTGGCCGATCCGCGGCACTATGCGATTCCGCAGTACGTGGCCGACATGGTGACGCTGATCGCGCGCCTCGACGTCGAATCGGTCGACTGGTTCGGCACGTCGATGGGCGGCCTGATCGGCATGGCGCTCGCGGGGCTTCCCGGCACGCCGGTGCGGCGGATGATCGTCAACGACGTCGGCCCGCGCATCGAGCCCGATTCGCTGACGCGCATCGGCGAATATCTCGGCGTGCAGCCGCGCTTTGCGACCGAGCAGGAGGCGATCGACTATCTGACCTCGCTGTCGCTGCCGTTCGGAGCGCTGAGCGCCGACGAGTGGCGCGAGATCAACGGGCCGCTGCTGCACGAACTGCCCGAAGGCGGCTGGACGATGCGCTACGATCCGCGCATCGCCGAGCCGTTCAAGGCGACGACGCCCGAACTGGCCGCGCTCGGCGAGGCCGCGCTGTGGCGCGCGATCGAAACGACGGATGCAATGCTGCTCGTCGTGCGCGGCGAGACGTCCGACTTGCTGTCGCGCGAGACGGCGGCCGAAATGGTCCGTCGCGGCCGGCATGTGACGCAGGTCGAGATTCCGGGGGCGGGCCACGCGCCGGCCTTCGTCAGCGCCGACCAGATTGCGCTCGCGCGGCGGTTTTTCGTCGAAGGCGACGTATAAACGCGTCATAATATGCGGTTCGGCGGTGCGCGGGCCGTGCCGCCGCCCGATTTCTTACCCATTCACGACCGGAACACTTTCATGGCAGTCATTCGTCATCACGTCGGGGCCCGTCTCTCCGAAACCGCGATCCACAACGGTACCGTGTATCTGGCAGGCCAGATCGCCGAAGACACCACGCAGGACATCCGCGGCCAGACGCGCGAAGTGCTCGGCCACATCGACCGCCTGCTCGCCGAAGCGAACAGCGACAAGGCGCATCTGCTGTCGGTGCAGATCTACATCTCGGATCTCGCGAATTTCGAAGGCATGAATGCGGAGTGGGACGCATGGGTCGCGCAGGGCAACACGCCGCCGCGCGCCACCGTCGAGGCGAAGCTCGCCGATCCGGCGCTGCTCGTCGAGATCGTGGTCGTCGCCGCGCAGCGGAGCTGAGTCGAGCTGAGCGTTATCCGACGATGACCGTATTCCGGCAGGCCGTGCAATGACCGAATCCGTTTCCGCTTCCCCCGTCGCGGCGCCGTCGTTCGACGACGTGCTCGCGTTCGTGCGCGAGCGGGCCGGCGACGCGCGCCTGTCGTCGGGCGAGCTGCTCGCCGATCACTCGGCCGGCACGGCGGCGATCATGCGCACGCTGAACGTCGATCCGTCCGCGATGCAGGCCGCCGCGCTGTTCGTGCTGACGCCGCACTTGAGCGACCCCGGGCGCGAGCTGACCGAGCGTTTCGGCGACGAAGTCGCGCGGCTCGTGTCCGACGTGCGCAAGCTGTTGCGGCTCGGCACCGTCAGCCTGCGCGTCGCGCAGAACGCGAAGCCCGACTCCGGACGCGACGCGGCGCAAGAGCGGCGTGCGCAGATCGAGGCGCTGCGCAAGATGCTGCTCGCATTCGCGCAGGACATCCGCGTGGTGCTGATCCGGCTCGCGTCGCGGTTGCAGTCGCTGCGCTACTACGCGGCCGCGAAGATCGACCCGCCGCCGGACGTCGCGCGCGAGACGCTCGAGATCTATGCGCCGCTCGCGAATCGTCTCGGTATCTGGCAACTGAAGTGGGAGCTCGAGGATCTCGCGTTTCGCTTCGAGGATCCCGTCACCTACAAGCGGATCGCGAAGCTGCTCGACGAGAAGCGCATCGAGCGCGAGGCGTACGTCACGCAGGCGATCGCGCGGTTGCAGCACGAGCTGGCGGAAGCGAACATCCAGGCCGACGTGAGCGGCCGGCCGAAGCATATCTACAGCATCTGGCGCAAGATGCGCGGCAAGGAGCTCGATTTCTCCGAGCTGTACGACGTTCGCGCGTTCCGCGTGATCGTGCCGGACATCAAGGATTGCTACGCGGTGCTCGGCATCGTGCATCACTTGTGGCAGCCGGTTCCGAAGGAATTCGACGACTACATCTCGCGGCCGAAGCCGAACGGCTACAAGTCGCTGCATACGGTCGTGATCGGCGACGACGGCCGTGCGTTCGAAGTGCAGATCCGCACGCAGGAGATGCATCGTTTCGCCGAGTACGGCGTCGCCGCGCACTGGCGCTACAAGGAGGCCGGCGCGCGCGGCTACGGCGGCCAGTTCTCGGCGAACGACAAGTACGACGAGAAGATCGCGTGGCTGCGCCAGTTGCTCGCGTGGAAGGACGACGTCGAGGACGGCACCGAAGTGTCGGGCGACCAGGCGTGGGCGCAATTGCGCGAGACGTCGCTCGACGACGACCACATCTACGTGCTGACGCCGCAGGCGCGCGTGATCGCGCTGCCGCAGGGCGCGACGCCGGTCGATTTCGCGTATCACCTGCACAGCGAGCTTGGCCATCGCTGCCGTGGCGCGCGCGTCGATGGCGTGATGGTGCCGCTGAACACGTCGCTCGCGAACGGCCAGACGGTCGAGATCGTCGCGGTGAAGGAGGGCGGGCCGTCGCGCGACTGGCTGAACCTGCAGCTCGGCTACCTGAAGAGCCCGCGCGCGCGGCAGAAAGTGCGTGCGTGGTTCAACTCGATCGAGCAGGAAGAAAACGTCGCGCACGGCCGCGCGCTCGTCGAAAAGACGCTGCAGCGCGAGGGCAAGACGTCGGTCAGCCTGGACAATCTCGCCGCGAAGCTCGGTTTCAAGTCGCCCGAGGAGCTGTTCTCGGTCGTCGGCAAGGAAGAATTCAGCCTGCGCAACGTCGAGCATGCGCTGTCCGATGCGCCGCCGCCGGAACCGGCGCCCGAGGCGCCGGCCGATTTCGAGAAGCGCAGCAGCGGCGCAAGCGTCGCGCATGGTGCGTCGACCGGCGTGCTGGTGGTGGGCGTCGACGCGCTGCTGACGCAACTCGCGCGCTGCTGCCGTCCGGCGCCGCCCGATCCGATCAGCGGTTTCGTCACGCGCGGCAAGGGGATGTCGATCCATCGCACCGACTGTCCGACGTTTCGCCGGATGGTCGAGCGCGCGCCGGAGCGCGTGCTGCAGACGACCTGGTCGGCAGACGTGCTCGGCGGGCGCGGCGCATCCGTCTATCCGGTCGACCTGATGATCGAGGCGAGCGACCGGCAAGGGTTGCTGCGCGATATCTCCGAAGTGTTCGCGCGGGAAAAGATCAACGTCGTTGGCGTGAAGACGCAGAGCCGCCGCAATGCGGCATTCATGCAGTTCACGGTCGAGGTGTCGAATTCGGCGCAGGTGCAGCGCGCGTGCACGCTGCTCGGCGAGGTGCAGGGCGTCGTGCGGGCGGCGCGAAAAGCGTGATGGGGTTGGAACGGCGTTCTTTTGCTGCAACCGCATAAAACACTTGCCAAGCCGGTAGCAGCACCATATAATCTTAGCTTCTCTAGGCTCGTAGCTCAGCTGGTTAGAGCACCACCTTGACATGGTGGGGGTCGTTGGTTCGAGTCCAATCGAGCCTACCAACGAATTGAGAATGCCCGGTCTTCGGGTGTTCGATGCAGTACACAACTCAACGCAAACAAGGCGAATACGGTTATGACACCGCGAACGTTGACCGAAACCACTTCGGAGCGACGCTAGTCGAGGAACGTTTTCGCCCTTTCAGGTTGAGTGAAGTATCGAATGCGGCCCCTCGAAAGCGGGGCCGCATTTTTTTTGTCGCGAATTTTTCACGCGTGAGTTTGATCTCGCGTACCTGGTCTGCCGCCCACTGTCGGCATCACGGAGATTGCTATGGTTTCGATACGCTTGCCTGACGGCTCAGTTCGACAATACGAGCATCCGGTGACAGTTGCCGAGGTTGCGGCCTCGATCGGTCCCGGCTTGGCGAAGGCTGCGCTTGGTGGCAAGCTCGATGGCGAGCTCGTGGATACGTCGACGGTGATCGACCGCGACGCGTCGCTCGCGATCGTCACGGACAAGGATGCCGACGGCCTCGACATCATCCGCCACTCGACCGCCCACTTGCTCGCGTATGCGGTGAAGGAACTGTATCCGGACGCGCAGGTGACGATCGGCCCCGTGATCGACAACGGTTTCTATTACGACTTCTCGTACAACCGCCCGTTTACGCCGGAAGATCTCGAAAAGATCGAAAAGCGCATGCAGGAGCTCGCGAAGAAGGACGAGCCGGTCACGCGCCGCGTCGTGTCGCGCGACGAGGCGGCCGGTTACTTCCGCAGCATCGGCGAGAAGTACAAGGCCGAGATCATCGAATCGATTCCGCAAAGCGACGAAATCAAGCTGTACTCGCACGGCGGCTTCACCGATCTGTGCCGCGGCCCGCACGTACCGTCCACCGGCAAGCTGAAGGTGTTCAAGCTGATGAAGGTCGCGGGCGCGTACTGGCGCGGCGATTCGAAGAACGAGCAGCTGCAGCGCATCTACGGCACGGCCTGGACGAAGAAGGAAGATCAGGATCAGTACCTGCACATGCTCGAGGAAGCGGAAAAGCGCGACCACCGCAAGCTGGGCAAGCAGCTCGACCTGTTCCACATGCAGGAAGAGTCGCCGGGCATGGTGTTCTGGCATCCGAAGGGCTGGGCGCTGTGGCAGCAGGTCGAGCAGTACATGCGCCGCCGCGTCAACGAAGCCGGCTATCTCGAGATCAAGACGCCGATGATCATGGACCGCTCGCTGTGGGAAGCGTCGGGCCACTGGCAGAACTATCGCGAGAACATGTTCACGACGGAGTCGGAGAAGCGCGACTACGCGATCAAGCCGATGAACTGCCCGGGCCACGTCCAGGTGTTCAAGCACGGCCTGCGCTCGTACCGCGACCTGCCGCTGCGTTACGCGGAATTCGGCTCGTGCCACCGCAACGAGGCGTCGGGTGCGCTGCACGGCCTGATGCGCGTGCGCGGCTTCGTGCAGGACGATGCGCACATCTTCTGTACGGAAGACCAGATCATTGCCGAGTCGATCGCGTTCAACAAACTCGCGATGAGCGTGTACGGCGATTTCGGCTTCGAGCACATCGACATCAAGCTGTCGCTGCGCCCGGAGCAGCGCATGGGTTCGGACGAAACCTGGGATCGTGCCGAGCAGGGGCTGCGCGAAGCGCTGACGGCGTGCGGCCTCACGTGGGAAGAGTTGCCGGGCGAGGGCGCATTCTACGGCCCGAAGATCGAGTACCACATCAAGGATGCGCTCGGCCGTTCGTGGCAGTGCGGCACGCTGCAGCTCGACATGATGCTGCCGGAGCGCCTGGGCGCCGAGTACGTGGCGGAAGACAACAGCCGCCGCCGGCCGGTGATGCTGCACCGCGCGATCGTCGGCTCGATGGAGCGTTTCCTCGGCATTTTGATCGAGCACCATGCTGGTGCAATGCCGGTCTGGCTCGCGCCGTACCAGGCAATTGTGCTCAATATCGCCGAAAGTCAGGCCGAATATGCGCAGGCTCTGACCCAATCGTTGCAAAAACAAGGGGTTAGAGTGGCGGCCGATTTGCGCAACGAGAAGATTAGCTATAAAATACGCGAGCACACGCTGGAAAAGGTGCCTTATCTCCTCGTCGTGGGCGATAAGGAGCGTGATGCGCAAACGGTAGCCGTGCGTGCCCGTGGCGGCGTCGATCTGGGCGTAATGCCGGTCGAAGCCTTCGTTGAGCGTCTGCAGGAAGACCTGCGCTCGTTCAAGTAACCGCCCTGGCAGCGCGGCTCGTTTTTTTAATTTTTAGAGGAAACGTAACATCGCTACTGATAAGTCGTCGCACCGCATCAACGGTGAAATCACTGCGCCGGAAGTGCGCCTGGTCGGGATCGAGAACGAACCGCTCGGTATCGTAAAACTCGCTGATGCTTTCCGTAAATCGGAAGAACTGGATGTTGACCTGGTGGAAATCGCGCCGCAAGCGGTGCCGCCGGTTTGCCGTCTGATGGATTACGGCAAGTTCAAGTACCAGGAATCGAAGAAGCAGCATGAAGCGAAGCTGAAGCAGAAGGTCATCCAGGTCAAGGAAGTCAAGTTCCGCCCGGGTACCGATGACGGAGATTACAACGTCAAGCTTCGCAACCTCACGCGCTTCCTCGAAGAGGGCGACAAGACGAAGATCACGTTGCGTTTCCGCGGCCGCGAAATGGCTCACCAGGAAATCGGTATGCGGATGCTCGAGCGTCTGCGCACGGATCTCGAGGAAGTCGGCCAGGTCGAGCAGATGCCGAAGATGGAAGGGCGCCAGATGATCATGGTGCTCTCGCCGAAGAAAAAGAAGTAACGGGCCCGCGCGCATCGCGCGCAGGTTCGACAGTGGTTCGGCGCGTTGCCCGGTCAGGGCGGCGCGCCAACAATGACGGCGGCTGCGCAAGCGGTACGCCGTACACAAGTGGACTGGGTTTCGAAGGGCGGGTTCAGGGCGCAAGCCAACCGCACACCCATCGCCATCTAATAAACTGGAGTTGTCGTCATGCCGAAGATGAAGACCAAGAAGAGTGCTGCAAAGCGCTTCGTGGTGCGTCCGGGCGGTACCGTCAAGCGCGGTCAAGCCTTCAAGCGCCACATCCTGACCAAGAAAACCACGAAGAACAAGCGTCACCTGCGCGGCGCAACGGCAGTTCATGATTCCGATCTGAACTCCGTCCGCGCAATGCTGCCGTTCGCGTAACCCCTCAACCGATACTCCAAGGAGAGAAACATGCCTCGAGTCAAACGTGGGGTAACCGCACGGGCCCGCCACAAGAAGATCATCAACCTGGCCAAGGGTTATCGCGGCCGCCGCAATAACGTCTACCGCATCGCCAAGCAGGCGGTGATGCGCGCTGGTCAGTACGCGTACCGCGATCGCCGCAACAAGAAGCGTGTGTTCCGCGCACTGTGGATCACGCGTATCAACGCGGCAGTTCGCCAGCACGACATGACCTACAGCGTGTTCATCAACGGCCTGAAGAAGGCGTCGATCGAACTCGACCGTAAGGTGCTGGCCGACATGGCGGTGTTCGACAAGGCTGCTTTTGCTGCGATCGTCAAGCAGGTGAAAGCCGCCGTTGCAGCCTAATTGCGAAATTAGCACTGCGTGGTTAGTTGCAGCGAGGTTCCGGTAGTCTCGGCCGCTGCAGCGAAAACGGGGCTCTTCCGAGCCCCTTTTTTGTTTGGTGGGCGGTTTCGCTCGCCAAGACCGAATGACGTTGGAAATGATGGGATCTATGGATCTGGACCAGATTGTCGCCGACGCGCAGCAGTCCTTCGAACAGGCTGCCGACATCACCACGCTCGAAAACGAGAAAGCACGATTTCTCGGTAAATCGGGTGCGCTGACCGAGTTGCTGAAGGGCCTCGGCAAGCTCGATCCCGAAGCACGCAAGACCGAAGGCGCACGCATCAACGTCGCGAAGCAGCAGGTCGAAGCCGCGCTCGCCGCCCGTCGCCAGGCACTGGCCGACGCGCTGCTGAATCAGCGCCTCACCGCCGAAGCGATCGACGTGACGTTGCCGGGCCGTGGCGCCGGCGCGGGCAGCCTGCACCCGGTGATGCGCACGTGGGAGCGGGTCGAACAGATTTTCGGCTCGATCGGTTTCGACGTGGCCGACGGCCCCGAAATCGAGACCGACTGGTACAACTTCACGTCGCTGAACAGCCCGGAGAACCATCCGGCGCGTTCGATGCAGGACACCTTCTACGTCGAAGGCAAGGACGCCGACGGCCGCCAGCTGCTGCTGCGCACGCACACGAGCCCGATGCAGGTGCGTTATGCGCGCATGAACCGTCCGCCGATCAAGGTGATCGCGCCGGGCCGCACGTATCGCGTCGACAGCGATGCGACCCACTCGCCGATGTTCAATCAGGTCGAGGGGCTGTGGATCGACGAAAACATCAGCTTCGCCGACCTCAAGGGCGTCTATACCGACTTCCTGAAAAAATTCTTCGAGCGCGACGACATCCTCGTGCGCTTCCGTCCGTCGTATTTCCCGTTCACGGAACCGTCGGCCGAGATCGACATGATGTTCGAGCACGGCAAGAACGCCGGCAAGTGGCTCGAAATTTCCGGCTCCGGGCAGGTGCATCCGACCGTGATCCGCAACATGGGCCTCGACCCCGAGCGCTACATCGGTTTCGCGTTCGGCAGCGGCCTCGAGCGCCTGACGATGCTGCGCTACGGCGTCCAGGATCTCAGGTTGTTCTTCGAGAACGACCTGCGTTTCCTGCGCCAGTTCGCATAACGCCGCTCGCCGCGCCGACCTGTGCCCGCGCACGCTCCGACGGACGTTTCCGAGGGGCCCGGGCGTCGATCTAACCTGTTTCGAACGTAGACATCCATGCAATTCCCTGAATCCTGGTTGAGAACCTTTGTCGACCCGCAGCTGACGACCGACGCACTGTCGCACGCGCTGACGATGGCGGGGCTCGAAGTCGAATCGCTGAGCAAGGCTGCGCCGCCGACGTCGAAGATCGTCGTCGGCCGCGTGCTCGAAGTCGTCAAGCATCCGGATGCGGACAAGCTCAATGTCTGCCAGGTCGACGCCGGCACCGGCGCGACGCTGAACATCGTCTGCGGCGCACCGAACGTGGCGCCCGGCATCAAGGTGCCGGTCGCGCTGGTCGGTGCGGAACTGCCGCCGGCGGAAGAGGGCGGCAAGCCGTTCGCGATCAAGCTGTCGAAGCTGCGCGGCGTGGAGAGCCAGGGGATGCTGTGCTCGGCACGCGAGCTGAAGCTGTCCGAGGATCACAGCGGGCTGCTGATCCTGCCGGAAGACACGCCGGTCGGCCAGGACATTCGCGAAACCCTCAATCTCGACGACACGATCTTCGAAATCAAGCTGACGCCGAACAAGGCCGACTGCCTGTCGGTGTTCGGTATCGCCCGCGAGACGGCCGCGATCACCGGTGCGCCGCTGACGCCGGTCGACATCCGCCCGGTGAACGTCGAGCTCGACGAAACGCTGCCGGTGCGCATTGCCGCGCCCGATCTGTGCGGCCGCTTCTCGGGTCGCGTGATTCGCGGCGTGAACGCGCATGCGAAGACGCCGCAGTGGATGGTCGAGCGCCTCGAGCGTTCGGGCCAGCGCAGCGTGTCCGCGCTCGTCGACATCTCGAACTACGTGATGTTCGAACTCGGCCGCCCGTCGCACGTGTTCGATCTCGACAAGATTCACGGCGGCATCGAAGTGCGCTGGGGCAAGCGCGGCGAATCGCTGAAGCTGCTCAACGGCAACACGGTCGAACTCGACGAAACGGTCGGCGTGATTGCGGACGACCGTCACGTAGAAAGCCTGGCCGGCATCATGGGCGGAGACAGCACGGCCGTCACGCTCGATACGACCAACATCTACCTGGAAGCCGCGTTCTGGTGGCCGGACAGCATCCGCGGCCGCGCGCGCAAGTACAACTTCTCGACCGATGCGGCCCATCGCTTCGAGCGCGGTGTCGATTACGCGACGACCGTCGAGCACGTCGAGCGCATCACGCAACTGATCCTCGAGATCTGCGGCGGCAAGGCCGGCCCGGTCGACGATCAGGCGGTGAACCTGCCGCAGCGCGCGCCGGTGAAGATGCGCGTGTCGCGCGCGAACCGCATCATCGGCGTGAAGATCGACGCCGACGAGATCGCGGACATCTTCACGCGCCTCGGCCTGCCGTTCGAGCGTGAAGACGACGCGTTCCTCGTCACGCCGCCGTCGCACCGCTTCGACATCGAGATCGAGGAAGACCTGATCGAGGAAGTGGCGCGCATCTACGGCTTCGAGAAGATCCCGGCGCGGCCGCCGGTCGCGACGAGCGAAATGCGCGCGACCAACGAGACGCGGCGTTCGATCCACGATATCCGTCACGCGCTGGCCGCGCGCGACTACGCGGAAACCGTCAACTTCAGCTTCGTCGATGCGGAGTGGGAGCGCGATTTCGCGGGCAACGACAACCCGATCCGGCTGCTGAACCCGATCGCGAGCCAGCTTTCGGTGATGCGCACGACGCTGTTCGGCAGCCTGATCGCGGTGCTGCGTCACAACCTGAACCGCCGCGCCGATCGCGTGCGCGTGTTCGAGTCGGGTCGCGTGTTCGTCGCCGATCCGTCGGTGAAGGCCGGCGAGCTGGCGGTCGAAGGTCACGCGCAGCCGAAGCGTGTCGGCGCGCTGGCGTACGGTCCGGCAGTCGACGAGCAGTGGGGCGTGGCGACCCGCGCGGTCGATTTCTTCGACGTGAAGGGCGATCTCGAAGCGCTGCTCGCGCCGGCCGCTGCACGCTTCGTGAAGGCCGAGCATCCGGCCCTTCATCCGGGCCGCAGCGCACGCATCGAGGTCGATGGCCGCGCGGTGGGCTGGATCGGCGAGCTGCATCCGCGCCTGATGCAGAAGTACGAGCTGCCGCACGCGCCGGTGATGTTCGAGATCGACGCGGACGCGCTGATCGCACGTGCGCTGCCCGCGCCGACCGACGTGTCGAAATTCCCGCCGGTCCGTCGCGATATCGCCGTTGTCGTCGATCAGGCGGTCGAGGTTCAGGCACTTTTCGACGAAATGAGGAAGGCGCTTGCCGAAGAGGCCTGCCGATTCGTTCAGAAGGTTGTACTCTTCGACGAATTTCGTGCAAAATCAAATACTTCCGGCGGTCTTGCTGCGAACGAGAAGAGCCTTGCCTTCCGCGTGACGCTGCAGGACGCGGCTGGCACGCTGCAGGACGAGGTCGTCGATCAGGCGATCCAGACGCTGGTCGAGCGGATGGCTCGTGCCGGTGCGCGTCTGCGCGGCTAAGGAGAGGGCCGGCCCGTTCGCGGGCGGCTTTTTTCCATCGTAAGTTTTGATTCAACGCGCTGTATGGCAGATATGAACGACATGACCTCGAGTGAATTCGAAGCCCTCCTGACGGCGCAACGCAGCGCGATGAACCGCGACGCTTCGGCGCCGGCGTCCACCGAGACGCCGACGCTGACGAAGGCGGAACTGGCGGAGCTGCTGTTCGACAGCGTCGGGCTGAACAAGCGTGAAGCGAAGGACATGGTCGAGGCGTTTTTCGAAGTGATCCGCGACGCGCTCGAAAACGGCGAAAGCGTCAAGCTGTCGGGGTTCGGCAACTTCCAGCTGCGCGACAAGCCGCAGCGTCCGGGCCGCAATCCGAAGACGGGCGAGGCGATTCCGATCGCGGCCCGCCGGGTGGTAACCTTCCACGCGAGCCAGAAGCTGAAGGCGCTGGTCGAAAACGGCGCGGAGTAATACCGCGCGCCCACGCCCCGCGCGGCCGCCGCGCACCCCTTACCGACGGTTAACCGACGATGACCACTACGGTTGAGAAAGTCGTCTTGCCTCCGATTCCCGCGAAGCGCTACTTCACGATCGGCGAAGTCAGCGAGCTGTGCGGGGTCAAGCCGCATGTGCTGCGTTACTGGGAACAGGAATTCACTCAGCTGCGGCCGGTGAAGCGGCGCGGCAACCGGCGGTATTACCAGCATCACGAAGTGCTGCTGATCCGGCGGATTCGCGAGTTGCTGTACGAGCAGGGCTTCACGATCAACGGCGCGCGCAACCGGCTCGATTCGCCCGGCAGCCGGGCTGCGGGCGAGCCGGTCAAATCCGATGCGCGGGCCGCCGACGCGAGCGAGGTGGGCAAGCCGGGCGCAACGGTTGACGTCATCGCGTTGCGGCAGGCGTTGCTGGACGTGATCGACGGACTGAAACACGATTGAGCGCACGGCGCGCAGGATGCATCGAAAAGCCCGGTTGGCCACATGCCACCGGGCTTTTTTCATGCGTGTGTCGCAAGCGGATCAGCGCGACGCGAGCGGATTCTTCTGCCCCATGTCGACGACCAGCGTGCCGTCCGGCAACATCCGCACCGAGCCCTGCGCGACCTGGCTGCGGTACCCGTACAGGTCGAATCGCATCGGGCCGGCCTCGGCCGAATTCCGGATCAGCGCGCGCACGTTCAGTTCGAGCACGTTGAACATCTTCATGTCGCCGCCTTCCATCCACATGTAGCTCGGCGCGTCGATCTGCGGCCGCTTCGGCGCGGGCGCACCCGCTGCGCGCCGGAACGTGAGGCGCAATCCGTCGCGCTCGACCGTCGCCTGGCCGAGCTTGCCGTTCAGCACGGGCGGCGGGAACACCGTGTACTGGTCGAGCACGAGCGTGTCGCCGCGCAGTTCCGCGCCGCGCCGCTGCAACGGCGTCAGCGACGCGAGCTCGATGCCGAGCGAGCGCAGCAGCGTCGCCTGCGGGATGCCGAGCACCGACACCTGCGACGGCTTGAATGCGAGGTGGCGGTCGTCGAGCACCGTCAGCGAGCCCTTCATGTCGGTCGGCAGCCAGACGCCCGGTACGTGATTCCACAGCTTGATGCCGCCCTGGACGCGCAGGTCCTGGCCGTCCGCGCTCAATTGCAGGTCGTTCAGCGAACGGGGCGAATAGTCGAGCAGGTAGTTGTTGAAGAGCGCCGACATCGCCTTCCACGACTCGACGACCGTGCCGCCGAGAATGCGGATGTCGTACTGGTTGGGGTCGTCGAGATCGACGGGTTCGCCCGGACGCTTCGACACCAGTTCCACGTCGAGATCCTCGACATGAAAGCCGATATCGCCGGACAGGTTGAAGTCGACGTTGCGCAGATGGATCGTCGGGTTGCGGTTCGACACATGCCGTTCGTTGAACGGCGTCGTCGACGTGCGCCGCATCGCGACCTTCTGCATGCCGGGCCGCATCGCGTCCGCCGCGAGGGCGTATGCTTCCCAGTGCTGCCGCACGTCGCGCAGCGTATTCTGCTGCGCTGTGAGGAAGCTGTCGTTCAGGCGCGCCGCGGCGTTGCCGAGCAGCGTGCCGCTGGCCGGCCCCGTATACGAAGGCATCCGAATCGCCATCGCGCCGCTTTCGTCGAAGTTGAAGTAGCCGGCCGACACCTGGTCTCGATAGTGATACAGGTCGAACACGAACGTCTGGTCGCGCTTCGACGGGTCGATCGGGCCGATCAGGATGTCCGCGTTCATCGGCATCGAACGCATGAATTTCACGTCGCCGCCGCGGATGAACATCGCCTGCTGAGGCGCATTCGCGGGCATCGCAAAGCCGGCATGCGTGCCGTCGTCGAGCTTAAGGTCGAGGCCCGCCGGCGTCACGCGCACGGCGGTGATCGTGAGCTTCAGGCGCGGCGGCGGCATCAGCTTGTCGACCGCCATCACGAGATCGTCGCCGGCGAGTTGCGCGATCGGCGTCTGCACCTTCAGCAGGTCGGCCATTTTCACGTTGGCCGCGCGCATCACCGGCTGCGCGTTGATGCCCGACACGCGCACGCCGGTCGGATGGAACACGAGCTGGCTGCCGTCGCGGATCGCGAGCGTGCCGGTCAGCGAGAACGGTACCCAGCCGTCGCGCTGCATCTCGCCTTGCAGATGGATCACGCCGTCGCCGGCCGACACCGCGAGCTTGCGCAGCGGCGCGTTGCGATAGCCGAAGATGTAGGTGTTGAAGAGGGCGGTCAGCTTCGCGTTGTCGAGCGTGACCGTGCCTTCGTGCACGTCGATTTCGAAGCTCGTCGGATCGTCGAATACGATCGGCGCGCCGGCTTGCGTCGGTACAAGCGTGGCCGACAACTGATGGATGAAGAAGCCGAGGTTGTTGACGATGCGGAAATCGACGTCGCGCAGGAATGTCATCGCGCCGTTCTGGCCCGAGTCGCGCAGCGTGAACGGGCGCGGTTGCGTGAGGCTGATCGATGCGAGCGACGGCACGGTACGTGCGATCTGCTGCTCGCGCGCGAGCAGCTCGGCCTTGGTGCGCTCGATTTTCGTCGACGCGATGGACGGGTTGCTGTCGCGTTGCGCGGCCGATTCCGCGCAGCCGGCGCAGAGCAGCGCGAGCGCCAGCGCGCCGCAGCCGAACGCACGGGATGTCAGGTGGGCCTCCCGGGCGGCCGGGCGTCGCAGGCCGGAAAACCAGTCGAAAATTGCCAAAGGCGAGCGATGGCCGCGCCGGACCGCATTCCGCATCGTCTGTCTCCATGTCTTGTCTTGATCGACGGCGGCGCGCGCCACTGCACGGCGCGAGCGTCGATGCCGTGCAGTGTGTCATAGCGCGCTAGAGCGGCGTTACCAAACAACGGGCGCCCGGGCACGGCGCGCCGGCGGGCGGCCAGACAATGGATTCGCGGTGGATGGACGGCTGGATCAAACGGTCGTTTGGTTTGTTCGGGCGGACGGTCGGCGTCTTTTGAAGCGGCCGTGAAAACCCGCTGCAGGCCTTGGCCGGCGCGGGTTTCACCCGATGCCCAGGCGGTGCGGCCCCCGGGCATCGACGGATACGATCGACGATGGGGGCGAGGTAAGATCGGCATCAATGGCGGGTTCGATATCACGACACGGCAGCCATCACGGGGAAGCGCCATGGACCTGAAGGAAGTCGACGTACTGGGTGCGGGGGTGGGCGATCACTGGTACTACGCGTCGAAGGCGAGCGCGATTCGCCGGTTCCTGGGTGCGTCGGGCGCGAACCGGATACTGGACGTCGGTGCGGGTTCCGGCTTTTTCTCGAAGCATCTGCTCGAGCGCACGCAGGCGACGGAAGCGTGGTGTGTCGATACGAGCTACGCCGACGACAGCGACGGCGAGGCGGCCGGCAAGCCCATCCACTTTCGGCGCTCCGTCGATCGATTCGATGCCGATCTCGTGTTGCTGATGGACGTGCTCGAACATGTCGACGACGATGTCGGGCTGCTGACGCAGTATGTGAAGGGCGCGCCTCCAGGCAGCCGCTTCCTGATCACCGTTCCCGCGTTCCAGTTCCTGTGGAGCGGCCACGACGATTTCCTCGAGCACAAGCGCAGGTATACGCTGGGCGGTCTCGAGGAGGTGGCCCGGCGTGCGGGGCTCGACGTCGAGCACGGTGCCTATTATTTCGGCCTCACGTTTCCGCTCGCGGCCGCATTGCGGCTGGGTGAGCGGGTGCGTTCGCATCCGCGCGAGCCTGTGTCGCAATTGCGTCGTCATCATCCGTTCGTCAACGGCTTGCTCAAGACGGTCTGCCGCATCGAGTTGCCGATGTTCCGCTTCAATCGCGTCGCCGGCCTGACGGTCATCTGCGTCGCGCGCAAGCGGTAACGCAGAGGTAGGACGGGTGTCGCGGATTGCTTGCATCGGCGCCATCGCGCCAAAAAATTTCACGAGAACATTCACAAAATGCATGCAGCCCGTTCTAAATCGGGAAACTGTCTGTTATAATTTTTTTCTTTCGGGGCGTAGCGCAGCCTGGTAGCGTACCTGCATGGGGTGCAGGTGGTCGGAGGTTCAAATCCTCTCGCCCCGACCAGACAAGAACCCGCGTCAGCTTGAGCTGACGCGGGTTTTTTCTTGGCCGTCGCTTTTTTGCACATCGCAGCGCGGCCCCGGTAAAATGCAAGGTTGATCCACGGAAAGCGCCGTGATTTAGCGGAAGAGGATTCCCCGAACATGACTGATCTTCGTCTTACCATGCGGTTCGCTGCAGTGCTCGCCACCGGCGCGCTCGTCGCCGGTTGCGGTACGTCGTCGCCCACGAAAGTGGACTACAAGAGCGATTCGAAATCGAAAGAAGCGTCGCTCGCAGTGCCGCCCAACATGCTCGACGAGACGGCCGATCAGCGTTCGCTGCCGCCCCAGGGCGGCGCGACTTCCCTGTCCGCGCTCAAGCAGGTCCAGCAGGCCGCGCCCGCGCTGGACACCGTCGCGCCGGCCGTGACCGGCATGCATATCCAGCGCGACGGCACCGAAAGCTGGCTCGTGATCGACGGCAAGCAGCCGGCCGCGATCTGGCCGCAGGTTCGCCGTTTCTGGCAGGAGCAGGGCTTCCTGCTCGTCGTCGACCAGCGCGACAAGGGCGTGATGGAAACCGACTGGAACGAAACCCATCCCCAGATCAACGACGGCCTGATCCGCAGCGTGATCTCGAAGGCGATGGGCAATTCGTACGTGACGGCCGAGCGCAACAAGTACCGTACGCGTCTCGATTCGGCGCCGAACGGCGGCACCTACGTGTTCATCAGCCAGAAGGGGATGCGCGAGGCGATCACCGGCGCGAACAACGATTCGAGCAAGTGGGAACCGAAGCCGAACGACCCGGCGCTCGAGACGGAATACCTGAAGCGGCTGATGGCCGTGCTGGCGCAGAACGACCAACGCGCGAAGAACGGCGAACCTCCGATCGCGAACATCAAGGACAACGCGGTACCGACGGACAAGAAGGCCGATGCCGACGCGTCGTCGAAGGCCGCGGCGGCAATCGCCGCGCAGAACGTCTCGCGCACGTCGGCGCAAGGCAATGATGCGGCTGAAGCGGCCGTGCCGTCCGAAGTCACGCTGGGCGAACCGTACGACCGGTCGTGGCTGCACGTCGGTCTCGCGCTCGATCGCGCGAACTTCACGGTCGACGATCGCGATCGCTCGAAGGGCCTGTATTTCGTGCGCTACGTCGATCCGAAGGATCTGAGTTCGGCCGAGCAGGGTTTCTGGAGCCAGCTGTTCCACGGCAAGAAGGAAAAGCAGGCGAAGCAGTATCGCGTCAACGTGAAGGCGCTCACGGCCGATCAGACGCGCGTCGCGGTCGTCGACGATGCGGGTGCGATCGATACGTCGTCGCCGGCTCGTCAGATCATGGGGTTGCTCGTGAATCAGCTCCGCTGATCCCGGCGTTTCCCGCCCCCTTGAAAAGCCCGCCATCCGGCGGGCTTTTTTCATGGCCGCTCGCCGGCGCGTGCGGGTGTTCGAGTGGTTCGGCCCCGCCGCGTGACGTTACGTAACATCAGGGCGTTACGGCGACAAACCAAGTGTCACATTGTCGCCGATCTAAAAAATTGTCCTTATAAATCAATGGAATGTCGGTTGCGTGATGCCTGGCACGCAACCTGCTTTATAGGTTGGAATCGTTAGAACAGGGAGGACGGCGTCAGAGTCCGGGGAATGCGCCGCGAGCGCCCGAACAACGGTATCGACGCTTTCACATGTCGACGCGACACGCGTCGGCGCAACAGATGACGATCCGCGCCAGCGTGCGGATCCCGATGGCCCCGTCGCCTATCCTCGTAGGGCGACGGTTTCGCCCGCGCTTCTCTGAAGCGCGGGCTATTTTTTTTTGTGCCGTCGTCATGCCGGCCCGGCGTAGCCGATGCGCGGCGCGGGATTCGCGTATTCTCGATCTTTTTCGAATGAAGGGAGCGGGAATGGCCGAAATTGCAGTCGTGGCGCTGATCGTGGCGAAGCCGGGCGCCGAGGAAAAACTGCGCGCCGTGCTCGAAGGAATCGTGGGGCCGACCCGCAATGAAGCAGGCGCATTGCAGTACGACCTGCACCGGGATCTGAAGGAGCCCGCGCGGTTCGTATTCGTCGAGCGTTGGGAGAGCGAGGAGGCGCTGGCCGCTCATGCGCGTTCCACGCATATTCTCGCTTATCGCGAAGCGGCCGCGGACTGGATCGAACGTTCCGAAATCCGCGTGCTGTCGAAGCTCGTCTGAGTCGAGCCGGGTGGGGCGACCGGACGTGTCCGGTCGCGGCGGCGCGTCAGTGCGACGTGCTGGGTACGTCGAGGATCAGGATGATCGTCCAGTCGGCGTCGCCGTCATGGTGATACTGGCGCTCGGCAACGATGAACGGTTGCTGCTTGCCTTGCGGGCCGAGGAACAGCACGTCGCCCTCCATCGGCAGGCACTCGATCGGCGGCAGCGCGAGAAACGCGTCGGCCGAGCCGCGGGGCATCAGTTGCTTGATCTGGCGAGTGGCGGCTTCGGTCCACTCGATGTCGAGTTGAATGTTGCTCATGCTGTCCTCCGCACCGGGGTGCGCACGGGTGGAAAATTTCGGTGCGCGACTTTAGCACAGCGCGCGGGCGCCGCAACCAAAAAAGCCGAACCCGGTTGCCCGGATTCGGCTTGTCGCTGGTGCGGTGCCGCCGAACTTACTGGCTGGCAGCGTCTGCAGCCTTCGCCTTCTTGCCGGCCTTCTTCGCTGCTGCCTTGTGATGCGCAGCCTTCTTGCCGTGGTGATGCTCTTCCTGCGCCGCCGGCTGAGCCGCTTCGGCCGCTTGCTGCTGTTGCAGCGCTTGTGCACGCTGCTCGATCTCGGCGATCTTGGCCGGATCGGTGATGGTCTGGATCTGCGTGCTCTCTTGCGCATACGCTGCGCCAGTCAGCGCCGACATCGCTACCAGGATAGCCAGGGACGTCTTCTTCATTGCTTTACCTCCGCTAAGTGGTGATGAACCCGAGTGTGCCGTTTTGTCTGGCGACTGCAATCGAGTGCGTGTCGAGTGTAACAAAAGTGACGGATCAATGTGCACCGGATCGCCGCACGACGCAAGGCCCCGTTGAAGTCGCGCAACACTTCGCGCACTTCGTCACGCGTGTGCCATCCAGCGCGGTGCTGCGATTTTCGCGGGGTCGTCAAAACCAGCCGAGCCAACGATACACGTGAAATTGCGCGATGCCGACCAGCTCGTGCAGCGCCTGCTCGGCGTTGGCCAGATTGCGCCAGCGCGGCAGCCAGCCCGTCTGCGCGCGTCGGAGATTCGCGTAAACGGGCTGCGGATCGATGCCGAAACGGCGGAAATCGAGCAGCGCCCGGCGCATCTGATACGACGACGTGACGAGAACGCGCGTGTCGTCATACTGTGAGCGTAGTATAGACGCAGTGAATTTCGCGTTTTCGTAGGTGGTGCGGCTGTTCGGTTCGAGCACGAGGTCGGCCGGCGCCACGCCTTGCGCGACGAGCTGGCGCCCGTAGACGGCCGCCTCGGTGTCGCCGTGATGCTGCGGGTCGCCGCCCGACATCAGCACGGTGCAGCGTTCGGCCTGCTGCCGGCAGGTGCGATAGAGCGCCGCAATCTTGTGGATGCGCGCGACGCCGTCGGGCGGCGGCTGCAATCCCGTGTCGGTACGGCGCGTGCCGGCGCCGATGAGGATCAGCGTGGTTCGCCCGCGCATGTCGGGGTGCTCGACCGGCGTGACGCCGGCTTCGGTCCAGGCGATCAGCGGCGCCGCGAGCCAGCCCGTCGCCAGCAGCCAGAACAGCGCGGCGGCGGCGATGGAAATGGTTCGACGCTGGTTGCGGCAGAGCATGAAACCGATGAAGAGAAGTACAAATGAATCGAACAGAATCAATTTGATTGGGGTATGGTGTCTTTTTATGGACGGCTGACGATACGGCCCTGACGCGACGCCGAACAACGTCGGCCTCCAGAATCGGTGGCGGTTTCGGTGGGCGGAGACCCCGCCCGGCTCGCCGCTTCGCATTGTCGCTGCACTTTAAGAAAGAATCGAGATGGCCACGTATTCCAACGAAGCGGTGCTCGACGCATTGAGACGAGTGCAGTACCGCCAGGTACCGTGGGCACGCCGCCCGGGCGTGTTCGAGTATCTCCGTTCGCTCGGGCTGATGGACACGGTCAGGCAAAAAACCGTTGCTCCCGCACCGGGCTTTCACGCACCGGTCGACATCGCCATACTGACCGACAGCGGCCGAGCCGAATTCGCGCGCCTCGAGCGCGACGAGAAATTACTTTCCTGGACCGATCGCCGCATGGACGACTACGCATTGAGCGAAGCGAGTGCCGTGGCGATTCTCGAAAGCCGCCTGTAGCGGTTCTCCCTCCCGTCTCGTGCATCGCCGCGCAGGCCGGCGATGCAAAAAAAAGCCCGTATCGCGAGGATACGGGCGTACCGGATACTTTTGCTGCTGCCACGCTGTGCTCATGGCAACGATGTGACTCGTCGCTTGCGGCGCAGTTCCCGGATGCGGGCATTTTCTTTGGCGGAATCTCGAAATCGGCAGGGTTACGGATGGCGCGGCACGCCAGGCGGCTGTGAGCCGATTCGCGCCCGCGCGTTGCTGGCGATGTCGCCGCGCAGGTCGCCGCGCGGCACGGTTTGCCGGCTGGACGGGTTCGCGGACGGAGGCTGTCGAAAGGTGTTCCGGTGATCCTGCTGACGATGGGGCGGCTTCGCGCGATCATCGGCATGGACGGGGGTGCTCAGCGCCACGGAAACGACAATGCCGCATGCAACGAGCAGTGACATTGTTTTCATGGCGGGACTCCCTTCAAGCCGTCAGTGCGGCCTGTTGATATTTCGCTAAGGTAAGCGCGGGAGTGCAGGCGTGCTGTAAATATTGGTAAATAGTTGTTTCGCGGCACGACAACGACAATCGACGGCAAGGCATGCGTCGCGAAAAGATCGCGTCGCGGAAAAGAAACCGGGCGGCCGAAGCCGCCCGATCGAGCATTCGTTACGCCATCTTGACGGGCGCGCGCCAGGATTCCGGATTGGTCCAGAATGCGCCGCGCAGCCGGTCGCGGCTCGGCGGGGCGGGCGGCTTCGCCGCGCTGGCGCCGATGCGTCCGCGCAGCGAGATCTGCCGGCCGCTCGTGCCGAGTCGCTTCACGATTTCGGCGAGCGTACCGTCCGCCTGCCATTCGTCGAAGCGACGGCGGCAGGTCGGCGGGGACGGATAGCGGCCCGGCAGTTTCGACCAGCCTTCACCCGTCGACAGCACCCACAGCACGGCGTTGACCACCGATCGGGCTTCCACGCGGGGACGGCCGCGCCGCTCACTCCGTGCGGGCTCCGAGCAAAACAGACCCTCGACCAGCGCCCACTCGTTATCTCTCAAATCGTCGAACAGCATCATGTCCTCACCTCAGCGAAGCTAACTCCGGTGCGCTGCCCTGCGCCGCGCACTCTTCAAGCACTCGATCGTCGAGTGCCGGGTGGGGGCGTCCGGTTGGCCGGCAGCGGCGTTTCTGCTCTTCCGTCCGACGAAACCTGCACCCTGTGCGCCAGGTAATGCACGAAGCGTGCCATGTCGGAGGCGAATCCCTCGAGAGCCGCTTGGCAGCGAGCTAACGGCTAAGTCAGCTAGGGGCGTATAAGACGCCAAAATAACCCGTGCGCAAATCGGGACAATCACCAATCTTGTGCAATTCGCCCACGTCACGTGCGTTTGCGAACGTATTGCACCGCAGCGAAACATGTGCGACGGGTGCCGGATTCGCTCGCCGACGCCGATTTCGCACATTAAAATCACGCATCGATATGGACGATTGATGAGGTTGGGACATGAACGTCACGCTGCGCCAGCTTCGCGTATTCATCGAAGTCGCGCGGCTCAAGAGCTTCAGTCGGGCGGGTGACGAGATCGGACTCACGCAGTCCGCGGTCAGCCGTTGCGTGCGGGAACTCGAGGCCGAACTCGGGCTGAAGCTGATCGACCGCACGACGCGCGACGTGCAGCTGACCGACGTCGGCGCGAACCTGATCGCGAGCGTGTCGCGCTTGCTCGACGATCTCGACGACACGCTGCGCGAGATTCGCGAGATCGGCGAGCAGCGCCGCGGGCGCGTGATCGTCGCGGCAAGCCCGACGATCGCATGCAGGCTGATGCCGCGCGTGGTGGCGTCGTGCGAGCGCCAGTTCCCGTTCGTGACGCTCGGCCTGCGCGACGACGTGCAGAGCGACGTGCTGCGCAAGGTGAAATCGAGCGAAGTCGACTTCGGTGTCGTGATCGGGCCGCTGGCGGTCGCCGATCTCGTCTGCGAGCCGCTGATGACCGATTCGTTCTGCCTCGTCGCGCGCGCCGACCATCCGCTCGCGGCGCGGGCCGAGGTGCCGTGGACGGCGCTGGACGGCGAGCGCCTCGTGCTGCTCGATCATGCGTCGGGCAGCCGGCCGCTGATCGATGCGGCATTGGCCACGCATCGCGTCAACGCGACGGTCATGCAGGAGCTCGGGCATTCGGCGACGGTGTTCGGGCTGGTCGAGGCCGGTGTCGGCGTGAGCGTGCAGCCGTGGCTGTCGCTGCCGCTGCCCGCCGGCTCGACGCTCGTCGCCCGGCCGCTCACGCCGCGCACCGAACGCACCGTCGAACTGGTGCGCCGCCGCGACCGATCGTTGTCGCCCGCCGCACAGGCGATCTGGGAGCTCGTGCGGCAGATGCCGGCGAGGGCCGAGGATCTCGACTGACGTGCCGGTCCGGCTTGCCGGCCGGTACACTACGCGGATCGTGTTCCTGGGCGGTGGTTCTCGATGACGCATTCCGCAGGTCTTTTCCCGGCGAACGACGAGCCGGCGGCGCGCGCCGCGGTGCACGCGCTGCGTCCGTCGCTGATCCGCGAGGTCGCCAATGCCGGCTTCGGCATCCCGGACATGCTGCCGTTCTGGTTCGGCGAATCCGATCGCGTGACGCCGGACTTCATCCGCGACGCCGCGGCGGCGGCGCTGCGCGACGGCGCGACCTTCTACACGCACAATCTCGGCACGGCGCCGCTGCGCGACGCGATCGCGGCCTATGTCGGCGCACGTCATGGCGCGACGGCGGCCGACACGGTAGCCGTGACGAGTTCAGGCGTGAGTGCGCTGATGCTGGCTGCCCAGTTGCTGGTCGGGCCCGGTGAGCGTGTCGTCGCGGTCACGCCGCTGTGGCCGAATCTCGTCGAGATTCCGAAGATTCTCGGCGCGCAGGTCGAATGCGTGCCGCTCGGCTACGGCGACGCGGGCTGGCAGCTCGATGTCGGCCGGTTGCTCGCGGCGCTGACGCCCGATACGCGGATGCTGCTGATCAATTCGCCGAACAACCCGACCGGCTGGACGATGTCGCGCGACGATCAGCGGGCCGTGCTCGCTCATTGCCGTCGTCACGGCATCTGGCTGGTCGCCGACGAGGTGTACGAGCGGCTTGCATTCGACGAGGGCGGCGCGCCGTCGTTTCTCGATATCGCGTCCCGCGACGAGCGCGTCGTGGTCGTGAATTCCTTCTCGAAGGCATGGGCGATGACGGGCTGGAGGCTCGGATGGCTGATTGCGCCGGCATCGGTGATGGGTGACCTGTCGAAGCTCGTCGAATACAACACGTCGTGTGCGCCGGGCTTCGTTCAGGCCGCGGCCGAGGTCGCGTTGCGCGACGGCGAGCCGTTCGTGCGGTCGTTCGTCACGGCGCTGCGCGACGCGCGCGATCACCTGGTCGCCGCGCTGCGGACGCTGCCGGGCGTCGACGTGCCGCCCCCGCCGGGCGCGATGTACCTGTTCCTGCGACTGCCGGGCGCGGCCGACAGCCTGGCGTTCTGCAAGACGCTGGTGCGCGACGCGGGGCTCGGCCTTGCGCCCGGGCGCGCGTTCGGCCCGGAGGGGGAAGGGTTCGTGCGCTGGTGTTATGCGTGCGATCCGGTGCGGCTCGACGCGGGCGTCGAGCGGCTACGCCGGTTCCTCGAGCACGGCGCGGCCACCGGCTGAAGCGGGGACGGAGCGGGCGGCCGCTCCGTACGGCGGCCTGTTCCGCTCATCTTTACGCACAGGGCAATTTTGCGTAATATGGCGTTCAGTCACGCGGTTCCGTCGTTGAGCCGTGCTGTTCCGTCCGGTTTGGGCCTGGCCTGAAGTTGGTTCGCCGCCCCCGGTTCGTGCTCCCATCAATATGACCGATCAGAATCGGGCGAGCGCGTCTTCCGTTCCTTTCGTCTGTTTGTTGATCCGGTTCGTTTGACCACAGGGTCTGGCCTAGCTGCATGAATACCCAAGAGGCGAAGATCGTCCTCGAGACTGCTTTGATCTGTGCGCAGGAACCGCTGAAGCTCGGCGATTTGCGCAAGCTCTTTGCCGACGGCGTGTCGGCTGACACGGTCCGCACGTTGCTCGAAGATCTGAAACAGGATTGGTCCGGCCGCGGCGTCGAACTGGTGGCGCTGGCGACCGGATGGCGCTTTCAGAGCAAGCCGGCGATGCGTCATTATCTGGATCGCCTGCATCCCGAGAAGCCGCCGAAATATTCGCGCGCGGTGCTCGAAACGCTCGCGATCATTGCGTACCGACAGCCCGTCACGCGCGGCGACATCGAAGAGATTCGCGGCGTCACGGTCAATACGCAGGTGGTCAAGCAACTCGAGGATCGCGGCTGGATCGAGGTGATCGGTCATCGCGACGTGCCGGGGCGTCCGGCGCTGTATGCGACGACCAAGCAGTTTCTCGACGATCTCGGCTTGAAGGCGCTCGACGACCTGCCGGCGCTCGAAGAGCCGGCAGCGAACATCGAGGCCGCGCTGCTCGCGCAGCAGGCGATGGATTTCGACGGTGACGTGCCGGTGGCCGACGATGCAGCGGCCGACGTGCCGCAGGCGCTCGCGGATGAAGCGCCCGGTGGCCGGTCGGCCGAGGTGCCGGCCGACGTCGCGTCGACGCAGGAAATTCCGAGTCGCGATACGCTCGATGCTGATCGCGGCCAAACGGAACATACGGAACAGGTTGGCGCCGAAGCAGTGCCGACCGGTGTGCAGCCCGAGCCGCAGCGTGCGGATTGGAGCGAGGAAGATCGCAAGCCGGCCGCCGAAGCGGCTGCCGGAGACGGAGCGGAAGCGGCCGGCGACATGCCCGGCGAGGCCGATCGGGCCGACGCCTCTCGTTCCCGTTCCGCGGACGACGAGACGCTGGACGACACGTCCGACAGTCTCGCGGATGCCGTACGAAGCGCCAGTGCGCCCATCGGCGCCGACGCGCTGCCGGACGACGAAGCAGAACCCAAACAGCGTCGCGCCTGATCGCGGCCAACTTCTTGCCGCGCCCGCGCCGGGCGCGAGACCTGACATTTTGAGGTTGTTTTGACAGATATCCACGATATTGAATCGTCCGCGCCTGCCGTGCAGGCAGCGCGTGCCGACGATGCGCCGGAGCAGGATGCTTCGGCCGCGGGTGGCGACGAGCGTCCCCGCCGCGGTCTGCGGCGCGGTCCGCGCAGCCTGATCGCGCGGCGTCGCGCGGCGGCCAAGTCGAAGGGCGCCGAAGGCGAGCAGCCCGGTGCCGAGGGCGCGGATGCGCCGCCGGTCGAGGCTGCCGACGCGCAGCCCGCGCGTGCGCCGCGCAAGGAAGGTGCGGCCAAGGGTGCTCGCAAGCCGGCCGGCAAGCGCGAAGGCGCGGCCAAGGGCGGTCAGGGCGGCCAGGGCCGTCGCGGTGCATCGAAGGCCGAAGGCGGCCCGGCGAAAGCCGTGGAAGGCGATGCATCCGAGGACGAACTGTTCGCGTACGTGACGTCGCCCGCCTTCGACGCGGACAACTCCGCGGGCGGTAGCGGCGTGCGTGCGCCGATGCTGCGCCGCGGCCGCGGCCAGCAGCAGCCTGCGAACAAGCGCGTGCTGTCGCCGGACGACGACGCGCCGAAGCTCCACAAGGTGCTGGCGGAAGCGGGCATGGGTTCGCGCCGCGAAATGGAAGAACTGATCGTCGCCGGCCGCGTGTCGGTGAACGGCGAGCCCGCGCACATCGGCCAGCGGATCATGCCGACCGACCAGGTGCGGATCAACGGCAAGCCGGTCAAGCGCAAGCTGCCGAACAAGCCGCCGCGCGTGCTGCTGTATCACAAGCCGACGGGCGAAATCGTCAGCCACGCGGATCCGGAAGGCCGTCCGTCGGTGTTCGACCGTCTGCCGCCGATGAAGACGGCGAAATGGCTCGCGGTGGGCCGTCTCGACTTCAATACCGAAGGTCTGCTGATGCTGACGACCTCCGGTGACCTCGCGAACCGCTTCATGCATCCGCGTTACAGCGTCGAGCGCGAGTACGCGGTGCGCGTCGTCGGCGAGCTGGCCGAAGGCATGCGGCAGAAGCTGCTGCACGGCGTCGAGCTTGACGACGGTCCGGCGAATTTCCTGCGCATCCGCGATGGCGGCGGCGAAGGCACGAACCACTGGTATCACGTCGCGCTGGCCGAAGGCCGCAACCGCGAAGTGCGCCGGATGTTCGAGGCGGTCGGCCTGATGGTCAGCCGGCTGATCCGTACGCGTCACGGCCCGATTCCGCTGCCGCGCGGCCTGAAGCGTGGTCGCTGGGAAGAGCTCGACGACGCGCAGGTGCGCAAGCTGATGGCGACCGTCGGCCTGAAGGCGCCGTCCGAAGAGAAGGGCAAGCGTGGCGGTGCCGCTCCGACCGAGCGTCGCCAGCCCGATCCGATGCAGACGTCGATGGGCTTCATCAGCCGCGAGCCGGTGCTGACGACGCACGGGCAACTCGATCAGCCGCGCCGCGGCGGTGGCCGACGCGGCGGGCCGGGCCTGCCGGGCTTGAGCGGCTACGGCAGCCTGCCGGTCGCGCCGTCCGGTTACGGTAACCGTCCGGGCGGTGGCCGTGATGGTAACCGCGCGGGTGGCGGCCGTGATGGCAATCGCACCGGCGGCGGTCGCGAAGTCGACGGCAATCGCGCGTCGTATGGCGCCGGCCCCAAGCGCGATGGCGCGGCTGGCAAGCGCGGCGGCAGCAAGGGCGGCGGCAACCGCAATCCGAACGGCAATCGTCCCGACGGCGCCGGCAACAGCGGCGGCCCGCGCGGCGGTCAGCGTCCGCAGCGCAGTCGTACGCGTAGCCGCTAAGCGCCTGTTGGTTGGCGTACGGCGGCGCAAAGCCGCCGGCTCGTCGGTCTGGCTGACGTCCGGCGGTTTTGTCGACACGACGCGTTGCATTGATGGATTTCGGCTGCATCCATGTCGCGTGCCGCGACAACGACGATCACCGGTTCGGTAGGGTGGTATCGGTCGATAGGGCAGCCCGATTTCGCATTTTCGGTCCGTAAAGGCAGCCGACGCGCTGCTTTTACCGGCTGGCTTGGCGTTTGCGCCAAAAAACGCTATAATCGCGGAGTCGCTGGGCGTACGGATTCAATGTGCGGCTCAGGTGCGACCACCAGTAAGAAGATGGGCGTTCCGCCCATTTTTTTTTGCTGAAACGGTTAGGCATCTCGGGTAGCGCTTCCTGCGCCGGCTAAGGCGCGCGCCCGCGGGTGTAATCGCGAGCGGCGGGCGCGAACACCTGAGAGGACACAGTGCAACTGACGGAACTGATAGAAACCACGGTCACCGGGCTCGGCTACGAGCTGGTGGATCTCGAGCGCACCGGGCGCGGCATGCTTTGCATCTATATCGATCAGCCTGCCGGCATCTCGCTCGAAGATTGCGAAAAGGTCACGCGTCAGCTCCAGCACGTCTTGACGGTCGAAAACATCGATTACGAACGGCTCGAAGTCTCGTCCCCGGGGCTCGACCGCCCGTTGAAGAAGCTGGCCGACTTCGAGCGCTTCGCCGGCAGCGAAGTTTCCGTGACCTTGAAAAAGCCGCTGGACGGGCGCAAGACGTACCGGGGCATTCTGCACGCGCCGAATGGCGAAACGATCGGTTTGGAATTTGAGGGGAAGAAGGGCGAGGCAGCCATGCTGGATTTCACGCTGGCCGATATCGACAAAGCCCGCCTGATTCCGCAAGTTGACTTTAGGAGCCGCAAATAATGAGTCGCGAAGTGTTGATGCTGGTGGATGCGCTGGCGCGCGAGAAAAACGTCGACAAGGATGTGGTGCTGGGCGCCCTCGAGGCTGCGCTCGCGTCCGCTTCCAAGAAGCTGTTCGACGAAGGCGCCGAAATCCGCGTCCATATCGATCGCGAAAGCGGCGAGCACGAAACCTTCCGTCGCTGGCTCGTCGTTCCCGACGAGGCAGGCTTGCAGGAGCCGGATCGCGAGATCCTGCTGTTCGAAGCACGTGAGCAGAAGCCCGACGTCGAAGTCGGCGAGTATGTCGAGGAACCCGTTCCGTCGATCGAGTTCGGTCGCATCGGCGCGCAGGCCGCGAAGCAGGTGATCCTGCAGAAGGTGCGCGACGCGGAGCGCGAGCAGATCCTGAACGACTACCTCGAGCGTGGCGAAAAGATCATGACGGGTACGGTGAAGCGCCTCGACAAGGGCAACTTCATCGTCGAATCGGGCCGCGTCGAGGCGCTGCTGCGCCGCGATCAGCTGATCCCGAAGGAAAACCTGCGCGTGGGCGACCGCGTGCGCGCGTACATCGCGAAGGTCGACCGCACCGCGCGCGGCCCGCAGATCGAGCTGTCGCGCACGGCGCCCGAATTCCTGATGAAGCTGTTCGAGATGGAAGTGCCGGAAATCGAGCAGGGCCTGCTCGAGATCAAGGCGGCTGCCCGTGACCCGGGCGTGCGCGCGAAGATCGGCGTCATCGCATACGACAAGCGGATCGATCCGATCGGCACCTGCGTCGGCATCCGCGGCTCCCGAGTGCAGGCCGTGCGCAACGAGCTCGGTGGCGAAAACATCGACATCGTGCTATGGTCGGAGGATCCCGCCCAGTTCGTGATCGGCGCGCTCGCGCCGGCAGCCGTCCAGTCGATCGTCGTCGATGAAGAAAAGCATTCGATGGACGTCGTCGTCGACGAGAACGAACTGGCTGTCGCGATCGGCCGCAGCGGTCAGAACGTTCGCCTTGCCGGCGAACTGACCGGCTGGCAGATCAACATCATGACGCCGGACGAATCCGCCCTGAAGCAGGGCGAAGAGCGCGACCGGCTGCGTGCACTGTTCATGGCGCGTCTCGACGTCGACGAAGAAGTTGCCGACATCCTGATCGACGAAGGCTTCACGAGCCTCGAAGAGATCGCGTACGTGCCGCTCAACGAAATGCTCGAAATCGAAGCGTTCGACGAGGACACCGTGCACGAACTGCGCAACCGCGCACGCGACGCGCTGTTGACGATGGCCATCGCGAACGAAGAAAAGGTAGAGAACGCAGCGCTGGATCTCAAGAGCCTCGACGGCATCACGCCGGAGTTGCTCGCGAAGCTGGCCGAACACGCCGTGCAGACGCGCGACGATCTCGCCGAACTGGCTGTAGATGAACTGGTCGACATGACCGGAATGGAAGAGGATGCCGCTAAGGCGTTGATCATGAAAGCACGTGAACATTGGTTCCAGTGAGAAATGACCATGGCGCACTGATTTGATGGCGGCCGTATGGCCTGACCCGATGCTAACCGCAAGGAATCGGTCCTTGCACTAAGAGGAATGAATGGCGAGTAACAACGTAGCCCAATTTGCCGCGGAACTGAAAATGCCTGCTGGTGTGCTGCTCGAACAGCTGCAGGCAGCGGGCGTCCAGAAAGCGAGTGAAGACGATGCGCTGTCCGAGACGGACAAGGCGCGTCTGCTCGATCATTTGCGCAAGTCGCACGGCGCAACCGACGGCGACAAGCGCAAGATCACGCTGACCCGCAAGCATACGTCGGAGATCAAGCAATCTGACGCGACGGGCAAGGCTCGCACCATTCAGGTCGAGGTTCGCAAGAAGCGTACGTTCGTCAAGCGCGACGACGTGAGCGAAGGTGCGGAACAGGGTCAGGCGCAGGTCGCCGAAGCGGACGACGATGCGGAACTGAAGCGTCGCGAGGAAGAAGCGCGCCGCGAGGCCGAGCTGCTCGAGAAGCAGGCTCAGGAACTGCGCGAGCGCCAGGAACGCCTCGAGCGCGAGGAGGCCGAGCGTCGCGCCCGCGAGGAAGCGGCCGAAGCCGAGCGCCGTCGCGCCGAGGAAGAAGCTGCGGCGAAGCGTGCCGCGGCCGAAGCCGCTACGGCACAGCAGCAGGCGGCAGCGCAGCAGGCCGCCGCGGCCGAGCCGGAAGCACCGAGTGCGCAGTCCGCGCAGGACGAAGCGCGCGCGGCCGCCGAAGCCCGTGCCGCTGCCGAACGTGCGGCGCAGCGCGAAGCGGCGAAGAAGGCCGAGGATGCTGCCCGCGAGGCGGCGGACAAAACCCGCGCCGAGCAGGAAGAGATCAGCAAGCGCCGCGCGGCCGCCGAGGCCGAAGCGCGTGCGATCCGCGAAATGATGAACACGCCGCGCAAGGCCGTGGTCAAGGCAGTCGAGCCGCCGAAGCCGGCCGAGCCGCCGAAGCCGGCCGAAGCGAAGGGCACGCTGCACAAGCCGGCGAAGCCTGAAGGCGCGCAGGCGCGCCCGGCAGTGAAGAAGCCGGCCGGCGCAACGCCGGCAACGACGGCGGCACCGGCAGGCGCGGGCGACCGCAACAAGAAGCCGGGCGCAGGCAAGGGCGGCTGGCAGGACGACGCGGCGAAGCGCCGCGGCATCAAGACGCGCGGCGATTCGAGCGGCGGCGTCGACCGCGGCTGGCGCGGCGGCCCGAAGGGTCGCGGCCGTCACCAGGACAGCGCATCGTCGTTCCAGGCGCCGACCGAACCGATCGTGCGTGAAGTGCACGTGCCGGAAACCGTGTCGGTTGCCGATCTCGCGCACAAGATGTCGATCAAGGCCTCGGAAGTCATCAAGGTGATGATGAAGATGGGCCAGATGGTCACGATCAACCAGGTGCTGGACCAGGAAACGGCGATGATCGTCGTCGAGGAACTGGGCCACCGCGCGGTCGCGGCGAAGCTGGACGATCCGGAAGCGCTGCTCGTCGAAGGCGAAACGACCACCGATGCGGAGCAACTGCCGCGTCCGCCGGTCGTCACGGTGATGGGTCACGTCGACCACGGCAAGACCTCGCTGCTCGACCACATCCGCCGCGCGAAGGTTGCCGCGGGCGAAGCGGGCGGCATTACGCAGCACATCGGCGCATATCACGTCGATACGCCGCGCGGCGTCATCACGTTCCTCGATACGCCGGGTCACGAGGCGTTCACGGCAATGCGTGCACGCGGCGCGAAGGCGACCGACATCGTGGTGCTGGTGGTGGCGGCCGACGACGGCGTGATGCCGCAGACGAAGGAAGCCATCGCTCACGCGAAGGCGGGTGGCGTGCCGATCGTCGTCGCGATCAACAAGATCGACAAGCCGGATGCGAACCTCGATCGCGTCAAGCAGGAGCTGGTCGCGGAAGGCGTCGTGCCGGAAGAATACGGTGGCGATTCGCCGTTCGTGCCGGTGTCGGCAAAGACGGGCGCAGGTATCGACGATCTGCTCGAAAACGTGCTGCTGCAGGCCGAAGTGCTGGAACTGAAGGCACCGATCGAAGCGCCGGCCAAGGGCATCGTGATCGAAGCGAAGCTCGACAAGGGTAAAGGCCCGGTCGCGACGATCCTCGTTCAGTCCGGTACGCTGAACCGCGGCGACATCGTGCTGGCGGGTACGGCCTACGGCCGCGTCCGTGCGATGCTCGACGAGAACGGCAAGCCGACGAAGGAAGCCGGCCCATCGATCCCGGTCGAAATCCAGGGTCTGTCGGAAGTGCCGGGTGCGGGCGAGGAAGTGATCGTGCTGCCGGACGAGCGCAAGGCACGCGAAATCGCGCTGTTCCGTCAGGGCAAGTTCCGCGACGTGAAGCTCGCGAAGCAGCAGGCCGCGAAGCTCGAAAGCATGCTCGAACAGATGGGCGAAGGCGAAGTGCAGAACCTGCCGCTCATCATCAAGGCAGACGTGCAGGGTTCGCAGGAAGCGCTCGTGCAATCGCTGCTCAAGCTGTCGACCGACGAAGTGCGCGTGCAGATCGTGCACAGCGCGGTGGGTGGCATCAGCGAAAACGACGTCAACCTCGCGACGGCATCGAAGGCGGTCATCATCGGCTTCAACACGCGTGCGGATGCTCAGGCACGCAAGCTGGCCGAGTCGAACGGCATCGATATCCGCTACTACAACATCATCTACGACGCAGTGGATGAGGTGAAGGCGGCGATGTCGGGCATGCTGGCGCCGGAGAAGCGCGAAGTCATCACCGGCATGGTCGAGGTGCGCCAGGTCTTCAAGGTACCGAAGATCGGCACGGTCGCAGGCTGTATGGTCACGGACGGCATTGTCAAGCGCTCGTCGTCGGTGCGCGTGCTGCGCAACAACGTCGTGATCTTCACGGGCGAACTCGAATCGCTGAAGCGCTTCAAGGACGACGTGAAGGAAGTGAAGCAAGGCTTCGAGTGCGGTATGTCGGTGAAGAACTTCAACGACGTCATCGAAGGCGACCAGTTCGAAGTCTTCGAAGTGACCGAAGTCGCACGTACGCTGTAATCGTCGCGTATCGGCTCATGGGCGGGGCAGGCTTGGGCTTGCCCCGCCCATTTTCATGGTGGCGTGCCGAAAATGGCCGCCGCTTCATCCTGATAAACGGATCACGGATCGATCATGTCCAGGAAACGTACTTCCCCCAATCGCAACGTTCAGATCGCCGATCAAATTCAGCGCGATCTGTCCGAACTCATCATGCGCGAGGTCAAAGATCCGCGCATCGGCATCGTGACCATCCAGAGCGTGGAACTCACGCCGGACTATGCGCACGCGAAGATCTACTTCACAGCGCTTACCGGCGATCCGAACAAGACGCAGGAGGCGCTGAACCATGCGTCGGGTCACCTGCACAACCTGCTGTTCAAGCGCCTGCACATTCATACGGTGCCGACGCTGCATTTCCATTACGACCAGACGATCGAGAAGGCCGTCGAAATGTCGCGCCTGATCAAGGAGGCGAACTCGACGCGCGCGAAGGACGACGACGAGGCCGACGCGCCTGCCAAGGACGACTGAGCTCGACCGGCCTATGACGAATGCAGCACCCCAACGTCCGCGCGTGCCCCGGCGCGTGCTGGACGGCGTTCTTCTGCTCGACAAGCCGGTCGGCCTGTCGAGCAACGATGCGCTGATTCGCGCCAAGCGCCTGCTTCTCGCGAAGAAAGCCGGTCACACCGGCACGCTCGATCCGCTGGCTTCGGGCCTGCTGCCGCTGTGTTTCGGCGAGGCGACCAAGTTCTCGCAGGATTTGCTCGACGCCGACAAGACCTACGAAGCGACGATGCGTCTCGGCCAGCGCACGGCTACCGGCGACGCGGAAGGCGACGTGATCGACACGCGGCCGGTCGAATGCGATCGTGCGGCGGTGGAAGCCGCGCTCGTGCGCTTCACCGGCGAGATCGTGCAGGTGCCGCCGATGTATTCGGCGCTCAAGCGCGACGGCAAGCCGCTGTACGAATATGCGCGAGCCGGCCAGACCGTCGAGCGGGAAGGTCGCAACGTGACGATCCGTGCGCTCGAACTGCTCGCGTGCGAGCTGCCCGACGTGACGTTTCGCGTGACCTGCAGCAAGGGCACGTATGTGCGCACGCTGGCGGAGGATATCGGCGAGGCGCTGGGTTGCGGCGCGCATCTGACGATGCTGCGTCGCACGGGCGTCGGTGCGCTGACGCTCGAGCACGCGGTGACGCTCGATGCGCTGTCGGATGCTGCCGAATCGGCGCGCGATGCATGGCTCCAGCCGGTCGATGCGCTGCTGTCCACGTTTCCGGCCATTCGGCTCGACGACGCGTCCGCGAAGCGGTTCCTGCACGGCCAGCGCCTGCCGCTGTCGGCGCTCGAGCCGATCGGCGCGGCCGACGGCGAGCGCGTGCGCGTGTACGACGCAACGCGATTGCTCGGCGTGGCACGCAAGGCGAATGGCGTGCTCGCACCGGAACGGCTCGTCGTGACGGCGCAATGACACTGCGGCGCACGCACGTGCACGCCGCAGAATGAAAAAAAGCCCGGTCGAATTAGACCGGGCTTTTTGTTTGGCGTGATCGCGCGGTGATGCGCGGCCGGGTAGCGCTCAGTGCGCCGCCGACGCCGCCGCACCGGCATCGCCGCCGCCCGCGCGTTCGGGCTTGGTGATCCAGATCAATCCGATCAGCAGCACGAAGATCGCTGCCGAAATGTAGAACAGATCGTTCACGCCGAGCTGCGCGGCCTGCTGCGTGGCCATGTTGTTGATCAGGCCGTGCGCCTGCTGCTGCGTGAGCCCGAGATTACCCATCTGAGTGACGGCCTGATTGAACGTCGGGTTGTACGGATTCGCCTGTTCGACCAGTTGCGCGTGGTGGAAGTTGTTCCGATGATCCCACGCGGTCTGGAAGATCGACGTACCGATGCCGCCGCACATGATCCGCACGAAGTTCGACAGGCCGGACGCCGCTGGAATGCGGTGGCCGGGCAGGCCGGATAACGTGATCGACACGAGCGGGATGAAGAAGCCCGCCATCGCGATACCCTGCACGAGCGTCGGCAGCGTCAGCGACCATTCGTCGACGCCGGTCGTGTAGCGCGAACGCATCCAGAAGCACAGCGCGAACGTGAGGAACGCGGCGGTCGCGATGTAGCGCGGGTCCGTGCGCGGCAGGAACTTACCGGTCAGCGGCGACAGCAGGATCGCGAACAGCCCCACGGGCGCCATCACGAGGCCCGCATCGGTCGCCGTATAGCCGATCTGGGTCTGCAGCCACAGCGGCAACAGCACGAGGTTGCCGAAGTAGAGCCCGTAGCCGACTGCGAGCGCGATCGTGCCGCCCGTGAAGTTGCGCATGCGGAACAGCGACAGGTCGACGACCGGATGTTCCGCGGTCAGCTCCCAGATCACGAAGAACGCGAACGAGATGACCGCGATCAACGCGAGCGCGACGATCGTGGTCGACGCGAACCAGTCGAGATCCTTGCCTTTGTCGAGCATGATCTGCAGCGAGCCGACCCACAGCACGAGCAGCGCAAGGCCGACACCGTCGATCGGCGCGCGGCGCACGGTCGATTCGCGCGTACGGTAGATCGACCACGTAGCGAGCGCAGCGGCGATCCCGACGGGGATGTTCACATAGAAGATCCACGGCCACGAATAATTGTCCGAGATCCAGCCGCCGAGGATCGGCCCCGCGACCGGCGCGATCAGCGTCGTCATCGACCACAGGGCGAGCGCCATTGGCGCTTTCGCACGTGGATAGCTCGACAGCAGCAGCGATTGCGACAGCGGAATCATCGGCCCGGCGACCGCGCCCTGAAGCACGCGCGACGCGAGCAGAAACGGCAGGGTCGGCGCCAGTCCGCACATCCACGACGAGATGACGAACAGGATGATCGACGCGAGGAACAGGCGGACCTGCCCGAAGCGGTCGGTCAGCCAGCCGGTCAGGGGCACCGAGATTGCGTTCGCGACCGCGAACGACGTGATGACCCATGTGCCCTGGTCGGACGACACGCCGAGGTCGCCCGAGATGGTCGGGATCGCGACGTTCGCGATGGACGTGTCGAGCACGTTCATGAACACCGCGAGCGATACCGCGATCGTCCCGAGCACGAGTTGGCCGCCCTGCAAGGGCGGGTAGGAGGCAGGAGCCTGTGCCATGTCGATTGCCTTTCCGAAGTCGGAACGGTTACATCATTTTCGCGGTGCTGCTCTGCTTCGCCGCGACCGGCGCCGACGCGTTGCCGCCTGTGTTCTCGGCGATGATGCGCGCGATTTCGGCGTCGGCCTCGTCGCCGTATTTCGCGAACACGTTGGTCTCGTAGACGGTGTTCGGTGCGTTGACGAGCTGGTCGCCGCGTTCGTCCTTGATGTCCACGTCGACCTGCATCGACAGGCCGATGCGCAGCGGATGCTTGTCGAGATCCTTCGGGTCGAGCTCGATCCGCACCGGCAGGCGCTGCACGACCTTGATCCAGTTGCCGGTCGCGTTCTGCGCGGGCAGCAGCGAGAACGCCGAGCCCGTGCCGGCCGAGAAGCCGACGACCTTGCCGTGGTACGTGACCGACGAGCCGTAGATGTCGGCCGTCATCTCGACCGGCTGGCCGATGCGCATGTGCTTCAGCTGGACTTCCTTGAAGTTCGCGTCGACCCACACGGCATTGAGCGGCACCACAGACATCAGCGGGTTGCCGGGCGACACGCGCTGGCCGACCTGCACCGAGCGCTTCGCGACGTAGCCGGTGACCGGCGCCGGCAGCACGTTACGTGCGTTCGCGAGGTACGCGTCGCGCACCTTCGCGGCGGCAGCCAACACGTTCGGGTGCGATGCGATCGTCGTGTTCGCGGTCAATGCGCGATTCGACGCGAGCTGCTGCTGCGCGGCGTCGACCGATGCCTGCGCGGCCTTCACCGCGTCGCGGGCGTGCGAGATCTCTTCCTGCGACACGGCGCCGGTCTGCGCGACGGCCACGCGGCGACGCAGGTCGTCCTGGGCCTTCGACAGGTCCGACTGGCGCAGCGCGACTTGCGCGCGGTACTGGTCGTCGTTGACGAACAGGCCGCGCACCTGGCGCACCGTCTGCGCGAGGTTGGCTTCGGCCTGCTGCAGCGCGACCTGCGAATCGGCCGGGTCGAGCACGACGAGCGGATCGCCGGCCTTGACCGTTTGCGTGTCGTCCGCCTTCACGGCGATCACGGTGCCGGTGACCTGCGGCGTGATCTGCACGACGTTGCCGTTCACGTATGCATCGTCGGTGTCTTCATGGAAGCGGGCGACGAGGAAGTAGTACAGGCCGTATGCGATGGCCGCGATCACGATGACCGCGACGAGCAGCGTCATCATTCGTTTGCGCTTGCCGTTGTTCTGCGGCTGCGCGCTGGCGGCGTTTTGTTGGTCGCTCATGGCGATTTTCTCCGTCCGTTATTTCGAGTGTCTGCGTAGTGGTGGTGCCGGCTCAGTTGGCGGCCTGTTTGGTCGGCGTGGCCGCATCGGGCGCGGCGAGCGGCGTGCCGGTCGCGTCGAACCCGCCGCCGAGCGCCTTGATCAGGGCAAGCTGCATATCGCGCCGGCGCATCTTCAGGTTGGTCACGGTCTGCTCCGATGCGAGGCGGTTGCTGTCCGCCGTCAGCACCTGCAGTTGCGGCGACAGGCCGGCCTTGTAGCGGATGACCGCGAGATCGTACGCACGCGTCGATGCGTCGAGCGCACGTTGGGCGTCGCCCATCTGGCGATCGACCGCGCGGATCGACGCGACTTGCGTCGCGACGTCGTTCAGCGCGCTGATCAGCGTCTGGTTGTAGTTCGCCACCGACAGGTCGAAATCGGCGTAGCGGCCCTTGAGCTGGGCGCGCAGCGCGCCGGCATCGAAGATCGGCAGGTGGATGGCCGGGCCGAACTGCGCCTGGCGGCTCGCGAAGTTCAGGAATTTGCCCCAGCCGAACGCATCGAAGCCGAAACCGGCCGCGAGGTTCACGTCGGGGTAGAACTCGGCCTTCGCTTCCTTCACGTCGTGCATCGCGGCTTCGACCTGCCAGCGCGCGGCGACGATGTCGGGGCGGCGCGACACGAGATCGGCTGGCAGGTTGCGGGGCAGCGTGACGTCGCCGCTCGGGTTCATCACGGGCGCCGCGATCTGCAGCCCGCGATCCGGGCCCTTGCCGAGCAGCGCGGCGAGCTGGTAACGCACCGTCGTGATCTGGCCGTCGAGGTCCGACAGCGAGGCCTGGGTCGTCGCGATGTTGCCGCGGGCCGTCTGGCGTTCGACGTTGGTATCGAGGCCGGCCGATACGCGGCCGTCGGTGATCTTGCCGACCGTCTCGCGGTTGCTGATCTCGCGTTGCGCGATGTCGCGCAGCGCATAGAGCTGTGCGAGCGAGTTGTAGGTGCGTGCGACCGACGACGCGAGCGTGATGCGCGCCTGTTGCATGTCGGCTTCGGCGGCCTTTTCCTGCGACACGGCCGTGTGCAGGCGCTCGCGGTTCTTGCCCCACAGGTCGAGTTCCCACGAGGCGCTCGCAAGCGCGTTGTTCTCGCTGTACCACTGGCCGCCGTACGGGGGCGGGAACAGTGCGTTCGACGAATACAGTTCACGCGTCCACGAATAGCTGGCTTCGGCCTTCGGCATGAGGTTCGAGCGCGACGATTCGATGTACGACGAGGCTTTCGCGATGCGCGCCTGCGCCTGTGCGATCGACGGGTTGCCCTGCAGCGCTTCGTCGATCAGCTTCGGCAGTTGCGGATCCCCGAACTGGCTGGCCCAATCGAGCGCCGGCCACTGGCCGCCCTGGGCCGGCAGGCTCTGGGCGGATTCGAATTGCGACGCGGGGGCGATCTGCTTGTCGCTCTTGATGCCGATGTAATTCGCGCAGCCCGCCAGCGCCAGCGCGGCGACCGCGGCGGCGACGGCGGCGCGGCACGACCCGGCGCGCACGGACAACGGGGAGGATTTCATCGCGCTAACCCCTGACTCGGAATGAATGATGGACACTGCAAGGATTTCCTTACATTAATCTGTCAAAAGTAATTGTTATGGCAACTATTACGTGATGCTACCGCCGGCCGTCTCGCAATAGTTGCTGAGAATACGGCGCAGCATGCTCTTCAGGAACCCAACTTCTTCCGGCGTAAACCCGTCCAGCACCTGGTCGAGCACGCTGCGAAAAATGGGCGGCAGCCGTTCGGCCAGCGCACGGCCTTCGTCGGTGAGCTCGAGGCGCACGACGCGTCGGTCCTCGATGCTGCGCACGCGCGACAGCAGGCCGCGTTTCTCGACCCGGTCGAGCAGGCGCGTGACCGCGCTTGCGTCGATCCCGTATTCGCGCGCGAGTTCGGCGGCCGTCGAGCACTTGCCGACCGCGATCATGAACAGCATGCTCGCCTGCGTGCCCGTGATGCCGAGCTCTTCCTGCGTGCGCTGCGTGACGAGATTGGTCATCACCGACTTCACGCGCGACATGAGATAACCGACGCTGTCGTTCATCTGATACGAAGACAGCGGCGAAACGGGCGGTGGGGTAGGAGAATCCGACATAAAACCCTGAAGCTGCAATAGTTGACTAGGCAGCAGTATAGGCACAATTGCTTGCCGCGGCAAATGTTAATCGAACGGCAAAGCACGCGCTCTGTATGGCGAGAATCCCTTGTCTCGATAAGGGTTTTTCGGCCCGCCGGCGATGGTGGGCGAGAGAGTTGGGCTGTTCGGGAGAGGAGGGCGGGGCGCCCCGGTTTGCTGCGTTGCAACGCGCGGGTCAGCTTTCGACACGCGTACGTGCTATAATTTAATGCTTTCCAAGCTGCAACGCGCGCGCCCCTGAAAAACGGAGCGCGCGCGTTTGCGCGTTCAAACGATTTCCAGGTTTCTATGACCCGCGCCCTTCGCAATATCGCCATCATCGCCCACGTCGACCACGGCAAGACCACGCTCGTCGACCAACTGCTCCGCCAGTCCGGCACCTTCCGCGAGAACCAGCAGATTGCGGAGCGGGTGATGGACTCGAACGACATCGAAAAAGAGCGCGGGATCACGATTCTCGCGAAGAACTGCGCGGTCGAATACGAAGGCACGCACATCAACATCGTCGACACGCCGGGGCACGCTGACTTCGGCGGCGAAGTCGAGCGCGTGCTGTCGATGGTCGACTCGGTGCTGCTGCTCGTCGACGCGGTCGAAGGCCCGATGCCGCAGACGCGCTTCGTCACGAAGAAGGCGCTCGCGCTCGGCCTGAAGCCGATCGTCGTCGTCAACAAGATCGATCGTCCGGGCGCGCGGATCGACTGGGTCATCAACCAGACCTTCGACCTGTTCGACAAGCTCGGCGCGACCGAAGAGCAGCTCGACTTCCCGATCGTCTACGCATCGGGCCTGAACGGCTATGCGTCGCTCGACCCGGCTGCTCGCGACGGCGACATGCGCCCGCTGTTCGAGGCGATCCTCGCGCACGTGCCGGTTCGCCCGGCCGATCCGGACGCGCCGCTGCAGCTCCAGATCACGTCGCTCGACTTTTCGACGTACGTCGGCCGGATCGGTGTCGGCCGCATCACGCGCGGCCGCATCAAGCCGGGCCAGCCGGTCGTGATGCGCTTCGGCCCGGAAGGCGACGTGCTGAACCGCAAGATCAACCAGGTGCTGTCGTTCAAGGGCCTGGAGCGCGTGCAGGTCGAATCGGCCGAAGCGGGCGACATCGTGCTGATCAACGGTATTGAAGACGTCGGCATCGGCGCGACGATCTGCGCGATCGACACGCCGGAAGCGCTGCCGATGATCACCGTCGACGAGCCGACGCTGACGATGAACTTCCTCGTCAACTCGTCGCCGCTCGCCGGCCGCGAAGGCAAGTTCGTGACGAGCCGCCAGATCCGCGACCGTCTGATGAAGGAACTGAACCACAACGTCGCGCTGCGCGTGAAGGATACCGGCGACGAAACGGTGTTCGAAGTGTCGGGCCGCGGCGAACTGCACCTGACGATTCTCGTCGAGAACATGCGCCGCGAAGGCTACGAGCTGGCCGTGTCGCGTCCGCGCGTCGTGATGCAGGAGATCGACGGCGTGCGTCACGAGCCGTATGAGCTGCTGACGGTCGACGTCGAGGACGAACACCAGGGCGGCGTGATGGAAGAGCTGGGCCGCCGCAAGGGCGAAATGCTCGACATGGCGTCGGACGGCCGCGGCCGCACGCGTCTGGAGTACAAGATCTCGGCGCGTGGCCTGATCGGCTTCCAGAGCGAATTCCTGACGCTCACGCGCGGCACGGGCCTGATGAGCCACATCTTCGACTCGTACGCACCGGTCAAGGACGGCTCGGTCTTCGAGCGCCGCAACGGCGTGCTGATCTCGCAGGACGACGGCGCCGCGGTGGCGTACGCACTGTGGAAGCTGCAGGATCGCGGCCGCATGTTCGTGAAGCCGGGCGACGCGCTGTATGAGGGCATGATCATCGGCATCCACAGCCGCGACAACGACCTCGTCGTGAACCCGATCAAGGGCAAGCAGTTGACCAACGTGCGCGCGTCGGGTACCGACGAAGCCGTGCGTCTCGTGCCGCCGGTCCAGATGTCGCTGGAATACGCGGTCGAATTCATCGACGACGACGAGCTCGTCGAAGTGACGCCGCAGTCGATTCGCCTGCGCAAGCGCTTCCTGAAGGAGCACGAGCGTCGCCGCGCGAGCCGCGAAGGCGCGGTCGACTAAGCATCGACTGTTCCCGAGCACGACGAAAAGGCTGCCTTCGGGCAGCCTTTTTCGCATCCGCGCAGCGTGCAGCCGGGCTGCCTGCAAAACACTGTTCCCGCGGGGCGCGGCAATCCGGCAAAACCCCGCCGCACGGTGCTTTCACGGACGTTTCGCCGTGAACTCCGGTATCGGTTCTGTGATATGCTGCGCGCACGCAAGTTTTAGGTCCTTCCAAGCAAGACTTGATTCGCAATCCGCTAAACGGTCAGGCCGTGTCGCGGAAGGTTGAGTAACCCGCTATTTCTCGAGAAGCTCGAAGAAAGGTGAGCGTAAAATGTCAGATGTAATGAAGCAGTTTCAGCTGAACTCCTATTTGTTCGGCGGCAATGCTTCGTACGTTGAAGAACTGTACGATGCATACCTCAACAATCCGGCATCGGTGCCGGAGAACTGGCGAGAGTATTTCGACGCGCTGCAGAACGTGCCTGCAACGGACGGCTCGAACGCCAATGACGTCGCTCACTTCCCGATCGTCGAATCGTTCGCCGAGCGTGCGAAGGCCAATGCCTTCATTCCGCGCGAAAGCACCAGCAATCTCGCGACCGCACGCAAGCAGGTGCACGTCCAGTCGCTCATCAGCGCCTACCGCTTCCTCGGCTCGCAATGGGCCAATCTCGATCCGCTGAAGCGACGCGAACGTCCCGCCATTCCCGAACTCGAACCCGCGTTCTACGACTTCTCCGAAGGCGACCTCGACCAGACGTACAGCGCAAGCAACCTGTACTTCGGTTTCGACCAGGCTTCGCTGCGCGACATCGTCAAGGGTCTGCGCGATACGTACTGCGGCACGATCGGCGCCGAGTTCATGTACATCAGCGATCCGGAACAGAAGCGCTGGTGGCAGGAGCGCCTGGAGTCGACCCGCGCGACGCCGGCCTTCTCGGCCGACAAGAAGAAGCACATCCTGAATCGCCTGACGGCCGCCGAAGGCCTCGAGCGCTACCTGCACACCAAGTACGTCGGCCAGAAGCGCTTCTCGCTCGAAGGCGGCGAAAGCTTCATCGCGGCGATGGACGAAGTCGTCCAGCATGCGGGCAAGAGCGGCGTGCAGGAAATCATCATCGGCATGGCTCACCGCGGCCGCCTGAACGTGCTGGTCAACACGCTGGGCAAGATGCCGGCCGACCTGTTCGCCGAATTCGAAGGCAAGCACGTCGACGACCTGCCGGCCGGTGACGTGAAATACCACAAGGGCTTCTCGTCGGACGTGTCGACGGAAGGCGGCCCGGTCCACCTGTCGCTCGCGTTCAACCCGTCGCACCTCGAAATCGTGAACCCGGTGGTCGAAGGTTCCGCGAAGGCGCGGATGGACCGCCGCGGCGACGAAGACGGCCTGCAAGTGCTGCCGGTGCAGATCCACGGCGACGCGGCCTTCGCTGGCCAGGGCGTCGTGATGGAAACGCTGAACCTCGCGCAGACGCGCGGTTACGGCACGCACGGCACGCTGCACATCGTCATCAACAACCAGATCGGCTTCACGACGTCCGACCCGCGCGACGCGCGCTCGACGCTGTACTGCACCGACGTCGTCAAGATGATCGAAGCGCCGGTGCTGCACGTGAACGGCGACGATCCGGAAGCCGTCGTGCTCGCGATCCAGATCGCGATCGACTACCGGATGCAGTTCCACAAGGATGTCGTCATCGACATCGTCTGCTTCCGCAAGCTGGGTCACAACGAGCAGGACACGCCGGCGGTCACGCAGCCGCTGATGTACAAGAAGATCGCGCAGCACCCGGGCACCCGTGCGCTGTACGCCGAAAAGCTCGTGCAGCAGGGCGTGATCACCGCGGAAGACACCGACAACTACGTGAAGGCGTACCGCAAGGCGATGGACGACGGCCACCATACCGTCGATCCGGTCCTGTCGAACTACAAGAGCAAGTACGCGGTCGACTGGGTGCCGTTCCTGAACCGCAAGTGGACGGATGCAGCCGACACGGCCGTGCCGCTCGCCGAACTGAAGCGCCTGGGCGAACGCATCACGACGGTCCCGGAAAACTTCAAGGTTCACCCGCTCGTCGAGCGCGTGATCAACGACCGCCGCAACATGGCGCGCGGCGACCAGCCGCTCGACTGGGGCATGGGCGAACACCTCGCATTCGCGTCGCTCGTCGCATCGGGCTACTCGGTGCGCCTGACGGGCCAGGACTCGGGCCGCGGCACGTTCACGCACCGTCACGCGGTGCTGCACGACCAGAACCGCGAACGCTGGAACGACGGTACGTACGTGCCGCTGCAGAACATCGCCGAAGGTCAGGCGAAGTTCACGGTGATCGACTCGGTGCTGTCGGAAGAAGCCGTGCTGGGCTTCGAATACGGTTACTCGACCGCCGAGCCGAACACGCTCGTGCTGTGGGAAGCGCAGTTCGGCGACTTCGTCAACGGCGCGCAGGTCGTGATCGACCAGTTCATCTCGTCGGGCGAAGTGAAGTGGGGCCGCGTGTCGGGCCTCACGATGCTGCTGCCGCACGGCTACGAAGGCCAGGGTCCGGAACACTCGTCCACGCGTATCGAGCGTTTCCTGCAACTGTGCGCAGACCACAACATGCAGGTCGTTCAGCCGACGACGCCGGCACAGATTTTCCACCTGCTGCGTCGCCAGATGATCCGCCTGTTCCGCAAGCCGCTGATCATCGCGACGCCGAAGTCGCTGCTGCGTCACAAGGAAGCGGTGTCGGACCTGTCGGAACTGGCGAAGGGTTCGTTCCAGCCGGTGCTGGGCGAAACCGACGGCGGCATCGACGCGAAGAAGGTCAAGCGCGTGCTGGCGTGCTCGGGCCGCGTGTACTACGACCTCGTCGCGCATCGCCGCGAAGCGAAGGCGAACGACGTCGCGATCATCCGTATCGAGCAGCTGTACCCGTTCGCGCACAAGCAGTTCGAAGCCGAAATGAAGAAGTACGAGAACGCGACTGAAGTGGTCTGGGTGCAGGACGAGCCGCAGAACCAGGGCCCCTGGTTCTACGTCGAGCACCACCTGAAGGAAGGCATGAAGGAAGGGCAGAAGCTGGCATACAGCGGCCGTCCGGCTTCGGCCTCGCCGGCGGTTGGCTACTACGCGAAGCACTACGAGCAGCAGAAGGCCCTGATCGAAGGTGCATTCGGCCGCCTGAAGAGCGCGTCGATCGCGAAATAACCGACGTCAAGCGAAACGGGAAGGCGCGCGGCGCTTTCCCGTCGCCTTTGGCCTGCCGGGCGCGTCGCGCGCCGCATCGGCCGAAGGAATCGCACGAACCTCGTCATTACCCAGATTAAGCATCCAGGAAAATCACATGGCTATCGTAGAAGTCAAAGTCCCCCAGCTTTCGGAGTCGGTGTCGGAAGCCACCATGCTGCAGTGGAAGAAGAAGCCGGGCGAAGCAGTCGCGCAGGACGAAATCCTGATCGAACTCGAGACCGACAAGGTCGTCCTCGAAGTGCCGGCGCCGGCAGCGGGCGTGCTCGCGCAAGTGCTGCAGAACGACGGTGACACGGTGGTCGCCGATCAGTTGATCGCGACGATCGACACCGAAGCGAAGGCAGGTGCTGCCGAAGCAGCGGCAGGCGCCGCCGAAGTCAAGCCGGCAGCAGCACCTGCCGCAGCCGCGCCGGCCGCACAGCCGGCTGCCGCGACCGCATCGAGCTCGACCGCCGCATCGCCGGCCGCAGCGAAGCTGCTGGCCGAGAAGGGCCTGTCGACGGGCGACGTCGCAGGTTCGGGCCGCGACGGCCGCGTCACGAAGGGCGACGCGCTGGCCGCGGGCAACGCACCGAAGGCCGCTCCGGCCGCCGCGCCGGCGAAGACCGCCGCCGCGAAGCCGGCGCTGCCGGAAGTGAAGGTGCCGGCGTCGGCAGCGACGTGGCTGAACGACCGTCCGGAACAGCGCGTGCCGATGTCGCGCCTGCGTGCGCGTATCGCCGAGCGCCTGCTCGAATCGCAGCAGACCAACGCGATCCTGACGACGTTCAACGAAGTGAACATGGCTCCGGTCATGGAACTGCGTAACAAGTACAAGGACAAGTTCGAGAAGGAACACGGCGTGAAGCTCGGCTTCATGTCGTTCTTCGTGAAGGCGGCTGTCCATGCGCTGAAGAAGTTCCCGCTCGTGAACGCGTCGATCGACGGTAACGACATCGTCTATCACGGCTACTTCGACATCGGTATCGCTGTCGGTTCCCCGCGCGGCCTGGTCGTGCCGATCCTGCGCAACGCGGATCAGCTGAGCCTCGCCGAGATCGAGAAGAAGATCGCCGAATTCGGCCAGAAGGCGAAGGACGGCAAGCTGTCGATCGAGGAAATGACGGGCGGTACGTTCTCGATCTCGAACGGCGGCGTGTTCGGTTCGATGCTGTCGACCCCGATCATCAACCCGCCGCAGTCGGCCATTCTCGGTGTGCACGCGACGAAGGAGCGCCCGGTCGTCGAAAACGGCCAGATCGTGATTCGCCCGATCAACTACCTGGCGCTGTCGTACGACCACCGCATCATCGACGGCCGCGAAGCCGTGCTGTCGCTCGTCGCGATGAAGGATGCGCTGGAAGATCCGGCCCGCCTGCTGCTCGACCTGTAAGCCGAGTCTCACTGCATCGATCCGTCCGCAGGTTCGCGCCCACGCGTGAACCTGCGGACGTACAAGTAGAAAGGATTGTCATGTCCAAGGAATTTGACGTCGTCGTGATCGGCGCCGGCCCCGGCGGCTACATCGCCGCGATTCGCGCCGCGCAGCTCGGCAAGACCGTTGCCTGTATCGAGAAGTGGAAGAACCCGGCCGGCGCGCTGAAGCTCGGCGGCACCTGCCTGAACGTCGGCTGCATCCCGTCGAAGGCGCTGCTCGCGTCGTCGGAAGAGTTCGAGAACACGTCGCATCACCTGGCCGACCACGGCATCACGGTCGACGGCGTGAAGATCGACGTCGCGAAGATGCTCGGCCGCAAGGACGCGATCGTCGAGAAGATGACGAGCGGGATCGAGTTCCTGTTCAAGAAGAACAAGATCACCTGGCTGAAGGGCCATGGCAAGTTCACCGGCAAGACCGATGCTGGCGTGCAGATCGAAGTGAGCGGCGAGGGTGAAACCGAAGTCGTCACCGCGAAGAACGTGATCATCGCGACGGGTTCGAAGGCGCGTCACTTGCCGAACGTTCCGGTCGACAACAAGATCGTGTCGGACAACGAAGGTGCGCTGACATTCGACTCGGTGCCGAAGAAGCTCGCCGTGATCGGCGCGGGCGTGATCGGCCTCGAGCTCGGCTCGGTGTGGCGCCGCCTCGGTGCCGACGTGACGGTGCTCGAAGCGCTGCCGGCGTTCCTCGGCGCAGCCGACGAAGCGCTTGCGAAGGAAGCGGCGAAGCTGTTCAAGAAGCAGGGCCTCGACATCCATCTCGGCGTGAAGATCGGCGACGTGAAGACGACCGCCGACGGCGTGTCGATCGCCTACACGGACAAGGACGGCAACGCGCAGACGCTCGACGCCGACCGCCTGATCGTGTCGGTCGGCCGCGTGCCGAACACCGACAACCTCGGCCTCGAAGCGATCGGCCTGAAGGCGAACGAGCGCGGCTTCATCGACGTGGACGACCACTGCCGCACGGCGGTGCCGAACGTGTACGCGATCGGCGACGTGGTGCGCGGCCCGATGCTCGCGCACAAGGCGGAAGACGAAGGCGTGCTGGTCGCGGAAGTGATCGACGGGCAGAAGCCGCACATCGACTACAACTGCATTCCGTGGGTGATCTACACGTACCCGGAAATCGCATGGGTCGGCAAGACGGAACAGCAGCTGAAGGCCGAAGGCCGCGAGATCAAGACGGGCAAGTTCCCGTTCTCGATCAACGGCCGCGCGCTCGGCATGAACGCGCCGGACGGTTTCGTGAAGATGATTGCGGACGCAAAGACCGACGAACTGCTCGGCGTGCACGTGATCGCAGCGAACGCGTCGGACCTGATCGCGGAAGCCGTGGTGGCGATGGAGTTCAAGGCGGCGTCGGAAGACATCGCCCGCATCTGCCATCCGCACCCGTCGATGTCGGAAGTGATGCGCGAAGCGGCGCTCGCGGTCGACAAGCGCTCGCTGAACAGCTGAGCACGGTGTAGCGCCTGCCGGCCGTCGGCCGGCGCGGCCGTCTCATGACGAAGGCGGGCGGGGTTTCCCGCTCGCCTTCGTTCTTTCCGGTTTGCCCGATGAACGTCACCGAATACTACACGCGCGAACTGACCACGCGCGGCTATCAGTCCGATCCCGCTCAGCGCGCGGCCGTCGACCGCCTGCAGCGCTGTTTCGACGAGTGGGTCGAATACAAGGCGCGCCGCTCGAATGCTTTCAAGAAGCTCATCATTCATCCGGACCTGCCGCGCGGCGTCTACATGTGGGGCGGTGTCGGTCGCGGCAAGAGCTTCCTGATGGACAGCTTCTACGCAGTCGTGCCCGTGCAGCGCAAGACGCGCCTGCATTTCCACGAATTCATGCGCGAAGTGCACCGCGAGCTCGAGGAGCTGAAAGGGCAGGCCGATCCGCTCGACGAACTCGCGCGCCGCATCGCGAAGCGTTACCGGCTGATCTGCTTCGACGAATTCCACGTGTCGGACATCGCCGACGCGATGATCCTGTATCGCTTGCTCGATCGCCTGTTCAACAACGGCGTGCAGTTCGTGATGACGTCCAATTACGATCCCGACGACCTGTATCCGGACGGCCTGCATCGCGACCGCATGCTGCCGGCGATCGCGCTGATCAAGGAAAAGCTCGACGTGCTCAACGTCGATGCGGGGGTCGACTATCGCCAGCGCACGCTCGCGCAGGTGAAGATGTATCACACGCCGCTCGGCGCGGAAGCCGATCGCGAACTGCGCCATGCATTCGGCAAGCTCGCGGCCGTGCCCGACGAGAGCCCGATCCTGCATATCGAGAAGCGTGAACTGAAGGCGCTGCGCAAGGCGGACGGCGTCGTATGGTTCGATTTCGCGACGCTGTGCGGCGGCCCGCGTTCGCAGAACGACTACCTCGAACTGGCGAGCCGCTTTCATGCGATCGTGCTGTCCGAGGTGCCGCAGATGTCGCCGCGGATGGCGTCCGAAGCGCGCCGCTTCACGTGGCTCATCGACGTGCTGTACGATCACAAGGTCAAGCTGCTGATGTCCGCGGCGGTGCCGGCCGAAGCGTTGTACGTCGAAGGCCCGATGGCCAACGAATTCGCGCGTACGGTCTCGCGCATCGTCGAAATGCAGTCGAAGGAATATCTCGAAACGCCGCGCCGCATCGTCGATACGTCGTTGACCTGAGCTGATCGAGGGCGCTCGCCATTGGCGGAATTTAAACTTCAATTTCGGTTAAATTCGGCCAATCTTCGGGTATTTTCGGATTTGTCTTATATTCATCGTTGAGGTGAGCCGATATTGTGGTGTCATGGTTATTAAGGCTGGAGATGTCCATGACACCGTATCGCGATTTAACCGACCACGAATGGCGCTGCGTCGCGCCGCTTCTGCCCGAAATGCAGCCGCGCACCGAGTTGCGCGGCCGGCCGTTAGCCAATACGCGGGCCGTGCTGAACGGTGTGCTCTGGGTGATCTACAGTGGTGCAACCTGGTCGGCCATGCCGCGCCGTTACCCGTCATATCAAACATGCCATCGCCGCTTCAAGGCGTGGCACGAAACGGGCACGCTGATGAACGTGATGCGCGAGCTCTATGGCGACGCCGGCATGAATCTGTGCAATGAACTGTCCGCGCGAATGCGCAAGCACACGCAATCGAAGGCGGCGGAGGCGCGTAGCAACGCGGCGCCCGCGTATCGTGCACCGGGTAGCTATGCATCGGATGCGATGAAGCGAGCGGCGTGATGCCCATTGGTTTTCGTTGTGCACGCACCAAAAGAAATCGGCCTGGCGACGTCGTCGCAGGCCGATTTTTTCATTGAGCCGCGCGTTTCGGCGCGTACTGCGTTATTGCTGGCGAACCCAGGTCTGCGACCGGCCCAGCAGCGACACGCCGATGTAGCCGCGCACCACGAGCTTCTGGCCGCCGTCTTCAAGCGTCATCTTGCACTTGTAGACCTTGCCGTTCTCCGGGTCGAGAATGTTGCCGCCGTCCCAGTGGTCGCCTTCCTTCTTCATCGCCTTGATGATCGTCATGCCCTTGATGAGCTGATCCTTGCGCTCGTCCGTGCACGCGGTGCAGCGGCGATCGGGCGTATCGTTCGCACCGAGGCCCTTGACGACCTTGCCCGTCAGCGAGCCGTCGCCGTCCTCGGCGATCTGCACGAGTGCCTTCGGTTGATGGGTGTTGTCGTCGATCGTCTGCCACATGCCGACGGGGCTGTCGGCTTGCGCGAACGTGGGGGCTGCGCACGCGAGCAGGGCGCCGGCAATGGCGATTGCACGCAACGGGCGGGTCAGTTGAATCATTGTCATCCTCCTTGTTTTGCATGTCTGTTCGATTCGCTCGCACGACCGTCTACATGGGGCGGGCCTGTTGCGAGCTTCGCCAGAATACGTGAAACCGCGCGCCACGTTTGATAGAGGGGACTCTAATCGAAACAACCCGCATGACGCGGGCTGTTTCGTGACTTTGGTGACCGATCAGTTGAGCTGATACGAGAATGCGGCGTTGATGCGCGGGCTGCGTGACGCGCTTTCGACCGGTGCGTCGCCCACCGGTTTGGCGACGTTCAGGTCGAGGCTGTAGTAGCGGCTGTCCGTGAGCCGCACGCCGATGCCGACCGACGACATGCGGCTCGGCGATGGCGTGCCCGAGTGCAGATACACGCGCGCCATGTCATATGCGACGTACGGCGTGATCGATTTCAGATACGTCCAGCCCGGTGTGAAACCGCGGTTGACTTCCAGTGACATCCCCCAGCCGGAGTCGCCCGACGTTTCGCCCGGCTGGTAGCCGAGCGCGTAACGGGTCGAGCCGAACGAGATCTGTTCGGACGTCGGCAGCGAGTCCGGACTGTATTGCCCGGTCAGCGAAACCGACGTGCCGATCCGGAACGGCCATTCGTTCGTCTGCGTGAAGGTCGCGCCGGTGCGGACGAAGGTCAGCGAGATCGGGTTGTCCACCGAGGTCGTTGTCGTACCGACGGTGATGTCCTGCGCTTTCGACGCGCCGAGGATGTTCAAGCCCTTCGCAACGTTGACGCTCAGCTTCTGTACCTGTTTCGGCTGGACGCTCGTGTAGTCGAGCTGCAGTTGCATCACGCGAACTTGAGATCGGTTATCGAGGGTCGCGCCATTGATCTGGTTCTGGTAGCGGTCCTCGTTGTGCGACGCATAGCCCGACACGGTGCCGAGCAGGCTGCGCTGATTGTTCAACAGTATCGGATAGGATGCCGAAAGACCGAGCTTCTCGTTCTTCACGGTGCGCTCGACGTATGACGGCAGGCCTGGATTGTTGGTCGGCTTGCCGCGATAGGTGCTTGCGTCGAGGCGTGTAATCAGGCCACTGCTGCCGACCGGCACTGCGCCGCTGAATGCGAAGTAGGTCTGCTTGTCGCGTCCCGGCGGCGCGAGCGCCGAGATGCTCAACTGCTCGCCGAACGACGTGAGGCCGTTCTCGGTTGCGGTGATGAGGCCCTGGACGCCCGGGTGGTTGAAGTCGATACCCGTGCTGACGTTGAACGGCTTGCGATCCACCGCGAGTTCGAGCGTCGTCGCGCCGTCGGTGGTTTGCGGCGGCGGGACATTCGCCTTCACCGTGAGGCCGGGCAGCAGGCCGAACGTGTTCACGTAGCGCTCGAACGTCGCGCGGCGCAGCGGGCGATCGGCCGTGATGTGCGCGGCGATCGCGCGAATCTTCGGTTCCATCGCGCCGGGTTTGCCGGTGACCTTGACGTCCGACACGTAGCCTTCGACCACCGTGATGCGCACGACGCCGTTCTCGAACGTCTGTGCGGGAACGAACGCGAACGACAGTGCGTAGCCGCGTTCCTGGTACAGCTTCGTCACGCCGTTGGCGGTTTCGATCAGCTCGCCGATCGTGATGTCCTTGCCGACGAGCGGTGTGAAGCGGCGCGTGATTTCCTCGAACGGCACCGACTTCACGCCTTCGACCTGGAACGTCGTCGGCGTCAGATGCCGCGACAGAAGCTCCTGCAATTGCGGCGCCTGCGGTGCGACCTGAACGGTGACGTTCGGGCCCGTCTTCGGTGCGTTGATCTGGGGGAGGGAATCGAGCGGGTTACCGCCGACGCGCGTTTGCGCCTGTGCCGTGCCAGCTGCCGCGATGGCGAGCAGCATCATCCATCTGTCGAGTCTGGATTTCATTGTTCTTCCTCGTAGGCCTTGCTTTTCGTCTTCTTTGTAATGCCGGCGCACGACACCAGGGTGTCGCGCGCCGCGTGCCGCAATGCCGGTTGTGTTTGTACGGCCGCGCCATTCGCTCCGGCTGCGATGACGCGACCGTCCTCCTTACTTGCCCACGCTACCCAGCGTACCCAGCAGCCCCGTGACCGGTGCCAGCAGGCCCGTCGAACCACTGCCCGACGATGCCGTCCCCGACACGCTGCCGACCAGCGACGTGACCGGCGCGAGCGGGCTCGAGCCCCCGGACCCTGCTGCACCGCCAACTGCTCCGGTGACAGTATTCAGCAAACCGGTGACGGGCGCGAGAGGGTTTGCACTGCCTGCGCCACCCGTTGCGCCGCCCAGTGCGCCGGTCACCGTGGAGACGAGGCCGGTCACCGGCGCGAGCGGGCCGCTGGCCGAGCCGCCCGTTGCACCGCCGAGCGCGCCCGTGAGCGAGCCGAGCGGCGTCGAGCCGAGACCCGACAGCAAGCCGCCGAGCGGGTTCGTCGAACCGGAACCCGACGACGAGCCGCTCGCGACGGTTGCCGTCGAGCCGCCGACGAGGCTCGTGATCAGGCCGGGGATCGGTGCCGCGCCGTTCGGGCCGTTCGGATTGACGAGGCCGCCCGCGTTGGTCACGGTATTGCCGACCGCGCTCACGAGCTGGCCGACGTCGCCGACGAGCGGCTGGCTCGACGTGCCGCCGACTTGCTTGCCGGCCGAGCTGATTGCGCCGCCGATCTGGCCGAGCAGGCCCGAGACGGGTTGGCCGAGGCCGGTCGTCGTGCCAACCTGCTGCGTGACCTGGCCGGCGGTGATCACGAGCGGCGTGATCGCCGAGCTGATCGGTTGCGTGACCTGCTGCACGGCGCCCGACGACAGCGTCGAGCCGATCGTCGTGCCGGCGGCCGTCAGGCCGTTGGCAACCGTATCGAGCACGGTGCCGACCGGCGTCGTGACCGGCGCGAGCGGTGCGAGCGGACCGGTGCCCAGCGCCTTGACCGTCGAGCTCAGGCCGGACACCGTGTTGCTGGTCGCGCCGACGACGTTGCCCAGACCGGCAACCGTGGTGCCGACCGGATCCTTCGTCGAGCCGATCTGCCCCAGCCCGTTGCTCACCGCATCGGCGGCCGCGCCGACGATCGTGCCGGTGCTGGAGAGCGTGCTGCCGACGCCCTTCGTCACGCCGTCGCCGAGGCCCGGCAGGCTGATGTTGCCGACCGTGCTGCCGAGGTCGGTGGCCGTCTGGCCGACCGTGCTGACGACGCCCTTGGTGCCCGTCGGCGAGCCGCTGGTGCCGCTCGTGCCGGGCGTGCCGCTCGTGCTCGGGTTGTTGTTGTCGTTGCTGCTGGTCGGCGGCGAGCTGACGCCGCCACCGCCGCAGGCGGCCAGCAGGCACGCGGCGGCGAAGGCGGTGAGGGGCACACGCCACTGGCGCAGGGCGACCGTCGTGATGGAACGTTGCTGGGACATGATGGACTCCTCGCTGTCTTTCGATGAATGGATGTCGGATTACTTGCCGTGCGTGCCGCCGAGCAGGCCGCCGATCAGCGACGTGACGGGCGCAAGCAGATTCGACGACGAGCCCGAGTTCGTGACGGCACCCGTGCCGCCGCTCAGTGCCGGTGCGCCGACCGTGCTGGTAACCGTGGAGACGGCGTTCGTCACCGGGGCGAGCGGGCTGCTGCCGCCTGCGCCGCCTGTTACGCCGCCGAGTGCGCCCGTGACTGCGCCGAGCAGACCCGTGACCGGCGCGAGCGGGCCGCCGCTGGTGCCGCCTGTTGCGCCGCCGAGCGCGCCGGTGACCGTCGAGACGAGACCCGTGACCGGTGCCAGCGGGCCGCCGCTACCGCCTGCTGCGCCGCCCAGTGCACCGGTGACCGTCGAGACGAGGCCCGTGACCGGTGCGAGCGGGCCGCTGCCGCCACCCGTTGCGCCGCCAAGTGTGCCGGTGACGGTCGAGACGAGGCCCGTGATCGGTGCGAGCGGGCCGCTGCCGCCGCCCGTTGCGCCGCCGAGTGTGCCGGTGACCGTCGAGACGAGACCCGTGAGCGGGGCGAGCGGGTTGGTCACGCCGCCGGTGCCGCCCGTGAGCAGGCCGCCGACGGCCTTCACGGTGTTGCCCGTCGACGAGACGGTGTTGCCGAGGCCGGTGGTGACCGGGTTGCCGCCCGTCGATGCGAGCAGGGCGCCGGCCTGGTTCAGCCCGTTGCCGATCGTGCCGAGCAGCGTGTTGACCGGTGCGCCGAGGCCGGTTGCCGTGCCGATCGTCTGGGTCGTCTGGCCGACCATCGTCGTGATCGGCGTGATGGCCGAGCTGACCGTTTGCGTGACCTGCTGAATCGGGCCCGTCGACAGTGCGTTGGTGAGCGTGGTGCCGCCGTTCGACACGGCGCCGCCGAGCGTCGATACGAGGCCGCCGACAGCGCCCGTGACCGGCGCGAGCGGCGACAGCGGGCCGCTGCCGAGGCTCGTGACCAGGTTGCCCGTTTGCGTGACCGCGCCGCCGAGCTGATTGACCACGCCGCCGGTGCTGGCGACCGTGGTGCCGACCGGATCCTTCGTTGCGCCGAGCTGGCCGAGGCCGCTACCGAGGCCGTTGCCCAGGGCGGTGACCGCGCCGCCGACGCTTTGCACGATGCCGCCCGCGGCTTGCGTGGTGGCCGGATTGACGCCCGGCAGCGACTGGCTGCCGATGACGGAGCCGAGACCGGAGACGGTGCCGCCGACACTCGTGATGATATTGCTGCTGCTTGCGAGGACAGTTCCCACCGGGTTCGACGACACACCCGAGGTGCCGGACGTACCGCTCGTGCCCGAAGTTCCGCTCGTGCCGGACGTGCCGCTCGTACCCGAGGTGCCGCTGGTACCGGACGTACCGCTGGTGCCGCTCGTGCCCGAGGTTCCGCTGGTGCCGGAGGTACCGCTCGTACCCGAGGTGCCGCTCGTACCGTTGCCGCCCGACGTGGAGATCGTGTCGCCGCTGCCCGAGCTGGAGCCGCCGCCGAGACCCTGGCTGATGGAGCCGGAGCCGCCGCACGCGGAGAGGGAGAGCATGGCTGCAACGGTGGCCGCGATCAGAGTCGTCCGGAACACGCCATGAGGGATAACCTTAATGTCCATTTCTTCCTCGCATTAAAAATGTGTTTGTGAACTGCGTTGTGTTGAGTGGTGCGAGGAGTACTCTGCAACTGTCGTGCCATTTCGATACCCGGCGGGTCGGCGACGGGTTTTAAACGACGCAATTCCTTGTGGGAGAAGGAAGTTATGGGAATTGAAAGATTGTTGAATCTGTTTAACTGCGGATGAATGAGAACGGTTTCGGCCGTTTCGTAACGTAACGTCACAACATTCGCGTTACGCGTGCGGCGTAACGTGGGGGCCCACGCAGGCTTAGTGGACGAGGCAATGGTTTTACTGGTGGATTAGGCGTGCACATCTAACCTATCGTAAATCCTATGTGTAAGTCGTACCGAAACGCCGTACAAATACGTTGTGCTCCTGATCATTTTTTCCGGCTGAGCGGTTGAAAAGAGGTTGGAATTTAAATAGGAACGGATATAGAATCGGGAGCAGATGTAAGCAAATGTACGGTTCGGTACACTACGTTCGAGGAGGAGCGCTATCGCGAATGTTAACTTGCATCAAATCGTGAGCAATGCCCTTCGGGGCGACCTATAAAGAAAGCGCACCCGGTTGTCGTTACAGCAGATGTAGCGAACGGTTGGGGCAAACGGCCAGATATGCGGGGACGTATACGTATAAAAGGCCAGAAAACGTAAATACAGGCACGAGGAATAAAATGAAAGCAATCATCAAGCGTTTCCTTCAAGAAGAAGACGGGGTTACCGCAGTCGAGTACGGTCTCATCGCCGGGCTTATCGCCGTCGCTCTCGTCAGTGCCATGACCACGTTGACGGGTGGCATCGCGGGGGCGTTCAACTACATCGCCAGCAAACTGCCCGCGGCATAACGAACGAGCTTTTGCTCATTTCCCTGCTGTTAGGGGCGCGGATTGCTTCGGCAATCCGCGCGGTAAGTTTTGCCGTTCGGGGCGTAAATGATCCTGCTAACTGGCGTCGGGGTTTTCCTCGCGTGGGCGATGCTCGTCGCGCTCGAGGACATCCGTCATAGACGTATACCGAATTCACTGGTGATCGGTGGATTCGTGTCTGCATTTGTGCTCGCCGGACATAATCCATTTGGCATATCCGTGAATCAGGCGCTCATTGGCGTACTGGTCGGTTTTCTGAGTCTGTTCCCGTTTTTTGTGCTGCGCGTAATGGGTGCCGCGGATGTCAAGGTATTCGCGGTACTCGGCGCGTGGTGCGGCCCGCATGCGTTGCTGTGGCTCTGGATCATTGCGAGCCTGCTGGCATTCGCGCATGCCGGCACGCTGGTCTTCGCTACCCGTACGCCGGTATCGGCGTTGTGGCAGCGGCGTTCCCCGACGATGCAAATCGCCGGTTTCCGGGCGTCGCCGTATGCCGCGTTTCTCGTGATCCCTGCGGCGCTGTGGTGCCTGTATCGGATCGCGACCGGGGGGATGCAATGACGGTCGTTTGTCCGGTATCCGGCATGCGACGTCGCGAGCGCGGTGCGACGGCGATCGAATTTGCGCTGATGTTGCCGGTGTTCTTCCTGATCCTGTACGCGATCATCACGTACGGGATGATCTTCGCGGCCCAGCAGAATCTGACGCTTGCCGCAACGGAAGGCGCTCGCGCCGCGCTGAACTATCAGCAGGTCGGGGCGGCCGCGTCGGTGCAGGCAGCGCAGCAAGCCGCGTTGGCGGCGCGAGCCCAGGCCGCATGTACGGCCGCGACAAACCTGACCACATGGCTGAAAGGGTCGACATGCTCGCCCACGCAGCAAGGCAACTGTTCGTACGACCCGACGATGCTGTGCGTGCAGATCACGCTGACCTACCCATACTCGCAGAGTCCGCTGATTCCATCGTTCCCGCTGCTCGGTTCGCTGTTGCCGGTGCCTTCGACACTCACCGGAACCGCGATGGTCCAGATCAGCCCGGTCAACATCATATAGACGGCAGCGACGGCGTCGTGCCGGGTCGAGAGCCCCCGGTCGGCAACGTTGCGCGGAGAATTCAATCGTGAGTAGCGGGGAAACATAACAACACCATGGCCAACAACCTGACGAAGATCATTGCGGGTTTGCTGATCGCGATCGCGATCCTGCTCGGCATCTATGCGTGGATGCTCGGTCGCAAGCCGGCCGATGTCGCGCCGGTTGCCTCGACGGTCGCGACGCAGAGCGTGCCGGTCGTCGTGACGACTCGGCCGTTGCAAGCCGGCCAACCGATTCCGGCCGATGCGCTGAAGGTCCAGCAGTCGACCGCTGCGCCGCAGGGGGCGTTCGCCGATCCGCTGCAACTGGTCGGTCGCACCCCGGCAGCCGACATTCCCGCACATGCGGCCGTCGTCGCGAGCGCATTGTCGTCCGGCCTCGCCGAGCAGATCGCACCGGGAGAGCGCGCCGTCGCGATCAAGGTTGACGAGACCAACGCGGTCGGCAACCGCGTGCGCCCCGGCAACTATGTCGACGTGTTCGTGAATCTGAAGCGCGACGGGACCGGCGTGGCGATCGGCGGGACGTCGACGGCGGAGATCGTGAATACTCAGGCGCGGCTGCTGATGTCGAAGGTCCGCGTGCTGTCGTTTGGCGATGCAACGACCGAGCGAGACAGTTCGAACGGCTCGGTGGTCGGGATGCGGACCGCGGTGCTGGCCGTGCCCACTGCACAGGTCGACGCACTGACGCTCGCCGAGCAGAGCGGTCGGCTCCTGCTCGCGCTGCGTAACCCGCGCGACGACGATGTCGCGGCGCAAACCGTCGCGATTCGCGTCGGCGACGACAAGAGCCCGTCGGCGCTTGCCGCCGCCGGCATGATGCTGGGCGAGTTGTCGAAGAGTGCGACGGCGCCGGCTCCGCATGTGGCGCCACGGGTGGTCGCGCGGCATCCGAGCGGTGGCAGCATCGAAGTGATTCGGGGTGGGCGTACCGAAACGGTCGCTTATTGAGCGGGACGAAGACGGCAAACAATGAAAAAGAAACTGATTGGTTTGGCTATTGCGCTGAGCGCGCTGGCGATGCCGCCGCTGTCGGACGCGGCCGACACGAGCGGGACGATCAGCCTTGCAGTCGGCGCGCAACGGCAGCTTGCGACGGGGCGTGCACTGCAGCGGGTCGCGGTCGGCGATCCGTCGGTGGCCGACGTGCTCGTCGTGAAGGGTGGGCGCGGCGGTGTGCTGCTGGTGGCGAAGAGTGCCGGCGCGACGAACGTGATGATCTGGGAACGCGGCCGCGACGAGCCGACAGTCTATAACGTGAACGTCACGAGCGGCGCGGCGCGGGCACTCCTCGACGGTGCGTCGCCGAGCGTGAACACGTACGGCGGCACGACGGTGATCGGCGGTGCGTCCGGAACGCTCGACGGGCATCAGCGGGCAGTCCATGCGGCGAAGACAGTCGGAGGCAAGGACGGGACGACGCTCGATGCGTCGACGATCTCCGGCAAGAATGTCGTGCAGGTCGACGTGCGGGTCGTCGAATTCAGCCGCTCGGTGCTGAAGCAGGCCGGGCTCAACTTCTTCAAGCAAAGTAACGGCTTTGCGTTCGGGGCCTTCGCGCCGACGGGGCTGACATCGATTACCGGCTCTCCGAACAGCTCGCTTACCTACAACACGAACGTGCCGATTTCGTCGGCGTTCAACCTCGTCATCCATTCTATGTCCCGCGGGTTGTTCGCCGACCTGTCGATTCTCGAGGCGAACAACCTGGCCCGAGTACTCGCGCAGCCGACGCTCGTCGCGTTGTCCGGTCAGAGCGCGAACTTCCTCGCGGGCGGCGAGATTCCGGTGCCGGTGCCGCAATCGCTCGGCACGATCTCGATCGATTGGAAACCCTATGGCGTCGGGCTCACGGTCACGCCGACCGTGCTGAACCCGCGGCGAATCGCGCTGAAGGTCGCGCCCGAGTCGAGCCAGCTCGACTTCGTACATTCGATCACGATCAACGGCGTGCAGGTGCCCGCGCTGACGACGCGGCGCGCGGACACGACGGTCGAGCTCGGCGACGGCGAAAGCTTCGTGATCGGCGGCCTGATCGACCGCGAGACCACGTCCAACGTCAACAAGGTGCCGTTCCTGGGCGATCTGCCCATCATCGGTGCGTTTTTCAAGAATCTGAGCTACCAGCAGAACGACAAGGAACTCGTGATCATCGTTACGCCGCATCTCGTTGCACCGATCGCGCAGGGCGCACCGCTGCCCGCGACGCCGGGCGAGCTGTCCGAGCAACGCGACGGTCCGGTGTGGCGTTCGTACCTGGGCGGCATGGCATCGCCGGATGCAGGGCCGGGGTTCTCGAAATGAGCGCGCCGAATCGTTACCGGACCGCGCAGGCCGTCGCGCATGGCGCGATGCCTTGCTTCATTGGGAGTATCCAAAATGAATGCGAGAACCTATTCTTTGGCTGAGCCCGCCGTCACCGACCACTTCGTCTGCGCATCCTCGCTTGCGGCGCATGTGCATTGGCTGTCGCAATCGTTGGTGTCCGCCGGCGCGGTCGAAGGGGTACCGCTCGACGGCGCCGCGCTGTCGCAGCGTATCGGCGTGTTGAATCCGGCACTGGTATTCATCGATTTTTCCGGTGATTGCGCGGCTGCAAGTATGGTGGTAGCTGCAATACGCGCGGCGCATCCGGGCGTGCCGGTCGTCGCACTGGGCTCGCTCGCGCAACCGGAAGGAGCACTCGCCGCGCTGCGCGCGGGGGTGCGCGATTTCGTCGATTTTTCCGCTCCGGCCGACGAGGCGCTGCGGATCACGCGGGTGTTGCTCGACAACGTCGGTGAGCCGGCGAATCGCCACGGGAAGGTCACCGCATTGCTCGGCGCGCGCGCCGGGATGGGCGTGAGCACGCTCGCCGCGAACCTGTCGGTGCTGATGCAGCGCCGGCCGGCCGACCCCGCGCACACGGCGGCGCTCCTCGATCTCGGGCTGCCGGCCGGCGACGGCGCGTTGTTCCTGAACACGCGCTGCGAATTCCATTTCGTCGAGGCGGTGCGCAACCTGCGCCGGATCGACCGCACGTTCGTGACGACTGCGCTCGCGCGCCACTCGAGCGGCGTCGCCCTGACGACGCTGCCGCCGAATCTCGCCGAGCTGCGCGACGTGGCGACGGCGTCGTGCGCGGCGTTGCTGAACCGGCTGCGCGCGTTCTTCGATCACCAGATCGTCGATCTAGGCGGCTTCCCGAATCGCGAATTCATCGCGCAGGTCGTGAACCTGGCGGACGAAGCATGGCTGGTTTGCGACCAGGGAGTGGCGTCGGTCGTGTCGGCCGTCGAGATGCTGGACGGGTTGCGCGAGGCAGGCGCCGCGACCGACAGGATCCGGCTCGTCGTCAACCAGTTTGACGCCGAGCTCGGGTTGATGCCCGCGCAGATCGCAGAACGGCTCGAACTGTCGCTAGTCGCGACGCTGCCGTCGCGGCGCGTGTCGATCGGGCATGCGGCGAACCAGGGCAAGTTGATCGCCGAAGTCGCGGAACGCGATCCGTACGTCCGTGCGCTCGGGCCGCTGGTCGAGCGCCTCGCGGGCGCGCCGGCTCCCGGAGCGACACAGCGTGCTTCCGGCGGCCTTTCGGCGCTCAGGCGCATCATTCAATCCTCAACGAAGCGGTCGTAAGCGATGGCACACGACATTCAATTTGCCGACGGCGCAGCGCCGTTCTCGCAAACGCAACAGTTCCACGACATCAAGAATGCTGCGCACGAGCATCTGCTCACGCGGATCGAGGAATTGGGTGCCGAATTCGGCCGTTGGTCGCGACAGGCGATCAACCAGTTCGTCGATCTCGAGATCGACAGCTTCGTGCGGCTGCGGCGCATCCCGCTCAACGAGAGCGAGGTGCGCGCGGTGGCCGAGGCGCTGACGAAGGAGCTCGCCGGCTTCGGGCCGATTGAAGACCTGTTGGCGGACCCGCATGTCGAGGACATCCTGATCAACGGCTACAACGACATCTACGTGTCGCGCCACGGGCTCCTGTCGAAGCTGCCGATCCGCTTTACCGACAACGCGCATCTGCTGCGGATCGTGCGACGGATTCTCGCGCCGGTCGGGCGGCGGCTCGACGAATCGAACCCGATGGTCGATGCGCGGCTGCCCGACGGTGGGCGGGTCAACGTCGTGATCGAACCGCTGTCAATCGACGGGCCGGTCGTATCGATCCGGAAGTTCCGCAAGGATCCGCTGAAGCCTGAGGACCTGCTGGCTAACGGCACCTACAACGAGGAAATCGGCCGGCTGCTCGAAGCCGCGGTCGACGCGCGCTGCAACGTCCTCGTGTCGGGCGGCACCAGTTCGGGCAAGACGTCGCTGTTGAATGCGCTGGCGTTCCACATCCCGATGGCGGAACGCGTCGTGACGATCGAGGATACGGCCGAACTGTCGTTGAATCACCCGCACGTCGTGCGGCTCGAGAGTCGTCCCGGCGGGTTCGACGGCAGCGGCATCGTGACGATTCGCGACCTGCTGCGAAACACGCTGCGGATGCGGCCGGACCGGATCATCGTCGGCGAAGTGCGCGGCGGCGAAGTGCTCGAAATGCTGCAGGCGATGAATACCGGCCACGACGGATCGATGGGTACCGTGCACGCCAGCTCGCCTCGCGAATGTCTGTACCGGCTCGAGATGCTGGCGGGTTTCGCCGGTTTTCAGGGAACCGAAGCAAGCCTGCGGCGGCAGATCGCCAACGCGATCGACTTCATCGTGCAGATCGGGCGGCTGTCCAACGGTCGCCGCCGCATCCTGTCGATCACCGAAGTCACCGGCATGTCGGACAACATCGTATCGACGCAAGAGTTGTATCGCTACGAGGCGCGCGTCACGCCGGAGGGCGAAGAGATAGATCATTGGGAGTCGCTCGGCATTCATCCGCATTCGCCAAAGCTGGCGCGTTTCCGCAGCACGCTGGTGTCGGCCGGCGGCGGATTCGGTGGCAACTTCGGGCGAGGCGGAGGCTTCAATGTCTAGCGCCACCTTGCTCGCGCTGATGTTCGCGCTGATCTGCGCGGCGGCAGGATTGCTACTGTGGCGCGGAAGCCAGGTGCGGGAAGGGCGTGCGCATACGCAGCGGTTCTTCGACAGCCGGGTGGGACAGGGCGCCCGCCCGCCCGCCTCGGCAGGCGATACGCGCACCGCGCGCGCCTCAGCGGCCAGCACGGCGAATGCGCAGGAGCCCGAACAAGGGTTCGCACGCTGGCGCGCGTCGGCGTTCGACGCGTGGACCGTGTTGTCCGACCGTGCAGGCCTCGATGAAGTGCGCACCGGCCTGGTGATGGCGCTTGCGGTCGTCGTGCTGCTCGCGTTGTGGGCTGGCATGGCTGGCGGCGTGCTAGCCGCGGCGGCCGCGATCGTGGCGGGCAGTGTGCTCATCGTGCTGTGGGTCACGTCGCGCATCAGCCGGCGACGCCTGAAGATCGTCCGTCAGTTGCCGTCGCTTCTCGACGGGATCGTGCGGCTCGTGACGCTCGGGAACAGCGTGCCGGCGGCGTTCCAGTCGGCGCTTCAGACTGCCGAGATGCCGCTGCGCCGCTGCCTCGACGATGTGTCGCGGATGCTGCGCTCCGGTGTCGAGATCGATCGCGCGATGCTGCACATCGCGCACACCTATCGTATCCGCGAATTCGAACTGGTCGGTGCGGTGCTGCGTCTGTCGGTCCGCTACGGCGGGCGGGCGGACGTGATGCTCGACCGGATGTCGACGTTCATGCGCGATCTTGAGCAGGCGGAGCGCGAACTGTCAGCGATGTCGGCTGAAACCCGGCTGTCCGCATGGGTGCTGGCGCTGTTGCCGATCGCGGTCGGTAGCTTCGTCATCGCCACGAGCCCGCGCTACTTCACGACGATGTGGAGCGACGATAACGGGCGTCAGATGATTTATCTGGCGTTCGTGCTGCAGGCGATCGGCGGTTTCTGGCTGTACCGGCTCGCGCGGCTGAGGTGAATCGATGGATGCAAACCGTTTAGGCGCACTTGCGCTGGTGCTCGGATCGGTCGGGGTGCTGCTGCTCGCCGCGCTCGCGATCGTTCGCATCGTGCTCGTGCAGCGTGCCGAGCGCGTGCTGGTGGATGCGCTCGATCGGCGGGCCGCGGCGGTCGAGGCGGCCGCCGCGCGCGCCGGTGCCGCGGAGCCCACGCGCGACGCGGCGACGCCTGCCGCGCCGCGCGTTCGTTTCGCGGGGCTGCGCGAACGCTTCGAAGACGTCGGGATGCGGTGGCTCGAGACCGGCTTCAGCCGGTATCTGATCGCCGACGAAGATCGCCAGTTGCTCGAGCAGTGCGGTTTCGTCGACGTGCGCGCCAGAGCGCTGTTCGTTGGCGCGCGCATCGTCTGCGCGATCCTGCTGCCTGCACTCGCCGTGCTGGTACTGGTTGGCCGCGGACAGCAGACGCGCTGGCCGTTGTGGATCGCCGTCGCGCTCGTGACCGGCTACATGCTGCCGAAGATCTACGTGCGCCGGCGTGCCACCGCGCGCCGGCAGAGCATTGCGGCCGAACTGCCGCTGCTCGTCGACATGTTGCGGCTGCTGCAGGGCGTCGGCCTGTCGCTCGACCAGAGCATCCAGGTCGTCACGCAAGATTTTCAGACGATGTTGCCGGTGCTGTCGTGGGAACTTGGCGTCGCGCAACGGCAGTTCGCGGCTGGGCGCACGCGCGAGCAATCGTTGCAACGTCTCACGAACAGTTTCGACAACGAGGATTTGCGCGCGATCGTGCGCTTGCTGATTCAGGTCGACAAGCATGGCGGCGCGGTGCAAGAGCCGCTGAAACAATTCGGCGACCGTCTGCGCGAAGGGCGTCGCGCGACGCTGCGCGAACAGATCGGCCGCCTGACGGTGAAGATGACCGGCGTGATGATCATCACGCTGTTGCCGGCACTGTTGATCGTGACCGCGGGGCCCGGGATCATGACCGTGCTGTCCGCGCTCGCTGCGTTTCAGCGCTGATGCGGCATGAGGGGAAGGAGCGACACAAGATGAATCGATTGGGGTGGGTTCGAACGATTGCAGGCGCGACGGCGTGCGCGTTGCTGGCCAGCGGGTGCGCGATGTTCAAGGAGTCCGGATACGGAATCGGTGCGCAGGCCGAACGCGGCGCGCTGATGCAGGCCGCCGCCGACAAGAACGCGGCACCCGATACGCCGGGCATGTATCTGGGTCTGATCGAACGGATGCAGGCGCAGGGGCTGTATTTTGCGTCGCTTGCGCACATCGATCAGTACGAAAAGCAATATGGCGCATCGCCGGACACGATCCTGCTGCGCGCCGACGCATTGCGGGCGACCGGCCAGTACGACGCCGGCGTGGCCGCTTATACCAAATTGCTGACGACGCCTCTCGCCGCGCGCGGCTATCGCGGGCTGGGCCTGACCGCCGGCGCCCGCGGCGATTTCGCGCTGGCCGCGCAGCAGCTCGAACAGGCGACGGCGCTTGCGCCGACCGATGCGGCGACGTTGTCCGACCTCGCGTATTCGAAGATGCGCGAAGGTGATCTGGCAGGTGCACGCGTGCCGTTGTTGAAGGCTGCGGAACTCGAGCAGAAGAACCCGAAAATCCTCAGCAATTTCGTGCTTTACCTCCTCGCGACCGGTCATGCGAAGGACGCGCGGCGGCTGATGGATCAGCAGAAGCTGTCGCCTGCGGTGCGCAGCCAGCTTCGCGACGACGAGACGAAGGTCGCGGCCGCGATGCGCGCGAAGCAACGCGCTATCGCCTATACGCCGGCCAATGTGTCGGTGCCGCCGGTGGCAAGCAGCGACAATTTCGATCTTGCCGTGCCGCTGCTGCAGCGTTTCTCGCGATAACGACGATATTCACGGAGGCCATCATGTTTCACCTTTCCTCAATCCGCGTGCGGGCCGTGGGCATCGCGTTCGCATGCTCGCTGGGTGCGAGCGTCGCGCATGCGCAAGGCGACACGCCGGCGTCCGAAATCGGTCATGCGACCAGCGCGCTGCTCGATCTGCAGCGTTCGAATCGCGCGGCCGCCACGCCGCAGCCAATCGACGGCGCGGCCGGCACGTATGCCTATCAACGCTATATCGACTCGTTCAAGACGCCGATCCCACAGTGGTTCGGCACGATGTCGGCGTCGGGCGGCGGCAGTAGCGGCAGCGGCAGCGGCGGACTGTCCGGCGGCGGTCTCGCGCGCTGACGGAGCAAAACGGTGACTACCCGGCCCAGTGGCGGCACGATCCGCCGCGCGTCACAGCAGCGCGGCGCGTTCTCGGTGATGGCGATCATCGCGATGCTGATCGCCATCACGACGCTTGGCGCCATTGGCGTCGGTAATCTTTTTTACCAGCGTCGGGACGTGCAGCGGATTGCCGACATGGCCGCGCTCGCGGCGGTGCAGCGGATGGACGATGCCTGTTCGCAGCCGACTGCCACCGCGACCAGCAACGCCCAGTCGAACGGGCTCAACTCGTCGAACGGCGACACGATCAACATCGAGTGTGGCCGCTGGGATACGTCCGCCAACCCGGCACCCAGCTACTATGCTGCCGCGACATCCGGGACCACGCAGTTGAACGCCGCCAAGGTGGTCGTCACGCGTCAGGTGCCGTTCTTCTTCGTCGGACCGCCGCAGGCGGTGTCCGCGGTATCGACCGCGCGTTCGACGAACATCGATACGTTCTCGGTCGGCGCGACCCTAGCCGCGCTCGGCGGGGTCGGCTGCGCGGGCGGATCGGCGCCGACGTCGGGCAATCCGGGGCTCGTCAACGGGCTGATTGGCGCGCTGCTCGGCGCCAACCTGAACCTGAACGTCGGATCGTATCAAGCGCTTGCCTGCACGAACGTAACGGTCGGTGACCTCGTCGTGGCGGCGGGCGTCGGCACGGTCGATCAACTGCTTGCGCTGAAGCTCACATTGCCGCAACTGATCCAGTTGATGGTGAACGCGGCCACGAAGACGACCGTCGCTAACGCAAGCCTGCAGGCAAGCCTTGCCACGCTGCAGGCGATCCTGAACGCCAACGTCCCGGGGACGTCGATCGGCCTTGGTGGTGCGGGCGGCTTGCTGAACGTCGCGCTCGCGGATACGCAGGCGGCGCTCAACGCGCAGGTCGATCTGCTCGACCTGCTGATGGTCGGCGCGGAGATCGCGGCAACGGGCAAGCCCGCGGTTACGGTCAACGTGCCGTCGCTGAATCTCGGCGGGCTGACGGGGACGCAACTGCAGGTGCAGATTATCAGCCCGCCGTCGATCGGTATCGGCGAGGGCGGGAAGGATCCGGCGACGGGAACGTGGCGCACGATGGCGTCGACGGCTGCGGTGGGTGTGTATCTGAATGTCGATCTTGGCACGACACAGTTGCCCATCGTCGGGGCGTTGCTTGGTGCGCTCAAGGTCGGTGTCGACGTGAACCTGCCGATCTACCTGCAGGCCGGTACCGGCACGGCGCGGCTGGACTCGACACAATGCACGTCGACACAGGCAACCAGCACCGTCGTCATTACTGCGCAACCCGGGGTGGCCAATTTGTGCATCGGCCAGCCTCCGCTTGATGCGTCAGGCAAGATCAGCCTGTCCTCGACTTACAGTTGCAAATCACCTGCCCAGATCATCAACGTCAATGTGCTCGGGCTTGCACAGTTGACGGCCAGCCTGTCCAATATATCGGTTCAGGTGCAGGGTGCCGCTCAATCGCACACCTTCAACGGCGTATCGGGAATCGATGCGAACTACTGGACGGTCGACTCGAATGCGCTCGGGTCAGCGCTGAGCTCCGCACTGAGCCAACTCGCGGCCGCGACGATCACGGCCAACATCGGACTCGGGGGCGTGAACCTTCTGTCGTTGCCGTCAACCTTCGTGCCCACCTTGCTCACGTTTTTGACCGGCCTGCTCGGCCCGCTTCTGTCGGGTCTTGACGCAGTTCTTGTCCCACTGCTGAATCTGCTCGGCGTCCAGGTCGGCGCAGCGACGGTCCATCAGATCTCGCTCAATTGCGGGGTCGCCCAAACGGTTTACTGAAGAAGCAGATCAGATGAGAAATACGCCCGCAATCGAAGAGCTCGACCTGTACGTCTGGGAAGGCAAGGCGGACATCGTCGACCGCGTTGCCCGATGCATGGCGAGCTTCGACGTCGAAGTGATCCGCGCCGACAACGCGACGGTCTCGCCCGAGCGCGCCGCGATGCGGCGGTCGCTGGCGATCATCAGCGTGACGATGATCGAAGGCGGCGCGGCATTCCTGCGCGACTGGCAGGCCAACATCGGCATGCCGGTGGTCTGGGTCGGCGCGGCGCGCGACCACGACGCGTCGCAGTATCCGCCCGAGTATTCGCACATCCTGCCGCTCGACTTCACGTGCGCGGAACTGCGCGGCATGATCGGCAAGCTCGTCACGCAACTGCGCGCGCACGCAGCCGAAACGTTGCAGCCGTCCGAACTCGTCGCGCACTCCGAATCGATGCAGGCGCTGCTGCACGAAGTCGATACGTTCGCCGACTGCGACACCAACGTGCTGCTGCACGGCGAAACCGGCGTCGGCAAGGAGCGCATCGCACAACTGCTGCACGAAAAGCATTCGCGCTATCGACACGGCGAATTCGTGCCGGTGAACTGCGGCGCGATTCCGGACGGCCTGTTCGAATCGCTATTCTTCGGGCATGCGAAAGGATCGTTCACGGGCGCGGTTGTTGCGCATAAAGGCTATTTCGAGCAGGCGGCCGGCGGCACGCTGTTCCTCGACGAAGTCGGCGATCTGCCGCTGTATCAGCAGGTCAAGCTGCTGCGCGTGCTCGAGGACGGCGCGGTGCTGCGGGTCGGCGCGACGGCGCCGGTCAAGGTCGATTTCCGTCTGGTCGCGGCGAGCAACAAGAAGCTGCCGCAGCTCGTGAAGGACGGGCTGTTCCGCGCCGATCTCTACTACCGGCTCGCGGTGATCGAGCTGAGCATCCCGTCGCTGGAAGAGCGTGGCGCGGTGGACAAGATCGCGCTGTTCAAGTCGTTCGTCGCGCAGGTGGTCGGCGAGGAGCGGCTCGCCGAGTTGTCCGATCTGCCGTACTGGCTCACGGATTCGGTCGCGGACAGCTATTTCCCCGGCAACGTGCGCGAACTGCGCAACCTCGCCGAGCGCGTCGGCGTGACGGTGCGGCAGACGGGCGGCTGGGATGCCGCGCGGCTGCAGCGGCTGATCGCGCATGCACGCAACTCGGCCCAGCCGGTGCCGGCGGAGAGTGCGGCCGAGGTGTTCGTCGATCGCAGCAAGTGGGACATGAACGAGCGCAATCGCGTGATCGCTGCGCTCGACGCAAACGGTTGGCGGCGTCAGGACACGGCCCTGCAGCTCGGCATCAGCCGCAAGGTATTGTGGGAAAAAATGCGCAAATATCAGATCTTCGACGAAGAACCCGAGACCCGCGAAAGTGAGTAATTAATGAGATAAAATCGCGGTGAATTACAACGACTCGGGCGGGGAATAAAACTTCATGAGCCATATGACGGGGTGGGGGCGGGTGGGCGTATTGCTCGCGATGATGGGAGGCATTCAAGGCGCGTTCGCACAGGGGCTGGCAGGCAGCGATTCTCCGGCGGTGCAGCAGGCGTCGGCGCCGGTGGCCGCGATTCCGGTGATCGATTCGCCGGCGCAGACGTCGGTGCAGCCGCAGGCCGGCGAGACGACGGGGCCGAGCACGGTCGACGACTTGCAGCGCCAGATCCAGGCGCATTCGCTGACGGAAATGCGCACGAGCTACAACGGCAGCTACGGCGCCAGCTTGCTGTTCAACGTCAAGGACGGTGCGTATTTCGTCGCGCTGTTCCAGCAGAAGGCGTTCTGGCGCGTGATCAAGACTTACGACGAAACTCGTGCGGAAGCGATCTATCGCGATTTCTCGCACCAGGCCGAGCGGCTGGCCGTCAACGAACTACGCGCGGCGAAGCTCGAATCGCAGAAGGCGCAGATGGACAAGCAGATCGAAGTCACGCAGGACCGCGCGCGGCGTCTGCAGGCGGACATCTCGATCGCCCGTCAGCAGCAGGCGGCGGTGACGGATCGCCAGAAGAGCGTGCGGAGCGAAACGGCGGCGCTGCAGGCGCAACAGGCCCAGCTCCAGTCGCAACTGCGGGCGTTGCAGCAGCAGGTGCGTTCGCTGCAGCGCGAGGCCGACGCAGGCCTCCCGACGACGGCCCGCTGAACGCGGTAACGGCGGTGCGGCGACGTGCCGCGTCGACCGTACCAGTGAAAAAGTGAAAAGGGCAAGCCGGTTGGCTTGCCCTTTCTGTTTTACTGGCCGTCCGGCACGATTCGCCGGCGGCGTGTCACGATGACCGGCCCGGTGCCGCCGCGGGAATCCGACGGCGCGGCGTTGCCGGCTGCGTCGCCGGTGTCGCGCGGCGCGCCGTAGCTTTCACGGGGTTCACGCGGCTCGCGCGGTGCGCCGTAGCCTTCGCGCGGCTCACGCGGGGCGTAACCTTCGCGCGGTTCACGCGAACCGTAGCCTTCACGCGGCTCGCGGGAGCCGTAACCGCCGCCGTCGCCGCGCGATTCGCGCGGGCCGCCATGCGAGCCGTACGGGCTGTGACCGCCGCCTTCACGGCCGCCGGGGCGACCACCGGTGCGCGGGCCGCGGGGGCCGCCGCCGGGGCGCGAACCGCCCGTGTCGAGCTGGATCGTGGAAATCGCACGCTTGTAGATGCCTTGCAGACCCACGGGGGTGCGCAGCATCACCAGATACTGGTCGAACGACTCGATACACCCCGTCAGACGAATGCCGTTGACGAGATAGATTTCGACACGCTTACGTTCCTTGCGCGCCGAATTGATGAAGTCGTTTTGCGGATGGGATTCTGCGGGATTGGCCATTGAGGTGCGGCAGGAGCCTGCGTCAGAGAATATGTTGTGCGTGTGTGTGGCGTGTTCGTCCACAAGGCGTTTGGCGGAATTCTACCCTGTTCGATAGGGAAGCGCGCAGTCGTGATTGTGTCGAACCGTAACCCACTATAGACGTTCCGGCGCATTTTCGCGATTAGGCCAAACGGCCTAAGTCATTTCGTTACGTCGCGTTACGAGTCTCGCAGCCCCGTATCACCTCGGTGCGCGCGCCGCGCTTACATTGGTCGCGCGAGCCGGGCGGGCCGGCTTATCTGGGATCCGGAGCATGAACAAGAAGCAAGTGGCAGGAGTGATCGGGAGCATGGCGTTGCTCGTTTCGGGTAGTGCAATGGCGGGGCATGTGGACCTGTCGGTCGGCATCGGCGTACCGGTCGCACCGGTATATGTCCAGCCGGCGCCGGTCTATGTCGCGCCGCAGCCCGCCGTCGTCGCCTATCCGGGCTATGGATACGACTATTACGGCGATGACGACGACGATCGCTACCGCAAGTGGCGCAAGCACTATTACAAGCACTGGCATCGGCATCACGGCGACGACGATGACGATTGAGCCCGCAGCGGCCCCCGCCGGCGCGCGTCAGAACGCGTAGTCGGGGTTTTTCGGGTCGAATGCGGTGTCGTCGAGGGGCGTCGGCGCGATTTTCTCGATGACGATCCGCTCGAAGATCCTGCCGTCGTTGTCATAGGACTCGACGGTCCGGAAATAGGGCGCGTGCAGGTCGAGCCCCAGCACTTCCTTTTTCGCATAGAACTGCGGCCGGCCGGTCGGCGTTTCGTAGGTGAGCGCCACGACGCGCACGCCGCCGATCGTCCTGGCTTCCACGTCGGTCGGCCGCTCTACGCCGGCTTCCAGGTATTTCTTCCCTTCGGTCAGGTACAGGTTCGCGATGAACTCGGTGCCGAGATCCTTCACCTGATGATTCGACTGGGCGCGCGCCAGCGCGCCGTCGATCGCCGTCCATAACGGAATCTTGCCGAGCAGGCCACCGAGATGGCCGTACATCTCGTCCTTGCGCTGCGTCGTGTCGTAGATCGTCTCCTGTCCGGCATGCGCGCCGCCCGGCAGCCATTTCGCATACACGCGCAGCGGGCCGCGGGTCGTCTTCACGAGCATGCGGTCGGGCGTGTCGGACCATTTTCCGCTGATGCGCTCCTGGCGCACCATCGTGAACTGGTAAGACGGATAGCCGTTGGGGCCGTTACGGATATAGAGCGGCACGGCCAGCGGATCGAGCGCCTTGAAGAGCGCCGTGAGCGTCGCGTCGTCGAGTTGCGCGAGCGTGCCGCGCTGGGCCGCCGTGCGCAGCCAGCGCGCTTGTTGCGCGGGCGGCTCGTGCGTGACTTTCGCGAGATCCGCGGATAGCGCGGCTGCCGGCGCCGCGCTCGCGGCGCCGGCCGTTTCCTGTGCATGCAGGGCCGCCTGCGCGAGCGACAGCACGCACGCGACGGCCGCCGCGGCGGCATGCCGCGCGCGGCGCTTCATTCCTTCGTTCATCGACGGCGTCTCCCGGAGCAATGGATCGTTCAGCCTTGCTTCGCGGCCTGAATTTTGGCGAGTTCCTCGTCGCGCAGCGCGCGCCGCAGGATCTTGCCGACGTTCGTCTGCGGCAGCGCGTCGCGGAACTCGACGAATTTCGGCATCTTGTAGCCGGTCAGGTTCTTGCGGCAGTGCGCGAGTACGTCCTCGGCCGTCAGCGACGGGTCGCGGCGCACGACGAACACCTTGATCCGTTCGCCCTGTACCTCGTCCGGAATGCCGATCGCCGCGGCTTCGCTGATGCCGGGATGCATCACGAGCACTTCCTCGATCTCGTTCGGATACACGTTGAAGCCCGACACGAGGATCATGTCCTTCTTGCGGTCGATGAGGCGGATGAAGCCGTGCTCGTCCATCACGCCGATGTCGCCGGTGGCGAGCCAGCCGTCGGCGTCGATCACCTTGGCCGTCTCGTCGGGGCGCTGCCAGTAGCCGCGCATCACCTGCGGGCCGTGCACGCACAGCTCGCCCGGCTCGCCGATCGCGGCCCAGGTGCCGTCCTCGCGACGAAAGCGCACGAGGGTCGACGGCGCGGGCAGGCCGATCGAACCGCTGAACGCGGCCATGTCGTTCAGGTCCACGGGATTCATCGTGACGATCGGCGAACACTCCGTGAGGCCATAGCCTTCGACCACCGGCCGGCCCGTCACCTGCTGGAAGCGCTCGGCGACCGCGCGCTGCATCGCCATCCCGCCCGCCATCGCGAGCTTGAGCTTCGAGAAATCGCGCTTGCGGAATTCCTCGTTGTCGAGGAACGCGTTGTACAGCGTGTTGATGCCGGTGATCCCCGTGAAGGTTTCGTTGCGGATGATCTTCATCACCATCTTCATGTCGCGCGGGTTCGCGATCAGGATGTTGCGCCCGCCGAGCCCCATGAAGATGAACGCATTCACCGTCAGCGAATAGATGTGATAGAGCGGCAGCGGCGTGAGCACGGTTTCGACGTCGCCCGATACCTGGTCGGCGATCCAGGCCTTCGCCTGCAGCAGGTTCGCGATCAGGTTGCCGTGCGTGAGCATCGCGCCTTTCGCGACGCCGGTGGTGCCGCCCGTGTACTGCAGGAACGCGAGGTCGTCGCGCGTGATCCGCACCGGTTGCGGCTTGCCGCGCGCGCCGAGCGCGAGGGCGGAGCGCAGCCGGGTCGCCTGCGGCAGGTGATAGGCCGGCACGAGCTTCTTCACGTGCTTCAGCACGAAATTGATCAGGCGTCCTTTCGCGTTGAAACCGTCGGCGAGCAGATCGCCGAGCGCGGTGACGACGATGTGCTTCACCTGCGTTTCCGGCAGCGCGTCCTGCAGCGTGCGCGCGAAGTTCTCGAACACGACGATCGTCTGCGCGCCGCTGTCCTTCAACTGGTGCGCGAGTTCGCGCGCGGTATAGAGCGGATTCACGTTGACGACGATCGCGCCGGCCTTCAGCGTGCCGAACAGCGCGACCGGATACTGGAACGTGTTCGGCAGCATGATCGCGACGCGGTCGCCGGGCTTCACGCCGAGGCTTTGCAGATACGACGCGAACGCGTCGACTTTCCGCGCGAGCGTGCGGTAGGTCATCGACGCGCCGGCGCTCACGTAGGCGACGCGGTCGGCGAAGCGGGTCGTGCATTCGTCGAAGAACTGCACGAGCGACGCATATTGCGTGACGTCGATCTCGTGCGGGACGCCGGGCGGGTACGACGCGTACCAGACGGCGTCGGTGTTCGGCGGAAGGTGGGCCGAGGTGGGTGCTGCGGAAGATGACATGACGTGTCTCCGGTCTTGGCTCTCGGCGGAGGGCTCGCGCGCAAGCGCCTGCCCATGCCCCGTGCTTCGCGGCCGGCCGGCGCGGGCATCTCGGCGCCGCGCACGACCGCGCGTATCGATCAAATCGTGAACAGGAAGCTGCGCGTGGCCTCGCGCGCTCAGTTCGTGGAATGCAGCGTCGCCGTCTCGGCGCTCGTCGGGGCCGACTGCGGCAGCCCGAACGCTTCGCTCGCGCCCGCGTCGTCGAGCACCGCCGCGAAGATCGACAGTTGCGCGCTATCAGGCATCGGCGCCTTCAGCGCGGCGACGATCAGCGACGACAGCCGCGCGATCATCTGCACGTCGTTCATCGTGCGGCCTTGCGAGAATTCGTCGATCAGGCTTTCCGTTTCGGCGCCCGCGAGCGCGCCGGACAGCGCGCCGATCGCGAAGTGCAGCCGCCAGCCGAGCTCGGTGCGCGGCAGGTGCGGCAGCGCGCGCTGGAAGGCGTCGAAGAAGCGGCCCGCGACGCTCGCGTAGTGCGCGGTCAGGAAGTTGCGCACGAACGGCGAGGGATCGGTGTATGCGCGGCCGATCAGCCGCAGGAACCCCGGCCCGCCGCGTTCGGGATTGCGCGATGCCTTCAGCGCCGGAATGAACATCGCGCCGAGCACATGCTCGCAGGTGATGTGCGTGCCGAGTTGCGCGTCGAAGCGGTCGAGGATGCCGAGGCGCTCCTGGTTCAGCTGGTCGAGCCGGCGCGACAGCATCGCGTGGATCAGCGCTTCCTTGCTGCCGAAGTGGTAGTTGACCGCGGCGAGATTGACCGCCGCGCGCGAGGTGATCTGCCGCATCGACATCGCTTCGAAGCCATGTTCGATGAACAGATCCTCGGCCGCATCGAGAATGCGCGCCTTCGTCCCGCCGGTCTGCCGCGTGCCCGATGATCGCGCCCCGGACGGCCGTCCCGCAGATGGCCGCCCCTCCTGACTTACTGCCATGTTCCGCCTCCCATGCCGGTTGCCCGGCCGCGAACAGGTGATTTGATTACCTGATTCAAACGATCGTTTTCATTAAGATAAAAAAATGCGGGCGGGGCGGGCAAGCGGGGAATCTGGACCAATTCCTCTAGTTCGATGTGCAAGTGCGGAAAGCGCGACGCGCACCGCCTGCTGGGCGGGGCGCGCGCGATGATGCGGCGCCGCAACGCGCGGGTTCACCCGGCGGTGGTACGCGTATTGACCGATTGCGTCATGTCGATGCCGCGCCGCTCGCGGCTGAACAGGATCAGCACGGCGATCGCGACGGCGACGATGCCGGCCACGAGCGCGAGCGCGAAGCTGTAATTGTTGTGGTTCGACACGGCGAGCGACGCCTGTATCGTCGCGTTGCCCGAGGCGAGCAGGTTGCCGAGCTGATAGACGACGCCGGGGAAGGTCGCGCGGATTTCGTCGGGCGAGATCTCGTTCAGGTGAACCGGTATCACGCCCCACGCGCCCTGTACCGAGATCTGCATCAGGAACGCGCCGGCGGCGAGCGCGACCGCGCCGCTCGAGAACGCCCAGAGCGGCAGCACGGGCAGGGCGATCAGCGCGGCGATGAAGATCGCGCGGCGTCGGCCGATGCGCTCCGAGATCGCGCCGAACGACAGACCGCCGACGATCGCGCCGATATTCAGCACGATCGTGATCCACGACACGGTATGCGGATCGAAATGATGCTGTTCGCGCAGGAACGTCGGATAGAGATCCTGCGTGCCGTGCGAGAAGAAGTTGAACGCGGTCATCAGCACGATCGCGTAGATCGTGAGTTTCCAGTTCTGCTTCAGCGTGGCGCCGAGGCTCGGACGCTGACGCTTCTCCATCTGTTTCCATGCCGGCGATTCGGGCACGTGCGCACGCACGTACAACACGAGCAGCGCAGGCAGCACGCCGACCATGAACATCCCGCGCCAGCCGATGTATTGATAGAACAGCCCGAACACGATGGACGCGAGCAGATAGCCGCTCGGATAGCCGGCCTGCAGCAGCCCGGACACGAAGCCGCGCGCGTGGGTCGGCACGGTTTCCATCGTCAGCGCGGAGCCGACGCCCCATTCGCCGCCCATCGCGATGCCGAACAGCGCGCGCAGCACGAGCAGCGCGGTGAGGCTCGGCGCGAAACCCGACGCAAGTTCGAGCAGCGAATAGCACGCGATGTTGACCATCAGCGTGGGGCGGCGGCCGAAGCGGTCGGCGAGTCGGCCGAAGATCAATGCGCCGAGCGGGCGCATCGCGAGCGTCAGCGTGAGCGCGAACGCGACGGCGGGGATCGTCGACGCGAATTCCGCGGCGATGTCCTTCAGCACGAAAACCATCAGGAAAAAATCGAACGCATCGAGCGTCCAGCCCAGGTAGGCGGCGATCGTGACGTTGCGTTGCTCGCGGGTCCAGCTCATGTCCGGGTCTCCTCGTTGGCTTGCGCGCTCGCGATATGCATGCGGATACCGGCCCGGCTCGCGCGCGCTGCGGGCACTGATCGAGTGTAGGCTTCCGCGCTGCGCGATGTGGGGCGCGATAGCCGCGAATCGGGAATAATCCCTACGAAATGCACTGTTTCGGAAACGGAAACGGGACCGCGCGCGACACGCGACAGGTATCTGTATCATTTCGGAAGGCTTTTTGTATCAATTCTGTAATGCGCTCGATGCGCCATGCCACCGAATCAGGAGTCCGGATGAACGACCGTTGTGACGACACATTGCCCGTGCTGGAAACCGCGCGGCTGTGGCTGCGTCCGCGCGTGCTGGCCGATCTCGATGCGTGCATCGAGATGGATCGCGATCCCGAGGTCACGCGTCACATCGCTGGGCCGTGGCATGACCCCGTCGAGCATCGGCGCTTCGTCACGCACCGCATCACGCGCGACTATCCGCCGGGCCTCGGCTACTGGTCGATCTTCGAGAAGGCCGCGCCCGAGGTGTTCATCGGCTGGATCCTGCTGATTCCCGACTATGAGGGCGGCTCGCGCGACGTCGAGATCGGCTGGCGGCTCGTGCGTGCGACGTGGGGGCGCGGCATCGCGAGCGAAGCCGCGGCGGCCGTCGTGCGGCATGCGTTCGACACCGTGCGCCTGCCGCGCGTGATCGCCGATATCGCGGAGGCCAACCGTGGCTCGCTGAACGTGGCGCGCAAGCTCGGCATGCGGCGCGTGAGCGTCGTGCACGACGGCATTCCTTACGTTCGTCATCGTCTCGAACGCAACGATTTGCGCGCGTAGTGCGGCATCGTGCGCGCGACAGGTGTCAGAGATCGTCAACCGGACGCGCATCGAGGTCATGACGGATTAACGGCTTGCGCGATCAGGAGTATCGTTGCCGGAAATTCACAACATGGGTACGACCATGGCACTTGGCAACGACGTTCACCTCATCCCCGTCAGGCTCGACGCGCTGCGTCCGACTCAGATGACGGTCGGCTATCGCGAAGTCAAGGCGAAGCGCAAGCACTGGAAGGCGCTGAACAAGCGCGCCCGCAAGGCCGCGATCGAATCGCACTGGTTCCCGGCCGTCCTCGGCCCGGACGGGCTGCACTACATCACCGATCACCACCATCTCGGCCTCGCGCTGATCGAGGAGGGCGAGGCGCGCGTGAACGCGATGCTGCTGAAGGATCTGTCGTGGCTCGACGACACGATCTTCTGGCGGATGATGGAACACAACCAGTGGGTGCACCCGTTCGGCCCGGACGGCTCGCGGCGCGACTATGCGCATTTGCCGAAGGTGCTGACGGGGCTCGAGGACGATCCGTACCGCAGCCTCGCCGGCGAGCTGCGCACGGCGGGCGGCTATGCGAAGGACGCGACGCCGTTCAGCGAATTCCTGTGGGCCGACTATCTGCGCGAGCACGTGTCGCTCGACCAGATCCGCAAGAACTTCGCGAAGGCGCTCGACATCGCGCTGCATCGCGCGCACGACCAGGATGCGCGCTATCTGCCCGGCTGGTCGGGCGTGATTGCCGTCAAACCCTGACCGGCTCCCGGCGCGTACCGCCTCATGACGACCACTCCGATCCGCCCTGACGCGGGGCCGCAGCATCCTGACCATTTCGCGGCGCTCGACACGCCGCCGGCGCCGCGCACGCGACGTATCGGCCTCGATGCGCTGGCCGGCCTGTCGATTGCCGGCCTGCTGATTCCCGAGGCGGTCGCGTATGCGGGCCTCGCCAACCTGCCGCCGCAGGCCGGCCTGATCGCGCTGCTGTCGGGGCTCGTCGTCTATGCGCTGACGGGCAGCAGCCGCTTCGCGATCGTGTCGTCGACGTCGTCGTCTGCTGCCGTGCTCGCGGCGACCGTGCTCGCCGAATCGGGGATGGCGGTGGCCGCGCAGCTCGCGCTCGCGGCGGCGCTCGTCGCGATGACGGGCGTGCTGTTCATCCTGGCGGGCGTCGCGCGGCTCGGCGGCATGTCGGATTTCGTCGCGCGGCCCGTGCTGCGCGGCTTCACGTTCGGCCTCGCACTGACGATCGTCATCAAGCAGCTGCCGAAGATTCTCGCGATTCACGTGCAGCACAGCGATGCGCCGCGTGTGGCGCTCGATCTGATAACCGGCGCGCCGCATGCGGACCTCGCGAGTGCCGTGCTCGGCGCGATCGCACTCGCGCTCCTGTTCGTGCTCGGCCGCGGCTCGCGCGTGCCCGCGACGCTCGTCGTGATCGTGCTGTCGATCGCGGCGGGGTACGCGGTCGACTGGCAGCGGTACGGAATCGCGGTCGTCGGCCATATCGACTTCCGGCACCTCGAATTCGGCTTGCCGCATCTCGATCGCAACGCATGGATGCAGACGGTCGAGCTCGCCTTCGCGCTGATGCTGATCCTGTATGCGGAGTCGTACGGATCGATCCGCAATTTCGCGTTGAAGCACGGCGATACCGTGTCGCCGAACCGCGACCTCGTCGCGCTCGGCTGTGCGAACCTCGTGTCGGGCCTGCTGCACGGGATGCCGGTCGGCGCCGGCTATTCGGCGACGTCGGCGAACGAAGCGGCCGGTGCGCAGTCGCGCTTCGCGGGCCTGTGGGCGGCGGGCGTGGTCGCGCTGATCGTCTGGCTGCTGCTGCCGCAGCTCGCGCGCACGCCCGAGCCGGTGCTCGCGGCGATCGTGATCTTCGCGGTCAGCCACTCGCTGCATCCGTCCGTGTTCCGGCCGTACTGGGCGTGGCACCGCGACCGGCTCGTCGTGATCGCGGCGCTGCTCGCGGTGCTCGTGCTCGGCGTGCTGCACGGGCTGCTCGCGGCCATCGGCGTGAGCCTGCTGCTGACGCTGCGCAAGCTGTCCGAGCCGAATGTCAGCGTGCTCGGCCGGCTGCGCGACAGCCACGATTTCGTCGACGTCGCGAGCCATGCCGACGCGAAGCCGGTGTCGGGCGTGCTGATCGTGCGGCCCGAGGCGCAGTTGTTCTTCGCGAATGCGGACCGGATGCTCAATCGCGTGCGGGCGCTGATGAAGGCCGCACCGGACACGCATACCGTGATGTTGAGTCTCGAGGAAACGCCGGACGTCGACGGCACGACGATCGAATCGTTGCGCACGTTCGCGGCCGAATGCGCGGCGCGCGGGCTGCGGCTCGCGCTCGTCCGGCTCAAGATGCACGCGCTGCATGCGCTGCGCCGCGCGGCGGACGACACGCTGCACGACGACGCGATGTCGGAACTGAGCGTCGACGAGAGCCTGCAACTCTTGCAGGCTGGCCGTCCGCCGGCCGGCAGCGACGGCCCGAGCGCCGCGTGAGGGCGCGGCGCCTCGGCGCCGTCTATTGCGAAAGCGCGGCGCTGGCGGCGGTGCGCTCGATCATGTCGACCACTTCCGCGGCCGTCGGCGCATAGGCGCCCGCATGGGCACAGGCGACCGCCGCGCACGCGGCCGCGTAGCGCAGATGCTCGGCGGCCGACGCTTCGGGCCGGGCAAGCTGGCTCGCGAGCCAGCCGCCGATGCTCGCGTCGCCGCAGCCGACCGTGTCGGCAACCTCGGTCGGGAACGCGGGCTGAAACAGCACGGTATCGCGATGCAGCAGCTGCATGCCGGCTGCGCCGCGCGTGACGAGGAGCGTCGCGTCGGGCGCCCACGTGCGCAGTTGCGCGAGCGCGGCCGCTTCGTCGAGCTCCGGAAACAGCCCGTGCAGATCCTCGTCGGATACCTTGATCCAGTCGGCGATCGCGGTCAGCCGGCGTAGCGTGTCGCGATACGACGGCGCGGCCATCGGGGCGCGGAAGTTCGGGTCGAACGAGATTCGCTTGCCGGCCGCGCGCGCGGCCTGCGCGAGCGCGATCAGGCGCGACGCGAGCGGCTCGCGCACGACGCCGAGCGAGCCGACGTGCACGATGTCGGCCGCGTCGAAGGCGCCGGCGGGCAAGTCGGCCGGATCGAAGGCGAGATCGGCGCTGTTTTCGCCGATGAAGAAATAGTGGGGCGGCTGTTTTGATACGACCATCGCGAGCAGCGGTGCGCGGTCGACCTGCCGGATGAAACGCATGTCGAGGCCCGCGTCGGCGCTCTTGCGCATCAGCTCGTCGCCGAAGGTGTCGCGGCTCACCGTGCCGGCGAAGGCCGTCGGCGCGCCGAGTCGCGCCCCGACGCGCGCGACGTTCCAGCACGAGCCGCCGGCGACGCTGTGCCAGTGCCGTGCGTCGTCGCGGATGAAATCGGTCAGCGCTTCGCCGAAAACGATCAGGCGGGGAAACGTCGTCGTCATGTGTAAACCTTGTGCCGCGGTATCGTGCGCGGCCGTACGGCGGTTGATCTGAACGGACGGGTAGTGCCGGCCGTCGCGCGTGGCGACGCGCGCCGGCACCGCCCGGCCTCGCGGGCGCGTCGCCGCGATCAGCGCGGGGAACTCCAGCCCTTGTAGGTCTTCACGTTGTCGCGCGTGATGAGCGTCGGCTCGATCAGGATCATCGGGTTGGCCGGCTTCTGGCCGTTCATGATCCCGTAGCCGACGTTGACGGCCTGCTGCGCCATCGCCCACGGATCCTGGCTCGACGACGCCTGCACGAGCGTGTTCGACTTCAGCGCCACCTCGATGTCGGGTGCGCCGTCGACCGACGTGATCACGATGTTCGGGCGGTTCAGCTGTTTCGCCGCGAGATCGGTGCCGATCGCCTGCGGGTCGTTGATCGTGAACACGCCGTCGAGCTTCGGAAAGCGCGTCAGGTAGCCCTGCATCGCGTTCATCCCGCCTTCGCGCGAGCCCTTGCCGTCCTGGTCGCTCGACAGCAGCTTGATGCCGGCGTTCTTCGCGAGCACGGCCTTGCAGCCGTTCACGCGATCGATCACGGCCGACACTTGCGGGCCATTCTCGATGAGCACGTTACCCTTGCCGTTCAGCTTCTTCGCGAGGTAGTCGCACGCGAGTTCGCCGGCCTTCACGTTGTTGGTCTGCACGGTCGCGTTCGCGCCGGCCGCCGCGACGTCCACCGCGACGACCGTGATGCCGGCCGCCTGCGCCTTCTTCACCGCCGGCTCGATCGCCTTCGGATCGGTTGCGTTGAGCAGGATCATGTCGACGTGCGCGGAGATGAAGTTGTCGATCTGCGTGAACTGCTTGTTCAGGTCGTAGTCGGCCGACACGGCCGTGACCTTCGCATTCGGGTTGAGCTGCTTCGCGCGCGCTTCGGCGCCTTTCACGATCGTGACGAAGTACGGATTGCCGAGGGACCCGACCGTGACGCCGATCGATTTCAGCGGCTTGTCGGCCGCATGGGCGGCGGCGGCGCCGAAGGCGAGTGCGCAGGCGACGGCGGTCAGGGCGGCGGTGTGCTTGAACATGTCGTTGTGTCTCCGTGAGGTCTGTTGGCGAACGGGCGCAGGCGGACCTGCCCGCGCGCCGATGGTTGAGCTGTGAGGAAAGGGTGTCAGGTCCGGGCCGAGTCGCGCTGGCGATAGCGGTCGAGCGCGACCGCGCCGATGATCACCAGCCCCTTGATGATGTACTGCCAGATGTCGGACACGCCCAGCAGCACGAGCCCGTTGGTCAGCACCGCGATGATCAGCGCGCCGATCAGCGTGCCGACGATCGAACCGACGCCGCCGACGAAGCTCGTGCCGCCGAGGATCACCGCGGCGATCGCATCGAGCTCGTACGACTGGCCGAGCTGCAGGCCGTTGGCCGCATACAGGCGCGCGGCCGACATCACCGCGCCGAGGCCCGCGAGCAGGCCCGACGCCGCATACACGAACATCTGGATCGCCCGCACGTTGATGCCGGACAGGCGCGCGGCTTCCGGGTTGCCGCCGACCGAATAGATCCGCATCCCGAGCACCGTGCGGCGCAGGATGAACCACGAGATCGCGATCACCGCGCATGCGATCACGACGAGCCACGGCACGCCGAGGATCGAGCCGTTGCCGATGAAGGCGAACGGCAGTTGCGGATTGAACACGGTCGTGTCGTTGCCGATCAGGCGTGCGACGCCGCGCACGGCCGTCATCGCGCCGAGCGTGACGATGAACGGCGGCAGGCGCAGGAACGAGATCAGCCCGCCGTTGATCGCGCCGAACACGAGGCCGACGGCGAGCGCGAACGGCACGCCGAGCCAGCCCCAGCCGGGAATGGTCGACGCGAGCAGCGCCGCGACGGCCGCGGCGGCGAGCACCGAGCCGACCGACAGATCGATGCCGCCCGTCAGGATCACGAAGGTCATGCCGGCGGCGAGCACGATGTTGATCGATGCCTGCTGCGTGACGATCGACAGGTTCTGCAGCGAGAAGAAGCCGTCGGTGAGGAAGCCGAAGCCGATGCACAGGACCAGCAGCACCGGCAGCATGCCGGCCGTGCGGATCAGCGATTGCATGCGGGCGCGATGGTCGGCGCCGCGCATCAGGGGCGTGCGGTTGGCGACCGGTTGGGCGGTCGCGGAAGCGAGGTTCCGCTGCTTGGTCGGGTTGATCATTTCGGTACCTTGAAAGAAGAGGGAAATGAAGGGGCCGTGGTCAGTGCGCGTCGGCCAGTTCGGCCTGCGAGCCGGTGGCGAGCGCGATGATCGCTTCCTGCGTGATCGGCGTATGCGTGTGGCCGCCGAGCTCGCCCGCGATCTCGCCTTCGCGCATCACGAGCACGCGGTCGGCGACGCCGATGATTTCCGGCAGTTCGCTCGAGATCACGATCACGCCGACGCCGGCACGGGCCAGTTCGTTGATGATCCGGTAGATCTCGGATTTCGCGCCGATGTCGACGCCGCGCGTCGGTTCGTCGAGAATCAGCACGCGCGGCTTCGTCTCGAGCAGGCGCGACAGCAGCACTTTCTGCTGGTTGCCGCCCGACAGCGCGCCGACGTTGACGTTCGCGTGCGGTACGCGGATCGACAGCGAGGCGATCGCGTCGCGCGCGCGCTCGGCGCCGCGGGCGAGATCGAGCGCGCCGAGCCGGGCATCGCGGTTGCACACGGAGATGTTGATGTTGTCGCGCACGCTCATGTCGAGGAACAGGCCCTGGCGCTTGCGGTCCTCGGTCAGGTAGACGAGGCCCGCGTCGATCGCGTCGCGCGGCGAGTGCGCGCCGAACGTGCGCTCGCCCAGCTTCACGTCGCCGCGCACGCGCGGCTCGGCCCCGAAGATCAGCCGCGCGAGCTCGGTGCGGCCCGCGCCGACGAGGCCCGCGATGCCGAGCACCTCGCCGGCGTGCAGGTCGAGGCTGCAGCCGCGCACGCGCGCGCCGTCGCCGATGTCGCGGACCGACAGCAGCAGGTGGCCCGGGTCGTACGGTGCGTGTTCCTTCTTGTAGAAGCCGGAGATGTCGCGGCCGACCATCATTGCGACGAGCCGCTCGGCCGACAGCGCCGCGCGCTCGAGCGTGCCGACGTACGCGCCGTCGCGCAGCACCGACACGCGGTCGGACAGTTCGTAGATCTCCGCCATCCGGTGGCTGATGTAGATGATCGCGAGGCCTTCCTCGCGCAACTGGCGGATCAGACGGAACAGGTGTTCGGTTTCGCGCGACGACAACGGCGTGGTCGGCTCGTCCATCACGAGGATGCGGGCGCGGGTGTGCACGGCGCGTGCGATTTCGACGAGTTGCTGTTCGGCGATCGACAGCGTGTCGACGAGCGCGTCGGGCCCGAACGGGGCGCCCAGGCGCGCGAGCACGTCCTGGCAGCCGCGCGCCATCGCCGCGCGGTCGATGGTGCCCCAGCGCCGGTTGCCGCGGCGCAGTTCGCGGCCGACGTAGATGTTTTCCGCGACGGTCAGGTTCGGCGACAGGCACAGCTCCTGGTAGATCACCGCGACGCCGGCATCGCGCGCGGCGAGCGGGCCGTCGATGTCGATGCGTTCGCCGTCGATCAGGATCTCGCCGCCGGCGTCGGCGCGATAGGCGCCCGACAGGATCTTCATCAGCGTCGATTTGCCCGCACCGTTCTCGCCCATCAGCGAATGGATCTCGCCCGGATAGACGGTCAGGCTGACGTTGTCGAGCGCGCGCACGGCCGGGAACGTCTTGCTGATCCCGCGCATCTCGAGCAACGGACGGGGCGACTCAGAACGCGACATGGTTGACCTCCTGCGAGTCGGTGCGGGCGCCCTTGAGGATGCCGGCCCGCGGGGAGAAGTTGAAAAACATCGGCAGCGTGGCGGCGCCGATCGCGCCGGCGTCGGCGCCGAACGTGCCGCGCACGAGCACGGGCGTACCGCGCGCCTCGGGCGCGGTGGCCACGAGCGCCGCGCGCAGGCGGGTCGTGACCGCTTCGAGCAGGCCCGCGTCGGTATCGGCATCGATCACGACCACCGGCGCGTCGATCACGCACAGCACCGCGCGCAACGCCGGCGCGAGTGCGTCGACGCAATCGTCGATCCATTCGTCGACGGCCGGCAGGCTGCGGGCGATGCACGCTTCGAGATCGGCGCGATTCTCGACCGTCTCGCCGCGATGGCGCAGATGGCGCACGAGCGCATGCAGCGAGGCGCGCGCGAGCAGGATGTCCCACTGGCCGCGCGGCGGCGGCGCGGACGCCAGCCGGCTCGGCGGCACCGGAATCACCGCGATGTCGCCCGCGTTGCCGGTCACGCCGCGCAGGCAGTCGCCGTCGACTGCGATCCCGCCGCCGATCGCCGGCCCGATGAACAGGTAGACGAAGTCGTCGCACTGCCGGCCGTACCCGTAGAACAGTTCGGCGATCGCGGCCGCGTTGCCGTCGTTTTCGCCGAATACGGGCAGCGACAGCGTGCGGCCGAGGTCGGCCGCGAAATCGACGTCTTCCCACGCGCGGAACGTGTCGGGCGCGAGGCCGAGCTCGCGCATCCACGCGCCGAGGTTGTACGGCTGCGCGACGCCGATGCCGGTCAGGCGGGCGCGGTCATGGTCGGGGAGCAGGGCCTGCATCGCATCGATGTCGTGACGCACGATCTCGAGCACGTCGGCGGGCGGGGGAAGCAGCGTGTCGTGCGAGCGGCGGCCGAGGACGTCGCCCGCGAAATTGACGAGCGCCGTCTCGATGCGCATCCGGTCGAGATGGACGCCGATGCCGAACGCGCCGCGCGGATCGAGGCGGATCAGCGAAGCCGGCTGGCCACGCTGGCCTTCGGTGCGGCCGGCGAATTCGATCAGCTTCGCGTCGGCGAGCGACGCGATGATGCTGCCGACCGCCGTACCCGTCATGCTCGCGAGACGGGCGAGATCGGCCTTCGATGCGCTGCCCGCGCGGCGCAGCGTCTTCAGCAACAGGCGCTCGTTGTAACGGCGCACGTTGGCCGAATTGCTTCCCTGGCCGAAGTGCGGGCTTCTCATGGCGTCTCCTTCCATGTCGCACCGCTCGGCGGCGCATTAAATAAATCACGTTGATTTATTTAACCCCGTGAGCGCCCGTATGTCAGCCTAGGGAAATCCCGGTGCATTACATCAGACGTTTGGTATTGGAGGCCGGCGCGCGGTGGCGGAGCAGTGCACTAGCGAGCGATGGTGGTGCCCTCGAGCAATCGACCGATCGCCGGCGTAACGGCAAGCATGAGGTCGGCCGGCTGCGGATGCCGAGCGATATCGATTGCGCTCGTCATCTTCGCGAATCGCTGCTCGGTCTCGGCTTGTCGTTGGATGATGGCGCGAGCATTCTCCAGCAGGTCTTCCGGCATTGCGTTGCCGTGCTCCTTGAGGTCGAGCGCCGCGAGGCCAGCGTTGGCGAGCCGTGCAAGATCATCCGAAATGGGCAGTGCCGCCTCCAGCAGCGGCCGCCCCTTTGCCGCCTGGGCGAAGGCGGGTGCGTTGTCTCGCCATAGCGTCAGGTGCCGGACGAGCGACGCCACGCGGCTCTTGTCTCCCGACAGGTAAGCGTCGACATCGAGTTCGAAGGCCCTGGCGGTGAGGCTGTCCGCCGACGCTCCGTCAGCCAGTTCGTTGAAGTGCTGGGGTCGAGGCTTCTTGCCCAGGATGAGTGCCGCCAGTACTTTGGCATGCGCGCGGCCGCGTACGGGTTCCACGACATCGAGCAACGTGAGAATCGGGGCAACGTCGTCCGGCGCCAGCCGCGCTGCAATCCGGCGCCTGTTGACGTCGTCCTGCAGCCCCAGAATGCGCAATCTTTCCTGGGTGACGATCAACCGGCGATAGAGATCCGCGCTATCGCGAACCGAGGCTGGCGACCAGAACCGCTCGGCGAGTGCCGCTGTTCGCGGCCACAGCCGTCCTTCAATTTCGTCGGGAGAGAATTCGCCACCCCAGAGTGCTGCTTCCGCGCCGATGACGCGCTTCTTCTGACCTGCCGACAGCGGCGGCAAAGGCTTGGCGACATGGTGTTCGTTGACCAGCCAGCTCAGCGCGGGGTTACCGCGAAGTTCGGCGAGAACGCCCGGCGTGACGGTGCTCGCGGCGCTTGAATCGAAGGGGTCGAGCGCATAGAACTTGGCGGAGGGCCATAGGTAGTCGAGATAGTAGCCCGCCGACACGATGACTCTATTGCCGTCGGCGGTGGCGAGTGCCGTCGAATTCGACGAGCGCCACGCTTGCACGATGACGTCTTTCGGCAAGGGTCGATCGGCGATCTCGTCCCATCCGATCATCGTTTTCCCGTGCCGCGCCAACATCGCATCCATCCGGCGAACGAAGAGCGCCTGGAGATCCTCCTTGGCAGTGATGCCATGTGCTTTCATGAATGCCTGGATATCGGCATTCCCGGCCCAGGCGGCGCCCGCTACTTCATCGCCACCGGTATGAATCCAGGGCCCCGGGAACAGCTGGGCCATTTCTCCGAAGAGGTTATCGAGAAACTGATAGGTCGCTTCGTTCACCGGATTGATCGCCGCGACCGCCCGTAATGCAGGTTTGTCGGGATCGATCGGCGTGGCGGAGAGTTCGGGATAGGCTTTCAACAGCGCGAACGAATGGCCCGGCATGTTGAATGTGGGGACTATCGTGATGCCGCGATCGCTGGCATAGGCGACGAGCTCACGGATTTGCTGCTGCGTGTAGTACCCGGATGTCATGCTGGTCAAACGCGGATAGCGCAGGCTTTCAACCCGAAAAGCATTGTCCCCGGCCAACTCCAGATGCAGGACGTTGAGCTTGACCCGTTCCATCGCATCAATCTGGCGCTTGATGGTCGAGACGGAGATGAAGTTCGTCACTGCATCAAGCATCAAGCCGCGCCAGGCCAGCCGTGGCTTGTCGTCGACGGTAGCGAAATGAAGGGTGGCGCCCTCGCCGAGGTCGACGAGCTGTCGTAGTGTTGCGAGGCCCCGGCTAACGCCGATCGGCTCCTCCGCGCTGAGCATGATGCCTTGCGCTGTCACGGCAAGGTGATAGCTTTCTTTGGCGGTCAGCGCGTCGGGCATTGCCGACGACTTGCAGGAGATCGTGAGCGCAGGCCCGTCGGGTTTGTGGAATTCGAGGCCGGTCAGACGCTCCACGTCGTGCTGAAAACGTGCCACGGCATGATCGGCGAAGCCTTCGCCGCAACCGTTCGTGGTTACGCGAAATGCGCCTGCAATCGGCAGCGTGCCTTCATTGACCGCTATGTGTGCGGGTTGAGGCAGCATGCTTGTTTTTGCAGTGACTTGCGTTGGCATGCCTGGCGAGACGGTATCGGCCATTGCGCCGGTGTTGCCAGCCAGGAGCAATACCATAAGTAATCCAGATCGAAACATATCGCGCATTCCTTTGAATCCTTGCGTAAGGGCTGGCTCTTTGGATGCGATCCGCGTTCCCCTTGCCGTGCCCCCGGTCGAGGGCGAGCAGAGCCGTTTCGGCAAGCACCGCTCCGGTTTCGAGTCGCGGACGTCGTGCTGCCGAGGGGGCATGTGGTTTTCTTTCATGTCGTCTTGGGTTCAAAGCAGTTGGCCAGTGATGCGAAGCTGGTTCTGCACCGCGGTGACACCCCGAATCCGTCGCGTCGCTTCCAGGGCAAGCCCCGCCTGCGTCGTATCGGCGACGCTCCCCTGCAATGTGGCGATACCGTCGCGAACGCGAACGATAATGCGCGTTGCGTTCAACCCTTTCGCGCGTGCCAGTGCGGCTCGGACGCGCCGCGCGAGAAGCCGGTCCTCGGCTTTGCGCTGCTTGTCCGCAGCCGCGTCGGGCGTGGACTGCTGTACGGCGTCGGACGACGGCGGGTCGACTTCTGATCCGTTCGACGCGGTGGGATGCGTGCCGGCCTGAGCGGAACCGGCGACACATGCCGAAATCAACGCCAGAAGCGGAATCGCTCGAGCAAGGTTCTTCATCGGGTGTTTCCTCGTGCGGTGAGGTGGGGAGCAAGTCGAACCACGCATCGGGTGGTGGCGGATAGGCAAGCGGCATGTCTAGAAGCGCGTCATCAGGCCGACCGATACGCCCGTCGTCGCGCTCGCGCCGGGTCGCAGGTTCAGCCCCGCGAGGTTCACTGGATCCCGCTTGTAGGCTCCCGTGAAACCATTGCGGTCCACTTCCGCATAAATTTCGGTTCGCTTCGACAGGAAATATTCGGCGATCAGATACGACGTGATCTTGTGTCCGTTCGCTCCCGGGACGTTGCCGAGGTTGCGGCCGATATCGTCGTAGAGCGCGCCGGTCAATTGGAGGGAGGGCGTCATCTGCCAGATCAGCCCGACGAGCGAAAGATTGTCGCGCCGCGTCGCGCCGCCGGCATGCTTCGCGGTCACGTCGAAACTGGCATTAGCCACTTGCACGCGCACCGGCCCGAGTTGCAGCATGCCGCCCGCCATGATCGTCTGCGCGGCCTGCGTGCCGTCAGGACTGTAGGTCTTGCCGTAGGACACGCCGACGGCGGCGCCTTGGTACTGATACAGCCCCGCTGCGGAGAAGTTGGTGCCGGCACGCTGATTGCCGGCTACGCCACCGGGCGAATAGCTCGCGGAAAACCGGAGGCCGCCAGCCTCGCCAAGGTACTTGATCGTATTGTTGAACCGCGGATCGACCGTGAAATAGTTGCCGAGAAACAGCACGCCCGGCTCCGTCGCGAATGGTCCCAGGCCGCCAGCCGGATCGAGGAGGACGCCGAGATCGCCGGACGCGTTGAACTGTCTGCCGAGCGTGACGCGGCCGAAGGGGCCGCTCACGCCAACATAGGCCGTCTGACCAAACAGGGCCGCGGCAGGCTGCAGCGTTCCCGTGCCGATACTGAACTGGCCTGCAAGCGCGAATATCGCCTTGATGCCGCCGCCGAGATCCTCCCGACCTTTCAGTCCGTACAGGTTGCCGGCGACCGAGTTGTCGTCGAAACCGGCCTGGCCGCCGCCTTTGACGCCGTTTACCCAGCGTATCCCGCCGCCCAGCGTGCCGAACAACGTCACGCTGGACTGAGCCTGGGCGAGTCCTGGTAGTACGGCCAGCAATATGGCCGACAAGGCTTTTTTCACTGCAGTCTCCTGTTTGTATGTTTTGTGTACGGCTTCTTGGCACCTTGCACCGGGCAAACGGCGGCGTTCCACGCGGAGCGAGGCGTAACGCACCGAGCACGTCGTATTGCAGGTCCGGATGCAACTTACAAGTAGTGTGTATTGCTTGTTAATTGAGCAAAGCCTCGGATTGGACAGCCGTCAGCGGCCCGCTACGATCCTGGAGAATCGGCGGTACGACTCGGCGTTGCGGAAGGGAGCGGGGCGCTCGTGACAACCGGCGCCGGACGGGAAAACCGGGCTGGTCAGTCGGCGGAGCGCCGCTTGCCGGTCTTGTTGCGATTGCTGTCGATGTTCTGCTTCGGTACCGGCTGGCGCATCCCTTCGGTAATCAGCCGGATTGCCAGCTCGCGCCAGAGGTGGAACGCGGCGGTGACCTCGCCGAGATCGCCGCCGGTGACCACTTTGACGGTGAGCCCACGGATCACTGCGCTGGTGAGCCATTCGACCCGCTTGACGGTTTCTCCGGCCGGGCTGCCCACGGCTTCGATAACACCGTCGCTCAGATTCGAGAATCCGTCGGTGAAGCGCCCGTGAACCGCGGCGATTGCGCGATCGAGCTCGGGATCGCTTCGCCTGGCCAGTTCGATTTCCATGCTCGCGGCAAACAACGGTGTGCCGATCAATTCTCCAGCCACATCCAGTAACCGCTCAATGCGTTGGAGCGGGTCCGCTACGTTTTGCGCCGCCTCCTGGATGCGCATGAGGCGTGCGCTGATGAGTTGTTCCTGCGCGGCCGCCATCAATTCCGCCTTGGTCGGAAATTGATGCTGCATGGCACCCATGCTCACGGCTGCAGCTTTTCGAATGGCCAGCGTGGTCGCCCCCGAATAGCCGACGGTGTGCAGCAGGTCGATCGCGGCGTTCAAGACTCGCTCGCGTGTCGCTTGGCTTCGTTCTGCTTGCGTGGGTCGGCGTGCGTGCAGTTTGTCGCGAGGGGGTCGATCTATCGTCATTTCCACTTATGCCTCGATCGTGGGCATCGTCATATCGTGTTCAATCGGTGCCGACTGCGCCGGATGTGCAGGATTCGCCTATTGCGGCGAATTTTTCGTCTCTGTGCGTCGGGTAGTCGACAAGTGGCAATTATTGCATTCCTCGTTGCTACCGGAACAGCTGCCGCATGCCTTCTCCATCCTCTTGAAAAAGAGTCGACCTGTTTCAGGATGGGCACAGAAATGAAAAAAGGCCGGCTGGAAGCCGACCTTTTAGAAAACAGATGGTGCCCGGGAGACGACTCGGTCACGCATGCGCCCCCAGCTGCGCTTGCAAGCGCAGCCTTCGAACCTTTACGCAAAGCGCGCAGACGCCTGGCTTCCTTGGGCTTGAAATGAAAAAAGGCCGGCTAGAAGCCGACCTTTTTTCATGAATCAAGTGGTGCCCAGGAGAGGACTCGAACCTCCACGATGTTGCCACCGCTAGGACCTGAACCTAGTGCGTCTACCAATTCCGCCACCTGGGCACGTTTCGCTTGCTGCGATGCGAAGACTACTATTGTAGCGTGTCTTGCCGGGCTGTCAACATAATTTGACGTTGGGGACGAAAATAATTTAGCGGGCTTGCCGGGGACACCGGGCAGTGAAGTCGAAGAATGCTGAAGGCGATAAACGGAGCCGGCGTCGGATGGCGTTGAACAATCATCGCCCTCGTCGCGCCAGCTTCGCCCCGTGCCAGGTACGTCGGTTGCTCGAAGGACCACGTAAGCTTTTGCAAGGAGAGCGACATGCCCGAACGGAAAACGATCGAGCGAGCACGCGCCGACAAGCGCGCAGGGAAGTCACCGAGCACGCAAGCAGGTGAGTTCGTCAAGGAGGAGGTCGACCGCGTACGCAGCGGCAAGCACGGTGTGCGCTCCGCCCGGCAGGCAGTGGCGATCGGCTTGTCGAAGGCCCGGCGCGCGGGCGTCGACCTGAAGCCGCCCACGAAGGGCAAGGCAAGCGAAGCGACGCGCAAGAAGGCCGCGCAGGACGCCGCTGCGGGCCAAGGCAGGAAGATGACGGGCCAAAGCACGGAATCGAAAGCAAAACGTTCCCGAACCACGACCGCCGTGTTGAAGCGCGAGAGCAAGGCCGGGGCATCGACAGGCGCGATGTCGAAGCAGGCGAAGAGCGCCGCGGCGCGTCGTCCGGCCGCCAGCCGCTCCGCGGCGGCCAAGAAGGCCGCGCAGACCAAGGGCGCGGCGGGTCGCTCCGCGGCGGCGAAGAAGGCGGCGCGGACGCGGGCGGCGCATGCGCACCAGGGGCATCGGTAAGGTCCGAATGGGTGGAGCGACGGTTTCTCGATAGTGGGGGCGCCGAAACCTCGGCGGGACGGGCGGAGCCTTTGCATGTCGACGCGTGCGGAATGGCGGCCGCTACGTTCCGACGTTTCCGACCGCCCGTGACGCCGGGCACCGATGCGGCCATGCCGGTTGCCGCTACCCGAATGACTGTTGGGGTGGAGAAAGCTGCCTGAAGCGTTTCCACAGCTTTTTCATCCGAACATAATCGGCAGCCACGCGTGCAGCCCAGAACCCTCGCGCGAACGCTGCGCCCGATGCGGTAGCGGAATGGGTAAGGGGGAGCGAATCCAGCAGACGGTGGGCCACCACTGCGTCGTTGCGCCAGCCCAGGTCGTCCTGCAAGGTACTCAACGTCGCGACGTAATGCTTCACGGCCGATTTCGAAAATAGCGAAGCAAAGAATTCCGTGGCATACCGAAGTTTCTTTGCTGCAATACGAGCCCGATGCCGGCGGCGATCGTCGAGACCGGCCAGCCCTCGGCCTCGTTTGAGCAGCTTGTCGTGCCTGCGGCGCAGGATGTCGGATGCAAGCCGCTTCGCCGGCTTTTGCAGGGTTTCGCACGCCTGCTGCGCCATGCCGTCACGCCATCCTGCGCCATTGAGCCAATGCGTCAGTTGAAGCATCAGTCGCGTATAACGGACGGAATTTGCAGCCGCGGCTGCATGGGCGCGCTTTTTCGTTGCAATCTGCTTGCATGCGCGTTCCACGGCACGACGTTCTTCTTTCTTGTCCGTCTCTGCAAGTGCCTGGCCAAGTGTCGAGCGGGTGAGCACTTCCCAGTCGCGCGCATCCCCAAGTTCCGATGCGATCCAGCGCAATTCGTCCTGAAGCCCCGGATAAGCGGGAATGACCTTATCGAACAGATCGAGCGCGGAGCGCAAGCGCCTGAGACCGACGCGCATCTGATGGACACTTGACGGGTCGTGACCGGATACGACTCCTCGTTCGTTCGCGTGAATCTGTTCGAGGCAATTGCGTGCAATCTTGCTGAATGCCGTCTCGACGCTGTCTCGTTTGTGAAGCGTCACCGGCCGCGCCTTGACGGGCGTCTGATGTCCTTGCAGAAGCATTTCATAGCCGCGGTCGGCCTTGCTCATGTAGTCGAAGCGCAGCGGGACTGTTTCCAGCAGATCGAGCGCGATTCGATAAAGACGGTCGGGCTCACCCTGCTTCAGTTCCATTTCGACAGCTGCGATGGAAGTCGATGCCGTGTCGGTATCGATGGTGCCTTCATCGATCGCGAACTCGATTTCCTCGCCGGCTTGCAAGCGCAATGGCAAAACGGTGCGGCGAATCCTCGTGACGAAGCGCGCTTCGAGTTGCGCGGCCGTGTGTTCGTCGCGGATGAGCTTTCCCACGCCGCTATCGGCAGGTATCGCATCGTAGAACAATCTCAAATCGGGAGCGTCGCCCTCGACCGGCATTTCGAATTCGTCGCGCTCGTACAGGCCAGCCTCTGCGGATCCGTCGAGCTTGATCGTCTGGATGGTCTTGTCGTTGTGATTTCGCACGCGCAGGGACGCATTGCACTGACGAAATGCCAGGTCAGACGTGTCGTAGTAGGTGCTGGTCAGCAGTGTTTCCGGCAAGGCGGCGTCCTTGCAATCCGAGAACATGGGCGCCTCGCGGATTTTGCCGACGTCCTTGAGGTCGACCAGCAGCTTCAATTCGCTTTCCATTGCACCTCCTTGCTCGTCACCGTCCGGGTAGTCCCGACGTCGTCGTGCGGCGAAGCGACTGATTCGACTGAACCGGCGAGCATTTTTCGCGCCCCTGACACCCGCGCGCGGGCTTGATGGGAACGGTCACGCAGGCTCGGAGTGTCGACTTTCGTTCCCATCGCCCAGCCCCCCGCCGCGCGGGCAGAGATATTTGCGCCAGCGAGGTAAAACATACAAATCGACGGAGGTGCGGTAGTACGGAATCGAGACGATCAAAAGCGCGTTCATCCGCCGGGTACAGGTTTTGCAACGTGAAGGAAAGCGTGCTCCGCATGGACTATTAGCTGGGAGGCTCGTCATGGAACCGCGCGATCCGAAAGTTCATTATCAGGCCAATATCTGGCGGGGCGAGATGCGTGGCTCGTGATGGCGTGATACGCGGATTGAAGGTGCTTGCCCGCTGGGTGCCGGGCATCGAATGGGTCAGGGCGTACCGGATAGCGTGGCTGCCGGGCGACGCAATCGCGGGCGTAACGCTCAGCGCCGTGCTGGTGCCCGCCGGTATGGCCTACGCGACTGCGTCCGGCCTTTCACCCGCGTCCGGACTCTATGCCTCGATTGCCGCGCTGGTCACCTATGCTGCGTTCGGACCGAGCCGAATCCTCGTGCTCGGACCAGACTCCGCGCTCATCGCGCTCATCGCGGCGAGCGTCATGCCGCTCGCGCACGGCAACCTCCAGCATGCGGCCGCGCTCGCGAGTGCGCTGGCATTGCTCTCCGGAGCCATCTGTCTGGCGGTAGGCCTGACCCGGCTGGGCTTCATCACCGATCTGCTCTCCACGCCGATCCGCTACGGCTATCTGAACGGCATCATTGTGACGATCATCGTCAGTCAGTTGCCGAAGCTGCTCGGTCTGGCGGTGCATGAAGCACCGATTCCGCAACAATTGCGCGAGCTCGCAAGCGCCGTCGCTTCAGGAAAGACCAACTTCGCGGCATTGACGATCGGTGTGCTGTCGCTGGCCGTGATCCTGGCGTTCAAACGCTGGATGCCGAAAGTGCCGGGTGTTCTGGTCGCCGTGGCGGTGGCGACGGTCGGGAGCGCGCATTTCGATCTGGTCGCACGGGCGCGCGTGAGTGTGGTGGGCGCCTTGCCTCAGGGGTTGCCGCTGCCGGATTTTCCGGCGTTAGCCTCGAACGAGTGGCTTGCGCTATCCGCGAGCGCCGCCGCCGTCGCGTTGGTGTCGTTTACCGACATCAGCATGCTGTCGCAGATCTATGGTGCCCGTAGCGGCGGCGACGTCGACCGCAATCGCGAATTCGTGGCACTCGGTATCGCGAACGTCACGGCCGGACTCTTTCATGGGTTCTCCGTCGCGGCCAGCGGATCGCGCACGCCGGTCGTCGAGGCAGCGGGCGCGAAGAGTCAGGCCTGCGGCCTGATCGCGGCGCTCATCGTTGCGGCGTTGCTGCTTTTCGCGCCGCAGGCACTGCGTGATACGCCGCACGCTACACTCGCGGCCGTCGTCGTGGCTGCATCGCTCTCGTTGATCGAAATCAGCGGGATGCGACGGCTCTACCGGTTGCGTCGTCCGGAATTCGTGCAGTCGCTCGCATGCTTTGCCGGAGTCGTGCTGTCGGGCGTGGTGGTCGGCGTGGGCATCGCCCTCGGGCTTGCCGTGCTGACCTTTCTCTGGCGGGCGTGGCGCCCTTATTCAGCGGTGCTCGGCCGGCGCGACGGCGTGAAGGGCTATCACGATGTCGCGCGTCATCCCGACGCGCGGCGCATTCCCGGCCTGGTTCTTCTGCGCTGGGATGCACCGCTGTTCTTTGCCAATGCAGAAATCTTTTACGAGCGCGTCATGACTGCTGCACGCACTGCGCCAACCCGCACACACTGGCTCGCCATTGCGGCCGAGCCCGTGACGGATATCGATGTCACAGCGGCCGACATGCTGGCGAGGCTCGACGACGAACTCGACGATTTGCATGTGCAGCTATGCTTCGCGGAACTCAAGGGCCCGGTCAAGGACATCCTGAAACGGTACGGACTGTTCGAGCGGATCGGCGAAGAGCACTTTATGCCAACGGTCGGCGAAGCCGTGTCGGCGTATCTGAAATCCCACTCGGTCGACTGGCATGATTGGGAAGGAGACGCGTGATCCTCGCGCCGGGTGCCGACGTCAGTAGCAATACGAACGATCACTGTTTCTTCGGCGACGCCGCGGCAGGCGCGGATGAATCGGCTGTGTCCGCGCTCGGCGTGCCCGGCGGCAGATGCAGTCCTTTTCCCTTTTTGCGCTGCCCTGGCGGCGGAGCGGTGGGTTGTTGAGACTGCATTGCCGTTATCAGTTGCTGGCATGGCAGCGGTTTGTGATTGCTCGGTGCAATCAGCGGAATCAGGGCGGCAAACGGATTAAGAAGACCGAGGCCGACCATCGCGCCGCCGCGTAACGCGAGGGCGGTCGGATTCACACCGACATGCGGATTCTTGAAGGTGCCCTTGACGTAGAGCGGCGAGCGCAGCGTGAAAATACGCAGACCCTTCGTGTGCGGGTGCACGCCGAGATCCATCGTTTCGTCCTTCATGTTCACCTTGCCGTCGACGTTGATCACCGCGTCGTCCGTATCGAGCGCGAACGCGTGCGAATCGAGAATGCCATCCGTGACGACGAAATCGGCGGCGGCACAGTTGATATGCACGACGCGTTCGCCATAGAGCTTTTCGTATACGACATTGGCCACGTTGAGGCCCGCGGCTTCCAGCAGCAGACGGCTGAGCGTGCCGTCGGTGACGAGCAGCTTCACCTCGCCATTGGAGGTGGCCGCGAGCGCCGCCGGCGTATTGCCTGTCGCGGACAACTGCGCGTCGCCGTTGACTTCGCCGAGCGCGCTCTGCATCGTCTTCACGGTCGGCAGCAATTGCTTCAGCCTGAGATGGCGCATTTGCGTCGAAGCGCGGGCCTTGAGCGGTCTCGCGCTGCCGTCGAGATGGAGGTTCGACGCCATCGAGCCGCCCGCGACGCCGAACTTCAGAGGCTCCAGCGACAGCACGCCGTCGGTCATCACGATGTGCGTGTACAGATCCGTAACGGGCAGTGCCGGGTTCCTGACGATGCGGCGGCCCGTGAATTTCACGTCGGCGTCGATCGCCTTCCAGCGCTCGGTCCTGAAGCCTTCGGTAGGCACGGCCTTGTTCGGCGGCTGCCGTGCGGCGACGCCGCGCTTCGCCTTGCTCGCGTTACTGTCCGCGCCCACCACCGGCGCGAGATCCTTGAACTGCAGCAGATTCGAAACCAGCTCGCCTTTGAGCAGCGGACGCGGCTGACGCTGTGTATAGATCAACGTGCCATTCAGGTCGCTTCCGCCCACCCGGCTTGTAAATTTTTCATAGCGGAACACGCTGCTGCCCGACTGGATGTTGCCTGTCAGGTGACCTTCCGTTGCATAGGGCGGTGTCGCGGGAAGCGTGATGCCCGTCAATTGATACAGGCGATCCATGCTGGAGCCTTGCAGCCACAGGCGCAAATCGACGGCAGCCAGATGCGCGAGGTTCGTGACGGTGCCGACCAATGAGATACGCAGGTCGCCTGCCTTGACGTCAGCCTGCACGGGGATGGGCCGCGAGGCGTCCTGCAGGGCAAGCAGGCCGCCAAGCTTGCCGCTGCCCGACACGGGGGAACGGCGGTAGCTGCCTGTTACTGTCCAGCCGATGCCGTATTGCGGTTCGTTCTTCTGCTGCGCGACGGAGGCAGTGGTTCCACTTGCGTCGGTCTGGCCAGCCGACGCGCTGCTTCCGCGCGTAGTCGCCGGCGCCGGCACGCCCGACGCTTCCGATGCAGTCGCTTTTGCCTGTGCGCTCAGTTGTTGCGCACCTCGCTTGCCGACGGCCTCGGCCGACGCGCTGCGTGACTTTCGTTCTTGCTGCCTGAGCGCTTCGCCGATCGGAATCGGTTGGCCGAGCGTATCGACCGTGGCCTGCATCACGATCTCTTTTTGCTGGTCGGAGAGCGCGACGATGCCCTTGTTGAGTCGAATGTCGTGCAGATCGAGCTTCCAGTCCAATGGTCGAGCGGAGGACTTGAGCTTGAAGGTCCAGTTGTTTCGTCCATCGGCGAGTCGCTCGAGGTCGACGGAAGGATTCGTCAGATTGATCGTCGGAATGACGATGTCATGCGTGAGCAGCGGAAGCAGCTTCACCTGGAACTCGATTTCGTCGAGCGTGGCGAAGTGCGGCCGTTTCGCCCAGTCGGGATTGGCGATCGTGATATTTCGCGCGGCAAAGGTCGGCCACAGCACCCACGCGCGCCAACCCGTTTCTCCGGCGGCGCGATGCCATCTCACCGTCAGATCGCCCTGGATGACGAACGGGCGGCCTATCGCTGCGCTAACCTTGTTGTCGACGAGGGGTCGCGCGCGATTCCAGTCGAACGTGAAAATGAACAGCACGACCGCTGAGGCCAGAATGATCAGCACTACGACGAGCCACGCCACGACCCTGCCGATCATTCTGCCGACGGTCGTTCCGGGCGAGTGCAGTACGGCCATGGCGGTCCCGTCGAGAATACGACCTTAGGTCGCGACGCAGCATGCGACGTGCCCACGACCGTCGCATCGACAGGGCGCGGCGCCCGAGATCGGCTTCATAGGCGGGCATCGGTTTTGCTCGCCGATCGTTATCGATTCGGGTTCGAGGCGACGTGACGACGACTCATACTGCTCGGCGCGGGCAAAGAGCTGGATGCGTTGCAGATCGGCATGCGGCCGCTCGCCGGATTGGTCCTCGCGCTGATAGGGGGGCGGGATTCCCGGTCGGCGCGCGTTTGACCAGACGCTCGGCGTTCGACGCGTCGTCGCTTCGACCACGATGGAGCACGGAATACCGCCGTGCGAAAGCGAGCAACGGATTCCCGCACCGGATAAAGGAGAAACTCGATGACGAAGTCACCCGCAGCCAAAGATGCCACACCTGAATCCCGCGATCCGTTCGTGATGGATATCGCAAAAATTCGCGAAGACGCGCGCAAGCACATGTCGGATGGCCCGGTCACGCAAACTTATGGCGCGGACCGCACCGTGGTGCTGAAGCTGCTCAATGATGCGCTGGCGACGGAGATCGTCTGCACGTTGCGCTACAAGCGGCACTATTTCATGGCCAAGGGCATCAATTCCGAGGCAGTAGCGCAAGAGTTTGCCCAGCACGCGACCGAAGAGCAGGGGCACGCCGATCGGATTGCCGAGCGCATCGTGCAACTCGGCGGCGAGCCGGATTTCGCGCCGGACGGCCTGAAGACGCGCGCCCATTCCGAGTACAACGAAGGCACGGACCTCACCAGCATGATTCGCGAGAACCTGGTGGCCGAGCGGATCGCGATCGATACGTATCGCGAAATCGTTCGCTATCTCGGCGAGAAGGATGTCACGACGCGCCGGCTATTCGAGGAAATCCTCGCGGTAGAGGAAGAACATGCCGACGATATGGCCGATCTGCTCCAGGGACGCGAGTAATCGGCGGGAGGCGCTACGCCGGGTGCGTGCGTCCGTGTTCGTGAACCCGGCGCGCAGGCGCTGATTTTTCAGGCTCTCACGCAACCGGCGCAGGCGCTTCGTGAGGGCTTGAAATGAAAAAAGGCCGGCTAGAAGCCGACCTTTTTTCATGAATCAAGTGGTGCCCAGGAGAGGACTCGAACCTCCACGATGTTGCCACCGCTAGGACCTGAACCTAGTGCGTCTACCAATTCCGCCACCTGGGCACGTTTCGCTTGCTGCGATGCGAAGACCGCTATTGTAGCGTGCTGGCGGAGTCTGTCAACACAATCTCATCCGAAACAGCAAAAATATCGCGCGCCTTATGCGCCGCGATCGTCACGCGCCCACCGGCTCCGCGTGCTTCGCCGTGAAATTCCAGCGTTGCGCCTGGCTCGTATCGACGCGAGCGGGCAGCAGTCCCGCCGCCAGGAACGTATCGGCGATCTTCTGTTGTTCGCCGAAGTTTTGCGCGGCCACCGCGCGGACGAGGTAGCTGCGTCGCGCATTCGCGCGTGCGATCGTCGCGGCATCGAGCCCCCAGATCGGCGCGAGCGTGTTCGCGGCCTCCTGCGGATGGTCGCGCAGCCACGCGCCGGCCAGCGACAGTTGGTCGAACAGGATCTGGACGACGTCGGGGCGCGCGGCGGCAAAAGTGCTCGATGCGAGGTAGTAGCGCTGGTACGACGCGAGTCCGTTGCCGTCGGCCAGGATCCGCACGTCGGGATTCCGGTCGACCGACGCGACATAGGGGTCCCAGGTGATCCATGCGTCCACGCTGCCGCGCTCGAATGCGGCGCGGCCGTCCGCGGGCGTCAGGTAATGGATCGCCACGTCGGCGGGCGCGAGCTTCGCGCGCGCGAGCGCGGCAAGCAGCAGGTAGTGACTGCCGGCCGCCTTCGTGACGGCGATACGCCGGCCCTTGAGATCGGCGAGCGTGCGCAGCGCGCTGTCCTGCTTGACGACGATTGCCTGAGCCTTCGGCGAAGGCGCTTCCTGCGCGACGTACACGAAACGCGCGTGCGCGGCCTGCGCGAAGACCGGGACCGTATCGGCCACGTCGGCACTGAAGTCGACGGCGCCGACATTGAGCGCTTCGGTCAATGGCAATCCGCTCGCGAATTCATGCCATGACACGCGCAGGCCGAGCGGCGTCAGCGCCTGCTCGAGCGTGCCGCGCGTCTTGAGCAGCGTGATCAGCGTCGACGACTTCTGGTAACCGATGCGCAGCGTGGCCGGCGCGTTCTCGGCGTGCGCGCGGACACCGGCGGCAGCGAGGCCCGCGGCCAGCATCGCGCGCGTGAATGCGCGGCGGTTCATCGACGTCATGAAGGGGGCTCCTCGTTGGATGCGTTGAAAGCGAGGCGGCTAACGTAACAACGGGGAGGGTGATTGATAACCGATAAATTCTGCTATCGATCGGAGCGCCCGACATAAGGGCGGACGACATGCGCGCGGCAAGCGCTGAAATGAAAAAAGGCCGGCTAAAAGCCGGCCTTTTTTCATAAATCAAGTGGTGCCCAGGAGAGGACTCGAACCTCCACGATGTTGCCACCGCTAGGACCTGAACCTAGTGCGTCTACCAATTCCGCCACCTGGGCACGTTTTGCAGTAGCTGCCTGCTGCAAAGAAGCGAAATTATAGCGCCCCAATTATTCCTGTCAACGTTTTTTTGCGATACACCGCAAACCAGCCGCCACCGTGCGCGGCCGCGGCATTCCCGCCATTTGGCGACACAAGCGGGTGATAGAATGACTCGCCGCCGTCAATATAGAACTGTCAGACGGACACCTCTATGTTGATGCCGTGCACTATCAGTCAACGCAACGAGAACAATCATCGACAAACCCTTGAGCAAATATCCGTATCCCATTCCGAGCCGTGAAGAGATTCTCGGCGTGCTGCGGACGAGCGACGCATCGCTGGCCGCCAACGACATCGCCGAAGCCCTGTCGATCAAGCGTCAGGAGCGCGAGGGGTTCTTCCGGCGCGTCGCCGCGATGGAGCGCGACGGCCAGATCCGCCTCGACAAGCGCGGCCACTACCAGTTGACCCATCCGTCGAATTTCGTCGCGGGGCGCGTGCAAGGGCATCGCGACGGCTACGGGTTCGTGATCCGCGACGACGGCCAGGACGATCTGTTTTTGCCGAACGGCGAAATGCAGAAGGTGATGCACAACGACCGCGTGCTCGCACGGATCGTCGGCTACGATCGCCGCGGCCGCCCGGAAGGGCATGTCGTCGAAGTCACCGAGCGCGCGAACAAGCGCGTGATCGGCCGCTTGCTCAACGAGAACGGTGCATTGATCGTCGCGCCGGAAGACAAGCGCATCGGTCACGACATCATGATCACGCAGAACGTGAAGAAGGCGAAGGTCGGGCAGGTCGTCGTCGTCGAGCTGACCGATTTCCCGAGCCGTCATTCGCAGCCGCTCGGCCGTGTCGTCGAGGTGCTCGGCGATATCGACGATCCGGGCATGGAAATCGAGATCGCGGTGCGCAAGTACGGCGTGCCGCACGAATTCAGCCAGCCGGCGCTCGACGGCGCCGCCGCGCTGCCCGACAAGGTGCTGCCGGCCGACCTGCGTTTTCGCGTCGACCTGCGCGACGTGCCGCTCGTGACGATCGACGGCGAGGATGCACGCGACTTCGACGACGCCGTCTACTGCGAGCCGGTCAAGGTCGGCCGCGGCGACGGCTTCCGGCTGATCGTCGCGATCGCCGACGTGTCGCACTACGTACAGCCGGGTAGCGGGCTCGATGCCGATGCGCTCGAGCGCAGCACGTCGGTCTACTTCCCGCGCCGCGTGATCCCGATGCTGCCGGAGAAGCTGTCGAACGGCCTCTGTTCGCTGAATCCGCAGGTCGACCGCTGCGTGCTCGCATGCGACATGGTGATCACCGCGCGCGGCGAGATCAAGGCATACCAGTTCTATCCGGCCGTGATCCATTCGGCGGCGCGCCTGACGTACACCGAAGTCGCGGCCGTGCTGTCGAACACGAAGGGGCCGGAGGCTGCGCGCCGCGCCGATCTGCTGCCGCACCTGCAGGATCTGTACGGTGTCTACAAGTCGCTGTTCGCCGCGCGGCAAAAGCGCGGGGCGATCGACTTCGACACGACCGAAACCTACATCGTCTGCAACTCGCAGGGCAAGATCGAGCAGATCGTGCCGCGTCAGCGCAACGACGCGCACAAGCTGATCGAGGAATGCATGCTGGCCGCGAACGTCTGCGCGGCCGATTTCCTGAAGCGCAACAAGCATCCGGGCCTGTACCGCGTGCACGCGGGGCCGACGCCGGAGAAGCTCGAGAACCTGCGCGCATTCCTGCGCGGCATGGGTCTGTCGCTCGGCGGCGGCGACAAGCCGCATGCGAGCGACTACGCGGCGCTGATGGCGCAGATCCGCGACCGGCCCGACGCGCAGATGCTGCAGCCGATGCTGCTGCGCTCGATGCAGCAGGCCGTCTACAGCCCGGACAACATCGGCCACTTCGGTCTCGCCTACGAGGCGTACGCGCACTTCACGAGCCCGATCCGCCGCTATCCGGACCTGCTCACGCACCGCGCGATCTACGCGATCCTGTCGGGCAAGAAGTACGCGCCGAAGGCGCCGGAAGGCTTCGAGCTGAACACGGCGCTGTCGCCGCGCGCCCGCGCGATGCAGCAGGCCGACGACGAAGCGCGCGGCCGCTCGCGTTCGAACACGGCGATCTGGGAAGAGCTCGGCCTGCACTGTTCGGCGAACGAACGCCGTGCGGACGAAGCGTCGCGCGACGTCGAAGCGTGGCTCAAGTGCTACTTCATGCGCGACAAGCTCGGCGAGGAGTACGGCGGGATGGTGAACGGCGTGACGTCGTTCGGCATCTTCGTGCAGCTCGACACGCTGTTCATCGAAGGGCTCGTACACGTGACGGAGCTCGGCTCCGACTACTTCCAGTACGACGAGATCAAGAACGAGCTGCGCGGCGAACGCACGGGCATCCGCTATCGCCTGTCGGATCGCGTGCGCGTGCAGGTGAGCCGCGTCGATCTCGATGCGCGCAAGATCGATTTCCGCCTCGTGCGCGATACGCCGGTGAAGGCGCCGCGTCCGTCGCCCGCGCCGGCTGCCGGCGTCGATCGCAACGGCAACGGCAACGGCCCGCGCGTGCGCGCGCTGCCGCCGGTGGAGGAAACCGTGCCGCGCCGCAAGACGGCCGCGAGCGCGCCGAGCGTCGCGGTGAAGGAAGCGCGCGCCGCGCGCGGCGCCGCGAAGAAGAAGGGCGGTGGCGGTGGCAGCGGCGCGCCGGCGAAGCCGGTCGCGAAGAAGGCCCGCGCCCGCAAGAAGTATTGAGCGTTCGGGGCGGCGCAAGCGCACGCCCCGCAGTATCGAGAGACGCCGCGTCACCGGTCATCGGCCGGCCACGCGGCGCTTTCCTTTTCCATGGATCGCGGCTGCGCACGTCGCGCGGCCGCACGTTTGATCGAAGGTTGTTCCAGTCATGTCACGTCTGAAGGTTCTTTACGGTTTTCATGCGGTGACCGCACGTATGCGGCACGATGCATCGACGGTGGCGGAGGTGCTGTACGACCAGACGCGCCGCGACCGCCGCATGCAGGAGTTCCTGCATGCCGCGAAGGAAGCGGGCGTGCGGCTGATCGCCGCCGACGAAACGCGCCTGTGGGGCCTCGCGCATACCGAGCGCCACCAGGGCGTCGTCGCGCGCGTCGAGGACATGCCGCTCGCGCAGAACCTGTCCGAGCTGCTCGACGGCATCAACGGGCCCGCGCTGCTGCTCGTGCTCGACGGCGTCACCGATCCGCACAACCTCGGCGCGTGCCTGCGAGTCGCCGATTCGGCCGGCGCGCACGCGGTGATCGCGCCGCGCGACCGGGCGGTGGGCCTGAACGCGACCGCGGCCAAGGTGGCGAGCGGCGCGGCCGATACGGTGCCGTACATCACGGTGACGAACCTTGCGCGCGCGCTGCGCGAGCTGAAGGAAGCCGGCGTGTGGATCATCGGCACGTCGGACGAGGCGTCGGCGACGCTCTACGAAACGAAGCTCGACGGCCCGGTCGCGCTCGTGATGGGCGCGGAAGGCGAAGGCATGCGCCGGCTCACGCGCGACACCTGCGACGAGGTGATGAGCATCCCGATGGCCGGCAGCGTGGAAAGCCTGAACGTGTCGGTCGCCAGCGGCGTGTGCCTGTACGAAGCCGTGCGCCAGCGGCGCGTGAAAGGCTGATCCCCGCGGCCGCCCCCCGGGGCGGCCCCGTCCCGCGCGCGATGCGCGGGCGTCGAATGACCCGAACGATGCGCGCCCCGATGCAAGCTCTCCGGAACCCGCGACCGATGACCCTGTTCCGTGTCGGCGTCTCCTGCGCCGTGCTCGGCCTGCTGGCGGCCTGTACGTCGCCGACGCTCGTCGAACGCGGCACCTACTACGCCGACACGAGCCTGCACGCACGCGGCGCCGATTCGCGGATCCGCTTTCTCGTGATGCACTACACCGAAAGCGACGAGACGAAATCGCTGCGCACGCTGACCGGCGATTCGGTCAGCGTGCATTACGTCATCCCGCCGCAGCCGCGCACCGAGCGCGGGATGCCCGTCGTCTACCAGCTCGTTCCGGAAGCGCGGCGCGCGTGGCATGCGGGCATCAGCGAGTGGCAGGGCACGACCGAGCTGAACGCGGTGTCGATCGGCATCGAGAACGTGAACCGCGGCCCGCTCGATCCGCAACATCGCACCTGGCAGCCGTATCCCCCCGAACAGGTCGACGCGCTGATCCGCCTGTCGAAGGATATCGTCAGGCGCTACGGGATTCCGCCGACGCGCGTGGTCGGGCACAGCGACATCGCGCCGCAACGCAAGATCGATCCGGGGCCGCTGTTCCCGTGGCATGCGCTCGCGCAAGCCGGCGTCGGCGCATGGCCGGACGACGCGACCGTCACCGCACGGCTCGGCGGCCGCGACCCGCACGCGCCGGTCGACGTGCGCGAACTGCAGTTCAAGCTCGCGCGCTACGGCTACGACGTGCCGACCGACGGCGTGCTCGACGCGCGCACGCGGCGCGTGTTCGCGGCGTTCCAGATGCATTTCCGGCCGTCCGACTACGCGGGCAACCCGGACGCGGAAAGCGACGCGATCGCGCAGGCGCTGCTCGACAAGTACTTCCCCGGCACGCAAGCGTCGGACTCCGCCCCGGCGGCTGACACGCGCTGAATACGCGCTGAATACACGGCGCATCGCTCGCCGAAAAACGCGGGGCCGTCCGCCGACTCCGGTAAACTGGCGGTTTTTCCGCAATCCCGCAGCATTACCACGCCATGACTCAAGACGAACTCAAACGCCTCGTCGGCCAGGCCGCCGCCGATTACGTGATCCAGAACGTGCCGGAAGGCGCCGTGATCGGTGTCGGCACCGGCTCGACCGCCAACTGCTTCATCGACGCGCTCGCCGCCGTCAAATCGCGCTATCGCGGCGCCGTGTCGAGCTCGATTGCCACGACCGAACGCCTGAAATCGCACGGCATCAAGGTGTTCGACCTGAACGAGATCGACGCGCTGCAGGTGTATGTCGACGGCGCCGACGAGATCGACGCGAGCGGCGCGATGATCAAGGGCGGCGGCGGCGCGCTGACGCGCGAGAAGATCGTCGCGTCGGTGGCCGACACGTTCGTCTGCATCGCGGACGCCAGCAAGCGCGTGCCGGTGCTCGGCGCGTTCCCGCTGCCGATCGAGGTCGTGCCGATGGCGCGCACGGCGATCGGCCGGCGCGTGACCGCGCTCGGCGGCGTGCCCGTGCTGCGCGTGACGAAGGACGGCGCACCGACCATCACCGACAACGGCAACGAGATCATCGACGTCAAGGGCCTGCAGATCGCCGATCCGCGCGGTTTCGAAGCGCAGGTGAACGCATGGCCGGGCGTCGTGACGGTCGGCCTGTTCGCCGAGCGCGGCGCGAATCTGTGCTTGCTCGGCACGGAAAACGGCGTTGAAACGATCGTTTATCCGGCTGGCTGAATCTGAATGAGAAGCAGTCCGTAACGGCGCGGTATCGGCCGTCATGGATTGGATATATAAATCTTGTGGAAACCGGGGTCCGGCAGGCGCGGCGCGCTTCCCGGGCCTTTTTTTTAGCCGTATAAATCACCTCGTTCAAAAGAGGGATAACCCTGTCAGGTGTTTACCAGATAGCGAAATATCGTCGAACTCATCAACTTATAGATCATAAGAACAGTAGTAACCAGGGCCGGCGGAACTGCGGAGCAGGTGTTCGCAAATCGACGCACGGGGAGGTGTCATGGAGCAGGGCAAAGACCGGTCACTGGTCGCCAAAGTGATGGATGGGCTTGTCGCGGGTATCGTCGAAGACAAGTACGGCGGCATCTTGCCGCCACAGGACGTGCTGTCGAAAGAGTTCGATGTGAGCCGCACGGTGATGCGGGAAGCGTTGTCGATGTTGCTTGCGCGCGACATGCTCGACGTGCGTCCGAAAGTCGGTACGCGCGTGCGGCCGATGCGCGACTGGCGGATGATCGACGAAGACGTCGTGAGCTGGCGATTTCGGGCAAAGCCCGATCCGCAGTTCATGCGCGACGTCATCGAATTCCGGATGCTGATCGAACCACGCGCGACCGCGCAGGCGGCGGTGCGTGCGACGGCGGCCGACATTGCGGGCATTCGCGAAGCGTTCGATGCGTTCAAGGTGCTGCAGCCGGGCGACCCCGGCTACGACACGGCGGACGAGTTGCTGCATACGCGGATCGTGCAGGCGAGCGGCAACCAGTTCTTCCAGCAGATGGCGGCGATCGTGCGCGGAGCAGTGCGTCTCGTGAATCCGCGCGTCGTGCAGAAGGAAGGCGCGCACGACATCGCGGTGAAGGCGCATGCGCGCGTCGTCGATGCGATCGAACGGCGCGACCCGCGCGAAGCCGAAGCGGCCTCGCTCGCGCTGATCGATTTCAGCGCGGACGAGATATCGCGCGATTTCTCGGTCGAGGTGCCGGTGCGTGCCTGACGCTGCGCGTATCGTTCATCCGTGTGCCGCCGGGCCGTTTATCATGACGGCCGGCCGGCAGCGTGCCGGCAACCGTCATACGACCGACACGGAAGATCAGGATGAACGACAACGACCATCGCCCGGTGCGCTTCGGCATCGTCGGTGCGGGCAGCATTGCGCGCCGCTTCGCGCAAAGCCTCGCGCACGTGCCGGGCGCCACGCTCGCCGGCGTCTGGGCCCGCCGCGCCGATGCAGCGGCCGCCTTCTGCGAGACATACGGCGGCGCGCCTGCCGCGCGCCTCGACGCGCTCCTCGCGAGCGATATCGACGCGGTCTACATCGCGACGCTCCATGACAGTCACGCGCAGTACACACTGGCCGCATTGGCTGCCGGCAAGGCCGTGCTGTGCGAGAAACCCGCGGCGCTGAACACCGCGCAACTCGACACGGTGCTGCACGCGGCGCGCGATGCCGGGCTGCTCTTCATGGAGGCGATGAAGCCGCCGTTCTTCCCGCTGTACCGTCAGTTGCGCGCGCACCTGCGTGACGATCCGATCGGCGAGATCCGGCTCGTACGGGCGGGCTGCGCATCGTCGTCGGTGCCGGGGGACCATTCCGTCTATCGGCTCGATCGCGCGGGCGGCGCGCTGCTCGACATCGGCATCTACGAGGCGTTTCTTGCCGTCGACTGGCTCGGCGCGGCGCGCGACGTGCAGACGCTCGGCCGCGTCGGTGCGACGGGTGTCGACCTGTTCGCGAGCCTGAACAGCGTGCATGCGAACGGCGGGATCGCGCAGCTCTTTTGCGGCCTCGACGTGATGGGGCGCGGCGACGCGCTGATCGCCGCGGCGGGCGGCCACGTGACGATTCACGAGAAGTGGTGGAACCCCGCGCGTGCGACGATCCGCTACGCGGACGGGCGCACCGTCGAACTCGATGCGCTGGTCGACGGCGGCGGGCTGAACTACGAGACCGCGCATTTCTGCGACCTGCTGCGCGCGGGCGAGACCGAAAGCCCGATCATGACGCACGACCATTCGCGGCGGATGATCGCGATGATCGACGCGGCGCGCGCCGTGCTCGGCGTGCGTTATTCGGGCGAATAAGCGGGCGAATAAGCGGGAAGACCGGCGCCGGGCCCGCGAGCGCGGCCCGGTGCGACCGCGCGGCTCAGTGCCGCGACGGCAGCGACAGACGCTTTTCGTACCAGCGCTGCACCCATTCGAGGATCTGGCACAGGATCCAGTACACGGCCGCGGCGGCGAGATAGAGCGGCAGCGGCTGATAGGTCGCCGCGATCACTTCCTGCGCGCTGCGCAACAGCTCGGTCACGGTGATCACGGACACGAGCGACGTGTCCTTGATCAGGCTGATCAGGCTGTTCGACAGGCTCGGCACCGCGATGCGCAGCGCCTGCGGGCCGATCACGTAGCGCAGCGTCTGTCCCCACGACAGCCCGAGGCTGTACGCGGCGAGCCATTGGCCGCGCGCGATCCCGTTGATCGCGCCGCGCATGCTTTCGGACATGTAAGCCGCGACGTTCGCGGACAGCGCGATGACGCCGGCCGGCGTCGGGTCGAGCGAGATGCCGAGGCTCGGCAGCCCGTAATAGATGACGAAGATCTGCACGAGCAGCGGCGTGCCGCGCATCAGGCTCACGTACGCGCGCGCCAGCCACGCGAGCGCGTTGACCCAGATGCGTTCGAAACCGTCGAGCGCTTCGCTTTGCCGGATGCCCATCATCGCGAGCATGACGGCGCCAAGCAGGCCGAACACCATCGACAGCACGGCGAACTTGACGGTCAGTACGGCACCCTGGGCGAGCACCGGCAGCGATTGGACGAGCAAGGACGTTGTCGACATGGAATACGAGCGAATGCGTGCGCGAAAGCGCAATCATAAACCGGACCGATAAAACAAAGGGCGGCATCGTTGCGGATGCCGCCCTTCCGGCCCGCCGTCAGGCGGGAAATGCAGGCGTGCTTACTTGATCGGTTTCGTCACGTCGATGCCGAACCACTTGTCGGAGATCTTCGTGAACGTGCCGTCGGCCTCGAGTTGCGCCATCGCGTCGTCGATCGCCTTCTGGAACTTCGGGTTGCCCTTCTTGAACGGGATGCCCGACGGGTTCGCCGAGCCGACGTTCGCGCCCGGGCGCAACGGCAGCTGGGAATTCTTCGTCAGGTACGCGAGCATCAGGCGGTCGTTCAGCGCCGCGTCGAGGCGGCCCGCCGCCAGATCGCGCAGGTACTCGGGCGCGCCCGGGTACGTCTTCACGTCGATGCCCGGCACCGATTTCGCCATGTCCATGTAGTTCGTGCCGAGCGCGACGCCGAGCTTCTTGCCCTTCAGGTCTTCCAGCGACTTGAACTGGCGCGTGTCGTCCTTGCGCTGGATCAGCTGCGCGGACGAGTACGTGTACGCCGGCGAGAAGTCGAGCGTCTCCTTGCGCTTGTCGGTGATGCCGACCTGGTTGGCGATCACGTCGAACTTGCCGGCTTGCAGGCCCGCGATGATGCCGCTCCATTCGGTCGTCACGAATTCGGCCTTCACGCCGAGCTTCGCCGCGACGGCCTTCGCGATGTCGACGTCGAAGCCGACGAGCTCGCCCGACGGGCTTTTCGAGTTGAACGGCGGGAACGTGCCTTCGAGGCCGACCCGCAGCGTGCCGCGTTGTTTGACCTGGTCGAGGAGGTCGGCCGCATGCGCGGTCGCCGCAGCGAACGACGTGCCGATCACGCCGGCAACCAGCAGCTTCTTCAGCAGCGAAAATTTCATCGTGTGTGTCCTTGCCCTGTCCGGGTCGATGATCTGATAGTGAAGTCGAGGATAGCAAAAATACTATCGATATCTAAATATAGTTTGCTTATGGCTATATTACGCGCTGCGTTCGCGGGCAATTGCCTTCACGCACTCCGACACGAGTGCCGGGCCGCGATAGATGAAGCCGGTGTAGAGCTGGACGAGCGCCGCGCCGGCCGCCAGCTTCGCACGAGCGTCGTCGCCCGAGAAAATGCCGCCGACGCCGATGATCGGCACGTCGTTGCCGACTTGCGCGTGCAGCTTGCGGATCACTTCGTTCGACGCGTCGAACACGGGGCGGCCCGAGAGGCCGCCGGCTTCGTCCGCGTGCGGCAGGCCCTGGACGGCCGCGCGCGACAGCGTCGTATTGGTGGCGATGACCGCTTCGATCTTGTGGCGCAGCAGCGTGTCGCCGATTTCCTTGACCTGTTCGTCGTCGAGATCGGGCGCGATCTTCAGCGCGAGCGGCACGAGCTTGCCGTGCAGGTCGGCGAGGCGCTGCTGCTTGTCCTTCAGCGCCGCGAGCAGCGCGTCGAGCTCGCCGGCGCCCTGCAACTGGCGCAGGTTCTTCGTGTTCGGCGACGAGATGTTGATCGTCACGTAGCTCGCGAACGGGTACACGCGCTCGAGGCAGTACAGGTAATCCTCGGCCGCGCGCTCGATCGGCGTGTCGGCATTCTTGCCGATGTTCAGGCCGAGGATGCCGCGATAGCGGGCGGCCTGGACGTTCTTCACGAACTGGTCGACGCCATGGTTGTTGAAGCCCATCCGGTTGATCAGCGCTTCGGCCTGCGGCAGCCGGAACATCCGCGGGCGCGGATTGCCGGGCTGCGGGCGCGGCGTGACCGTGCCGACCTCGATGAAGCCGAAGCCGAGCGCCGCGAGGCCGTCGATGGCCGCGCCATCCTTGTCGAGGCCGGCCGCGAGGCCGACCGGATTGCGGAACGTGAGCCCCATCACGGTGCGCGGCGCGTCGGGCACGCGGGCCGACAGCGCGCAGGCGAGGCCCGTGCGGCCGGCCGCGCCGAGCGCGCGCAGCGTAAGGTGGTGAGCGTCTTCCGCATCCATTTTGAACAGGGATGCGCGGGCCAGCGGGTAGAGGGAACTGAACACGGGAATGGGGCGGACGGCCGAAATGAATGACAACCCGCTATTTTACCGGGAGTTGCGCGGCACGGGCGTGCTTCGCTTCGTAGCCGCCGCGACGTGCGTCAGTTCGTGCCGGAATGCCCCCCCGGCAACGGCGCGCGCGCCAGCGCCGCGTCGACGGGCGGCAGGTCGATCCGTTCCGGATCGAGCGCCTTCCAGCGGCCGTCGATCAGCCCTTCGAGCGGATGGAAGTTCGCCTTGTAGGCCATCTTCGGGCTCTCGCGGATCCAGTAGCCGAGGTACACGTAGGGCAGCCCGAGACTCTTCGCCTGTTCGATCTGCCACAGGATGTTGTAGGTACCGTAGCTCGTGTGCCGGTCGTCGGGCTCGAAGAACGTGTAAACCGACGACAGCCCGTCGCCGAGGATGTCGATCATGCTGACCATTCGCAGCTTGCCGGGTTCGCCGCCTGGTGCGTCGAGGTCGCGGAATTCGACGAGGCGCGAGTTGATCCGGCTTTGCAGCAGGAACTGCTCGTACTGGTCGCGGCTGTCGCGATCCATGCCGCCGCCCGCGTGGCGCGCGGACTGGTAGCGCATGTAGAGCGCGTAGTGCTCTTCGTCGTAGTGCAGCGGCGAAACCGTCGCGACCAGCGCGCGGTGCCGCTTCCACATCCTGCGCTGCGTGCGCGTCGGCACGAATTCGCCGACCGGCACGCGCACCGGCACGCACGCGCGGCAGCCGTCGCAGTACGGGCGGTACGTGAAGACGCCCGAGCGGCGGAAGCCGGCCTTCACGAGTTCGGTGTAGATGTCGGAATTGATCAGGTGGCTCGGCGTCGCGACTTGCGAGCGCGCGATGCGGCCGTCCAGATAGCTGCACGGATAGGGCGCCGTTGCATAGAATTGCAACGCCGAAAGCGGTGAAAGCGGCAGCTCAGTCGGGTGAGTCATGGGCAGCTCTCGATGCAGGGAAGGAGTGCCGCGCTAGCGCTCGGTCCCGGAGGGCGCCGCCGTTTCGGCGGGGCCCGTCAGCGCGGCGAGCACGCGCTTGTCGAACTGCCACGGAATCGGCGGTTCGGCTACCGCGCGGCGCACGTGAGCGACAAAGGCCTTGCGTGCGATCTCGCGGCCGCCGAGCGACGCTAGATGCGACGTATTCTGCTGGCAGTCTATCATTTCCAGCCCCTGCTCGCGAAGGTGCGCGATGAGCGCGGCCAGCGCGATTTTCGACGCATCGGTCACGTCCGCATACATCGACTCGCCGAAAAACATCCGGCCGAACGAGACGCCATAGAGGCCGCCGACGCGGCGCCCCTCGTGCCATGTCTCGATGCTGTGCGCGTTGCCGCTGCGGTAGAGCGACGTATAGGCGTCGATGATCTCGGCGGTGATCCAGGTGCCGCGCTGTCCGCGGCGAGGCGCCTGCGCGCAGGCGCGCATCACGCCGGGAAAGTCGTGATCGACGCGCACCTCCCATTCCGGCTCGCGCAGCACGCGCTTGAGCGTTTTGCGCAGCGACGGCGCTACCTTGAATTCGGTCGGCACGAGGATCATGCGCGGGTCGGGGCTCCACCACAGCACCGGCTGGCCGTCCGAGTACCACGGGAAGATGCCGCGCAGGTAGGCGTCGATGAGGCGCGACGGCAGCAGGTCGGCGCTCGCGGCGAGCAGCCCGGGTGCGCCGGTCGCGGGGCCGAGCGCGCGTTCGATGGACGGAAACGGATCGTCCGGGCCGAGCCAGGGAACCATGGGTGCGGGGCTCAGCCGTTGCGCAGCGAGCGGAAGATATCGCCGGTGTGCACGCCGTAGTCGCCGGCGGCGCGATCGGCGAAGAAGAAGCGCAGCGTCTGGCTGACGGTCGGGAACGCGATCTCGTCCCACGGAATGTCGGCTTCGTCGAACAGTTTCACTTCGAGGCTTTCCTCGCCGGCTTCGAAGCCCGGATCGGTGAGCCGCGCCAGGTAGAACAGGTGGACCTGGTGCACGTGCGGCACGTTGAGCAGCGTGAACAGGTTCTGCACCTCGACGCGCGCGCCGGCTTCCTCGAGCGTTTCGCGCGCGGCGGCTTCCGCGGTCGTTTCGCCCATTTCCATGAAGCCCGCCGGCAGCGTCCAGAATCCGTAGCGCGGTTCGATCGCGCGGCGGCACAGCAGGATCTGGTCGCCCCAGACCGGCACCGTGCCGACGACGTTGCGCGGATTCTGATAGTGGATCGTGCCGCAGTGATCGCAGACGAAGCGCTCGCGGTTGTCGCCCGGAGGAATGCGCGCGAGGACTTCGTAACCGCAGACGGAGCAGAATTTCATGTCGAATGGAAGGGACGAGGTGATGCGAGTGTATCACCGGGCCGCGGCATTCTCGAACGCCCGCGCATGCGGCGGCGTGTCGTCCGAAATGGCGGCCGCGTGCGCGAAGAGGGGGCGGCGCCCGGACGCGCAAAAACAAAAAGCCCGGCGTTAAGCCGGGCTTTTTGCGAAATTCTGGACGGTTGGTTGCGGGGGTAGGATTTGAACCTACGACCTTCGGGTTATGAGCCCGACGAGCTGCCAGACTGCTCCACCCCGCGTCCGTCGAAGAAATGAATTATAAGGAGTTACCCGAGCGCGTGCAAGCACTTTCTGACAATCGCGTGTCGTGTCTTGTGGGGCCGGTACGGTGGGTGGGTGCGCTAGAATCGAACGGTTTGTTTCGTTTCTTCGGCAACGGCGCCTTGCGCGATCGCATCGGCGCCGTTGCGACTCTCACTACTGCATCGACGGATTCATGGACATCGCTCACGATCTGCAATCGATCGGCGCGCAGGAACAGGCGCTCGTGTTTCCCCATTTCGATCCCGCCCGCGCGTGGGCGCTCGGCAACCGGATGCATGCGCTCGCGACGTCACGCGGTCATGCGATCGCGATCGACATCGTCACGTTCGGCCAGCCGCTGTTTTACGCGGCGCTTGCCGGCGCGACGCCCGACAACGCCGACTGGGTGCGCCGCAAGCGCAACGTCGTCGCGCATTTTCGCCGCAGCTCGTACGCGATCGGCCTGCGCATGCAGCAGGCCGGCGCGACGCTCGCGGACAAGCATGGATTGGCGGTCGCCGAGTATGCGTCGCACGGCGGTTCGTTTCCGCTGACCGTCGCCGGCGCCGGCGTGATCGGCTCGATCACCGCGTCCGGGCTGCCGCAGCGCATGGACCACGAGTTCGTCGTCGAGGCGCTGTGTGCCGAGCTCGGTCACGACTATGCGGTACTGGCCCTCGCAAGGAGCTGAGCGATGCAACTGCCCGGTTACGCCTGGCTCGCGATCGCGATCGTCGCGGAAGTGATCGGCACGTCGGCGCTGCGCGCGGCGGACGGTTTCACGCGCTTCTGGCCGTCGGTGCTCGTCGTCGCCGGTTACGGCGTCGCGTTCTACTGCCTGTCGCTCACGTTGCGCACGATGCCCGTCGGCATCATCTATGCGGTCTGGTCGGGCGCCGGCATCGTGCTGATCACGCTCGTCGCGATGCTGCTCTATCGCCAGGTGCCGGACGTGCCGGCGGTGATCGGCCTGGGGCTGATCATCGCGGGCGTCGTGGTGCTGAACCTGTTCTCGAAGATGCAGGCGCACTGAGCGTGCGACTGCCGTTTGACGGATGACCTTCATGACCGATTCCACTTCCGCCGCCGTTTCCGCCGAATCCGCCCAGCCCGACGTGCGTGCGTATGTCGCGAACCGCATCGGGTTTCTCGAACTGAACCGGCCGAAGGCGTTGAACGCGCTGTCGGTCGGCATGATCCGGCTGATGCAGCAGGCGCTCGACGCATGGCGCGACGATCCCGACGTCGTCGCGGTCGTCGTGCACAGCCCGCATCCGCGCGCATTCTGCGCGGGCGGCGACGTGCGCTTCTTCCACGACGCGTGGCAGCGCGGCGACCGCGATGCGGTCGACACGTTCTTCATCGAGGAATACACGCTCAACCATGCGATCTTCACGTATCCGAAGCCGTACATCGCGCTGATGCACGGCGTCGTGATGGGCGGCGGCATGGGGATTTCACAGGCGGCGCGGCATACGGGCGGCCTGCGCGTCGTGACCGACTCGACGAAGATGGCGATGCCCGAAACGCGCATCGGCCTGTTCCCGGATGTCGGAATGAGCTGGTTCCTCGCGCGTACGCCCGGCGCGATCGGCCGCTATCTCGCGGTGACCGGCGCGACGCTCGATGCGGCCGGCGCGCTGTACGCGCAACTCGCCGACGTCTATCTGCCCGATGCCGCGCTGCCGGTGCTGCTCGACACGCTGCACGGCGTGCGCATCGACAGCGGTGCGCACGCCGTCGCCTGCGTGACCGAGGCGGCTGCCGCGCACAAGGTCGTGCCGACGCCCGACACGTCGGCGCTCGCCGACGCGCGCGCCGGGATCGACCGGCATTTTGCGCGCCCCGACCTCAACGCGATCCTCGCGTCGCTCGACGCCGAGCAGGATTGCGCGGCGGTCGACGGGTGGGTCGAGAAGGCGACCCACGCGATGCGCGAGCAGTTGTCGCCGCTGTCGATGGCCGTGTCGCTCGAAGTCGTCGAACGCGCGCGCGGCGCGACGATGGCCGATTGCCTGCGGCGCGATCTCGATCTCACGCGCTCGACCTTCGCGCGCGGCGACGTGATCGAAGGCGTGCGCGCGCTGATCGTCGACAAGGATCACCAGCCCGTGTGGCGTTTCAGGTCGACCGCCGACGTCGGCCGCGCCGACGTGCTCGCGATGTTCGACAGCCCGTGGACGCCCGACACGCATCCGCTGCGCAAGCTGAAGGACTGACGTCGATCGGGCCGACCCGCGCGGCCCATCAGCCGCGACACGGAAACGAAAAGGCCGCGTGCACATGCACGCGGCCTTTTTCATGGACATCGGCCGGCCCGAGCCCGAAGGGTGCGTCGCCCGCGCCGACGTTATTCGTCGCCCGCGTCGTCCGACATGAAGGCGCGCATGAACACGAGCGCGCCGAAGCCCCACACCGCGTTCGCCGCGAAGCCGGCCGCGAGCACGGGCATCATGTTGCCCGACGGCCAGATGCCGCGCAGCGGATCGATCGCGAACACGCGGGCGGCCGTCAGCACGATACCGCCGAACACGAGCGCGCCGATCCACGATGCTTCGCGTTCCGGCGAGACGCGCAACAGCCATGCCATCGGAATCGCGCAGCACGCGCTGATCAGCGCATTCGCGACAAATTCAGGAATGCCGAGCGGCGCGAACGGTTGTGTCGAGAAGCCGGTTGCGGCGATCAGGTCGGCCGTGTGAAGGAGGGCGAGCGTGGCCTCGCGGAAGAACAGGGCGGCCAGGAAGCCGGACAGGAATGGCAGGATGACTTTCTGCATCGATGAGTGCACCGCAGGCGCGCACGGCGGGGCCGGGCGCGCGGAGTTATTCGGATAGGTGCGCCATTATAGAGCCCGGCCGCCGCGATATTCGCTCCAGCGTCGCGCTAATCACGAAAGCGGAAAACCTAAGCTCAAAAAAATCGTTCCAAAGCCCTGGACCGATCCCTAGACTGATTTCCCGGAAACAGCCGTGCGATCGCGTCCTCGTCCGCTGCACGGCCTCACCGGCGAGCCATCCCGATTCGAATGCACTCCATGCATGCGTCGCTCATTCGCGACGCGAGCAGGGCGACGTTTTTTCAAATTTTGGCAGTGACAGTCAAGCAGGAGCAGCAGATGAATGTGTTCTGGTTTATCCCCACGCATGGCGACAGCCGCTATCTCGGCACGGCCGAAGGCGCGCGTGCCGCGGACTACGATTACTTCAAGCAGGTTGCCGTGGCGGCGGATACGCTCGGCTACGACGGCGTGCTGCTGCCGACCGGTCGTTCCTGCGAGGATGCGTGGGTCGTCGCGTCGAGCCTCATTCCGGCAACGCAGCGCCTGAAGTTCCTGGTCGCCGTGCGCCCCGGCATCGCTTCGCCGGGGCTGGCCGCGCGGATGGCCGCGACGTTCGACCGTCTGTCGGGCGGCCGCCTGCTGATCAACGTCGTCACGGGCGGCGATGCGGCCGAGCTCGAAGGCGACGGCCTCTTTGCCGATCACGACACGCGTTACGAGATCACCGACGATTTCCTGAACATCTGGCGTGGGCTGCTGGCCGCGTCGCACGACAACGGCGGGTTCGACTACATCGGCAAGCACCTGCAGTCGAAAGGCGGCAAGGCGCTTTATCCGCCCGTGCAGCATCCGCATCCGCCGCTGTGGTTCGGCGGCTCGTCGCCGGCCGCTCATGCGATTGCCGCCGATCACATCGATACCTACCTGACCTGGGGCGAGCCGCCCGAGGCCGTCGCGAAGAAGATCGCCGACATCCGCGCCCGTGCCGATGCGCGCGGCCGCAAGATCAAGTTCGGCATCCGCCTGCACGTGATCGTGCGCGAGACCGAGGACGAGGCATGGCGTGACGCCGAGCGGCTGATCAGCCGGCTCGACGACGACACGATCGCGCGTGCGCAGAAAGCGTTCGCGAACATGGATTCGGAAGGCCAGCGCCGGATGGCCGCGCTGCACGGCGGCAAGCGCGGCGGCCGCGAGGTGCTCGAGGTCTATCCGAACCTGTGGGCCGGCGTGGGGCTCGTGCGCGGCGGCGCCGGCACGGCGCTCGTCGGCAATCCCGAGCAGGTCGCGGAACGCATGCGCGAATACGCGGATCTCGGCATCGAGACGTTCATCCTGTCCGGCTATCCGCACCTCGAGGAGTCGTATCGCTTCGCGGAACTCGTGTTCCCGCTGATCAAGGGCAAGGGCGTCGAGAAGGCGGCCGGCCCGCTGTCGGGGCCGTTCGGCGAGATCGTCGGCAACAACTATCTGCCGAAGACGAGCCAGAGCTGAGCAACGGAGGCTTGCGATGACAACGAAAACATCGACGACGGGCGCCGCCGTGGCCGCTCGCGCATGGCGCGGCGTCGCGCCGTGGCTCGTGCCGCTCGCGTTGCTGGTGGTGTGGGAAGTCGGTGCGCGCACCGGCTGGCTGTCGACCCGCGTGCTGCCCGAGCCGGTGGCGGTCGTGCGCGCGGCCTGGTCGCTCGTGACGTCGGGCGAAATGTGGGCGAATGTGAAAGTGAGCACGTGGCGCGCGCTGTTCGGCTTCGCGATCGGCGGCGGCGTCGGCCTCGCGCTGGGGCTTGCGACCGGGCTGTCGAAGGCCGCCGAGGTCGCGCTCGACTCGACGATCCAGATGATCCGCAACATCCCGGCGCTCGCGATGATCCCGCTCGTGATCCTGTGGTTCGGCATCGACGAGAAGGCGAAGCTGTTCCTCGTCGCGCTCGGCGTGTTCTTCCCCGTCTACATCAATACGTATCACGGGATCCGCTCGGTCGACGCGAACCTGATCGAGATGGCGAAGAGCTACGGTGTGCGCGGCTTCGCGCTGTACCGCGACGTGATCCTGCCCGGCGCGTTGCCGTCGATCCTCGTCGGCGTGCGTTTCGCGCTCGGGCTGATGTGGGTGATGCTGATCGTCGCGGAGACGATCTCCGCGCAGTCGGGCATCGGCTACATGACGATGAACGCACGGGAATTCCTGCAAACCGACGTGGTGGTGGTCGGCATCCTGCTGTACGCGGTGCTCGGCAAGCTGGCCGATGTGCTGGCGAAATGGCTCGAACGCGTGATGCTGCGCTGGCACCCCGCTTATCAATCAGGAGCAAAGGCATGAATGCGACGACTTCGGCGGCCGCCTATGGCCCGCTCGCCGGCGCAGACCTCGAGGCCGAGCTGGCGCAGGCCCGCGTCGCGGACGGCGACGCGCGTGACGCGGCGATCCTCGAGCGCGACGGCGGCGCATCGGTCGTGCCGCTCGCGCGGCGGCGTGCGGCGGGCAGCCCGGCCCCCGACGACGCGGTCACGCTGTCGGGCGTCAGCAAGCGCTTCGGCGCCCGCACGGTGCTCGACAACGTCGAGCTCGGCATCGCGCGCGGCAGCTTCGTCGCGATCGTCGGCCGCAGCGGCTGCGGGAAGTCGACGCTGCTGCGTCTGGTCGCGGGGCTCGAGCAGCCGAGCAGCGGCGCGCTCGTGAGGCGCGGCGAGGGCGGCGGCGTGCTCGATACGCGGATCATGTTCCAGGATGCGCGCCTGCTGCCGTGGAAGACCGTGCTGCAGAACGTGATGCTGGGCCTCGGCCGCGGCGCGCGCGACCAGGCCCGCGCGGTGCTCGACGAAGTCGGGCTGCTGGAGCGCGCGAACGACTGGCCCGCGCAATTGTCGGGCGGGCAGCGGCAGCGTGTCGCGCTGGCCCGCGCGCTCGTGCACCGGCCGCAACTGTTGCTGCTCGACGAGCCGCTCGGCGCACTCGATGCGCTGACCCGCATCGAAATGCATGCGCTGATCGAGCGCCTGTGGCGCGAGCACCGGTTCACCGCGCTGCTCGTCACGCACGACGTGCAGGAGGCCGTCGCGCTCGGCGACCGCATCCTGCTGATCGAGCAGGGGCGCGTGGCGCTCGACCAGCCGGTGCCGCTCGACCGGCCGCGTGCCCGTGCGTCGGCCGCATTCGCGGCGCTGGAGGATCGCGTGCTGAAACGCGTGCTCGCCGGCGGCCCCGGCGCGGCCGTTCAAGACGCGGAGCGTGAAGCAGACAAGGTTCGGCCGGCCGGGCAAATCCGCTGGGCCGTTTAATTCCGGGCGGCTCCGGCCGCCCGTTCTGAGACTTTTTTCTTCGGAGCGATCATCCCGATGAGCATCACTGCAATCAACGTACGGAACCAGTTCAAGGGCAAGGTCAAGGAGATCATTCGCGGGTCCGTGGTTTCCGAAGTCGACGTCGAGACGCCGTTCGGCATCGTCACGTCGGTGATCACCACCCGTTCGGTGGACGAACTCGAACTGAAGGTCGGCGCCGAAGTCGTCGCGCTCGTGAAGTCGACGGAAGTCTCGATCGCGCGCCTCTGAGCGCGTGTGTCGTGCATCGGGGCGCCGCCGGGCAGACAACGTGCCCGACGGCGCCGCATTTGCATTCGCGCAGCGCGTTTGCCTCGGTATTCGACTCCCGGACGAAGTGCTAGGATGGAACGACACCGATGCCGGAGGCGAACGCATGACCCCCATCCTTTCCCCCGAAGCCATCGAGGCGCTGAAATGGATCGACCAGTTCGGCGACAGCCGGCCGGTTCCCGCCGCGTTCGACGACGTCGTCCATGCGTTGCTGAACGACGGGCTGATCTATCTGGCGACGGCCGACCGGGTCGATCTGACGGCCGATGGCCGGTCCTTTTTGTCCGACGAATACGATTGAGCGCGCGGCGCCGGCTGCTCGGGCGGCCTGGCGCGGCGTCGCCTCGGAGCGTGCGATGGAACCGAGAGGCAGCGACCTCGGCGATTTCAGCGAGCCGTACCGCGGTTTCGAGATCGAGGTGAAGACCGAGCAGGTCTGGGACGGTGAGCATGCGCACTATCGCGTGCTGCAGGGCGATGCCGTGCGGATCGACTGGCGGCTGGTCAAGGTCGACGGGATGCTGCTGACCGAGCGGCGCGTGATCGAGCGCGTGCTCGACGAGGCGCGCCGGGCGGTCGATGCGGAACTGGGCTAGGGCTAGGGCCTGTTCACGCTGATAACGGGCTTGCGAACGTGCCTTTCCGCCCGGAGGGCAAGGAGAGAGGAGGCGCAATAGCCGTCGCTATTGCAACGACGAACGACGCCGCCATGCGGGCGGAAAGGCACGTTCCCCTGTTTGGAAAAAATTCGTTCGTGGGGCTGGCCCCCAGAAGGGCCGATCGCCGCGTCATGCTCCTCGCGAATACGTCGAGTATTCGCTTCGTCGCAATCCTTGCGCTCGGCCCTTCTGGGGGCCAGCGCAAGCCCGTTATTAGCGTGAACAGGCCCTGGCGCACGTGTCGGGCGGGCACGGCCCGTATTGCGGTAAAATATTGGGTTGTTTCCGTGCCGCCTGGCCTGTACCCGAATTCATGTCCGTTCCGTCCTCGCTTCCTCCCCGCCGTGTATCCGTCGCGCCGATGCTCGACTGGACCGACCGTCATTGCCGCTCGTTCCACCGCACGCTGACGCGCAATACGTGGCTGTATACGGAGATGATCACGACGGGCGCGCTGCTGTTCGGCGATGCCCAGCGGCATCTTGCGTTCACGCCGAGCGAATCGCCGGTCGCGCTGCAACTGGGCGGCAGCGAGCGCGACGATCTCGCGCGCGCGGCGAAGCTCGGCGAACAGTGGGGCTACGACGAAATCAACCTGAATTGCGGGTGTCCGTCCGAGCGCGTGCAGCGCGGCGCGTTCGGCGCATGCCTGATGAACGAGCCGCAGCTCGTCGCCGACGGCGTGAAGGCGATGCGCGATGCGGTGTCGGTGCCGGTGACGGTCAAGCACCGCATTGGTGTCGATGCGGTCGAGGACTACGCATTCGTGCGCGATTTCGTCGGCACGGTGGCCGAGGCCGGTTGCGAAACGTTCGTCGTGCATGCCCGCAACGCGATCCTGAAGGGGCTGTCGCCGAAGGAGAATCGCGAGATCCCGCCGCTCAAGTACGACTATGCGTATCGGTTGAAGCGCGATTTTCCGTCGCTGGAAATCGTGATCAACGGCGGCATCACGACGCTCGATGAAGTCGAGCAGCATCTCGAGCACGTCGATGGCGTGATGCTCGGCCGCGAGGCGTATCACAACCCGTACGTGCTGGCGGAGGTCGATGCGCGCTTCTACGGGTCGACCGCAGCGGTGCCCACGCGTGAAGAGGCTGAAGCGCAACTGATCGCGTATTGCGCGGCCGAGTTGAAGCGCGGCACCTACCTGGGCGCGATCGTGCGGCACGCACTTGGGCTGTATCGTGGCATGCCGGGCGCGCGCGGCTGGCGTCGCGTGCTGTCCGACAACAAGAAGCTCGCACGCGGCGATCTGGCCGTGTTCGACGAGGCACGCGCGCATCTGAACGAAGCCGAAGAATTTTTTGAAAAAAAGGCTTTGCAAGATTCAAAAGACTTCGTATAATCTTGTTCTTCGCTGCTGAAACAAAACAGCGAAGCGAAGAAAGCAGTATCAGTGGTGGCTGTAGCTCAGTTGGTAGAGTCCAGGATTGTGATTCCTGTCGTCGTGGGTTCGAGTCCCATCAGCCACCCCAACAAATTCAAGCACTTAGCCCAGTCATTGCGACTGGGCTTTTTGCTTTCTGGAGTCCGTGTAACCGCTGTGTAACCGGATTTCGTCAATCGCGAGGCTATCCAGGATGCCGTACTTCCATATCTCCAACCATCAATTCACGGTTGGCGACGTGGTGCAGCGCGGGCGGTGGGGTAATGCGCTCCGTACTTACCAATTCGATGCGGGCTCAACGGACGGCGCGTACAAAGGCTGGCGGCTCGCCAGTGAACTCTTGCTCGAGCAAGTAAGGCGGGACATCGCTCCGCATTTGCCAAGCCGCTGGAACTGCACGTTTGCGTTTGCCGACCGCGCTCTAGCCGTCGCTAATATGCATTCGCTCGTTCCCAACCCGAAGCTATATGCAGTTGAACTCGTCACAATGGAGGCCGTGACGCATCAAGCGGACTGGCATTTGCTTTCAGGTCCATTTCGCTTCAATCCGAGCGCTTCGTTCATGGCGTTGAATGAGCAACTTGCGAAAGAATACTGGGCTCCGGCGGCATCACTCCAAATTCCAGAGATTTTGTGCGCGTCTGACCTGCGCGTGACAGCAATTCTCTAGCAGCGCTCCTGTAACGTCGGACAGCTCATCACGGCTGCATGACTCTTCTCTAACGTCGGAGAAGGTGTCGGTCCTATCACCGCAACCCATCCGCCATCCGTTACCATTCGACTAAAAGTTGAACGGGGTAAGGGGCAAAATGGGCGGGTGGACCAGAATCTGGGTGGTGTTGACGGTTGCGATGAGTGTCATCGCTGCATGGACCTATACGGACAGGGTCCAATCGGCTGAGCGGCGTGCGAACCAGGAATATCGCACTGCGCTCGACGCCGCGGAGTCCTGCCGACAGACGCTAGCAGCTGGGCAGCCTGGTGCTTCAGACGCGTTCGGCCAATTGCTGTACCGGGATTGTGCCGATGGTGCAAAGACCGGGGCATTAAGCGCGGCGCAATTAGCGAGCAAACGAGACGACGCTATTGCCGTATCTAAGCGAGACGTGGCTATTGCAACAGTGTCCTTCGTCGCGTGGGTAAGTGGCTCGGTCGGGGCGTTTTTCTTTTCTGTAGGTTGGATTCGGCGGGGATTTCGCAGAAAGACACCGGCACGATAGGAGAACGAGAAATGGACTGGTTATGGGGAATATTCGCGCTGACAGTCAGCGGCATCGGGGCCGCCTGGGACTGGGCCAACGCTCATTGGCTTGCAATTCTTGTTATTTTGATCCTCGTGGAACTACAGTCCGTCTCGACGAAATTAAACCGCATCGAACAACGCCTCAACGTCATGCAGATGGATGACCAGCAGGTGAGGCGCACCGTAGAAAATATCGACGCCAAGACGTATTTTCGGGACTCGTAGCCTCGCGCGCGCACGCACGTATTGGTCTGAAAACTCGAGGCCTTTTTTACGGGCACGGAAAACTAGTCCGTCGCGGGCGTGTATCTGTCCGAGAATGATTCTGTCCGGTCGTGCCAACCAATTGACGCTGGGAGTTTTTTGCAGGCTGACTCGGTCCGGCGTTTGATTTCCTTTGATTGATTTCAAAGCGCCGAACCGGCGTTCAGCGTTTGCTGTTTTGCCTCTGTTCTGACAGAGAGGTGCGGTCTTTCACGGTTCTTTGGCCATTGCGGGGCCGTGGGCAAGCGCGATCCATCAACCTAGTCAGTCGGCTATTCCTTCACCGGTCGACGGCTCCAGTTCTCCCAGAGCGATTTTCACCAGGCGGGCGTGCCATTCCTGCTCGCTCTGAATCAGGCGTAGGCGCTTCTCGTACTCCACGGCGACGTTGGGATGGAAGTCGCGCAGATAGCGAAGCTTGCCGCCTGCTTCCACGAGGTGAGCCGTGCAATGCAGGCAGTCGAGCGAACCCATGCCGTAGGCGTATTGCCGAGGCAGTTCAACACCTTGGGCGCGCAGATACGAAAACACATCGTCTTTCGACCATCCCCGTATCGGAATCAGTTGCGTGCCGCCGTTCTGCGGGTCGACCATTCCGTTTGTAATCGGCGGCCGGTGCGCCTCGCTCTCACGCTCTCCACGTATTACCAAGTCAGCGCCCAGTTCTCTGATTTTGTTCTGCATCGGAGCCCAAACATTCGCGGCGCAGCACTCGAGCGTCGAGTGCACTTTGAAGCGAGGCGCATTCGGGCTGCAGAGGCGCCCGATAGCCGTCGCGGTCCACGGCACCATATCCGCAGGAAATGTCTGCTCAACTTCGTGGCTGCGAATGTATCCCGGTCCCGGGACTTCTACGAAGTTCGAAACAAGCTCGCGGATGCGCTGCATCTGCTCGACTGTTTCAGGATAAGCATCCCCAGAGTTCGCCCATAGAACTGTTACGCGGTTCCACCACGGACGAATCAAATATAGGCAGGCCAGCGAATCCTTTCCACCGGAGAATTTCAGCACGGGCCGCTGGTGCGTTGACATCGCTTCAGCGATTTCGCGTTGCGCGGCTTGGCTCAGCGCCGAGTCGAAAATATGGTCAGTCATTGTGTAACCTCCGCCACTTGTTTCGCTTAACGTCAGAATGCAATCATCGCGGCGCCGCCCAGCATTCCGAGGGTGCCCATGGTCGAGTTCGCGCTCGAGACGTCGGCGTTATGGCCTGCCAACTGCGCCTGGTAGGCATTGTTCATATACCCCGCAATATCTGCTGGTGCCGCCGCAGATTGGCCGGTACCGGAATATCCAGGAATCATCTGCGCGATGGTCTGCAGATTCGAATACGGCGCCTGCCCGATGCCGACTTGCTGGCCATAGAGCCCTGCTTGCTGGCCTAGGTTTTGGCCCATCATGCCCAGCAGACCCGACTGCGATTGCAGGTTGGCAAGCTGGTTCTGGAGGTTCTGCGAGCCGATTTGCGAACCCGTCAGAATCGACTGGTTGGCAGCATCGCTATATGCACGTTGACGTTGCAGAGCAAAGTTATTCTGAGCGTTGTTGTACGCCTCAGAACCTTGCGTCAGCCCTTGGTTCGCAAGCTGCGCGTCAAGAGCCGTTTTCTGCTGTGCAAACTGAGGGTCGAGATATTGGGTCTGGGCAGCATATGCGGCGTTCTGGCCTTGCTGCTGCGCTTGTTGCGCCGCTTGCGGATTCATAGATGAGCCAAGGGCGGAAAGTTGCTGGTTGAGGCCTTGGTACAGCCCAGCCAAACCGCTCAGGCCATTCATCGCGTTCTGGTTAATCGAACCGCTCTGTCCGACCTGTCCTAGAAGACCGGTAAGCATCCCCTGGAGCTGAGGATTGGCCGTGATGGTCGTCCCGTAGATAGGTGCTCCTGTGTTTGGGTCCCTGCCGACCTGCGTCGTCTGCTGTGAACCGAATGGATTCGAATAATTATTTAGGTTCAGTGCCTTGTTGTAGGCAGCCGATTGCTGGTTCGTGAACGTCGTAGCCGCGGCGGTCTGCCACGGATCCGGCGCGGACGGTGCATCGCCGCCTTTTCCGCCGCCCTCGAGTGTTGCCGGCCGAGCGTGCCCAGGCAGTCGCCGGAAGGCGTGGAGCGGCAAGTCCGGGGTATCAGGCGTAAGCAGTGTAGTGGTGCGCATATCGTGCCTCGAATGATTAATGAAACAGTTTCGGTTGGGCTGATTGACTAGGCTCGTTTGCTTCATCCGCCCGCTCATGCGGGTCGGGATGAATCGGAAGCCTCGGAAATTCGGCGCTGGCGTAGTCGTGCAACGTCCGTAGGTGGATGACGATGTTTTCAACGTCGAAGGCAATCGGCGTATCGCGGGGCAAGTTGTCGCGGACCATGCTGAGCATCCCCAGCACTAACCGGAACTGCGATGACAGGCGACGCATGAATGCGACTTGGAACTCGTCTACTTCAGCTAACGAATCAAGGTCCGTAGATGTGGTAGGGGTCATCACTCGACCTCCGATTTTTCGGCGCGCCTGACCACGATTAGCTTTCGCGTGCCATCGCGATTGATTTCTCTAATAGCGTTCTGCTCAATCTCATCGACGGATTCGCCGGGAGGGCATGGGTAGAAAAGGCCATCGACGAAGACGCCGGGACCTTGTTCGAACTTACCGAAGCGGCGAATCACGACGATTAGCGGTTCGATACCCCCGCGCTGTTGCTCCAGGCGTTCAATGCGCGACTTGAGGCTACTAGCTGCCATCTTTCGTGCCCTCCAAGGCTGCAATTCGTTTCTCGAGTTCGTCGGCCTCGATGATCCTCACTTGGGCCGTAATCACCTGCATTACTGCGTTGGCTTCATCCGGCGTAATTTGACCGAGCGCCATCGCGCGCATGACCGCCTCGCCCTGCTCAGACGGCGTGCCCGTCAGCTCAGGTAGGTCTACGGGCGCATCCTTTGCCTTGACGACGGGGATGCACCGGTCAATGCAAATTCGAAGCGCGGTCGTATCGCCAGCCTTGGCAAGCTCGACAGCCTTTTGCACCAAGTCCGCGGCGTGTGGCTGCAACAGTTCGCGGAGCGCTGTGCGTTTGTCTCGGGTGCCTTTCGGTTTCCCGGCCGGGTTGCCGCTTTCGCCTTTCCTGAATCGCGTCATTTCTCTGAAATGCTCCTGAAAAATTCACGACCGAAGCCGCCTGCATCGCTCATCCACACCCGCGCAGATCATTCACAACGCGGATTCCCGTTTTGTCCCGTTTCATCCCGTTTCGGGAGTTTCTGGGTCCCGTTTTCTCCCGCTCCGTATATATAGATACGGGCGGGAACGGGACGGACTCCGGGAAGGGTGGGGAGGGTGGGTCATTTGCGCCATAGCCAGCCGTCCCTGGAGCCGTAGATTCCGTTCGCGACAAGCCCGGTTACAGCCGCCCTGGCACGCTCGTTACGCTTCCGTGGTTCGCATGTCAGGGTTGATGCCACCAACCGGACAGCGGCCTCGATTTCGATACAAGGGTGGGTCGGCGGCGCGTCGCCTTTACCGAAGTTCTGGGACTGGCGCAATGGCTCCGCGAGGGCGTCGAGTGCAATGCGCTGGTTGCCGCCCTGGGGAAGCTTTATGCGCGCTACTTCCTTCGCGCCCTCGTCAGGCTCAACGACGCAAGAGGTAACCGGTTCTCCGTGCTCGTCGTCGCCCAGTTCCACCACGCGCAGAGCGAACGCGTTGCGCCCTCCGTCGGCGTCGTCCTTGCTCTTGGCTACGCTCCATTCCCGGCGCCCCTCATTGCGCGAAACCTCGAGCGCGGCGTCGAGCGCGGCGTAGAGGCTGCTATGACCGCGTAGCCCCTTTGCGCCATCCTTGCCGGTGTGATGAACGAGCAGCACCACGCCGCCAAGCCGGCGCTGTGCCACGTTGCAGGCCTCGATGAGCTGGCCCATGTCTACACTGGAGTTCTCATCCGTACCAGGCGCAGCGCGGTTCAGAGTGTCGATGACAAGCAGCCCATCACGACCATCGGCTGTCAACACGGCTGCGCACAGGTCGGCTACGTCTTCGGACTGCCGCAGGTCGAGCGGCTGGGTGACGAACCGAAGGCGGCTCGGCAGGCTGCATTGCTTGCGGATGCTCCACGCCTTCGCCCGCTTGCCAAGGCCGGCTTCGCCTTCGAGGCATACGTAGGTGACGGGAGCTGCGGTCGCGCGCCGCCCGAACCACTCAGCGCCGGCCGCGATGGCCGCGCAGAGGTCGAGGACGAGAAACGACTTCCCGGAACCGGACGGACCATAGACGGCAGCAAACCCAGAGGCGGGGAGCACGCCCTGAACCATCCAGCGAAGCGGCGGTGCGCTGAGCAAGTCGTCGGCCGATTGCAGTCGATAACGCAGGGGCGGGGTTTTGGCGGCGCGCAGCAGATCCGCAAGCCCATCGGTGCCGTGGTCGGACTCGAAGTCGTTGGCGTCATAGTTGGCCGGTTTGTCCGTAGGCATTTCGACCCACGCACCGGTAATCTCGCGGGCGATGTCTTCGGCGTCTGCTTCCTTGCCTCGGTCGGTAACGATGACAATGCGCGCCCCCGGAAATTGCTTGCGCAGCAGCTTGGCGATAGGACGAGTGCGGCCAGCGCCGAACGTAACCACCGCGGCGGCATGATAGTCTGCCTTGGCGCACGCCCATGCTTGGCCGATGCCCTCACATACGTATAGCGTGCTGTCCGGCGCGATGTTGCCGACCACGAACAGGCCATCGCTGAACGATGCACCGGGAGCGTTGAGCTTCTTCCCAGTACCAGGCGGTGGGATGTATTGAATCGTGCGGAGGGTGCCGTCGAGCGCGCGCGCTGGCAAGGCAAGCCATCCGGCGACACGTTGGCCGCCGATGGCAAGGTCGTCGTGCGCCGGCACCATGCGAAGGCCGTCAGGATTGCCGCGCTTCGCAATGATGTAACGATGCTCGGCCGTCGCGGGGGGATAGCCTTCGAACGTCGCAGCCAGGTCAGTGCGAGGTTTCAGGTGAGCATCGACCTTCGTGGATTTCGCGACCGGCACCCGCGCCGCCGGCATCGTGTTGCGCGCGTGTATGTCGCGCCAACCAGCGTCCATTGCCATCTTGAACAGCGTGCCCGGCCCAATGCCGCCATTGGGTTTGAAACTCTTCCACGCGGACTTGGCATCGCGCTCACCGCCGAAATTGGCGCCAGTGGAAGACCACTCGACAAAATCGGCTTCGGATAGTCCGGCAGCCTTTGCTGCCATGCCCGCGCTTACCCATTCACTGCGGGAGCATCCGGCGTCGAGCGAATACAGGGCATCACGTGCGCGCGCAGCGTCGTGACCATTCATCATGCGGCCACCTGGTCGTGCGCAGCGAGCCAGCGGCCGACCTTGTTTCGGTCGCGCTCAGTCAGGACATAAACGCCGGCTTCAACTTCTTTTCCGTCGCGGTCGTGCACCGTGCGCATGAAGCAGGGCGCTTCGAGGCCCTTGGCGCGCAGGTCTGCGACGAGCGCGGGGCCATTGCTGCACCCAGCTACGCGGTCCAGTTCTTCACGCGCCAATCCGGCCGGCGATGCCAGCAATGCTCGAAGTGCACGCAAGTGACGCGGGCTACGCGTTCCGGTAAAATCACATTGCTCTTTCGCGCTCAATTGGCTCTTAGTCGGTTGGGCGTTTTTCATTTACGCCTCCCCGCCCAGGAGTGCCTGGATGTCGGCTACTTTCCAGGCCAGCCTGCCATTGATGCGAACGGGACGAATTGGGCCGTTTTCGAGGCAGGCCCATTTGCGAAGGGTTTGCGGTTTGCGATTGAGTGCGGCTGCCGCTTCGTCGGTCGGTAGAACGGCCTCGATACGGTGCGCGGCCAGCGCCGTATTGACCGGCGTTGTGAGAGTCGCGTGCATCGTCTTTTCCTTTCCGCATCGAGCGGATTCGTTGATGACGATGCCTATTCAATTTCCCTCAGTAGGGTCCCTCGCAACCCTCCCTCGCTACCTCAATTTGAGGGAGTGCTACTGCGCGTCCGCAATTTCTCCGTTCTTTCTCAGCCGTTCCCAGGCAAGATCAAACACTTTCCCCGAAAATGCCAGCTTGGCACGGACTGCGGCCTTGATGCCGGGTTTGCCGGGCGTCTGCTTCGGAAGCCTCGCCGGATCTTCGCCGAGTTCGCGGATAACACGTAGGATTTCGTTCTCTTGATGCCGCTGTTGCAGTGGCGGTCTAGCGGGTGCGGCTTCCACCTCGACAGCAGATGCAGGCGCCGCCGCCGCATCGGTGCGGAACTGATAAGTCACACGCCATTCAGGGCGCGAGTCGAGCAGCCTGTTCACGTCGGCAATGTCCACACGGTCATAGAACGTGCGGAGATTCTTCGGAACGGCATAAGGCAGGAAGTCACCAAGGTCGCGCGGATTCTTCAATGGCAGCGCGCCGCCCCTGATTTCGGCAACAAGCGTGGACTCCCAGCGCGCCGCCTCGGTGCCTGTTTCCTTGGCAAGCGCCAGCGCAACATCTTCAATCGTGCGGCGCCCAGCCGCTTCCATTGCAGCTTGCTCGACGTCGACCTGCGCAATCAAACCTAGACGGAAGGGGAACTGTTCGCGGGCACACCATTCATCCACGGTGTATTCGTTCAGCAGGATTTCCCCGTCTTTCCGGCGCTCGTTTGCCAGGAGTTCCCCTTGTTCTATAGCGTATTCCATCCGCTCGACCAGCGATGACTGCAGAGCACGCTGTGCCTCGACGTCTTGCGGATGAACTCGCATTGCGATAATGTCCGCCGCGTCGTCGACGGTGTACCTGCGAACCGACTGACACAGGGCAGTCAAGACCTGCTGCGCGTCCTCGGCGGTCAACCACCAAGCCGCCGGACATGCCGAAATATCGGCGGCGTCAGGTACTTCAATGCCGTCAGGTCCGTGCAACGTAATCTGTTTGCATCGGACCATTTCGGCTATTTGAGGGATAACGCCGGGAATGCCTTCCGGGGTCCGGCCGCGTACCTGTAGGGCGATTTCAATTGTTCGGTGCAACCCGTCGCGAGCGTCGAGGCCATGCGCGTGAGTTGTGGTCTGGTCGGCTCGCTGAACAGCAATCATCCATGCGAGGTCCTCGACGGTGATTGCCTGCGCGGATTGCGGCGGATTTGCTGTAGGAGGCGAGTTGTCAGCTTTGCTGACGAGCCATGCCTCCTTTGCGAAGGCAAGGAAAGATTCTCTCTCGAAGTACAAGCCATTGAACGGCTCGAACTGTGCGCGCTGCGGGATGCCGAAACGTAGAGGAAGCATGTCGCGGCCGCGAGGCTCGAGCGTGCCGCTTTGTACAGCAGACCCGATGGACTCGCGCAACACTTCGGCAGTGGCCTCCCGAATGCCATCATTTTCTTCGGGCGCCAAGTTGGACCCATCCCGATATTTGGCGCGAACGAACGCCGCAATGAATTCTTCGCAGTCGATAACCGGCGAATTGCCGTCGTCGACCCAAAAATTGACCTTTTCAGCCATCTGCACGCCTTCCGGTGCACCCTTCATGAGGATGCCCCTGCCAGGCCGGTGAAGGTTTCCGGCTTTTCGCCCCGTCGAGCTAGGCAGGAGCAAAGCGGCCCGAGTTATCTCGGTTGTTCTGCTACATCGCTCCGTGGTCAATCATTCGGCGCGCTCCAGACCATACGCCGCCCAATGCATCGCACATGGATTGTGCTGCAGTTAGCGCCGCGCTATGTTCTAAGAACGGTTCTCCGGTATAGGTGTGCTCGCCGCTGTCGTCCGTGACTCGAGTGACGGGCACCCATCGCAGTGCGCCGTGCGTCACATATTCTTCCCACACCGCCATATCGTTGGCACTCAGATAGCCGTGTTCGGCAGCAAAGCGCAGTGCTAATTCGATGCGCTGCCGACCGTATGAATCGAGCCGGTCAAACACATCAAGCGTGTCGGCTAGCGAGACGTGCCACGCGCCGCCGGGCATTGCGGGGTCGCGCAGAGAGACGGTGACGTCGCTATCAACAGCTAGGCCAATATCGTCGCCTTGCCATATGAGAGAGTGAGGTGTTTGGAGGTTCGCTGCTTTGCTCATGATGCTTCTCCTGGGGAGGGTCCCCGATTCAGTATCGGTCATCGTTCGCTGCTTCGCGAACCTCGAACCGCCGCATTTGCCATCCGCGGATCTGCACCAGCGCCCGCGCCCATTGCGCCGGTGACAGAACGCGCCAACCAGGTTCGGGGGATGGCCACAGGCGTTTTACCCGGAAAGCCATGATGTCCGACCAGTTTGGGTTCGCTGGATTCGCCGCATCGGAAGGTGTGTATAGCGCGACATAGGCAGGTACATCGGCAAGCTGCGCCAAATGCTGTATCACTCCGGCCGGCTTCTCCTGTCCTATGTCGCGCGCTACTTCAACCAGGGCCAAGGGAACCTTGGCGCCGTTGTCGTACTCCGTGAACAGCACCGAATCGAGGTCAACCATCGTGAGAGATTCGGCTTGAGCCGCCTGCAAATATCGGCGAATCGAAGGCGCGCGATGCCATGCGCCGTAAGCGCGGTCGCGCGTTTCGTATTGTTCGAGCCTCATGTTGGCTCCTGAATGAAAGATGCGCCGATAAGCTAGGCGCAGAGTTGGCCCGTCAGTCTCGCGGAAAGTTGTTGAGCTGCAGCTCGACTAGCAGTTCCGGCAGGCGGTCAAACGCCGGGTGTGTTAGAACCTGCGCGTTATTCACGGTCCGTCTCCTCTGCATCGCGTGTGCGGTGAGCGAGGCCCTGAAGTCTGGTAGCGAGTTCGTCCATGTCATTCCGCAGGTCGGCGAGCATGCATTGCACGGGCAGCCCGTCGGGCGCGTCCGATGGCACTGCCTCAACCATGAAAGCGAGCACGTTGTGAAGCTTCCATGCGAGGGCAGATTCCTTGACCAGAAAGCCTTCGGCGCGGCCAAGTGCGCGGTCACCATCCTGGGGTTGACCTATCGATTGAAACAGTTCACAGCCTTCTGCCATCCCGGCAAAAAACTCGTTGCCCATTGCATCTATCAATTCACCGAACTCATTATCTGACTGACCGACGGCTATTGGCGCGTTGGCGTTGAGCCACTCAATCCATATGGTGTCTGCGACAGGTTGGAGCGCATCGCCATCGCCTAGAATCTGGCGGCCAGCAATGCGAGCGCACTTGAGCGCCTCTTTCCGGGGAAGCGAGGCGAGATTGACAGGAGTTTTCGCCTCATCATCGGACGGTGCCGAAGACTCCCCCGGTACAACGTGCAGGCCAGTAATTTCGCGAGCCGGACGCGCACGCCCGGTAGAATTGGCAGTAGCCATGGTACGGACCTCCAATTAGGCCGTGTTGTGGTCAGGCGGCGCGAAGTGTTCCAGCACCCGCGCCGCCGCTTCGCCTGATACCGTCAGGCAGCGGTAATTACCTTTAGTCCTGGCCTCTCCGGTTCCGGCGTGAATTCAACGCCCGCTTCATCGAGGATCCACGCCTCCAGTTTGTCGTGCCACTTGCGCAGAAGGTCAAGCGGGCGCACGTTGTAATGTCGCTCAGCAATGGCTGAAGGCTTGTGTCCCATGATTTGGGCTTTGATGCCCGACGGGACTTCAGTCCATTCGGCAAGGCTTGAGAACGAACGGCGCAGGCCGTGCAATGTCACGGGCGCGATACCGGCAATCCCGCACACGCGATGCAAAGCGTTGTTCGGTGCGGCCAAGCGGCCATCCCCTGAAGTCTTGCTCGAAAATACCCACTCTGACGGCTGCCAGGTTTCACCTTTAGCCTCAAGGCTGCGCATCTGGCGGACATTCGGCGGCGTGTCATTGATGCGTTTCAGTTCAGCCAAGACACCGGCAAGGTAGGGAGTGAGGGGAATCACTCGGCCTGTCTCGGTTTCCACCTTGTCCTTTAAGCGCAGGCTGCGCCACCGAAAGTCCACGTCGTCCCAGCGCAATTCGGCCAATTCCTCACGGCGCGCGCCGGTTAGCAACAAACCTATCAAATACGCCTCCATCACCGGATTGCTGAGCTGGCGCACGGCATCAAACCATGCGGCCAGCTGCTCGCGCTGGATGGAATCGGTCTTGGCAGCCTGCTTTGGCAGGGCATCTTTCGAAAGGCGGGTCGCGACGGATTGCGGGTCGATGAGCCCCTGATATTCAGCTTTCGACTCGCACCACGTTGCGAAGATGCGCAGCAGGTTGAAGGCCAGCCGTACACGTGCCGGACGGTGAGCGGCCTCCTCGGCCAGCCAGTCGCCGACGCGCTCGGCGTTCAGGTCCGAAAGCCTCAGTGGCATTAGCGTTGCGAGGGGCCCGGGCTCCGTTAGCCCTTTGCCGCGCTTTTTCGGCTGGCCGCCGGCACTGGCGAGTGCCACATGGTCACGGTAATGCAGGTCGCTCCACTTGGAACGGCGAGCGTCAATGTACGCCTTCCAAGCATCTGCGAGCGTCACGTCTTGGCGGCGCGCCTCAGCTTTGCGCGCTTCGCGTGCTTTGTGCTGTTCGGCGGCTTCTTCACGCGGATCCTTTCCGGCGTCAATCAGACGTTGCAGGCGGCGCGCTTCGTCTCTGGCAGCGTCAATGCTCCAGTCCTTCGGCGAACCAATCGTGACCCTCACGGTCGCCCCGTTCAGCTTGCCTTGAAAGATGTAAGCGAGTGAGCCGGCAGCCGTAGCACGGAGGCCGAGGCCGGACGCGCCGCTGTCCCAGAGAAACGCCTGCGACTTGCCAGCCGGGCAGCTATGCCCGTTGACGCGACCTGCCGTGAAATTGACCTTTGCCACTGCGCCACCCGCGGGTTTCGGGTTACATGAGAGTCATGTAACTGCCGTGTAACCCCATTATTGGCACATCAATCAACAGAGGTCAACAGGATTCTGTAACCGGTTTGCTGGAAAAATTCAATGATGACAATGGTTTGGGTTGGTTTTGGAATATGGGTCAACATCCAGGAATACATGGATGAGAGGATTGTGATTCCTGTCGTCGTGGGTTCGAGTCCCATCAGCCACCCCAACGAATTCAAGCAAAAAGCCCGGTTCAATGAACCGGGCTTTTTGCTTTCTGGCGTTCGGACGCACCCACGGTGTGTTTTGGTCACGGCGTCTTTAACGGAATGGCACACCGTATTCAATGAATCAACCGTGATGCCATCTCGGCTTCGCGCTTCAAAAGAACGATTACGTAAAGCGCTCGGCGCGACAACAACATCAAGCGCATGGAAGGGGCCGCCCTATGCACGAGAGAATCGAATGCCGTAGCGATGAATTCGACGGTCACGAAATCGTCATCGAGTCCGTGCAGGTGTCGAAATCGGGCGTGTGAACATGCGTGGTATCGACCGATAGCGCCGCTTGTCCGGCATCTCCGATGTGAATGACGGAGAGGGCGACGAGGCCCCCGGGTGTGCTTCGTATCGCGTTTCCGTGTAGTTGCGCCGACAACCTTCGTATCAGGTTTGCCCGCGACGCTTCTTTCCCCCTAAGGTTCCCGCCCGCCGTGCCGTTATCTTGCCTGGACAGCCCTCGTGCCTCGAATGCTGATCCGTTTTCTTGCCTGCTCGCGCAAAACGCGAGCAGGCTTTTTTCGTTTACGACCGCTCGCAACCGGCTGATTGGCGGAATCGCACAGGGCCTTGGCGTAAACCGACAAAGCGCAGCAGTCTTACATGCATGTAATGTGTGACCTTCCTCGTGCCCTCATGCTTTGCAGGGCCGTTCGATCCCGACGACCGGAGAAGGTGTCGGGATTTTTTTGCCCGCGTGCCGGCCTCCCGACGACGAGCCCCGGCGAAATGCATCCCGCAGAAGCGCGGTATATTTTGCGAAGACACATGCCGATCAAGAGAACGAGCACAAGGAGTTGCCACCGATGCCGGACACCCGGACCACACTGCGCGCCGCGACGGCGCACGACGCGAGCCACATTGCTCGCCTGCACACGCTGAGCTGGCAAACCGCCTATAGCCACATCCTTCCGGCCGCCTATCTGTCCGACGAGGTGCCGACGGAGCACGCGGTCCGGTGGCGCAAATATCTCGATCGCAGCGAGAGCGAGTGGGGCCTCGTGCTGATCGCCGAGTCGAATGGCGAGCCAGTGGGCTTCGTCAGCGCCGAACGCCCCGTCGATCCGGCGCTTGGTGTGTTGCTTGATTGCCTGCACGTTCATCCGTCTCATCACGGCAGCGGCACGGGCAAGCGCATGATCGAAGCCGTTCGCGCATGGGCCCGGTCGATTGGCGTGGACAAGGTCCATCTGCAAGTGCTGGAGGGCAACGTGCGTGCGATCGGGTTCTACGAACACAACGGCTGGCAATTGGCCGGTGTCGAAACGAGCCGCATCGGCCGGACGGAAGTCACCGACCGGATTTACGCGATCCAGGCTTGAACGCTTGCCGGCATCGCCGCGCGGCGCGCGCGCGTGCAACCGCGGCCGGCCGCTACGGCATCGCGGCCGGTGAAAGCCGAATGGACTGTGCCATTACTCTCCGCAATACCGGAGAAGCAAATCGGCTTCGGTCTCGTGGATTTCGACGGGCAAGATCGTCGCGCCGGCATAGGCGAGATAGCGCGCGCGATGCTGGCCGTTACGGAACGATGCGACGCCGATTTTCGACAGGCCGGGAATGCCGAGCAACGTTCGTGTTCTCGTCTCGCGAAACGTGATGAACGGCATGTCCGGAATCCGGTCCTGGTTCGGATCGAGGAATTCGCGAATACCCGCGGCCTTTCCAGGCGCCCAGTACTGAACCGACGGCAGCACATAGTCGGTGGTGTCGCGGTCGGCGCAGGTCAGCAGCTTCTTCAGGTCGATCGTCACGACCCGATGTCGAGAGTCGTCGGACGAAAATACCCGCTTGAGGTGCGTGTAAGCATAGGGAGCGTGCCCGGGAAGCTGGACGATCCAGACATCTACGCCGCCTTGTCGTGCATGAGCGAGCGTCATTATTTCCTCTGGTGGCGCAAGCAGTCTTTGTGACTCGAGTTTAGCAGCGCGGACAGCTGCACTGCACGCCGATACCAAAAATAGGAAAGCGAGCGACTTACAGCTTAACCGGCAAAAAATGAGACCGGTCATACGTTGACGGTCCATATCGACAGGCCGCGAGAATATCGCGATACTGCCAGCGAGAATGAAACCCTGCGCGAAATTCACGCAAGATTCACACGGTGTTGCGAAGCACGTCGGGCGCCGGGCATCATGAAAATTGAGAAGGCACGTTGAGCGGAGAAACCATGTCGTCGAAACTCGAGATCGAATATCTCGATTACTGCTTCACGGCAACGCTCGAAATCACGGCGTCCGGCCGTACCGCCGTTGTCGACAGGCGGCTCGAATCCGACGTGCGAAGCAAGACGCTCGCGTGGATCGTATTCGATCGTTTTCTGGAGCGAAGCGATTTCGCCGATGAGGAGGACGCGCGCGCCAATATCGTCGACTGGCTGGAGCGGCTTGCCGATCCGAGGCCCGTCGCATCAACCGAGATTGCGAAGGCGAGCGCGGTGGCAACCGGCGCAGTGGCGGCAGATGCGTCGACAGCCGGCATCGCCTCCGACGCCGCTAGTGAAATCATCTGCAATCTCGACTGGATCGAAATGGTTGGCGACTGGTTTTCCAATGGCTCGTTGTAGCAACGAACTCGTATTTTCGTGATGCAGATCATTGTGCGCAAGAAATTCCGCGTGAAAAAATGACGCGGAAATCGTATCGCACAAAAAAAATAGAATAATCCTGCTTTGACAATATCCGCGACTTACCGGAAACTGCGCCCGGGTATGAAAAATCGACTTGAGTTAAAAATAAATAAAACGCTGGAATGAAAAGGCGGGCGCTGTCGCCGGGCTCTTCGTCAACGATGCCGGCAAGCAATGCGCCGCGCTTGAATCATGACGGTATTCGCCGGCAGGCGAGCATGCCGATGCCGTCACGTTGTCACCAAAGGGTGAGTTGCCGCACAGACCGCCGCGCGACCCGCGGTCACAATTTGACCGGTTGACCGTTCTTCCCCGGCCCGGTCAACCATTTCCCCGCTCGCTCGCGCAGGAGCGGGGGCTTTTTGCCCCCCGACGCCGGAAGGCTGCGTCGGTGGAACCGGACAGGCGTTCGGCGGGCTGTGCGACGGCACTCGTGCGCATCCCGACATCCGTTCGCCCGATCCGTACGAATTGCTTTCCTCGTGCCTGAGCGAACCCTCAGGCCCATCGCCGTTTTTTGCCGGCGATGCCTTGATCCCGGCGGCGCGCAACAACGCTGCCGGGATGTTTTTTGCGTCGCCTGCGTGACGTCACGTCGCGCCACGGGCATGGCGCTCCGCTCAGCCCGCCTGTTCGACGCTCGTTTCCCATCCATCGTAGTTGCCGCCGAGTGCGCGCACCTCGCGATTGAGCGCGATCGTATGGCGCGTGATGTCGGCGAGCGCCGTCGTGCCTTCGTGCGAAAACCGCACCGCCGACTTGCCGTCTTCGGTCGGCGCGACCGATTCAACCGGATAGCCTTTCGCTTCGGCCCAGTCCGCGAACTGGTGCGCGTCGCTCGGGTCGGGGAAGTACGCCCAGTGCATCACGCGCCGGTTCACGTCGGGGACGTCGCCTTGCTGCCGCAGCGCATCCAGCGTGCGCATGTCGCGCATGATCTGCCAGTCGTCGTCGGTCGGGTAGAGCGTCTGCCAGTATGTCGTCTTGTCCGGGTCGTCCTGATGGGCGTACTGAAGCGCATAGGTCGTCTGGTCGGCCAGCGAGTCGACGATCTCCGCGGCCGCCTCTTCGTCGAACGGCACGTAGAAAAGAAAATCCTGGTTGCCGTCGACGGTGATGCGGCCGACCTGCACGCCGCCTTTCGCGGTGATCGCGGCATCGAGCAGAGCCTCGATCTTTGCGAGATCGGCGTATTCGTCGCCGGTCGGCAGACCTTCGGGCGACGGATGTGCAAAGGGGATGCGCACGCTGAGCACCGACGTGCGCGGATCGCCATCCGCGATTTCCGCGAAGCCGTGGTTGAAGCTGATGAAAGCCTGATGGTCGCCCATTCTGGCAGGGAAGGTTCCCCAGGCGTCGCTCATGTGTTTCTCCCGTACACGATTGTCTGTTGACGGTTGCAAAGCGTCTCAATGTATCATCGAAAATCGCGTTGGCCGGAGCCGCGCACGTGATCGCGGGCCGTGCGCGCCGCGCAGGCGAGGTCCGGGCTGTTCGCCGCTCGCCGCATGCATGCGGCAGGCCGCAAAAATTCAAGGGAGATGCCGATGTCGACGTTTGCGGTGAATGGTGTCCGAATCGATCCGCTCAGCGCGCGCGTGACGCACGTGCGGTGGGCGGCCGTGAACCCGGCCGATCGCTCGTGGGCGGCGGCGCCCAGCGAGGCCCCGGTGGCGGACGTGGCGCGCGCGCTCGCGTCCGGTGGCGATGTCCGCGCGATCTTCTCGGCATCGGACACCACCGCAATCGGCCCCAGGCTGAAGCGCGTGCTGTATCGCGATGCGTCGGAAGGCATCGAGCTCGACATCGATGCGACGAGCGAGTCGCGCACATTGCGCGATCTGCCGCAGATCTGACTACGACGGTACCCGAAACGAATCGCGAGAACGCGTCCATGACCCTGCCCAGAACCGCCATCGCCCCGCTGGCATTCGCGCTTTGTTTGCCGCTTGCCGCCTGTCAGACCGCGTCCGGCCCGACGCCCGTGCAACCGTCGCCCGAGACCGCGTCGGCGACCGTTCCCGCGTCTTCGCCGCCGGCCGCGCCGATTCGCGGCATGGGGCTCGCGCCTCGTCTGGCTGGGCAGAGCCACTGGGCCGTCGGTCAATGCACGACCAACGGTACCGTCAAGGTATGCAATTGACCGACGTCGGCGCAATGGCGCGTGATTCGCGCAAACGGGATCGGAGTCCCGACATGCCGCCCGAGTCGATGGACCGGCGGGCGTCGGCACGAGCAGGCGTGCAATGAACGAACGCGAAACGACGAATTCCGGCTGGCACGTCGATCCCGTCGCGGGAACGGTCGCCGGCTCGTTGCCGGTCACGCTGGCAGTCGACGGCCGAAGCCTGAAAAGCAGGGCGGTCGTGTGTGCGGGGCTGGCCGCGGCGAGCCTGTGCGGTTATGTGGCCGCCCCGACGCTCTGGCCGGTGGCGGCGCTGGCCGCGTTGCTGGGGTTGTCCAGTGCCGCATTGTTCGTCTCGTCGCGGCGCAAGATGGCGCTGCAGGTCGACGAGACGGGCTTCCGGCTGATCGGTTCCGCCCGCGAAAAACCTGTCACGCCGTGGCGTGACGTCACGGAATTCCGGATCGTCCGCGTCGCCGGTAATCATTACATCGGCTACCAGTTCTCCGCACATTCGTCGCGCACGAAGGTGCCGGGTGGTGTGATGCTGCCGATCGCCCGGTTTGCCGATCTTCCGCTCGACGCGGTGGCCGAGTTGCTGGAGGCCTGCCGCCGCCAGTTCGGCCTGCCGGACGAACCGGCCGACCGAACGGGCTGACGAGGCCCGAGGGGCGCTCGGTGCACCCAGTGGCTCAACCAAACAAAAAATCTCGTGTGTCGTGTCGATTTCCGCGGGAGTCGTCCGTCGTAGCATCGGAGGCGTGCGCATCGCGCGTCCGTCCCGATTTTCGATACGACAACCGACTGAAGGAGCGACACCATGCCCACGTCCGTCAAGCCGATCCCGGAAGGGATGCGCACGCTGACCCCGCATCTGATCTGCGCGGGCGCAACCGCAGCCATCGACTTCTACAAGCGCGCATTCAACGCGACCGAACGGTTTCGCCTCGCGATGCCCGACGGCCGGCTCGCGCATGCGTGCCTTGCGATCGGCGATTCGACGCTGATGCTGGTGGATGAAATGCCCGAACACGGTGCGATGGGCCCGAAGGCGCTGAAAGGCACGCCCGTCTGCCTGCATCTGTACGTGCCGGATACCGATGCCGCAATCGCAAAGGCGGTCGCGGCCGGCGCGACGATCACGATTCCGGCCGCCGACATGTTCTGGGGCGATCGTTACGGGCAGGTCGAGGATCCGTTCGGGCATCGCTGGTCGCTGGCGACCCATCAGCGCGACCTGACACCCGAGCAGATCGCGGACGCAATGGCTAGCGCGCCGCCTTGCGGAAGCTGACCGACGTCACTGCACGACCGCGGCCGAGCGGCGGCCTGGTTGCGCCGCGGCGGCGCGGCGCGTCCGCGGTCATGCGCCGGCCGTCTTGCCGCGCTGCTTGTGTTCGTACATCCGGTGATCGGCCGATGCGAGCAGGTCGGCGACGGTGCGATGGCGTGCGGGATCGTACGCAACGTGCCCGACGCTGAAACGGATCGCGTAGCCGCGTGAGTCGGCTGCATTGCGCTGCGCGAGCGCCTGCGTCACGCGTTCGATGGGCTGGGCGACGTCGGACGGATCGGTGGCGCTCAACAGCGCGACGAACTCGTCGCCGCCGAGCCGCGCGATGACGTCGCTGTCGCGCAGCGCGTCTGTCAACGTTTCGGCGAACGCCTTCAGCGCGCGATCGCCTTCGGCATGGCCGAAGCGGTCGTTGATCGCCTTGAAATCGTTCAGGTCGAAGAACAGCAGCACGGCGTGGCGGCCGACGCGATCGCACAGGCTCAGCACATGGCGGGCGAGAATCTCGAAGCCGCGGCGGTTCGTCAACTGCGTGAGTTCGTCGGTGGTCGCGAAATGCAGCGCGGCGATCTCGCGCTCGGTCATGTGGGCGAGATCGCCGAGGAGTGCGAGTTCGTCGGGTTCGAGCGAGCGCGGCCGCGTGTCGATCAGGCATAGCGTGCCGATGGGGGCGCCGTTCGGTGCGGCGAGCGGCCGGCCGGCGTAGAAGCGGATGCCGGGCGCGCCGGTGACGAGCGGGTTGTCGTGGAAGCGATCGTCGTTCAGTGCATCCTGGATCACCATCGTATCGCCCGCGAGCAGTGCGTGCGCGCAGAACGACACGTCGCGCGGCGTCTGCGTGGCGTCGAGTCCCGCACGACTCTTGAACCACTGGCGATTCTCGTCGACGAGGCTCACGAGGGCGATCGGTACGTCGAACAGCCGTCGCGCGAGACGCGTCAGGCGATCGAAGCGCTCTTCAGGTGGCGTATCGAGGATCGAGAGCGAACGAAGCGTATCGAGCCGGGCCGCCTCGTCGGTCGGTGTCGGTGCGATTTGCATGGGCCTTGCCTCTTGTCCCGGCCGTTGGGCCGTCATGGGTCGTACGTTGAACAGTATCGCGCATTCCTCGATGCATCGCCACGCTTCATGTCTCGCGGCTGCGGTGAGGGGGCTCGGGAGGGTCGGCGAAGATGCCGTGAGAAGCGGGTGTCATCGCACCGTGTTTCGTTCCGATGCGGAATCGCACAGGCGATACCTCAAGGTGCGCGTCGCCATGCCGTAAATAGGACGAGTCCAATCGTTCATCACATCCCATCGCACCATGGTTCGAATTCTGTACGCGGGCTATCTCGCGTTTGCGCTGTATCTCCTTTACCCGCTGGTTCAGAACACGCTGATGTTCAGCACCGATTGCGTGAGCAGGGTGCTGCCCATGGGCGATCACGGCTTGTCGGCGAATTCGGCAAGCGGTGCGGACGGGCACGCGAACCACTGTATGTCGGGCGCGCATGCCGGCGCAGCGATCGGGCGGGTGCCTGAAATCCATTGAACGCGGCGTCGTCGCTCGTGAGGGGCGCTTCGCGAATTGGCATGCTGGCCATTTGGCCGAATTGAACATCGCGCCATGCTCGCCGATCATCTGCAACACGGCGGCAAAAATGCGGGCGGTCGAGCGCGGGGCGAAAGCGCGTGTCGCGCGTCAGTAGCTGGAGCGGTACGGCGTGCCCTGGTCGAAGCGGCTTTGCCAGTGCGTGAGGTAGCGCGACGCGAGTTGCGGATTGTTCCAGACCACGACGACGTTCTCGGAATTGCGGCTGGCCGCCGACGCACTGTAGTTGAACGAACCCGTTTCGACGTGCTCGGCGTCGATCACGAGGTACTTGTCGTGATGGATCGCATAGGCGTCGATCGTGCGCGTCGGGATGCCCGCGTTGACGAGCAGGTTCAGTGCCTGCTTGCTGCTCTTCGCGCGGTTGCCCTTGTCGTCGACGACCACCGCGACATTGACGCCGCGGCGCTTGGCGGCAAGCAGCGCGCGCGCGACGGGCGGCGACGTGAACGAGTAGGCGGCGACCCGGATCGAGCTGCGCGCCGCGCCGATCGCTTTCAGCACGAGCGCCTCGGCGCCGCCGTCGGGCGAGAATGCCGATTCGACGACCTGGGTCGCGGGTGCTTCGTGAGTGGGGGCCGGCAACCATCGCGACACGAGATCGATCGCTTGCTGGAGCAGCGATTCGCTTTGCGTCTTGCCGAAGGCGGCGAAGGGTGTGGCGAGCAGGGAAGCGGCGAGACAGGCGGCAGCGAGGCGATTGCGCGACAACATCTTGGACAGCGAATAATTTCGAGACAGCGGGCCGTGAGTGTAACGCACGCGTGGCGGCCCGGTCACGTGCGGATGCGAAGCGACGGTGCGCGCGATGATCGGCAGGGGTGGTGGGGGGACGCAAAGTTGCGTTGTCCAGCTCGTGGGTGCGAGCGGGGTGGTCGACGGATAGCGGATAGGGCCGGCGATGGCATGCGATTGCATGCGCCGTTGCAGGGCACGCGAGTGCGAGCAATGCGTGCACCCGGTCGGACGGACGGGGACTCAATGCGGCTTGTCGCCGAAGCACGTGCAACGGGCGCGTCAGCCAGACATTCGCGCGCAGCGCATCGTCAATCCGTCTCTGCAGACGCCCCCGCTTCGTCGGTCGCGATCCATCCGGGCCCAGGCTCTGGCTGCACGTCGCGTGCGTCGAGCGGTTCGCCACAGGCCGAGCATACGGTCACCGCGTGCATCAACTGCCCGCAGGTCCGGTGGCGCAATTGCAACGGCGGCCCCTGGCCGTCGTCCTTCCAGCGATCGCCCCACGCCATCAGCGCGAGCAGCGCCGGGTAGAGGTCGAGGCCCTTTTGCGTCAGTCGGTATTCGAAGCGCGGCGGGCGTTCCTGATACGCGCGCTTCACGAGCACGCCTTCGTCGACGAGCCGCGCGAGCCGTTCGGCCAGCACGTGGCGCGTCAGGCCAAGCTGGGCCTGGAACGCATCGAAGCGGCGGCAGCCGAGGAAGGCGTTGCGCAGGATCAGCATGGTCCAGCGGTCGCCGAGCACGGCGAGCGTGCGTGCGACTGAACAGTTCAGCGTGCCGATGTCGTCCCATTTCATCGTCGAGTCTCTTGCCTCTTGCGGCGGTCTTGCGGCGGTTCAGCGAAATAGCGGGTTCGATTATAGAACCCACCTTCGGTCGCAACACGCTCAGCCGCGTTGACAACGGCCGGTATCGTTGACAATAATGAGTTCCAATTTAGAACTTACTCGCGCGGCGACGCGCTTTCAACCCGGAGACAACCCGATGAATCCGCTTTCCCTGTCTGGCCTCGATCTGCTGCGTGCCGCCGCGTCGGGCGACGCGCCCCTTGCGTCGATTTCCGAGACGATCCCGATGCGTCCGCTCGACGTCGAGCTCGGTTACGTGAAGTTTTCGGCGCGGGCGGACGGTCGGCACCTGAATCCGCTGGGCGGCGTGCACGGCGGGTTCGCCGCGACGGTGCTCGATTCGGTCACTGGGTGCGCGGTGCATTCGATGCTGGACGCGGGCGTCGGTTACGGCACCGTCGATCTGCACGTGAAGATGCTGCGGCCCGTGCCGCGCGACGTCGAGCTGATTGCGGAAGGGCGCGTGATTCACCTCTCGCGTTCGCTGGGCGTCGCGGAGGGCACGCTGAAGACGCCGGACGACAAGATCGTCGCGCACGCGTCGGCGACCTGCTTCATCCAGCGGCCGCAGTGACGCAAGGCGGCAGCACCGTCGTCCGAGCAGGCGCGTGACCGCTGGGCACCCGCAAGGCACGCTCGTAAGCGTGCGCGGCGCCCGCCTGAAGCAATCGCGTCGATGTGATAGCGTTCCTGCTTTCCACCGACGCGACAGGAACAGCATGGAATACCGCACACTCGGCGACTCGGGCATCCAGGTCAGCCTGATCGGTCTCGGCACGATGACGTGGGGCGAGCAGAATTCGGAGCGCGACGCGCACGAGCAGATCGACTATGCGCTCGGGCAGGGCGTGACGCTGATCGACGCCGCGGAGATGTATCCGGTGCCGCCGAAGCCCGACACGCAGGGCCGCACCGAGCAATACATCGGCACCTGGATCGCGCAGCATCGCGCGCAGCGCGACCGCATCGTGCTCGCGACGAAGATCGCGGGGCCGGCGCGGCAGCCGCACAATCCGCGCCATATTCGCGGTGAGGGCAACCAGTTCGACCGCAAGAACCTGACCGAAGCGCTCGACGGCAGCCTCAAACGCCTGCAGACCGACTACGTCGATCTCTACCAACTCCACTGGCCCGACCGCAGCACGACCACGTTCGGCCGACCCGCGTATCCGTGGGTCGACGACGCGTACACGGTGCCGATCGAGGAAACGCTCGGCGTGCTCGCGGAATTCGTGAAGGCCGGCAAGGTGCGCGCGATCGGCGTGTCGAACGAAACGCCGTGGGGTGTCGCGCAGTTCCTGCGCGCGGCCGAGCGGCTGGGGCTGCCGCGCATCGCGAGCATCCAGAATCCGTACAGCCTGCTGAACCGCACGTTCGAAAACGGGCTGTCGGAATTCACGCATCGCGACGGCGTCGGCCTGCTCGCGTATTCGCCGCTCGCGTTCGGCTGGCTGTCCGGCAAGTACGAGAACGGCGCGCGTCCGGCCGGCGCGCGCATCACGCTGTTCGAGCGCTTCCAGCGCTACAGCAAGCCGCAGGCCGTCGAGGCGACGTCGCGTTACGTCGCGCTCGCGCAGCGTCACGGGCTGTCGCCCGCGCAACTGGCGCTCGCGTTCGTCAACAGCCGCCCGTTCGTGCGCAGCAATCTGGTCGGCGCGACGTCGCTCGAGCAGTTGAAGGAGAACATCGGCAGCATCGATGTGACGCTGTCCGACGAGATCCTCGCCGAAATCGACGCATTGCACGAACGGCAGCCGAATCCGGCGCCGTAAACGGCGCGCGACCCGCGCGGCAGCGATGCCGCGACGGGCCGCGTCGGCGGCGCATTGCCGCGCCGTCGCTTCCCGCGTCAGCGCATCTTCAGCCGCGTGCGCGCGACGAACAGCGCGGCGAGGCTCAGCAGCGCACATCCGATCAGATAGAGCGCCGGCGACAGCCGGTTGCCGGTCGTGCTGATCAGCCAGGTGATGACGAACGGCGCGAAGCCGCCGAACAGCGTGACGCCGGTGTTGTAGCTGACCGCGAGCCCGGTGGCGCGTGTCTGCGACGGGAACAGTTCGGCCATCAGCGCCGGCAGCGCGCCGCAATACATCGCCTTCAGCGCGCCGATCCAGACCAGTGCGGCAAGCATCGTCGCGAACGACGCGTGGCGTGTGAGCCATGCGAACGTCGGCCACACGGTCAGGAGCATCAGCACGGCCGCGACCGCCATCATGCGGATCCGCCCGGTGCGGTCGGACAGATGGCCGACGACCGGCGTGACGAGCGTCAGCACGAAGCCGGTCGCGAGCGTCGCCGCGAATCCCGTCGATGCCGGCAGCCCGAGCTGCTTGATCGCGTAGGTCGGCATGTACAGGATCATGTAGTTGATCGCGGTTGAAATCACGAGCACGCCGGTCGACAGCAGCAGCCGCACCTTCTGGTCCGCGAACAGCTCGCGCACCGGCGCTTCGGAGCGTGCCTGCGTCTTGAACTCGACGCCTTCGTCGACGTAGCGGCGGATGTACAGCCCGACCGGGCCGATCGCGAGGCCGAACAGGAACGGCACGCGCCAGCCCCAGCTTTCGAGTTGCGCGGAGCTCAGCGTGGCCGTCAGCAGCGCGCCGAAGCCCGACGCGAGCAACGTCGCGAGGCCCTGGCTCGCGAACTGCCAGCTCGACATGAAGCCGCGCCGCTGCGGCGCATGCTCGACGAGAAACGCGGTCGAACTCGCGAATTCGCCACCCGCGGAAAAGCCCTGCATCAGCCGCGACAGCATGATCCCGAGCGGCGCCAGAATGCCGATCGACGCGTAGGTCGGCATCAGCGCGATCAACAGCGTGCCGGCCATCATCATCGCGATCGACAGCAGCAGCGACGCCTTGCGGCCCGCGCGGTCCGCGTACGCGCCGAGCACGAAGCCGCCGATCGGCCGGATCAGGTAGGACAGCCCGAACGTGCCGAGCGTCAGCATCAGCGACGTCGCTTCGCTCGTGGCAGGGAAGAACAGCTTGGCGATCGTGACCGCGAAGAAGCCGTAGACGATCAGGTCGAACCATTCGAGCGCGTTGCCGATCGACGCCGCGAAGATGATGCGCCGGATCTTCGCGGCGCTGGGGCGCGCGGCGTCCTGCGAGGTCAGGGTGGTCGTATTCATCGTGTGTGCAGTCCCGTGAAAGGGGCGAAGCGCGTTACAGGGCGGCGCCGGCCGCGGCGGATGCCGCGCGGCGAACGGGCGGCGCGTCGTCGCCGAGATCCCAGAAGAGGCCGGCCATCATCTGCAGCCCCTCGCTGACGACGCTGGCGAGCAGGTGCTCGTCGGGCGCGTGCTGCGAGCACGCCGGGTACGAGTGCGGCACCCACAGCGTCGGCAGCCCGAGCGTGTCGGCGAACACCTCGTTCGGCAGCGTGCCGCCGAGATTCGGCAGGATCGCGGGCTTCTTGCCGGTGGTGCGCGCGAGCGACGCGACGGCCCAGCGGACCCACGGATCGTCCGGCGGCACGCGCGTCGCCGGCGCGCCGCGTTCGACGTCGATCTCGATGTCGGCGAAGCCGTGCGCATCGAGATGCGCGCGAAGGTGCGCAGGCAGCGCTTCCCAGTCGGTGCCGACGACGAAGCGCAACTGGCAATGCGCATACGCGACGGGCGGGATCGCGTTGACGGGGTGCTCGGGGTTGCCGGCCTTGAACGCGAGAATCTCGAACGTGTTCCAGCCGAATACGCGCTCGGCGGCGGACAGGCCGGGCTCGCCCCAGTCGGCGTCGAGCGCCGGATCGCCGGGGCCGCCGCCGACCGAAAGATCGGCGAGCGCGTCGCGCACCGCGGCCGGGATCGGCGGGGGGCGCAGCCCCGCGACGCGAATCGCGCCGCGCGCGTCGACGAGGCTCGCGAGCGCATGCGCGAGCACGATCGCCGGGTTGCGCAGCAGTCCGCCCCAGTTGCCGGAGTGATGTGCGCCGTCGCGGGCGCGCAGGCTCAGCTTGAAGTTGACCGCGCCGCGCGAGCCGAGGAAGACCGTCGGGCGCGCGGCGGCGATGCGCGGGCCGTCGGACGCGATCAGCACGTCGGCCGCGAGCGCGTCGCGCTCCTGGCGGCACAGCGCGTCGAGGCCCGGCGACCCGGTTTCCTCGCCCATCTCGATCAGCAGCTTCGCGTTGAAGCCGAGCCGGCCGCCGCGCGCATCGAGCACGCTCGCCAGCGCGGCCAGGTTGATCGTGTGCTGACCCTTGTTGTCGGCGCTGCCGCGGCCGTACCAGCGGTCGCCGTCGGCCGTCAGCGTCCACGGCGACAGCGGCGCGCGCCACTGCGCGTCGTAGCCGCGCACGACGTCGCCGTGGCCGTAGATCAGCACGGTCGGCAGCGCGTCGTCTTCGTGGCGCGACGCGAGCAGGAACGGCCCGCCGCCGTCGACGGGATTCTCGACGATGCGCGACGTGAAACCGAGGCCGGCGGCCTCGGGCGCGATCTCGTCGGTCAGATAGGCGCGCAGCGCGGCGTCGCTGCCACTTTCCTGGCTTTCGGTGCGCAGGCCGACGCGGCGGCTCAAGGTGGTGAAGAACGCGCCGGATTCGAACTGGTTCAGTGCATGCTGGATGGCGGCGTTGCGGCTCAAATCGTGTCTCCTCTGATGGTTCGCTGTGCGCGGGCCGTGCCCGCAACGTGAAGTGCGATCGATTCTAGAAAGCCGGTTTTTTTGTCACAATAATCGAATTTCGAACCTTTCTTTGCCGAAAAGGCAAAGCAGCGCGGCCGGATGCGGCGCGGAGACAGAACGATGGCGGCTTTCCTGCATGGTCTGGCGTTGCGATATTTCGTCGAGGTAGCGCGTACCGGCTCGATCAGCGATGCGTCCGCGCGGCTGCACGTGGCCGTGTCGGCGATCAGCCGCCAGATCGCGAAGCTGGAGAGCGAACTCGGCGCGCCGCTGTTCGAGCGGCGGCCGCGCGGAATGGCGCTGTCGGAGGCCGGCGAGCGGCTGTTGGCATTCGCGCAGCGCAGCCTGCTGGAGGCCGAACACGTGATGAAGGACATCGGCGGGCTCGACGCGCTGCACGGCAGCCTGCTGAAGATCGCGTGCTCGGAAGGATTCGCGATCGATTTCCTGCCCGGCGTGCTCGCGAGCTTCAAGGCGCGCCATCCGGGCGTCGATTTCACGGTGTGGGTGGTGTCGCCGGCGGACGCGACCCGGCGCGTGCGCGACGGCGATGCGGACATCGCATTGACCTTCAGCCTCGCGCCGGAGAAGGGCGTGCGCGTCGACCACACCGAGCGCGCGCCGGTCTTCGCGCTGGTCCGGCACGATCATCCGCTCGCGGCGCGCGACGCGGTGTCGCTTGCCGATGTCGCGCGGCACGCGCACGTGCTGCCTGAAGCCGGCACGACGGTGCGCCAGTTGATCGACATCGCATGCGCGCTCGACGGGTTGCTGCTCGAGCCCGAACTGACGAGCAACAACACCGCGGCGATGTACGGCTACGCGCGGCGCACGGGCGCGGTGATGTTCACCGGGCTGTTGTCGGTGCGCGATCGCTCCGATGCGGACGGCTTCGTCGCCGTGCCCCTGACGAACCCGCAATTGCGCGAACGCAGCATCCAGGTGCAGACGATGGCGGGACGCGATCTGCCCGCGTCGGTGCGCGCGTTCCGCGACCACCTGATCGATGCGATGCAGGCCGCCTCGCCGCCGCCGACTGCCGCGCGACGCCCGGGACGCCGGCCCGTGAGATAATCGTCAATCCGCCTTTCCATGCCCATGCGGCTCTTCGAGCCGCATCGCCCCTGTTCGACGCCAAATTGAAGAACCTGATTGTCACCCTCGATCGCGCTGGCGAGTTCGACGAGATCATCGACGTGCGCACGCCGCTCGAGTTCGCCGAGGACCATATTCCCGGCGCGCTGAACGCGCCCGTGCTCAGCAACGAAGAGCGCGTGCTCGTCGGCACGATGTACCGGCAGGTGTCGCCGTACGAGGCGACGCGCGTCGGCGCGGCGATCGTCGCGCGCAACATCGCGCGCCATCTCGACACGACGTTCGCCGACCGGCCGCGCAACTGGCGCCCGCTGATCTACTGCTGGCGCGGCGGCAAGCGCTCGGGCTCGATGACGACCTGGTTCAACCTGATCGGCTGGAAGGCGCGCCAGCTCGACGGCGGCTACAAGGCGTACCGCCAGTCGGTGTGCGCGACGCTTGACTCGCTGCCGACGCGCTTTCGCTATATCGCGCTCGTCGGCCATACGGGCTGCGGCAAGACCCGCCTGCTGAATGCACTGCGCGACGTGGGCGCGCAGACGCTCGATCTCGAAGCGCTCGCCTGTCATCGCGGCTCGCTGCTCGGCGCGCTGCCGGGTAAGCCGCAGCCGGCGCAAAAAGGGTTCGATTCGGGGCTCGTCGAGACGCTGGCGCGTTTCGACCCCGAATGGCCGGTATTCGTCGAGTCGGAAAGCCGCAGGATCGGGCTCGTGCAGTTGCCGATCGCGCTGATCGAAGCGTTTCACGCGGGGCCGTGGGTGCAGGTCGAAGCGGCCCACGACGAGCGGATCGCGTTCCTGCTCGACGATTACGCGCACCTGTTCGACGACCCGGACGCGTTCAAGGCGCAGCTTCATCGGCTGATCGGCCTGCACAGCCGCGAAGAGGTGACGCGCTGGAAGGGGCTGATCGATACCGGCGCGCGGGCCGATTTGTTCGCCGAACTGATCGACAAGCATTACGATCCCGCCTATGCGCGCACTTACCGCGCGACGTACAACAAGCCGAACCGGGCGCTGACGTTCACGTTCCGGCCCAACGCAGCCGACGTGCGCGATCAGGCGCGCACGCTGCTGGCCGAGCTCGCGCAAGCCGGATTGCCCGCGTCGGCCGCGCTTGCCGCCGGCGCGACAACCGCAACCGACAAAGACCAATCGACGACCACCGCACGATGACGACCACACGTACCCAACCCACTCCGGCGCTCGGCTGGATGACCTTCCTGCTGATCGCGATCGCGGGCCTGTTCTATGTGAAATGGTTCCCGTACTACAACAAGGCGTTCGTTGCCGCAGAGCACCATTCGATCGGCCAGTCGATCCTGATGGGCACATCCGCGGCCGCGCCCGAACCGTCGCTGAAGGCGGCGCTCGACTACGCGTGGGCATACGGCAAGGCGATCTGGCAGGCGATGGTGCTCGGCCTGCTGCTCGGCTCGGCCGTGCAGGCGCTGTTGCCCGCGCACTGGGTGGCGCGCGTGCTCGGCCGCACGGGCTTCGGCAGCGTCGCCGCGGGCGGGCTGCTGTCGCTGCCCGGGATGATGTGCACGTGCTGCGCGGCGCCGGTCGTGGCGGGCTTGCGTGCGCGCCATGCGTCGCCCGGCGGCGCGGTCGCGTTCTGGCTCGGCAATACGGTGCTGAACCCGGCGGCGCTGGTGTTCATGGGCTTCGTGCTCGGCTGGCACTGGAGCGCGCTGCGCCTCGTGCTCGGCATCGCGATGGTGTTCGGGATCGGCTATCTGCTGAACCGCATCGCGCGTCCCGAAGACCGCAGCATCGACGATGCGCAGCTCGCCGCGCTGGCGGCCGAGCAGGCCGCGGCCGGCAATCCGTTCGTCCGCTGGGTGAAGCTGCTCGCGCGCATGGCCGTGCGGCTCGTGCCCGAATACATCGTGCTCGTGCTGCTGCTCGGCGCCGCGCGCGCGTGGCTGTTCCCGCATATCGGCCCGGACATCGGCAATCATCTCGGCTGGATCGTCGCGTTCGCGGTCGCGGGCATGCTGTTCGTGATCCCGACGGCCGGCGAGGTGCCGATCATCCAAGCGATGCTGTCGCTCGGCATGGGCGTCGGTCCGGCCGCTGCGCTGCTGATGACGCTGCCGCCGATCAGCGTGCCGTCGCTCGCGATGCTCGCGCGTTCGTTCAAGCCTTACATGCTGGCGATCGTCGCGACGCTCGTCGTCGTGTTCGGGATCGCGAGCGGCTTGCTCGCGATCGCGTTCGGGTTCTGACGCATGCAAACGGCGCACCCGGAGCGCGCCATCGTCGTATTCATCCGGCGCCGCCGCTTCACGTGTGCGGCGCCTTTTACAAGAAGCAAACAGGAAAACGCATGACCCAACCGAAGATCCATCCTCGACTCGAAAAGGCGCTGACGCGCGGCGATCTCGCGATCCGCCAGGCCAATTCCGCGCGGGCGACTGCCGTGCTGCATGCACTCGGCACGATGATCATCGAGGCCTCCGCAACGATCGGTGTCGAGGCGAGCATCGACATTCCGCAAGGCGATCGCATTTACGATCCCGTCAACGGCCTGTGGCCGCAGAAGATGCTGGTGTCGTTCGACGGCCCGGTGGACGAAGCCGACAAGGAAGAGCTGCGCACGGTCTATCTGCTGGCCGACGATCCGGGCACGCAGTTCCGCGTCGAATGGCATCGCGCGGACGGCAAGCTCGGCCGCCAGGAAGGCGGCCCGCTCGCGACCGTCGCGTTCCTGACCGACGTCGAAATTCCGTGGAGCGACGACGACGAGTAACGTCGTCGCATGAAGCCGGCGCCCGGTGCGCGGTGCCCGGCGCGCCGGCCGTCAGCGCATCATCCGCCGCCGGAACAGCCACGCGGACAGCAGGAACCCGCCGAACGCGTAGCCGGCGAGCACCGCGACGTGCAGCGCGATGTCGGCCGCCGGCCGGCCGAGCATCGCAGGGCGGATCAGCTCGACCGCGTTCGCGAGCGGCAGCGCCTGCGCCGCGTGCTGCGCGAGCGGCGGCAACTGCGTGATCGGGAAGAACACGCCTGACAGCAGCAGCATCGGCGTCAGCACGAGCGTCTGATAGAACATGAAGAAATCGTAGGACGGTGCGAGCGCCGTGACGATCATCGCGATGCTGGCAAACGCGAGGCCGGCCAGCGCGATCACGGGCAGCACCGCGAGCATCGACGGAAACCGCGCGTAGCCGAGCCCTCCCGCGACGAGCATGATCGCGCCTCCCGACAGCATCGCCTTGCTGGCTGCCCAGACGATCTCGCCGAGCACGATGTCGCCGAGTGCGAGCGGCGTATGCATGATCGCTTCCCACGTGCGCTGCACGTGCATCCGCGAGAAACCCGAATACATCGATTCGAAGCTCGCGGACATCATCACGCTCGAGCCGACCGTGCCGGCCGCGAGGAACGCGATATACGACACGCCGTCGACATGGCCGAGCATCAGGCCGAGCCCGAAACCCAGCCCGAACAGATAGATCATCGGATCGGCGAGATTGCCGAACATCGACGCGAGCGCGAGCTTGCGCCACACGAGATAGTTGCGCCGCCAGACGGCGATCCAGTTGCTGGCGTTCGCCGGCATCGCTATCGCGAAGCGCGATTCGCGCGGCGGGGCCGATCGCGCGGTGGCGGAATAGTTACGGACGTCCATGGTCGATCAATCCTGCATCTCGCGGCCCGTGAGCCGCAGGAACACATCCTCCAGATTGGCCGGGCGATGCAGATAGCGCAACCCCGTCCGGCCCTTGAGTCGTGCGCTGATCGGTTCGGGGTCGGTCACATAGCAGAATAGCGTTTCGCCGCTGATCTCGGTGTGCTTCGCGAATGCCGACAACTCGTCGCGCAGCGCGGCCGGCTCCGGCCCGTAGATCTCGATCACGTCGCAACCGATCTCCGATTCGATCAGTGCGTGCGGCGCGCCTTCGGCGATCTTGCGGCCTTCCTCGATCACGCACAGCCGATCGCACAGGCGCTCGGCTTCTTCCATGAAATGCGTGGTGATCAGGATCGTCTTGCCGCGCGCGAGCAGCGAGCGCAGCCGCTCCCACATCAGATGCCGCGCCTGAGGATCGAGGCCCGTCGTCGGCTCGTCGAGCACCAGCACATCGGGATCGTTGACGAGCGCGCGGGCGAGCGTGAGGCGGCGCTTCATGCCGCCCGACAGCTCGCCGACTTTCGCATCGGCCTTGTTCTCGAGCTTTGCGAATTCGAGCAGCGGCGGCACGAGCGCGCGTGCGGCCTGCGCCGACATCCCGAAATAGCGGCTGAACACGAGCAGGTTTTCCCGGACCGTGAAGTCGGGGTCGAGGTTGTCGAACTGCGGGACGACGCCGACCCGCCGGCGTGCATGTCGCGCACGCGATGGAACCGGTTCTCCGCACAGCGAAATGGTGCCTGCATCGGGGTGCGCGAGGCCGAGCAGCATCTTCAGCGTCGTGGTCTTGCCGGCGCCATTCGGCCCGAGCAGGCCATAGCATTCGCCGGCCTTCACGTTGAAGGACAGACCGTTGACGACGAGCTTGTCGCCATAGTGCTTTTCGACGTTGCGGAAATCGATCGGTGCGACGGACATGGGCGGGTTGTCGTTGTAAGCGGGCCGTTCCGCTGCCCGGTGCGTGGCGGGTTGGCGAACGGATCGCGCGAATGCGTGTCACACGGGCATGGCCGAAGCATACGACGCCGGCGCGAGGTGGCCCGCTGGAGGTGGAACGGGCCATTCTAGTGCATCGGCTGCATCGCTTCAGCGCATGCCTGCACGGTGCGATGCAAGTGCGCGCCGATCGTGCGCCGCACCATCGCGCATGCGCCGCGCGGGGCGAATCAGCGTTTTCCATCCCTTGCGTCCTGAATTGCGGCGCACCATGATGAATGCGTAGGCTCGTTGTCGCGATAGGGAGGCTCCATGGCTAGCTACAACAAGATTTTGCTGTGTTACGACGGCACGCTCGAAGGGCGCAAGGCGCTGCGTTGCGGCGCCAATCTCGCAATGGACCTGAAGGCCGAAACGCATTTGCTGTCGGTCGTCGACATGCGTTCGAGCATTGCGCAAAGCGCGGGTTTGCTGACCGATGTGGCGTGCGGCCGCTTCGAGGAAACCGCGCGCGAAATCCTGCAGGAAGGCGTGAACTGGCTGCGCGAGCGCGGCGTCCAGGCCGAAGGCCATTTCGCGTTCGGCTATCCGATCGACGAAATCGCGAATCTCGCGTCGGAGCTGAAGGTCGATCTCGTCGTCGTCGGCCACCGGTGCCGCAGCGGATTGTCGAGATGGTGGATGGGGTCGGGCAACACGCAACTGCTCGATCGCGTGAACTGCAGCATTCTGGTGGCGTGTTCGTCGGCGGAAGAGCAGAAGGCCGAAATCGCGCGCGAGCGTGAAGCGGCCATGGCGAACGGCAAATGATCTAAAGGCTGGATGGCCGCCTGACCGGCGATGCATGCCGGCCAGGCGTCGCACTGCCCGGCAGGGCGCGCGTCGAGCGCGGCCCTATGCGTGCAGGTCGATTCCGGACAATTTCCACGAGAACAGCCCGAAGCGGTGGAAGATCGCCGCATAGCGCGTGCCGTCGGCACTGCGCTGATACGTCACGACGAATTCATCGATATTTCGGTAGCCCGCGCTGGTTTGCTGCTGGGGCGGCGCTTGCGTGGCTTCGTTCGGGCTGGCCGGTGCGGCGGGCGCGGGGGTCGGCGATGATGCCGCCGAAGCCGCCGTGTTTCCGCTCGGTACGCTGGCACTTGCCGGCGCCGCCGGATTGGCGGGCGGTGCGGCAGGCGTGTTGCCGGGCGCATTGCCTGCGGACGGCTGATTTGACAACTCGGGCGGACGCTCGCCCGGATTGCCGCGTGGCGGCAATCCGCTCATCAGCGCGGCGACGCCTTCCGGGGTCGCATACGCATCGACCAGCGGGCCGATCAGGGCGGACCCGATCAGCGCGCCAATCACCGCGAACGGATTGTTTTTCTTCACTGCGTCGATCCGGCGCATCAACTCTTCCGTGACCTGCTGCTTCAGGCTGACGCGCAGCGACGGAAAGTCGACATACTCGCTGATCGCCTGCGCATCACGCGCATCGATTGCCGATTTCAGGCGACCGAGCGCGACGTACGGCGACGCATACGCATAGCCGAGCGTCGCAATGACGGCGACGATCAGCACGGTGATCAACAGGGGCTTGAGTCGCCGTGCGCGGCGCGCCGATTCAGTCACGTTGCCTCCGGTGCGGGAATGTTCCGCAATCAGAGACCGCCCGGCGTGGCCGATCGTTCCTCTGCGATGCAGCGATCGATCATCCGGCACACGGCATCGATCGTGCCCACCATGATCAGGCGCGATCGGCCGTGATAGACGCGCACCGGCGCGCGGCGCGCGGGTTCCGCGTGGTTCAGACCGGCGTTCAGCGATACCCGTGCGAACGCGGGGAGGGCTGACGGCAGCAGGGACGCCTGCCGTTCGACTGCGACTTCTTCTTGCACTGGCGCCGCCGCGGACAGCGGTGCGCAGGGCGTGCGGCCGCGCAGATGACGCAGGCGACCGAATTGACGGAAAGGCAGCAGGCGGGCAAGGCGTTCCATGATGTTCTCCTAGCGAGACGGAATGTCAGAGTTCGCCCGAGCGGATCAGCCCGACGGCGATGCCTTCCAGCGCGAAATCCGCGCTGCCGGCCTTGACGAAGATGTTTTCGTAATCCGGGTTCTCCGCGATCAGCTCCAGGCCGCCGGGCCGGCGCATCAGGCGCTTGACCGTGACGTCGTCGCCGAGACGCGCGACGATGATCTGGCCGTCCTTCGCTTCCGTGCGCTTCTGCACGGCGAGAAGATCGCCGTCGAGAATGCCGGCGTCGCGCATCGACAGGCCGCGCACCTTCAGCAGATAGTCGGGCTTGCTGGTGAACAGCGCGGGATCGCACGCGTAATGGTGCGAGATGTGCTCCTGCGCAAGGATCGGGCTACCGGCCGCGACGCGGCCGACGAGCGGCAGCGACAGTTGCATCAGGCCGGCGTGCGGCAGCGTGAACTGGTGCGGGGCGTCGTCGATGCCGAGCAGCCGGATGCCGCGCGATGCGCCGGCGGCCAACTCGATCACGCCCTTGCGCGCCAACGCGCGCAGGTGCTCCTCGGCCGCATTCGGCGAGCTGAAGCCCAGTTCGGCCGCGATCTCGGCGCGGGTGGGCGGGTATCCGGAGCGCTCGATCGCGCGACGGATCAAGTCGAACACTTGCTGCTGACGGGCGGTGAGTTTGGTCATGGCTTAACTGTATGGATAGACAGTGAGCTGTATTTTTATACAGTACTTGGTGAATTTCAAGTGTTACTTGAGGTTCGACGCGATCGCGCCGGTTCCGGCGCGATTTCGCGACGCCCGGACGCCGGTTTGTCCGTCGCAACCGTCCGTCCCGTATGCGTTAGCACTTTTGAGTATTAAAAAATGAGGAACGATTATTTTTAATCATGTAAGCCGTTCGCTAGACTGGCCCGACATCGCAATACCGACAACACTGGAGAACCAAGGATGGCGAAGCGCAATACGGGGCTGGTGGGCGGAGTGGGCCGCCTGATCGCAACACTCGCGCTGGGCGCGGCGGCGGCGCTGGGCGTCGCGACGCATGCGCAGGCCGATACGACCTTCCTGAACGTGTCGTACGACCCGACGCGCGAGCTGTATCAGGATTTCAACCAGGCGTTCGGCAAGGAGTGGAAGGCGAAGACGGGCGAAACCGTCAACTTCAAGCAGTCGCACGGCGGTTCGGGCGCGCAGGCGCGCTCGGTGCTCGACGGCCTGCAGGCCGACGTCGTCACGCTGGCGCTGGCGTACGACATCGACGCGCTCGCGAACAAGGGGCTCGTGAACAAGGATTGGCAGAAGCGCCTGCCCGACAACGCGTCGCCGTACACGTCGACGATCGTGTTCCTCGTGCGCAAGGGCAATCCGAAGGGGATCAAGGACTGGGACGACCTGACCAGGCCGGGCATCTCGATCGTCACGCCGAACCCGAAGACCTCGGGCGGCGCGCGCTGGAACTACCTGGCCGCATGGGCATACGCCCAGCACAAGCCGGGCGGCAACGAGCAGACGGCGAAGGAATTCGTCACGAAGCTCTACAAGAACGCAGGCGTGCTCGATTCGGGCGCGCGGGGCGCGACGACGAGCTTCGTGCAGCGCGGGATCGGCGACGTGCTGATCGCCTGGGAAAACGAGGCGTTCCTGTCGGTCAAGGAATTCGGTACCGACAAGTTCGAGATCGTCGTGCCGTCGGTGAGCATCCTGGCCGAGCCGCCCGTCGCGGTGGTCGACAAGGTGGTCGACAAGAAGGGCACGCGCAAGCTGGCCGAGGCCTACCTGAACTTCCTGTATAGCCCGCAGGGCCAGGAAATCGCGGCGCGCAACTACTACCGGCCGCGTTCGAAGAGCGTGCCGGCGGAGCTGACCAAGCAGTTCCCGAAGCTGAAGCTGTACACGGTCGACGACACGTTCGGCGGCTGGACGAATGCGCAGAAGACGCATTTCGCGGACGGCGGCGTGTTCGATTCGATCTACAAGCCGCAGTAACGCCATAACGACATAACGACAAGCGGCGCGCCACGACAGCGCGCCGCATCCCCGACGGGGCGCCGGCGCGATTCACTGCGCCGGCGTTTGCGTCGGGCCCGTGAGCAGCATCGACCCAGCAAGAGCATCCGATGACGACGTACACCTTTCGCAAGCCGAGCGCGCTGCCCGGTTTCGGCGTGACACTCGGCATCACGGTGGCCTATTTGAGCCTCGTGGTGCTGATTCCGCTCGCCGCCACCTTTCTGAAGACCGCGACGCTGTCGTGGGACCAGTTCGTCACCGCCGTCACGTCGCCGCGCGTGCTCGCGTCGTACCGGCTGACGTTCTCGGCCGCGCTCGGCGGCGCGCTGATCAATGCCGTGTTCGGCTTCCTCGTCGCGTGGGTGCTGGTGCGCTACACGTTTCCGTTCAAGCGTCTCGTCGATGCGATCGTCGATCTGCCGTTCGCGCTGCCGACGTCGGTGGCCGGCATCTCGCTCGCGGCCGTCTACGCGACCAACGGCTGGGTCGGCCAGTACCTGGCGCCGCTCGGCATCAAGATCGCGTTCACGCCGGCCGGCGTGCTGGTCGCGCTGACCTTCATCGGGCTGCCGTTCGTCGTGCGCACCGTGCAGCCGGTGCTCGAGGATTTCGAGCGCGAGCAGGAAGAAGCCGCCGCGTGCCTCGGCGCGTCGCGCTGGCTGACGTTCCGACGCGTCGTGCTGCCGGCCGTGCTGCCGGCGTTGCTCACCGGTTTCGCGCTCGCGTTCGCGCGCGCGCTCGGCGAATACGGATCGGTGATCTTCATCGCCGGCAACGTGCCGATGAAATCCGAGATCACGTCGCTGCTGATCATCACGAAGCTCGAGCAGTACGACTACGCGGGCGCGACCGCGCTGGCGGTCGTGATGCTGGTCGTGTCGTTCCTGATGCTGCTGCTGATCAACACGCTGCAGTGGTATCTGCAGCGCAGGACGAGCAAGGGCGCGAGCGGTCCGGCGCCCGCCGCCGTCAACGTCGTCAACGCCGTCGCGGCAGGAGGCCAGCAATGAGCCAGGAGGCCACCGCCGTGCTGAAAACCCCGTCGCCGGCCGCGCGCGCCGCGAAGCGGCTCGACCCCGTCAGCGAGTCGCGCGTCGTGCGCTGGCTGCTCACGGGCATCGCGCTGGCGTTCCTCGCGTTCTTCCTCGTCGTGCCGCTCGCCGCGGTGTTCGTCGAGGCGCTGCGCAAGGGCGTCGGCTTCTATCTCGAATCGCTGGCCGATCCCGATGCGTGGTCGGCGATCAAGCTGACGTTGACCGTCGCCGTGATCGCGGTGCCGCTGAATCTCGTGTTCGGCGTGTGCGCATCGTGGGCGATCGCGAAGTTCGAATTCCGCGGCAAGGCGCTGCTGACGACGCTGATCGACCTGCCGTTCTCGGTGTCGCCGGTGATCTCGGGCCTCGTGTACGTGCTGCTGTTCGGCGCGCAGGGCTGGTTCGGGCCGTGGCTGCAGGATCACGACGTGCAGATCATCTTCGCGGTGCCGGGCATCGTGCTCGCGACGATCTTCGTCACGTTCCCGTTCGTCGCGCGCGAGCTGATTCCGCTGATGCAGGCGCAAGGCACCGACGAGGAAGAGGCCGCGCGCGTGCTCGGCGCGTCGGGCTGGCAGATCTTCCGCCGCGTGACGCTGCCGAACGTGAGGTGGGGCCTGCTCTACGGCGTGATCCTGTGCAATGCGCGCGCGATGGGCGAGTTCGGCGCGGTGTCGGTCGTGTCGGGCCACATCCGCGGCGTGACCGACACGATGCCGCTGCACGTGGAGATTCTGTACAACGAATACAACTTCGCGGCGGCGTTCGCGGTGGCGTCGGTGCTGGCGCTGCTCGCGCTCGTCACGCTCGCGCTGAAGCTGCTCGCCGAGCGTCATCTCGCGGCCGAACTGGCCGACGCGCCCGACGCCGTTCCCGCACATGCCGGCCCGGTCGGCACCGTTTCGTCGAAATCGTAAAGAGGCAACCAGAATGGGTATCACCGTCCGTAACCTTCAGAAGCGCTTCGGCGATTTCACGGCGCTCGACAACGTGTCGCTCGACTTTCCGCCCGGCGAACTGGTCGCGCTGCTCGGGCCGTCCGGCTGCGGCAAGACCACGCTGCTGCGCGTGATCGCGGGCCTCGAGCACGCGGACGCCGGCCAGGTCGTGCTGCAGGGGCTCGACGTCGCGTCGGTCGGCGCGCGCGACCGTCAGGTCGGCTTCGTGTTCCAGCACTACGCGCTGTTTCGCCACATGACGGTGTTCGAGAACGTCGCGTTCGGCCTGCGCGTGAAGCCGCGCCGCGAGCGGCCGTCGGAAGCCGCGATTCGCGAGAAGGTGCATGAGCTGCTCAAGCTCGTGCAGCTCGACTGGCTCGCGCAGCGTTACCCGTCCGAGCTGTCGGGCGGCCAGCGCCAGCGCATCGCGCTCGCCCGCGCGCTCGCGGTCGAGCCGAAGGTGCTGCTGCTCGACGAACCGTTCGGCGCGCTCGATGCGAAGGTCCGCAAGGAACTGCGCGGCTGGCTGCGTCGCCTGCACGACGACCTGCACATCTCGACGATCTTCGTCACGCACGACCAGGAAGAGGCGCTCGAAGTGGCCGATCGCATCGTCGTGCTGAACCGAGGCCACGTCGAGCAGGTCGGCAGCCCGCAGGACGTCTACGATCATCCGCAAAGCGCGTTCGTGTACGAGTTCCTCGGCGCGGCGAACCGGCTGCCGGGCACGGTTGCCGGGCGCGGTTTCGTCGCCGAGGGTGCGGCTGCGCCGATCGAGGTCGATGCCGATTTCGCGGGCCCCGCGAACGCGTATGTGCGGCCGCACGATCTGCAGCTGTGGCCGGCGGGCGAAGGTCACCGCGACGGCATCGCGGTGGACGTGCGGCGCGTGATTCCGCTCGGCGGTTCGGTGCGCGTGGAGCTCGAGACGCGCGCGGGCGGCGCGCTCGAGGCGGAACTCGACCGCGATGCATGGCGGGCGCTTTCGCTGCAGGTCGGCGACGGCGCGACGGCCGTGCCGCGCGCCGTGCGGGTGTTTCCCGCGCGTTGACGAGACAATGCAGGGCAGAGGGCGGGATTCGCTCCGATTCGACAATCAAACAACGACAGCCTAAGAGGCATACCCATGAATTTTCAGCAATTGCGGTTCGTGCGCGAAGCGGTGCGCCAGAACATGAACCTGACGGAAGTCGCGAACGTGCTGTACACGTCGCAGTCGGGCGTGTCGAAGCAGATCAAGGATCTGGAGGATGAGCTGGGCGTCGACATCTTCATTCGGCGCGGCAAGCGGCTGACGGGGCTCACGGAGCCCGGCAAGGCGGTGCATCAGCTGATCGAGCGGATGCTGCTCGATGCCGAGAATCTGCGCCGCGTCGCGCGCCAGTTCGCCGATCAGGACAGCGGCCACCTCGTCGTCGCGACGACGCACACGCAGGCGCGCTACGCGCTGCCGAAGGTGATCCGGCAGTTCACCGACGTGTTTCCGAAGGTGCATCTCGCGCTGCGCCAGGGCAGCCCGCAACAGATCGCGCAGATGATCCTGAACGGCGAGGCCGATCTCGGCATCTCGACCGAGGCGCTCGACCGCTATCCGGACATCGTCACGTTCCCGTGCTATTCGTGGCACCACACGGTCGTCGTGCCGAAGGGCCACCCGCTCGTCGGCCGCGAGAACCTGACGCTCGAGGAGATTGCCGAGTACCCGATCATCACGTACGACCAGGACTTCACGGGGCGCTCGCACATCGACCAGGCGTTCACGCAGGCGGGCGCCGTGCCCGACGTCGTGCTGACCGCGATCGACGCGGACGTGATCAAGACCTACGTCGAGCTCGGAATGGGGATCGGCGTGGTCGCGGCGATGGCCTACGATCCGCAGCGCGACACGGGGCTCGTCGCGCTCGATACGCAGCACCTGTTCGAGGCGAGCACGACGCGGGTCGGGTTGCGCAAGGGCGCGTTCCTGCGTGCGTATGCGTACCGGCTGATCGAAATGTTCGCGCCGCATCTGAACGAAGCGGAGATTGCCGGGCAGTTGCGCGAAGCCGTCTGACCCGCGCGTGTCGTGCGCCGTCCGGGCCGATGCCGCGGACGGTGCGACATGCATCATGCGTAGGCTGCCGTACCCCGTACCGGGCGGCGGCGGGGGATTGCCGCCGTCGGTCGCGTCTGGAGCCTCAGCCGAGGCTTCCGATCAGGTGGGTCGCGTCAGGCGACGACCATCGACACGCGTTTCCGTGCCAACAGAAAAACAAGAACGATCCGCAACGCCGACCCTCGGCGCGGAACGCAAGATCGGCAGCCATTCTCATTCGCGAAGCAGCGCCGGACGCATCGCCGGTTCCGTCACGGTCGACCCCATACCGGGACGGTGGACGCCGACGATCCGCGTGCCGATCGCGTTGTTCGCGCCGAACCGCTTCATCATCGGCCCGCCGGCGCGCGAAGCGCTTCGGCAGGCCGCCGCCGGCATCGCAAGTGTCGTATTTGCGCATCGTGAAGCGCGCTTGCGCGCTCCGAATAAACCCTTAAATATTGATCAGACAGGTTGCGCGCCGAAGCGAATCGGTACAGCATAGCCTTCACTCCGCCGGCGTCCCCGCCGGCGGTGGCGCGTCAACGACAGCACGCGCCAGGCAGTCGGCCGTCTGCCTCGCTTCCATTCCGTGGTACCGACAGCAGCATCGATGGCCATTGCCCGGGTAGTGTGGCGCAAACGTTTGCTCACATTAAAACAACAACCAAACAACAATCCGGCCCTTCGGGCCAGTCGCCAGGAGATGTGTATGAATGTCCGCTTTCGCCGTCGCTTCCTGACCGCCGCGCTCGCCGCCGTCGCGGTGGCCGCCGCACCGGCTGTCCACGCGCAATCCGCCGCCAAGCCGAAGGTCGCGCTCGTGATGAAGTCGCTCGCCAACGAGTTTTTCCTGACCATGGAAACGGGCGCGAAGGAATACCAGAAACACAACGCGAACCAGTTCGACCTGATCACCAACGGCATCAAGGACGAGACCGACACCGCGAACCAGATCCGCATCGTCGAGCAGATGATCGTCTCGAAGGTCGATGCGATCGTGCTCGCGCCGGCCGATTCGAAGGCGCTCGTGCCGGTCGTGAAGAAGGCCGTTGACGCCGGCATCGTCGTCGTGAACATCGACAACCGGCTCGATCCCGACGTGCTGAAGTCGAAGAACCTGAACGTGCCGTTCGTCGGCCCGGACAACCGCAAGGGCGCGCGCAAGATCGGCGATTACCTCGCGAAGCGGCTGAAGGCGGGCGACCAGGTCGGCATCGTCGAAGGCGTGTCGACGACCACCAACGCGCAGCAGCGCACGGCCGGCTTCGAGGACGCGATGAAGGCAGGCGGGATGAAGGTCGTGTCGGTGCAGTCGGGCGAATGGGAAATCGACAAGGGCAATGCGGTGGCCGCCGCGATGCTCAACGAATACCCGAACCTGAAGGCGCTGCTGTGCGGCAACGACAACATGGCGATCGGCGCCGTGTCGGCCGTGCGCGCGGCCGGCAAGCAGGGCAAGGTGCTCGTGGTCGGCTACGACAACATCAATGCGATCAAGCCGATGCTGAAGGACGGCCGCGTGCTCGCGACCGCCGACCAGTACGCGGCGAAGCAGGCCGTGTTCGGCATCGACACGGCGCTCAAGGCGATCGCCGAGCATCGCAAGCAGGCCGACATGTCCGGCGTGGTCGAGACGCCGGTGGATCTCGTGACGAAGTAACGCCGCACCGGTCCGGCCGCCGCCCTCAAGAATCCGGCGCGGCGGCCGTTATCCGGTGTGAGCGCGATCACGGCCACTGCATGCACATGCACTTGTGAGCGTCACCCCCGCGCGCCGCGTGCGCGCGGCCGCAACCAGGATCGCGATGGAACCGACCTTCCAACCCTCCCGTTCAGCCCACCCCGTGCTGTCCGTATCCGGCATCGGCAAGACCTATGCCGAACCCGTGCTCGCCGACGTCACGCTGACCCTCGACGCGGGCCAGGCGCTCGCGCTGACGGGCGAGAACGGCGCCGGCAAGAGCACGCTGTCGAAGATCATCGGCGGGCTCGTCGACCCGACCACCGGCACGATGCAGCTCGGCGGCCAGGCCTATGCGCCGGCGAGCCGCACGCAGGCCGAGGCGCTCGGCGTACGCATGGTGATGCAGGAGCTGAACCTGCTGCCGACGCTGAGCATTGCCGAAAATCTGTTCCTGAACCGCCTGCCGCGGCGCTTCGGAATCATCGATCGCGCGCGGCTGCGCGACGACGCGCGCGCGGCGATGGCGCAGGTCGGGCTCGACGCGGTCGATCCGGATACGCCGGTCGGCGCGCTCGGCATCGGCCACCAGCAGATGGTCGAGATCGCGCGCAACCTGATCGGCGACTGCCGCGTGCTGATTCTCGACGAGCCGACCGCGATGCTGACCGCGCGCGAAGTCGAGCTGCTGTTCGAGCAGATCGACCGGCTGAAGGCGCGCGGCGTCGCGATCGTCTATATCTCGCACCGGCTCGAGGAGCTCGCTCGCGTCGCCGAGCGCGTCGCGGTGTTGCGCGACGGCCGGCTCGTGCATGCGGGCGACATGGCGGCGACGACGTCCGATGGGCTCGTCACGCTGATGGTCGGACGCGAGATCGGCGAACACATCGATCTCGGCGAGCGTCGTTTCGGCGCGCCGCGGCTCGCCGTATCGGGTCTCACGCGCGGGACGGCCGTGCGCGACGTCTCGCTCGAGGTGCGCGCGGGCGAGATCTTCGGCATCTCGGGGCTGATCGGCGCGGGGCGCACCGAGCTGCTGCGGCTGATCTACGGCGCCGATACGCCGGATGCCGGGGCGATCGCGGTGGGTCAGCCGCTGAAGCCGGCGCGGATCGCGTCGCCGGCCGATGCGGTGAAGCTGGGCATCGCGCTGATCACCGAGGATCGCAAGGGCGAAGGGCTGCTGCTGTCGCAGCCGATCGCCGCGAACGTGTCGCTCGGCCAGCTCGACCGGCTCGCGCGCGGCGGCATCGTCGATTCGGCGCGCGAAACGGCGCTCGCCGAGCAGCAGATCGATGCGCTGCGGATCCGCACGCACGGGGCGACGCAGCCGGTCGGCGAGCTGTCGGGCGGCAACCAGCAGAAGGTCGTGATCGGCCGCTGGCTCGCGCGCGACATGGGCGTGCTGCTGTTCGACGAGCCGACGCGCGGGATCGACGTCGGCGCCAAATTCGAGATCTACACTTTGATGGGCGCGCTCGCGCGCGAAGGCCGCGCGCTCGTGGTCGTATCGAGCGACCTGCGCGAGCTGATGCTGATCTGCGACCGGATCGGCGTGATGTCGGCCGGGCGCATGACGGCCGTGTTCGAGCGCGGCAACTGGACCCAGGATGCGCTGCTGGCCGCGGCGTTCGCCGGCTTCGGCCGCGAGACGCCGGCGGCGGCCATGCAGCATCCGGACGCGGGGCAGGCGCGCGGCGCCGCTCCGGGCACTTCGACGACAGGACGACAGGAATGACCCAGCCACCCGTATCCCCGACCGACGCAGGCGCGCAGCAGGACGTGACGGGGCGCCGCGCGCGCACGCTGTCCGGCACGCGGCTCGGCCTGTCGAACTACCTCGGCCTCGCCGGCGCGCTGGCCGCGATGATCGCGCTGTTCTCGGTGCTGAGTTCGCATTTCCTGACCTACGACACGTTCAGCACGATCGCGAACCAGATTCCCGATCTCGTCGTGATGTCGGTCGGGATGACCTTCGTGCTGATCATCGCCGGGATCGACCTGTCGGTCGGCTCGGTGCTCGCGCTCGCCGCGTCGATGGTCAGCGTCGCCGCGCTGAAATGGCAGTGGGGGCCGCTGCCGGCCGCGCTGATCGGGATCGCGGTCGCGACCGCGACGGGCGCGTTGACCGGCGCGGTCACGGTCGGCTGGCGGATTCCGTCGTTCATCGTGTCGCTCGGCGTGCTGGAGGCCGCGCGCGGCCTCGCGTACCAGCTGACGAATTCGCGCACCGCGTATATCGGCGACGCATTCGATTTCCTGTCGAACCCGATCGCGCTCGGCATCTCGCCGGCGTTCCTGATCGCTGTGGCGGTGATGATCGCGGCCCAGTTCGTGCTCACGCGCACGGTGTTCGGGCGCTATCTGATCGGCATCGGCACGAACGAGGAAGCGGTGCGACTTGCAGGGGTTAACCCGCGGCCGTATAAAATTCTCGTATTCGCACTGATGGGCGCGCTCGCGGGGCTCGCGTCGCTGTTCCAGATTTCGCGGCTCGAGGCGGCCGATCCGAACGCGGGCGCGGGCCTCGAACTGCAGGTCATCGCCGCCGTCGTGATCGGCGGCACGAGCCTGATGGGCGGGCGCGGCTCGGTGATCAGCACGTTCTTCGGCGTGTTGATCATCTCCGTGCTGGCCGCGGGGCTGGCGCAGATCGGGGCGAACGAGCCGACGAAACGGATCATCACGGGCGCGGTGATCGTGGTGGCGGTCGTGCTCGATACGTATCGCAGCCGGCGTACGCGCGTGCGGTAACAAGACACACAGAACAGACCAGAGAGAAACGGGAAATGGCGACGATCAAGGATGTGGCGGCCATGGCGGGCGTGTCGTTTACGACCGTCTCGCACGTGGTGAACAATTCGCGGCCGGTGTCCGCGGATGTGCGTGCGAAGGTCGAGGGCGCGATCCGCGAGCTGAATTACGTGCCGTCGGCCGTGGCGCGCTCGCTGAAGGCACGTTCGACGGCGACCATCGGCCTCGTCGTGCCGAACAGCACGAATCCGTACTTCGCGGAGCTTGCGCGCGGCATCGAGGATCAGTGTGCGGCCAACGGCTATTGCGTGTTCTTCTGCAATTCGGACGACGATCCCGTGAAGCAGCGCAACTACCTGCGCGTGCTGCAGGAAAAGCGCATCGACGGGCTGATCGTCGCGTCGGCGGGCGAGGACGCGGTGCTCGCGCAGACGCTCGCCGATATCCACGCGCCGCTCGTCGTCGTCGACCGCAACATCGAGGGGCTCGCGGCCGATCTCGTGCAGATCGACCACGAGCGCGGCGCGTATCTGGCGACGCGCCATCTGCTCGAACTCGGACACGCGAAGATCGGCTGCATCACCGGGCCGACCGACACCGCCGTCAGCGCGATGCGCGTGCACGGCTTCATCCGCGCGATGGCCGAGCGCGGGGTCGACATCGTGCCGGGCGCGATCGCCGAAAGCGATTTCTCGTGCCTGGGCGGCTATCACGCGGCGTCGCGGCTGTTCGAATCGGTGCGGCCGAGCGCGATCTTCGCGGGCAACGACCTGATGGGAGTCGGCGCGCTGCGCGCGGCGGCCGAGCGCGGGATGCGCGTGCCCGACGACTGCTCGATCATCGGATTCGACGACATCGAATTTTCCCGCTACACGTATCCGGCGCTGTCGACGGTCGGCCAGTCGGTGCGCGCGCTCGGCGAAATGGCCGCGCAGACGCTGATCGAACGGATCGGCGGCGGTTCGACCGCCGTGCCGAGCCGTCGCCGCGTCGTGTCGCCGCGCCTCGTGCTGCGCGAATCGACGGCGGTCTACCGCGAGCCGGCCGCGCCGGGCGCTCGCGCATGACGGCGAGCGCAACGGGCGCCGGCCGCGTGACGGTGGTCGGCAGCCTCAACATGGATCTCGTCGTACGGGCGCCGCGACTGCCGCTGCCGGGCGAAACGCTTGCCGGGCATGCGTTCGCGCAGGCAGCGGGCGGCAAGGGCGGCAACCAGGCCGTCGCCGCCGCCCGGCTCGGCGCGCAGGTCGCGATGATCGGCTGCGTCGGCGCGGATGCGCACGGCGCGGCCCTGCGCGCGGGCCTCGAGGCCGAGGGAATCGACTGCAGGGGGCTCGCGACGAGCGCGTCGGCGTCGACCGGCGTCGCGCTGATCGTCGTCGACGATGCGAGCCAGAACGCGATCGTGATCGTCGCGGGCGGCAACGGCGAAGTCACGACCGACACGATCGCCCGGCACGAGGCCGCGCTCGCGGCGGCCGACGTGCTGATCTGCCAGCTCGAGACGCCGCCGGACGCGGTGTTCGCGGCATTGTCGGCCGGGCGTCGGCTCGGCCGCACGGTGGTGCTCAATCCGGCCCCGGCCGTCGCGCCGCTGCCGGACGGCTGGCTGCCGCTCGTCGATTACCTGATCCCGAACGAAGTCGAGGCGGCCGCGCTGACCGGTCTGCCGGTGCGCGACCCGGCGCAGGCCGAAGCCGCCGCCCGGGCGCTCCAGGCCGGCGGCGCGCGCAACGTGCTGGTCACGCTCGGCGCGCGCGGCGTGCTCGCGCTGACGGCCGACGGCACCGCGCGACACTACCCGGCGCCGGCCGTGCAGGCCGTCGACACGACGGCGGCCGGCGACACCTTCATCGGCGGCTTTTCCGCACGGCTCGCGGCCGGCGCGGACGTCGACACGGCCATCCGCTTCGCGCAACGCGCGGCGGCGCTGTCGGTCACGCGCGCGGGCGCGCAGCCGTCGATCCCGACCCGCGCCGAACTGGCCGACTAGGGCCGGATCCCCGGTTTCCGATTCCGCCCCACGGCCCGTCCGTCGCACGAGACGGTCGGGGCCGCGGCTCGCCGTGCGTCGGCGGCCTTTCTCTTGTTCTCCGTCCTGGCCCGAATTGCGTCAATTATTCAGCGATTTGTAATAAACAGACAAATAATTCGAAATAATGACGCGAAACCCATCAAGTTATGCGCCGCACGGTCGTAAATGCACCAAGTGAAGCAATGCTTCGAGCCAACGGGCCGGGCCCGTTCATGACGACGCAATACAGGATGGATGATGGTGTTCAGGAACCTGACGATTCGTGCGCGCATCGGTTTGACGATGGCGTTTCTGGCGGTACTGCTGGGTGTCACCGGCGTGCTCGGTCTGTACGGGATGACGCGTTCGAACGATTCGACGCGCGAGATTTTCACGAACCAGATGCCGAGCGCGGTCGACGTGTCGGTCGCGGAAATGTTCGCCGCGCGCGAACGCCTCGCGCTCGACCGCGCGGCGCTGCTGGCCGGCACGCCCGACGCGGCGGTCGCCGTCGAGCGCAGCCGCACGATGCGCACGCAGTCCGACGCGTGGTGGCAGAAGTACCTCGCGCTGCCGAGCGGCGCCGATGAGGACCGGCTCGCCCAGGACGTCGCCGCCCGGCGCAAGGTGCTGCAGGACACCTGCGACGCGTTCGCGAGTGCGATCGGCACGGGCGATCATGACCGGATCGGCGACGGCGCAAAGCAGCTTCAAGTGCGCTACAACGAGCTGGCCGTGGCCGGCGAAGCGCTGCGCAACTTCCAGTTCACCGATGCGCAGGCGAGCTTCAATCGCGCGGAATCGATGTTCGACACGTTACGCGTGCTGTTGATCGTCGTGCTGCTGGCTGGCGTTGCCGCCGCGGTGCTGTCGTGGCTGACGCTGAGCCGCGCGATCGGCCGCCCGATTACCGATGCGCTGTCACATTTCGACGCGATCGCCGCGGGCGACCTGCGCCGGCCGATCGTCGTTGACCGGCGTGACGAGATGGGGCGGTTGCTGGAAGGCCTCGCGAGGATGCAGCGCGGGCTCGTCGACACGGTGCGCACCGTGCGCGGCGGCAGCGAGTCGATCGCGACCGCGGCCCGCCAGATCGCGGCCGGCAACATCGACCTGTCGTCGCGTACCGAGGAACAGGCCGCCGCGCTGCAGGAAACCGCGTCGAGCATGGAGCAGCTGACCGGCACCGTGAAGCAGAATGCGGACAATGCGCGCCAGGCCAGCTCGCTGGCCGCGAATGCGTCCGACATTGCAAACAAGGGAAATACGGTGGTGGGCCAGGTGGTCGGCACGATGGGCGAAATCAACGACAGCTCGGCGAAAATCGCGGACATCATCGCGATCATCGAGGGAATCGCGTTCCAGACCAACATTCTTGCGCTGAATGCGGCCGTCGAAGCCGCGCGGGCGGGCGAGGAAGGCCGCGGCTTCGCGGTCGTCGCCGGCGAAGTGCGCAGCCTCGCGCAGCGTTCGTCGAGCGCGGCGAAGGAAATCAAGGCGCTGATCGACGCGTCGGTGGAGCGGATCCGGACCGGCTCGACGCTGGTCGACGAAGCCGGGCGCACGATGAACGACGTGATCGGCGCGGTCCAGCGCGTGACGGACATCATGGGCGAGATCGCGGCGGCGTCCGAGGAGCAGAGCGGCGGGATCGACCAGGTGGCGCGCGCGGTCGCGCAGATGGACGAGGTCACGCAGCAGAATGCGGCGCTCGTCGAGGAAGCCGCGGCCGCCGCGCAGTCGCTCGAGGAACAGGCGGCCCGCCTGCGCGAAACGGCGGCGGTATTCCAGCTCGACGACGAAGCGGCGCCCGCGGGCACCGCCGTTGCGGTGGCGCGGCACACGCCGCGTGCGCCTTCCGCGCCGGCGGCTGCGCCGGTACAGACTGCCGCGCGCATCGAACGCGATGCCGCGCCGAAACGCGCGGCCGCCGCGATGCCGGCGCGCAAGCCTGCCGCCGCATCGGCTGCGTCCGCACCCGCGCCGGCAGCCGCGACCGCCGGCGGCGACGACTGGGAGACGTTCTGATCCGCGCGCGCCGCGTATCTATCCCCATTTGGTGACGAACGACGCCCGCGATCCGCGGGCGTCGTCGTTTCTGCGACAGCCGAATGTGACAGCACGGACGATCGATCGGGCATCGGCACGTGCATCGCGCATCGCGCGTCTCGCACCGACGAATTCGCGCGGATGCGCTGCGTGCGCGTCATGTTCCCGCGTTCGTCGTACGGGTATGTCCGTAAGGGACTGCGAAAAAAATTTGTAACGGTGCGCGCGGCGTGTCATCGCACGCGGCCGCTCGAACGTATAGGGATGAAGGGGGGAAGTGGCGACGTCGGAGGTGTCCAACGCACGAGCCGTTTCGATGTTCGACGAGACGCGGCGGATGCAGTTTCTGCGGCTCGGGAGGTCAATTGTAAAACGACGAAATGCGTTGTCCAAGCGGTGTTGTCGAGAATGACGAACTTCATACGAAGAGTTCGTGAAAAAAAATAAGAAAGGGTTTAGGATGAATTCGAACGCGCTTGCTTCTGCGCAGTCGTACGAAGGCAGGCACGTCTTCAGACTCAGGCGAGGGAGGTAGCATGGATATTTACAGCAGCTTCGCGAACCGCTTCGAAAAAACGCGAGAGGAAGAGCTCTCGCTGGAGGAGTATCTCGCGCTCTGCAAGAACGATCCATCCGCGTATGCGACGGCGGGTGAACGCATGCTGGAAGCAATCGGGGAACCTGAACAGATCGATACCCGCAACGACCCGCGCCTGTCGCGGATCTTCGCGAACAAGGTCATCAAGGTGTATCCGGCATTCCGTGAGTTCTACGGAATGGAGGAGGTGATCGAGCAGGTGGTCGCGTATTTCCGCCACGCTGCGCAAGGTCTTGAAGAGAAGAAGCAGATCCTCTATCTGCTGGGCCCGGTGGGCGGCGGCAAGTCGTCGATCGCCGAGCGTCTGAAGCAACTGATGGAGCGCGTGCCGTTCTATGCGCTGAAGGGCTCGCCCGTCAACGAATCGCCGCTCGGGCTGTTCGACTACGACGAGGATGGTCCGATCCTCGAGGAACAGTACGGCATTCCACGCCGCTACCTGAAAAGCATCCTGAGTCCGTGGGCCGTCAAGCGCCTGCACGAATACAACGGCGACATCCGCCAGTTCCGCGTGGTGCGACGCTATCCGTCGATCCTGCGGCAGGTCGGCATCGCGAAGACGGAGCCGGGCGACGAGAACAATCAGGACATCTCGTCGCTGGTCGGCAAGGTCGATATCCGCAAGCTCGAACAGTACGCGCAGGACGATGCCGACGCATACAGCTACTCGGGCGGCCTGTGCCTCGCGAACCAGGGCCTGCTCGAATTCGTCGAAATGTTCAAGGCGCCGATCAAGGTGCTGCACCCGCTGCTGACCGCCACGCAGGAAGGCAACTTCAAGGGCACCGAAGGGTTCGGCGCGATTCCGTTCGACGGCGTGATTCTTGCCCACTCGAACGAATCGGAGTGGAAGGCCTTCCGCAACAACCGCAACAACGAGGCACTGCTCGACCGGATCTTCGTCGTGAAGGTGCCGTACTGCCTGCGCGTGTCGGAAGAGATCAAGATCTACGAGAAGCTGATCCGCAATTCGTCGCTGGCCGAAGCCGTGTGCGCGCCGGGCACGCTGAAGATGATGTCGCAGTTCTCGGTGCTGTCGCGCCTGCACGAGCCGGAGAATTCGAGCCTGTTCTCGAAGATGCAGGTGTACGACGGCGAAAACCTGAAGGACACCGATCCGAAGGCGAAGTCGTACCAGGAGTATCGCGACTACGCGGGCGTCGACGAAGGGATGACCGGCGTATCGACGCGCTTCGCGTTCAAGATCCTGTCGCGCGTGTTCAACTTCGATACGAGCGAGGTCGCGGCCAACCCGGTGCATCTGATGTACGTGCTCGAACAGCAGATCGAACGCGAGCAGTTCCCGCCGGAGACCGAGCAGAAGTACCTGTCTTTCGTGAAGGACGTGCTCGCGTCGCGCTACGCGGAGTTCATCGGCAAGGAGATCCAGACGGCGTATCTCGAATCGTATTCGGAATACGGCCAGAACATCTTCGATCGCTACGTCACGTATGCGGACTTCTGGATCCAGGATCAGGAATTCCGCGACCACGACACGGGCGAGAGCTTCGACCGCGCCGCGCTGAACGCGGAGCTGGAGAAGATCGAAAAGCCGGCCGGGATCAGCAATCCGAAGGATTTCCGCAACGAGATCGTGAATTTCGTGTTGCGCGCACGGGCGGCGAACGCCGGCAAGAACCCCGTGTGGACGAGCTACGAGAAGTTGCGTGTCGTGATCGAGAAGAAGATGTTCTCGAACACCGAGGAACTGTTGCCGGTGATTTCGTTCAACGCCAAGGGTTCGGCGGAGGAGCAGCGCAAGCATGAGGACTTTGTGAACCGGATGGTCGCGAAGGGCTATACGCCGAAGCAGGTGAGGCTGCTTTGCGACTGGTACCTGCGCGTGCGCAAGTCGTCATGACACGCGCGGTATCGCGCCCGGACGGCGAGTCCGTACGGGCGCTTTCAGAGGCGCCGCCCGCATGACGGCAGACGGCATGCGCGGCGAGTGCCCCGGCAGATCGACTTTCGAGCGGGAGACCGGGAGTGCTTCATCAAATCATCGACCGCAGGCTGGCCGGCAAGAACAAGAGCATCGCCAATCGCGAACGCTTTCTGCGTCGCGTCAAGAACTACATTCGTCGTGCCGTGTCCGACGCGGTGCGCGACCGTAGCATCAAGGATATCCAGAGCACGCAGAGCATCACGATCCCGCGCAAGGACATCGCGGAGCCGAATTTCCGGCACGCGCCGGGCGGGCGTCGTGAATACGTGCACCCCGGCAACGAGGACTACGTGCGCGGCGACAAGATTCCGCGTCCGCAGGGCGGCTCGGGCGGCGGCGGCAGTCAGGCGAGCAACGAGGGCGAAGGGCAGGACGATTTCGTGTTCGAGCTGTCGCGCGACGAGTTCATGCAGTACTTCTTCGACGATCTCGAGCTACCGCGCCTCGTGAAGACGCACCTGCTGACGGTGCCGAGCTGGAAGAACGTGCGCGCGGGCTGGTCGGCGGAAGGCACGCCGAACAACATCGACGTCGTACGTTCGCTGCGCAGCGCGCTCGGCCGGCGCATCGCGCTCGGCTCGCCGCTCGTCAACGAGCTGCGCGAGCTCGAGGCGCAGCTCGAGGCGCTGAAGAGCGACCCCGAAGACCGTCGCGCGGAAATCGCGACGCTCGAGGCCGAGATTCATCACCTGAAAGGGCGCATCTGGCGGATTCCGTTCATCGATCCGTTCGATCTGCGCTACGTCAACCGCGTGAAGCAGCCGCAACCGTCGAGCCAGGCCGTGATGTTCTGCCTGATGGACGTGTCGGGCTCGATGGACGAGCAGCGCAAGGATCTCGCGAAGCGCTTCTTCATCCTGCTTTACCTGTTCCTCAAGCGTAACTACGAGCGCATCGAAGTGGTGTTCATCCGTCACCACACGCGCGCCGAGGAAGTCGACGAAGATACCTTCTTCCATTCGACCGAAAGCGGCGGCACGGTCGTGTCGAGCGCGCTCGAACTGATGCGCAAGGTGATGAGCGAACGCTACTCGCCGACCGAGTGGAACATCTACGGCGCGCAGGCGTCCGACGGCGACAACTGGACTGACGATTCGCCCAAGTGTCGCAAAATCCTGGAAGAGGATATCCTCACTCAGACGCGTTACTTCGCGTATATCCAGGTCGCGCCGGAAGAGCAGAACCTGTGGCTGGAATACGCGCAACTGGCCCTGTCGCAACCGCATCTCGCGATGAAAAAAGTGGAATCGGCTGCGGACATTTACCCGGTGTTTCGCGAATTGTTCGAAAAGCAGGTGGAAATGTCATGACGACCCGCCATCTGCACAACGAGTCGCGCGGCTACGAGCCGCGTCCTTCCGGCGACGACACGGCCGGCCCTGCCGCACCGCAGCAACGCGTGCAGGCCGAGACGCCGCCGCCGGCCGCCGACTTGCCCGGTTCCGGGCAAAAGGAAGCGCGTATGAACGTTGCCGAACGCAAGCCGCTGCCGTGCCCGTCCGACTGGACGTTCGAATTGCTCGAGGAATACGACACGCACATCTCGCAGGTCGCCGAACAATACGAGCTCGACATCTACCCGATCCAGCTCGAACTGATCAGCGCCGAGCAGATGATGGATGCGTATGCGTCGGTCGGGATGCCCGTCAACTACCGTCACTGGTCGTTCGGCAAGCACTTCCTCGCGACCGAAAAGAGCTACCGCCGCGGCCAGATGGGCCTGGCCTACGAAATCGTCATCAATTCGAACCCGTGCATCGCGTATCTGATGGAAGAGAACACGATGACGATGCAGGCGCTCGTCATCGCGCACGCGGCGTACGGGCACAACTCGTTCTTCAAGGGCAACTACCTGTTCCGGCTGTGGACCGACGCGCACGCGATCATCGACTATCTCGTGTACGCGAAGAACTACGTCGCGGAATGCGAGGAGCGCTACGGCCTCGATCGCGTCGAGGAACTGCTCGACTCGTGCCATGCGCTGATGAACTACGGCGTCGACCGTTACAAGCGGCCGCAGAAACCGTCGCTGTCGAAGGAAGCGGCGCTGCGGCGCGAGCGCGAGGCGTACCTGCAGTCGCAGGTCAACGAACTGTGGCGCACGCTGCCGGGCAAGAAGCCCGAGCTGACGGAGGAGCAGGAAGACCGCTATCCGCCCGAGCCGCAGGAGAACCTGCTGTATTTCGCGGAGAAGAATGCGCCGCTGCTCGAACCGTGGGAGCGGGAAGTGATCCGCATCGTGCGCAAGATCGGCCAGTATTTCTACCCGCAGCGGCAGACGCAGGTGATGAACGAAGGCTGGGCGACGTTCTGGCACTACACGCTGCTCAACACGCTGTACAACCAGGGGAAGCTGGAAGACGGCTTCATGATGGAGTTCCTGCATTCGCACAGCAACGTGGTCTACCAGCCGCCCGTCACGAAGCCGTACTACAGCGGGATCAACCCGTATGCGCTCGGGTTCTCGATGATGAGCGACATCCGAAGGATCTGCGAGGCGCCGACGGAGGAGGACTACAAGTGGTTTCCGGAGATCGCGGGCACGCCGTGGCTGCCGGCGATGCACTACGCGATGCGCAACTTCAAAGACGAGAGCTTCATCGCGCAGTATCTGTCGCCGAACCTGATTCGCGAGATGCGGCTCTTCTCGGTGCTCGACGACGACATGCGCGATTCGCTCGAGGTATCGGCGATCCACGACGAATCCGGCTACCAGTACGTGCGGCAGGCGTTGTCGCGGCAGTACGACATCCATCACCGCGAGCCGAACATCCAGGTCTGGGCCGTCAACACGCGCGGCGACCGCAGCCTCACGCTGCGTCACTTCATGACCGACAACCGCCACCTGTCGAACGACAGCGAGGAAGTGCTCAAGCACATGGCGCGGCTCTGGCAGTTCGACGTGTATCTGGAAAGCGTCGACGAGGCCGGCACCGTGCGCAAGCGCTACGAGTGCCGCTACGTGCCGCCGGAAGTGCGCGTGTGATCGGTCGCGGTCGAAATGTTTGCATCGGACGCCAGCCTGGGGGCTGGCGTTTTCATATGACGAACGCCTAGCGGGAGAAAAATTTTCTACATCCGGACGAACCCGGAGCGCTTGTTACTTTACATTTCGCTAAAATCCCGTAGCGCCAAGCACCGGAACCGGTGCCACGTGCGACCGCACGCGGCGGCCCCAGCCGTCTCGCCCAGAAAGTACTAAAAGGAACAGACCAATCCATGGACGTCCAGACCGACCAAGCTGCGCTGTCCGCGCAAGATACCCGGCGGCGCGTGTTCGCCATCGTCGGCGCCTCATCGGGCAACCTCGTCGAGTGGTTCGACTTCTACATCTACTCGTTCTGCGCGCTGTACTTCGCGCCGGCTTTCTTCCCGAGCGGCAACACGACGACGCAGCTGCTGAACACGGCCGGCGTGTTCGCGGCCGGCTTCCTGATGCGGCCGATCGGCGGCTGGCTGTTCGGCCGCATCGCCGACCGTCACGGCCGTCGCGCGGCGATGATGATCTCGGTGCTGATGATGTGCGGCGGCTCGCTCGTGATCGCGGTGCTGCCGACCTATGCGCAGATCGGCGCGCTCGCGCCGGCGCTGCTGCTGGTCGCGCGCCTGTTCCAGGGCCTGTCGGTGGGCGGCGAGTACGGTACGAGCGCGACCTACATGAGTGAAGTGGCGCTGAAGGGCCGTCGCGGCTTCTTCGCGTCGTTCCAGTACGTGACGCTGATCGGCGGCCAGCTGTGCGCGCTGCTGGTGCTCGTGATCCTGCAGCAGACGCTGTCGACCGCCGAGCTGAAAGCGTGGGGCTGGCGCGTTCCGTTCGTGGTCGGCGCGGCGGCCGCGCTGATCTCGCTGTACCTGCGAAAGTCGCTCGACGAGACGTCGACGAGTGCATCGCGCGACAAGAAGGATGCCGGCACGATCCGCGGCGTGTGGCAGCACAAGGGCGCGTTCTTCACGGTGGTCGGCTTCACGGCCGGCGGCTCGCTGATCTTCTACACGTTCACGACGTACATGCAGAAGTACCTCGTGAACACGGCCGGCATGCAGGCGAAGACGGCCAGCAACGTGATGACCGTCGCGCTGCTCGTCTACATGCTGATGCAGCCGGTGTTCGGCGCGCTGTCGGACAAGATCGGCCGCCGCACGTCGATGATCCTGTTCGGTTCGTTCGCGGTGATCGGCACGGTGCCGCTGATGCATGCGCTGAAGGACGTGACGAGCCCCGTGGCCGCGTTCGTGCTGATCACGGTTGCGCTGGCGATCGTCAGCTTCTACACGTCGATCAGCGGCCTCATCAAGGCCGAGATGTTCCCGCCGGAAGTGCGCGCGATGGGCGTGGGCCTGTCGTACGCGGTGGCGAACGCGATCTTCGGCGGCTCGGCCGAGTACGTCGCGCTGTGGTTCAAGTCGATCGGCAGCGAGGAAACCTTCTACTGGTACGTGACCGTGCTGTGCGCGATCTCGCTGATCGTGTCGTGGCGGATGCGCGATCCGAGCAAGGAAGGGTATCTGCGCCACGAGCCGTGATCGGCCGCGCGTCGCGCGTACCTGCACGATGACGAACGTCCCGCCGGTTGGCGGGACGTTTTTTTTGCGGCGTGCGATGACGCGCGCGGCGGCATCCGCCGTTCGCCCGAGGCGTGCGGCGTGAGCATGCCGCGTCATATCGATATGGAAATCGATTCGTTGTCCGCGGCGCGCGATGTCCTTAATCTGGCTGTGTAGTTCGTGTGACACCTCCTTGACTGGGATTCGCGCCCGCTGCGTGCAGCGGGCGTTTTTTTATCCCGGCTCCGTCGGCTGGTGTCGCCACGTTCTCGTGACGGGACGCGAAATATAATGGCGCTCGCGCGGCTTGCGCGCGGCAACCCATACCAAGATCCCCATGAGAGAACAACGACATCCGATGCCGTGGCTGACGATTCTGCTGGCCGTCGTCAATGCGGTCGTCTTCCTGCTGATGTGGCGGCAAGCGTCGTATGGCCCGCTATCGAACGGGCTACTGCTCGACTGGGGCGCGAACTTCGCGCCCTATACACTCACCGGGCAGCCGTGGCGGCTGCTGACCAGTGCGTTCCTGCATGGCGGCTGGATGCATCTCGCGCTGAACCTGTACATGCTCGTCGTGCTCGGCACCGTGCTCGAACGCGTCGGCGGAACGTTGCGATTCGGCGTCGCATACTTGCTGTCCGCACTCGGCGGCTCGTTGCTGAGCGCGCTGTGGCACGGTTATCACGAGGTCGGCGGCGCCAGCCTCGCGTTCGGCGTCGCGCTTCAGACGAGCGGCATCAAGCCGGTCGTGAGCGTCGGCGCGTCGGGCGCGCTGATGGGGCTGGCCGGTGCGGCCGCGGCCTTCGCGTTGCGCCGCGCGCGCGAAGGCGGGAACGACGCGCCGGTCGTGATCAACCTCGGCGCGGTCGGGCAGGTGATCGCGATCAATCTGCTGTCGGGCTTCTTCATCGGCGGCATCGACCAGGCCGCGCATCTCGGCGGCGTGATCGCCGGCTTCGTCGCCGGCTGGCTGATCTACGGGGCCGGCCGGTCGGGGCAGGTCCGCGGCGGTGTCGTCGTGCCGCTCGTGCTCGCGGTGCTCGGCAGCGTCGCGATGCTGTTCGCCGCGCAGCGGGCCGGCAGCGAGGAATTGCAGGCATGGCGCGTCGAGATGGATCGAGAGATGGCGCACGATGCCGCACAGCGTCAGGCGAAACGGCAGGCGGCCGCGATCGACGCGCAGATCCGCGACGACGAGCAGCATCGTCCCGCGCCGGTGTCGGCCGAGCAGGCCGCCGGCACGGTCGTGCCGGTCGGCAAGTCGCCGTACGCGATGGTGCTCGGCGCAACCGGCAAGCGCCTGTACGTGACCGACATCGACGCGAACACGCTCGTCGTCGTCGACGTCGACCGACGCGCGGTCGTGCGCACGATCGCGGGCGAGCCGTTCAAGACGGGGCTCGACGGCTGCCCGGGCAATATGTGCCGCGGGCGCGGCGCGAGCGGCGTGTACGTGAGTCCGGACGAGCGCTACGCCTATGTCGCGTCGATGCGCGAGAACGGGCTCGTACGCATCGACCTGAACAGCGGGGCGATCGTCGACGGCGTGGCGCTTGGCCGGTTTCCGCGCGCGATCGTCGCGTCCGCGTCGAACGACAGGCTCTACGTGCTGAACAGCCTGGACGACACGATCTCCGTCGTCAGCCTCGCGCATTGGCCGCAGGTCGTCGCGACGCTGCCGCTCGGCGAGCACGACGCGGCGGGCGTCGAGTTCGGCCGGGCGCTGTCGATGTGGTTGTCGCCCGATGGCCGGCGACTGTATGCATACGCAATGCAGAAGAGCGCGATCGTTGCGTTCGATACGGCGACGAATGCGCCGGTCCAGACCTATCCGGTCGACCAGGATTTCATTCAGGCGACGCCGGGCGCGAACGGCGCGGGAACGTGGTTCTACAACGCGTCGGCGGTGCAGTGGCGCGACGCGTCGAGCCTCACCGCGCGCGGCAGCTATCCGGTCTGCCAGACGTCGATGCACGGCTTCGACGGCAACGGCGACGGCACGCTGATCGCGGTGACCGGATACGACGGCAAGCCGTTGCGCGTGATCAAGACCGCGACGCGCCGCACGGTCGGCGAATTTCCGGTCACGGCCGGCGTGTCGCAAACAATCTTCGCACCGGATCGCCGTACGCTGTTTGCCCTCGGCGCATCGGGCACGCTGTCGTTCCTGAGCATGGACCGTTCGCTCGACTACCTGCGGGACGATGGCGACGGCGAATTCCTGTGTGCGGTGTCCGCCGCGGACGGCACGGAGGACGGCGGCGAGTGACCGGGAGCGCGGCCCGGCGCGATGAACGCGCGCGGCAAATGCGTCCCGTGCCTCATCACGAAACCCGCAGAGCAAAGCACCATTTGTTGGTTCGGATTCGCCGCACGCGCTGATACGTTAGCGGCTTCGCGACGACACACTCCGTCGCGATGTTTTTCGAACCGGGCCGCCGCGCGATCCGCGGCGGCCTTCATAACAAATCAGGTCGTGCTCATGAAAATCAACACGCTCGCTGCGTGGCTCGTCGGGGTCGCGCTCGTTACCGCAGGCACCGTCGCGCATGCGGACCGTCTCGACGACATCAAGAAGGCCGGCGTGCTGCGCGTCGCGACGTTCGACAGCAACCCGCCGTTCGGCTATGTCGACGCGAAAAGCAACCGTATCGTCGGTCTCGACGTCGATTACGCGAAGGCGCTGGCCGACAAGCTCGGCGTGAAGCTGCAACTGCAACCGACCAACCCCGCGAACCGCATCCCGTTCCTGACGTCCGGCAAGGTCGACCTCGTGCTCGCGAATTTCACGATCACCGATGAGCGCGCGAAGCAGGTCGACTTCAGCATTCCGTATTTCTCGTCGGGCCAGCAGTTTCTCGCGAAGAAGGGCGTGCTGAAATCGGCCGACCAACTGAATGGCCTGCGCGTCGGCGCAGACAAGGGCACGACCAACGAGATCACGCTGCGCGAGAAATTCCCCAAGGCGACGATCGTCGCGTACGACGACACGCCGTTCGCGTTCGCCGCGCTGCGCGCCGGCAACGTGCAGGCGATCACGCAGGACGGCCCGAAGCTGATCGGCCTGCTCGCGAACGTGCCCGACAAGCAGAACTACGAGATCCCGGCGTTCACGATCTCGAACGACTACATGGGCGTCGGCGTGCCGAAGGGCGAGACGCGCCTGCTCGGCTTCGTCAACGACACGCTGAAGGGGCTCGAGGCGAACGGTCGCGCCGTGCAGATCTACGACGCATGGTTCGGGCCGACGACGAAAACGCCGCTCACGCGCATTTTCCGTATCGGCGACAAGACCTGAGCGGTCCCGCACGTGCGCCGCGATCGGCCTGAACATCGGCCGTGCGGCGCTTTTCGTTTTCATCAGAACGTGCGCTTCGTACGCACGCCACGGCATGCTCGGCTTGGCTCCCAAATATCTGTCCTGGCTCTGGCAGGGCTTCCTGCTGACACTCGGCCTCGCGGCCGCGTCGGCCGTCGCCGCGACCGTTGGCGGGCTAGTGCTCGCCGTGATGCGGCATGCGCGCGGCAGGGCGCCGTGCACGGTCGCCGCCGCATACGTCGTCGCGTTTCGCAACACGCCGCTGCTCGTGCAGTTGCTGTTCTGGTATTTCGGCGTCGCGTCGTTGCTGCCCGATACGTGGATCGCGTGGCTCAACGCGCGCCATGCGGTGAGCGCGGGCGCCTTCACGCTCGCGTGGCCGTCGTTCGAATTCGTCGCGGGCTGGGTCGGCTTGAGCGCCTATACGGCTGCCTTCGTCGCCGAGGAATGCGAAGCCGGCCTGCGCGGCGTGCGACGTGCGCAACACGATGCGGCAGCCGCACTCGGCCTCACGCCGATGCAGTCGCTGCGCTACGTGGTGCTGCCGCAGGCCGTGCGCATCGCACTGCCGCCGCTGTTCGGCCAATACATGAATCTCGTGAAGAACTCGTCGCTCGCGATGGCGATCGGCGTCGCCGAGCTGTCGTATGCGTCGCGGCAGGTCGAGACCGAAACGTTCAAGACGTTCGCCGCGTTCGGCGTCGCGACACTGCTGTACGTCGCGGCGGTGGCCGCGATCGAGGCCGGGGCGTATGCGGCCACGCAATGGCGCGACCGGCTCGGAGCGGGGCGCTGACGATGGACCTTTCGCTGCTCCTCTCCAATTTGCCGTACCTGCTCGTCGGCGCGTTTCCGGACGGCCCGCTCGGCGGCGCCGCGCTGTCGCTGCTGCTGGCGCTCGCGTCCGCGATCGCGTCGGCCGTGCTCGGCGTGACGCTCGGCGTCGCGATGGCGCTTGCACGCGGCCCGGCGCGCGTGCTGCTGCTCGCGTTCATCGGCTTCTTTCGCGCGATTCCGGTGCTGATGCTGATTTTCTGGACGTATTTCCTGGTGCCCGTGCTACTGCACATGGACGTGCCGGGGCTCGCGACGGTCGTGTGCGCGCTGGCGCTGATCGGCGGCGCGTATCTCGCGCATGCGGTGCATGCGGGGATCGTCGCGGCGGGCGACGGGCAATGGCAGGCCGGGCTGTCGCTCGGGCTCACGCGCTGGCAGACGGTGCGCTACGTGCTGCTGCCGCAGGCGATCCGGATCATGACGCCTTCGTTCGTCAACCAGTGGGTCGCGCTCGTGAAGGACACGTCGCTCGCGTATATCGTCGGCGTGCCGGAACTGTCGTTCGTCGCGACGCAGGTGAACAACCGGCTGATGGTGTATCCGGCGCCGATCTTCCTGTTCGTCGCGGTGATCTATCTGGTGCTGTGCACGTCGCTCGACGGCGCGGCGCGGTGGTTGTTGTCGCGTCGCCCGCGTGCGCAACGCGCGGCGCAGGCGACGGTCGAGTACACGGAACCGGCGCGGTGACGGTGCGCCGCCGCGCGCGGCGCGTGCGTCACGACGCCGAGTAGTGCGTGTCGAAGACGGCGCGCAGCGTCGACGGACCGGTGGCGAAATCGCCCCACAGCGGCCCGTCGTTCTGCGCGAACGCGAACGGCGTCGTACTGATCGACGCGAGGCGGAAGCGCCATTGAGCGGCTTCCTGGCGGAACGCGGTGAGCTGCATGTCGGACAGCGCCGTCTGCGCGCTCGCGAGCGTGACGAGCGGGTCGACCGGCTCGTTCGCGACACGCACCTCGAAATGCAGGTGCGGGCCCGTTGCGGCGCCGGTCATCCCGACCGAGCCGATGCGCTGGCCTTGCTTCACCGTTTCGCCGGTCTTGAGCCCGTGAGCGAACGCGGACAGGTGCGCGTAGTAAGTCGAATAGCCGTCCGCATGATCGACGATCACATAGCGACCGTAGCCGCCCGGATCCGTGCCGACGAACGACACGACGCCGTCGGCCGCCGCATCGACCGGCGTGCCGCTCGGCGCGGCTAGATCGACGCCCGTATGGAACGCCATCGCCTGCGACAGCGGATGGATGCGCTCGCCGAAGAACGAGCTGATGCGCGTCCACTTGACCGGCATCGTGAACGCGGCGGCTTCGAGCGGCGAGCCGTCGAGCGTGTAGTACGCACCGTGCTCGGCGCCCGGCGCGCGGAACCAGATCGCGCCGAACGTGCGCCCGGCGACGCGCAGCTCGAGCGCGGTGAGGCGCGGCGTGCCGTCGTTCGTGTCGAACGCGAGGCGGTAATAGTCGCCGCGCTGCGCACTCGCGCGCATCGCAACCTTGCCGGTGACGAGATCGCCGAGCTGGATACGCACTTCGGGCGGCACATCGAGACGGTTCAGTGTGTCGGACAGCGTGAGGTCGATGTCGCCCGCGCGCATCCCTTGCTGGTGTTCGGGCGACGCGAACTGGAACAGGCTCGCGTAGCCGAGCATGTCGTTGCGATGCGCGCTGAGCGGCGCGAACAGGCCCGGCTGCAGGCTGCGATCGCTGCGATCGACGTGTTCGTTGCGCTCGCCGATCGTGCGGGCGAGCTCGCTCGCCACGAAATGCTGCGCGGTGGGAAACGGCGTATCGGACAGCACGCGCTGCGGCAGCGCGGCCGTGCCCGAGTCGACGGCGCCCGGGAGTTGCGACACGGCCGGCAGCGCGGCGGCGAGGCCGAATGCGGCGAGGGCGCCGAGCACGGCGGCCGGCACGAGCGCGCGCACGGCGCGCTGCGCGCGACCGGGCGCGACGGCGTCAGGGGTTGCGACAGACTTGACCAAGGTGTCCACATCCAGGAAAGCGGTTCAAAGGGGTGTGGGCGGGGGCCGCCGGCGGCACATCGTCGAACGGCGACGGGGCGGGCGGCGGGCGTGCAACAAAACAGGCCCCGCCAGGGGCCTGTGTCGTTTCCGTTCGACCCAACGCGCGGGGCGGGCCCGCTTCGAACGGCGGCGTGCATACCGGGTCGAACCCGGTTATCACGAAGACGCTAAAGAAAGATGACAGCGTCAGTCTACCGATGTTCCGCGAAACGTTAAAAATTTTAAAGGGGGTCAGCTCATTCGTTTCGCAGTGCGGTAAGTTGGGTTAAATCAGCATTTGTTACGACGATTTTCGTCAAGCCGGCAATTTTTGCGCGCGTCGGCGCAGGGCGGCGGAGGTGCGGACGGCGTCGAAACCGGCGTCGAGCATCGCCTCCGCGTCGTTCCACAGGTTGCCGCGCAGCCGGTTGGTCCAGATCATCGACGCGAACACGCCTTCGAGCAGCGACACGAGATAGACGGCGGCCAGATGCACGTCGAGATCGGCGGCGACTTCGCCGGCCGCGATCGCGCGACGCAGCAGCGCCTTGGTGATGCGCAGCATCTGCAGCTCGAGCAGCATGCGGCGCCGTTGCAGCGCGCCGTTTTCCTCGCTCTGCTCGCACTTCGTATAGAGAATCACGAGCACGCGCTGCATGGGGCCCGGCTCGCCGCATTCCTGCAGGTAGTGCGACGCGGCGCGCCGCAGCGTCGCGAACGGCGGCAGGCCGTCGCCCGCATCGAAACCTTCCGAGGTGCGCGCGAACGCGCGATCGCACATCGCCAGACACACTTCCATCTTGTTGCGGTAGTGGCCGTAGACGGCGCCCCGCGACATCCCGGCGGCCTCGGCGAGGTCCGCCATCGCGGTTTGCGCGACGCCTCGCTCGAGCAGCACGAGCTCGGCGGCGTCGAGGATCCGGTGCTTGATGGCGAGCGATTCTTCCCGGGTCTTGCGGGCCATGTCGTGAAGTTCCTTACAGTTCGCTGTCGTTTTATTGAGACAATGCGGGGGCCGGATTGAAGCGGCATGTATTTAATCAGTCGTGACTGATTATAATCGGCCACCCTGAGCCGCCGCATTGTATCGGCGGCGCATGATCCGAGGTCAGAACATGAATAACAAACGCACCCTGTGGCGCCGCATGCGGCTGGCGCCGTTCGCGCTCGCGGCCTTGCTGGCCGTGGCCGGATGCGGAAAGAGCGACAAGGGCGCGGCGCCCGAGACCGCGAAGCAGGCCACCGTCGTGACGGTACGCCCGACGGCCGTGCCGATGACCGTCGAACTGCCGGGCCGGCTCGACGCATACCGGCAGGCGGAGGTCCGCGCGCGGGTCGCGGGCATCGTCACCGCACGTACTTACGAGGAAGGCCAGGAAGTGAAGCAGGGCGCGGTGCTGTTCCGCATCGATCCCGCGCCGCTGAAGGCCGCGCGCGACGCCGCGCAGGGCGCGCTCGCGAAGGCGCAGGCCGCCGCGCTCGCGGCGGTCGACAAGCGCCGCCGTTACGACGATCTCGTGCGCGATCGCGCGGTGAGCGAGCGCGACCACACCGAGGCCGTCGCGGCCGATGCGCAGGCGAAGGCCGAGGTCGCATCGGCGAAGGCCGAACTCGCGCGGGCCCAACTGCAGCTCGACTACGCGACCGTCACCGCGCCGATCGCGGGCCGCGCACGGCGCGCGCTCGTGACCGAGGGCGCGCTCGTCGGCCAGGACCAGGCGACGCCGCTCACGACCGTCGAGCAGCTCGATCCGATCTACGTGAACTTCTCGCAGCCGGCCGCCGACGTCGACGCATTGCGTCGCGCGGTGAAGAGCGGGCGCGCGACGGGCATCGCGCAGCACGACGTCGCGGTCACGCTACTGCGTGCCGACGGCACCGCATATTCGCTGAAGGGCAAGCTGCTGTTCAGCGATCTCGCGGTCGATCCGACCACCGATACCGTCGCGATGCGCGCGCTGTTCCCGAACCCGGAGCGCGAGCTGCTGCCCGGCGCGTATGTGCGGATCGCACTCGACACGGCGGTCGACCAGCGGGCGATCCTCGTGCCGCGCGACGCGCTGCTGCGCACGACCGACCGTACGTCGGTGCGCGTGGTGGACGCGAACGGCAAGGTCAAGGACGTCGAAGTCACGGCCGACCGGATGAGCGGCCATGACTGGCGCATCACGCGCGGCCTCGCGGGCGGCGAGCGCGTGATCGTCGACGACGCCGCGCAGTTCGCACCCGATACGGTCGTCAAGCCCGTCGAGAAGGCGCCGCCGTCGAAGGCGGCGCCGGCAGCGGCCGCTTCGCAGGCGGCCGCCCGTCAAACCTGACCGGTTCAAACCAACATGGCACGTTTCTTCATCGATCGCCCCGTCTTCGCGTGGGTGATCGCCATCTTCATCATGCTGGGCGGCCTGTTCGCGATCCGCGCGCTGCCCGTGGCGCAGTACCCGGACATCGCGCCGCCCGTCGTCAGCATTTATGCGACGTACCCGGGCGCGTCCGCGCAGGTCGTCGAGGAATCGGTGACCGCGCTGATCGAGCGCGAGATGAACGGCGCGCCGGGATTGCTGTACACGTCCGCGACGAGCAGCGCGGGGGCCGCGTCGCTGTACCTGACGTTCAAGCAGGGCGTGAACGCCGATCTCGCGGCCGTCGAAGTGCAGAACCGGCTGAAGACGGTCGATGCGCGCCTGCCCGAGCCCGTACGCCGCGACGGCATCCAGGTCGAGAAGGCCGCCGACAACATTCAGCTCGTCGTATCGCTGACGTCCGACGATGGCCGGATGAGCGCCGTGCAGCTCGGCGAATACGCGTCGGCGAACGTCGTGCAGGCGCTGCGCCGCGTCGAGGGTATCGGCAAGGTGCAGTTCTGGGGCGCCGAATATGCGATGCGGATCTGGCCCGACCCGGTGAAGCTGGCCGGGCACGGCCTCACCGCATCGGACATCGCGTCGGCCGTGCGGGCGCACAACGCGCGCGTGACCATCGGCGACATCGGCCGCAGCGCGGTGCCGGACAGCGCGCCGATCGCGGCGACCGTATTCGCGGACGCGCCGCTGAAGACACCGGCCGATTTCGGTGCGATCGCGCTGCGCGCGCGGGCCGACGGCTCCGCGCTGTTCCTGCGCGACGTCGCGCGCGTCGAATTCGGCGGCAACGACTACAACTATCCGTCGTACGTGAACGGCAAGGTCGCGACCGGGATGGGCATCAAGCTGGCGCCTGGCTCGAACGCGGTGGCCACCGAGAAGCGCGTGCGCGCGACGATGGACGAGCTGTCCGCGTACTTCCCGCCGGGCGTGAAATACCAGATCCCATACGAGACGTCGTCGTTCGTGCGCGTGTCGATGAACAAGGTCGTCACGACGCTGATCGAGGCCGGCGTGCTGGTGTTCCTCGTGATGTTCCTGTTCATGCAGAACCTGCGCGCGACGCTGATTCCGACGCTCGTCGTGCCGGTCGCGCTCGCGGGCACGTTCGGCGTGATGTATGCGGCCGGTTTTTCGATCAACGTGCTGACGATGTTCGGGATGGTGCTCGCGATCGGCATCCTCGTCGACGACGCGATCGTCGTCGTCGAGAACGTCGAGCGGCTGATGGTCGAGGAAGGGCTCCAGCCCTACGACGCGACCGTCAAGGCGATGAAGCAGATCAGCGGCGCGATCGTCGGGATCACCGTGGTGCTGACGTCGGTATTCGTGCCGATGGCGTTCTTCGGCGGCGCGGTGGGCAACATCTACCGGCAGTTCGCGCTGTCGCTCGCGGTATCGATCGGCTTCTCGGCCTTCCTCGCGTTGTCGCTGACGCCCGCGCTGTGCGCGACGCTGCTCAAGCCGGTGTCCGGCGGCCATCACGAGAAGCGCGGCTTCTTCGGCTGGTTCAACCGTTTCGTCGCGCGCGCGACGCAGCGCTACGCGACGCGGGTCGGCACGATGCTGAAGAAGCCGCTGCGCTGGCTCGTCGTGTACGGCGCGCTGACCGCGGCCGCCGCGCTGATGCTCACGCAGTTGCCGACCGCGTTCCTGCCGGACGAGGACCAGGGCAACTTCATGGTGATGGTGATTCGCCCGCAAGGCACGCCGCTCGCGGAAACGATGCAGAGCGTGCGCCGGGTCGAGTCGAGCATCCGCCGCGACGAGCCGGCCGCCTATACGTATGCGCTCGGCGGCTTCAACCTGTACGGCGAAGGGCCGAACGGCGGGATGATCTTCGTCACGCTGAAGAACTGGAAGGAGCGCAAGGCCGCGCTCGATCACGTGCAGTCGATCGTCGCGCGCATCAACGAGCGCTTCGCGGGTACGCCGAACACGACGGTGTTCGCGATGAACTCGCCGGCGCTGCCCGATCTCGGTTCGTCGAGCGGCTTCGACTTCCGGCTGCAGAATCGCGGCGGGCTCGACTACGCGACGTTCAGTGCCGCGCGCGAGCAACTGCTCGCGGCGGGCGGCAAGGATCGCGTGCTCACCGACCTGATGTTCGCGGGCACGCAGGACGCACCGCAACTGAAGCTCGACATCGATCGCGCGAAGGCGTCCGCGCTCGGCGTGTCGATGGACGAGATCAACACGACGCTCGCGGTGATGTTCGGCTCGGACTATATCGGCGACTTCATGCACGGCACGCAGGTGCGGCGCGTGATGGTGCAGGCCGACGGGCTGCACCGGCTCGATCCGGACGACGTGAGGAAGCTGCGCGTGCGCAACGCGCGCGGCGAGATGGTGCCGCTCGCGGCGTTCACGACGCTGCACTGGACGCTCGGGCCGCCGCAGCTCACGCGCTACAACGGCTATCCGTCGTTCACGATCAACGGCTCGGCCGCGGCGGGCCACAGCAGCGGCGAGGCGATGAGCGCGATCGAGCGGATCGCCGCGACGCTGCCGGCCGGCATCGGCCATGCGTGGTCGGGGCAGTCGTTCGAGGAGCGGCTGTCGGGCGCGCAGGCGCCGATGCTGTTCGCGCTGTCGGTGCTCGTCGTGTTCCTCGCGCTCGCGGCGCTCTACGAGAGCTGGTCGATTCCGTTCGCGGTGATGCTGGTCGTCCCGCTCGGCGTGATCGGCGCGGTGCTCGGCGTGACGCTGCGCGGGATGCCGAACGACATCTATTTCAAGGTGGGGCTGATCGCGACGATCGGGCTGTCCGCGAAGAACGCGATCCTGATCGTCGAAGTCGCGAAGGATCTCGTGGCGCAGCGCATGTCGCTCGTCGACGCCGCGCTCGAGGCCGCGCGCCTGCGACTGCGGCCGATCGTGATGACGTCGCTCGCGTTCGGCGTCGGCGTGCTGCCGCTCGCGTTCGCGTCGGGCGCCGCGTCCGGCGCGCAGATGGCGATCGGCACTGGCGTGCTCGGCGGCGTGATCACGGCGACTGTGCTCGCGGTGTTTCTCGTCCCGCTGTTTTTCGTGATCGTCGGCCGCCTGTTCGACGTCGGCCCGCGCCGGCGCGGCGGGTCGCGGCCGGCGACGATGGAGGGTTCGCAACCATGATGTTTGCGCTGAACGTACGCGCCGCGCGGCGGGTTCAGGTCGTGCTGGCGGCCGCGCTCGCGCTCGCCGGGTGCTCGCTCGCGCCGCGTTACGAGCGCCCGGCGGCGCCGGTGCCGGCGAGCTATGCGCCGGGCGACGGCAATACCGTGCCGGCGGCCGAACCGGCCGCCGCGCAGGATGCCGCGTTGCTCGACGACTGGCATGTGTATTTCACCGATCCGGCGCTGCAGGCGTGGATCGACGCGGCGCTCGCGAACAACCGCGACCTGCGGATCGCGGCCGGCCGGCTCGAGGAAGCGCGCGCGCTGTACGGCGTGCAGCGCGCGGACCTGATGCCGTCGGTCGATGCGCAGCTCGGGTATGAGCGCGCGCGCCAGTACGATCCCGTCGTGCGCGAAAGCGCGATCAGCGGGCTGTATCGCGCGGGCGTCGGCGTCAGCGCGTACGAGCTCGACCTGTTCGGCCGCGTGCGCAACCTGTCCGACGCGGCGCTCGCGGAATATTTCGCGACGGCCGACGCGCAGCGCACGGTCCGCATCGGCGTGATCGCCGAAGTGGCGGGCGCGTACGTATCGGAGCGGTCGCTGCACGAGCAACGTGCGCTGGCGCAGCGCACGCTCGATGCGCGCGAGCGGATGGCCGCGCTCACGCAACGCCGCTATGCCGCCGGCACGAGCGACGCGATCGAGCTGCGCTCGGCCGAGATGCTGGTGGCGTCCGCGCGCGCGTCGCAGGCCGCGCTGCAGCGCGAGCATGCGCAGGCCGTACGGGCGCTGCAATTGCTGGCGGGCGATTTCGCGCGCAACGTGCCCGACGACGCGACCGCGCTCGACACGCTGTCGATCGCACCCGTGGCGCCGGGCGCACCGAGCGAATTGCTCGAACGGCGGCCGGACATCCGGCAGGCCGAGGCGCGGCTGAAGGCTGCGAACGCCAACATCGGCGCGGCGCGCGCGGCGTTCTTCCCGCGCATCGCGTTGACGACCGACTACGGTTCCGTGAGCGACGCGTTCTCGAACCTGTTCGCGGCCGGCACGAGTGTATGGACGTTCGCGCCGCGTATCACGCTGCCGATTTTCGCGGGCGGACGCAATCGCGCGAACCTCGACGTCGCGCACGCGCGCAAGGACATCGCGGTCGCCGAATACGAGAAGGCGGTGCAGACCGCGTTTCGCGAAGTGGCCGATGCGTTCGCCGCGCGCGACTGGATCGACCGGCAGCTTGCCGCGCAGCAGGACGTGTATGCGGCGGACGGCGCGCGGCTGAAGCTCGCGGAGCGTCGCTATGCGGGCGGCGTCGCCACCTATCTCGAACTGCTCGACGCGCAGCGCAGCACGTACGAGTCGGGGCAGGAGCTGATCCGGCTCAGGCAGCTCAGGCTCGCGAACGCGATCGCGCTGTACCGTGCGCTCGGCGGCGGCTGGGCGCCGGCATCGGCGGAGGCCGCGGCTTCCGCGTGATGTGCGATTGGTCGCCTGACACCGCGGCGTGTCGGGCGACCTGACGGCGGCCGTACGATTCGACGTGCGGCCGCCGCTTCTGCAGGGCGCGCTGCCCGCGGTACTGCCGATCTTCATCGGCGCTTCCTTTCACTGGTCCAGGCTTCGCTTTCATCTCCAGGCAGGAGCAAGAGCTGCTTCCGCCGCCGCCCGCATCCATAGACCAATCGTGTCGCCCGCGGCGCACACGTGTGCTGCGTCTCTTCCTTTTCCATCTCATCCTATCCGGCATGCCACGCGTGTTCCGGCGGCCGCGCAGGCGGGCGATTCCCGATCGGTAATTGACGACCGAATTAATCAATGAATTGGAATCAATGGTGGCGGCAAAGTGTCGCAGTAAAACGTTTGTATTTTTTCGCAATCGTTTGCGCGATAAATCCGTATTGGTGAAATGCCGTCGTTAATTTCCTGTCAGTTGAAAATGATTCGATATCCGCGTTGCGATCGGACAACGATGGCGGTACTGGACAATGTTTTGTCCTTTGAGCGGAGGTTTGGCGCAAGCCTCTGCCAACAAAGAGGGGCACGGTGGAGACGATTATCGGCAAGAAATTCCCTTAATCTTCAATCGGTTCCTGAAAATCAAAAAGGACTGCGGATAAAAAGTTCGCAATTGAAAATGGAAAGGAAATAATGAGGTTCTAGAGGGGTAAATCGAACATTGTCAGATGCATTTGACAATGATTTACAGAAATCTTTCACGGTTATCTCGATAATGCCGCCTCGTGTCGGACGGGAGCCACCACACGCTGCCGTTTGTGTCCGCCACGTCATCCATTCCATTTGCACTCCTTACGGGAAACGTCATGAAAAAATCCATCCTGAGCGCTGTCGCACTCGCGGCCCTGTCCACCTCGGCCTTCGCGGCGGGCACCGGCACGATCAACTTCACGGGCGAGATCGTCGCGGGCGCATGCGGCATCGATTCGAACTCGGTCAACCAGACCGTGCAGCTCGGCAAGGTGCCCACCAACAAGTTCAAGCAAGCCGGCGACAAGTCGGATCCGGTGTCGTTCGACATCAAGCTGACCGACTGCGACACCAGCATCGCGCAGAACGCGTACTTCACGTTCACGGGCACGTCGAGCGCCGGCCAGCCGAAGCTGCTCGCCACGATCGGTTCGGCAAGCAATGTCGGCATCCGCCTGCAGGCCGCGTCGGGCGAATACCTCGACAACGGCGCCGAGCAGAAGGCGCCGACGCTGCTGCAGAACGGCACGAACACCGCGCGCTTCGCGGCGATGTACGAAGCGACGGCAGCCGGCGTGACGCCGGGTACCGCCGACGGCGTCGCGAACTTCACTGTCCGTTACCAGTAAGCCGCCGCACCGGGGAAGGGTGCACGCACCCTTCCTCGTTCATTTTCCCTTCCTTTCTTCTCCTCGGACTCCCGGTAGCGCCGCGTGCGAATCAGACATTCCTTCCTTTGCGTCTCCGTGCTGGTCGTCGGCAGCCAGAGCCATGCGACGGAATTCAATTCGTCGTTCCTCGACATCGACGGAACGAGCAACGTCGACCTGTCGCAGTTCTCGCAGCCGGACTTCACGTTGCCCGGCGAGTACATGCTCGACGTGCAGGTCAACGACCTGTACCTCGGACTGCAGCCGATCGAATTCGTGGCCGTCGATGCGACGGGCGCGGGCAAGCCGTGCCTGCGAGCGGAGCTCGTCGCGCGGTTCGGCCTGAAGCCGTCGCTGGTCAAGGACCTGCCGCGCTTCCGGGGCGGCAGTTGCGTCGACCTGGCTGCGATCGAAGGGGCGACCGTGCGTTACCTGAAAAGCGACGGGCGGCTCAAGATCACGATTCCGCAGGCCGCGCTCGAATTCACCGATTCGACTTACCTGCCGCCGGACCACTGGTCCGAAGGGATTCCCGGCGCGATGCTCGACTATCGCGTGATCGCGAACACGAATCGCAACTTCGGCGCGAGCGGCGGGCAGACGAATTCGATCCAGGCCTACGGGACGGTCGGCGCGAACTGGGATGCGTGGCGTTTTCGCGGCGACTACCAGGCGCAATCGAACGTGGGCAATACGGCGTACGCGGACCGCACGTTCCGCTTCAGCCGGCTTTATGCCTTTCGCGCGCTGCCGTCGATCCAGTCGACGGTGACGTTCGGCGACGACTATCTAAGCTCCGACATTTTCGACACGTTCGCGCTCACGGGCGCGTCGATCCGCAGCGACGACCGCATGCTGCCGCCGTCGCTGCGCGGCTATGCGCCGCTGATCTCGGGCGTGGCGCGCACCAACGCGACCGTGACCGTGTCGCAGGCCGGCCGCGTGCTGTACGTGACGCGCGTGTCGCCGGGCGCGTTCGCGCTGCAGAACATCAATACGAGCGTGCAGGGCACGCTCGACGTGGCGGTCGAGGAAGAGGACGGCAGCGTGCAGCGCTTCCAGGTGACGACGGCCGCCGTGCCGTTCCTCGCGCGCACCGGCCAGTTGCGCTACAAGGCCGCGGTCGGCAAGCCGCGCCTGTTCGGCGGCGCCGGCATCACGCCGTTCTTCGGCTTCGGCGAAATCGCGTACGGCCTGCCGTTCGACGTCACCGCCTATGGCGGCTTCATCGCGGCGTCGGGCTACACGTCGGTCGCGCTCGGCGTCGGCCGCGATTTCGGCACCTTCGGCGCGGTGTCGGCCGACGTCACGCACGCGCGGGCACGCCTGTGGTGGAACGGCGCGACACGCAACGGCAACTCGTATCGCATCAACTATTCGAAGCACTTCGACGGGCTCGACGCGGACGTGCGCTTTTTCGGCTATCGCTTCTCCGAGCGCGAGTACACCAACTTCGCGCAATTCTCGGGCGACCCCACCGCGTACGGCCTCGCCAACAGCAAGCAGCGCTATTCGGCGACGCTGTCGAAGCGCTTCGGCGATACGTCGACCTATTTCTCGTACGACCAGACGACCTACTGGGCACGCTCGTCCGAGCAGCGCGTGGGCCTGACGCTCACGCGCGCGTTCTCGATCGGCACGCTGCGCAACCTGAACGTCAGCGTGTCGGCATTCCGCACGCAGAGTGCGGGCGCGAGCGGCAACCAGTTCTCGGTCACCGCGACGCTGCCGATCGGCGGCCGTCACACCGTCACGTCGAACCTGACGACGGGCGGCGGCAGCACCAGCGTGAACGCCGGCTACATCTACGACGATCCGGCCGGCCGCGCGTACCAGGTCAATGCGGGCACAACCGACGGCCGCGCATCGGCGAACGCGAGCTACCGCCAGCGCACCTCGGCGTACCAGCTCACCGCGCAGGCGTCGACGCTCGCCAATGCGTATGCGGCCGCGTCGCTCGAAGTCGACGGCTCGTTCGTCGCGACGCAGTACGGCGTGTCCGCGCACGCGAACGGCAATGCGGGCGATACGCGGCTGCTGGTGTCGACCGACGGCGTGCCCGACGTGCCGCTGTCCGGCACGCTCACGCATACCGATTCGCGCGGCTATGCGGTGCTCGACGGCATCTCGCCGTACAACGTGTACGAGGCGACCGTCAACGTCGAGAAGCTGCCGCTCGAAGTGCAGGTGACGAACCCGATCCAGCGCATGGTGCTGACCGACGGCGCGATCGGCTTCGTGAAGTTTTCCGCCGCGCGCGGCAGCAACCTGTACCTGACGCTGACCGACGCGGCCGGCAAGCCGCTGCCGTTCGGTGCGTCGGTGCAGGACGCGGCGAACGGCAGGGAACTCGGCATCGTCGGCGAAGGCGGTGCGGCGTTCCTGACCCAGGTTCAGCCGAAATCCACGCTGGCGGTGCGGGCGGGCGAACGCACGCTCTGCACGATCGACGCACTGCCGAACCAACTCCAACTCGAAGGCACGCCGATTCCGATGACGTGCCGGACACCCGGCGAGTCGCATGCGGCGGCCGCGCGGGTCGAACGTTGATTTCCATGGATCCAGCGATGAAGAACGTTTTCTCCCTTTCTTTCCCGCGGCGCGCGCTGTGCGTGTTCGCGGCCGTCGGAGCGGTGCTGGCAGGCGCGGCGCATGCCGCGATCGTGCCCGACCGCACGCGCGTGATCTTCAACGAAGGCGAGCAGGCCGCGATCGTCACGATCACCAACAAGAGCACGACGTATCCGTATCTCGTGCAGTCGTGGCTCGAGGACGCGAAGGGCAACAAGATCACGTCGCCGCTGATGGTCGTGCCGCCGCTGCAGCGGGTCGAGGCGAACGAGCGCAACGTGCTGCGGATCGCGAAGCTGCCGGGTGCGCAGTTGCCGGCCGATCGCGAAACGGTGTTCTACCTGAACATCCGCGAAGTGCCGCCGAAGACCGATACGCCGAACACGCTGCAGATCGCGCTGCACACGCAGATGAAGCTGTTCTATCGGCCGAAGGCCGTGCAGCCCGCGCGCGACGAGGACTGGACGCTGCCGATGACGCTGCGGGTGGATGCGGCCGCGCACACGCTGGTGTTCGACAACCCGACGCCGTACCACGTGACGGTGGTCGCCGTGAACACGGGCGCGCAAAAAGCGCCGGTGCCGATCGACCCGGTGATGGTGAGCCCGATGAGCACGGCCGACGTGCCGTTCAAGGCGGCGACGCCGTCGACGCTGTTCGTCACGCATATCGACGATTACGGCGGCCAGGTGGCGGTCGAGTATGCGTGCGACGCGGGTGTGTGCAAGAGCGTGAAGAAATGAGCGGGGCAGTGCGTCAACGGGGGTTGCCAGTGGAGTGGCTGCGCTGGGCCGTACTCGCGCTGCTGATCGTGGCCGTGCAGCCCGCCTGGGCATTGCGCTGCCTGACCAACAGCGGTGCGACTTCGCTGACCGAGCCGATCGGCGGGGTTGCGTCGTATCCGACCGATGCGCCCGATGGCTACGTGATCTGGGTCTCGCCGGTGCGTACGACGTCGGGGTACTGCTACAAGGACCTGGGCGACGCCGGCAGCCTGAAGGTGGTCGACAATATTTACTTTTACGCGAACCCGAATCGCACGAACCCCGCCGCATGGGGGCTCGAGATCGGTATCCGCTACAAGGGCATCGACTATTTCGACAAGACCAGCAATCGCGGCGGCGGGGTATTCACCGGGTATGCGGTGCCGCCGTGCAGCAAGTACGACTTCGATCGCGGGCGGTGCCAGCAGACGCGCATCAGCATCGACTACCAGGTTGTAGTCCGCAAGAAGGGCAACTGGGTCCAGCCGCCGAGCGATATCTATACGGTGTTCCAGTTCGACGGCGAGTTCGGGCTGAACGCGTACAGCCCGAGCTTCCAGTACCGGCTGAGCGGCCTGCGCAACCTCAAGCCGACGCCGTGCTTCGTCGACGTGCTCGTGACGCCTGAACCGGGCATCGTCAATTTCGGCCAGGTGCAGGCGGTCGGCAACGGGTTCCTGCCGGCCGTGCCGCGCAAGCGGTTCTCGTTGTCGCTGACGAAGAAATGCAACGTCGCGGTACGGGTCGACGGGTACTTCGAAACGAGCTATCCGGTTCGGAACGGCTTGCTGGTGCCCGCGAAGGACAGCAACTTCGGTATCGGGATCGAAGACAGCGCGGGCAAGTCGATTCCGTTCAACGAACAGTTCACGCTGGCGCAATTCCCGTCCAACGTAATGAATCAGAGCGTGCTGATGGACGCGGTGCTGAAGTCTTTCGGGCCACCGAAGATCGGACGGTTCGATGCGACGGCGACGATCCGGTTGTTCATCTATTGACGCATGCATGGGCGGCCGGCGCCGACAGTCGGTCGCAAGCCGTCCGCCGGGCGATCCGGCATTGCCGGGCGCCTTTCATGTCGAAAGCTTATGGGATGTCGCGGCCGGCATCGCACGATCACGGTTGCCCGAACCCCGATCCCGTCAATTATTCAGACAAATCCTGACAGCTGGAATGGGTATCTGGTAATCAGATTGAGAATGATTTGCGTTTACGTTAAATTCCGTTATCTCGGAATTTGACGGAGCAGATCGATGGCCATGGCGGAAGTGCTCGACCGACGGGCGGCGACAGCGGCAAACCCGTTCCTCGGCAGTTATCCGGATCTGCCGCCGCGCGCCGCGCCGCGTGCGCGCCGGGCGTCCGAGCCTCGTGCGCAGGGCGCGCTGCTCGACGTGCTGATCTCGCATCGCGCGATGCTCGTCAACGTCGCGCGCGGCTTCGTCGGTTGCGCGAGCCGCGCGGAGGACGTCGTGCACGACGTGTTCGTGAAGCTCGTCGAATTCCCGAACCAGGACGCGGTACGCCAGCCGGTCGCGTACGTGACGCGGATGGTGCGCAACGCGTCGATCGACGCATGCCGCCGGCAGAGCCTGGAAAACGTCTATCACACGGAAGAGGACGACGGCTTCGACGTGCCGTCGCCCGAGCCGACGCCGGAAGCCGCGCTGATGACGCGCGACACGCTGCGGCGCGTGTGGGCCGCGCTCGACGACCTGCCGGCGCGCAGCCGTGCGGCATTCGAGATGGTGCGGCTGCGCGAGGAGACGCTGCAGACCGCGGCGCGCGCGCTGAACGTGTCGCAGACGCTCGTGCATTTCATGGTGCGCGATGCGGAACGCCACTGCGCGGAATGCCTGGACGCATGCCATCGCGGCGTCGCATGCCCGGTGTTCCTGGGCGGGCGCGCGCGGCGACGGTAAAAAAACGCGCCGGCCAACCGTCTATCAGACAGGAGCGGCCGCATCCGCCGCTTCGCCTCCTTCAACCGCCCAGCGATTTCCGATCATGACGCAAGCCCCGACGCCTTCCGCCGACACCGACGATCTCGTCTATACGGTCGTCATCAACGACGAAGAACAGTATTCGATCTGGCCGACGTTCAGGCCCGTGCCCGCCGGCTGGCGCGAAGTGGGCGTGAGCGGCCCGAAGGCCGACTGTCTCGCGCACATCGAGGCCGTCTGGACCGACATGCGCCCGGCGAGCCTGCGCCGCGCGATGGACGGCGAGCGCGCGACGCGCGCGTCGTGACCTGCAGCGCCGCGGGTGCGGCGCGCCACCTGAAGAGGACGTTGCATGACCTTGCTTTCGTTGCCGACGCTCGACGACCTGCGTATCGAGCCGGGGCTGCCCACCGTCGTGTCGCCGCGCGGCAACGACGGAATGTCGATCGACGACGTCGCGCCGCTGGCGCGCGAGATCGCGGCCGACACGCTCGAACGGGCGGGCGGCGTGCTGTTCACGGGCTTTCGCGTGCCGTCGATCGACGCGTTCCAGCAATTCGCGGCATCGTTCGGCGATCCGCTGATCGGCTATGAATACGCATCGACGCCGCGCACCCAGGTGGAAGGCGCTGTCTACACGTCGACCGAATACCCGCCGCACCGCGCGATTCCGCTGCACAACGAGCAGTCGTACACGCGCGAATGGCCGCTGCGGATCTGGTTCCACTGCGCGCTCGCCGCGCCGAAGGGCGGCGCGACGCCGATCGCGGACAGCCGTGCCGTGTACCGCGCACTCGATCCGGCGCTCGTCGCGCGCTTCGAGAAGCGCGAGCTGCTGTACGTGCGCAATTTCGGGCAGGGGCTCGATCTGCCGTGGCAGCAGTCGTTCGGCACCGACGAGCCGGCCGACGTCGAGCGGATGTGCGCGGCGCGCGGCATCGAATGCGCGTGGCGCACCGACGATGACGGCGAGTTGCTGCTGCGCACGCGTGAGCGCTGCCAGGCGGTCGCGCGCCATCCGCATACGGGTGAGCGCGTATGGTTCAACCAGGCGAACCTGTTTCACCTGTCGGCGCTTGACGACGACATGCAGGAAGCGCTCGTCGACGCGGTCGGGCTCGAGAACGTGCCGCGCAACGTGTATTACGGCGACGGCGAACCGCTCGAGGCCGACGCGCTCGCGGAGATCCGCGGCGTGCTCGACCAGCAGCGCATCGTATTCCCGTGGCGCACCGGCGACGTGCTGATGCTCGACAACATGCTGACCGCGCATGCACGCGACCCGTTCGAGGGGCCGCGCAAGGTCGTCGTCGCGATGGCGCGGAGTTACACGGTCCCGCGCGACCGAACGGAGGATTGATGACGCGTAGTACCGCCGCGCTTGCCGCGCGCGGGCTGTCGGTGGGATATCGCGACCATGTCGTGATCGACGGGCTGGACCTGTCGATCGCGGCCGGCCGCGTCACCGCGCTGTGCGGACCGAACGGCTGCGGCAAGAGCACGCTGCTGCGCACGCTGGCGGGCCTGCAGCCCGCGCGCGCCGGCCATGTCGAAGTGAACGGCAAGCCGCTCGCGTCGTTTCGCCGTCGCGCGCTCGCGCGCGAGCTGACGATGCTCGCGCAGTTCAACCAGATTCCGTCGGGCCTCACGGTGCGCGAGCTCGTCGCGTATGGGCGCTATGCGTACGGCGGCTTCCTGCGCGGCCTGTCGCGGATCGATCATGCGGCCATCGACGAGGCGCTCCAGACGAGCGGCCTCGCCGACGATGCGGAGCGCGACGTCGGCGCGCTGTCGGGCGGCGAACGTCAGCGCGCGTGGATCGCGATGGCGCTCGCGCAGCAGGCGCCGATCGTGCTGCTCGACGAACCGACGACCTATCTCGACATTCATCACCAGCTCGACATCCTCGATGCGCTGCGTGCGCTGAACCGTACGCGCGGGCTGACGATCGTGTGGGTGCTGCACGACCTGAACCAGGCGGCCGCATACAGCGACGAGATCGTGCTGATGCGCGCGGGCCGCCTCGTCGCGCAGGGCACGCCCGACGCGATGCTCGATCCGGCGAGGCTGCGCGCGGCGTTCGGCGTCGAGATGCTGAAGCTCGCGCACCCGCGCACGGGCGCACCGATGTGCGTGCCGGCCTACGGGCCGTCGACCGACGGCGCGCCGCAGGCGGCCGGCGTCTTCGATCGGGATCTAGCCGTATGACGACGTTCGCGATGCGCAAGCGCCTCGCGGCGACGGGCAACGGGGCGACGACGGGGCGGGCCGGTGCGATCGCGTTCGGCCTCGTCGCGTTGATCGCGCTGCTCGCGGCGCTGCGGATTGCCCCCGATCTGCGCGTGTGGTGGGATGCGGCGCCCGGCAGCGATGCTGCGTCGCTCGCGCACGTATTCCTGTTCGACCTCAATCTGCCACGTGTCGCGGCCGCGCTCGTCGCGGGTGCTTGCCTCGGCATCGCCGGCGCGCTGTTCCAGTCGCTCACGCGCAATCCGCTCGCGTCGCCCGACCTGCTCGGCGTGACGGGTGGGGCCCAACTCGGCCTGCTCGCGGCGATGCTCGTGCCGGCGCTGGCGGGCGTCGCGTCGGTGCCGCTGCTGTTCGTGTGCGGGCTCGCCGCCGCCGCGTGCGCGATCGTCGCGGCGGGCGGCTGGCGTGCGACGCCGTTGCGGCTCGTGCTCGCGGGCAGCGTGTGCATGCTGCTGTTCGCGGCACTGTCGACGCTCGTGCTCGCGTTCTTCGAGCAGAACATCGCGGGCGCCGCGCTGTGGACCAACGGCAGCCTGTACCAGCCGGGCGCGACGGGCCTCGCGCTCGCCGCGCGCTGGCTTGTCGTGCCGCTGGTCGCGCTGCCGTTCGTGATCCGGCCGCTGAATCCGCTCATGCTCGGCGATGATGCGGCGGCCGCGGCCGGCGTGCGCGTCGATGCGGCGCGACTCGCCGCGACTGTCGTCGCGGTCGCGTTCACGAGCGTGGCCGTCAGCATCGCCGGCCCGCTGTCGTACGTCGGCCTCGTCGCGCCGAACCTGCTGCGCCAGGTGCGCGGCGCGCGCGCGGCGCGGCTCGGCGTGCTGGTGCCGCTGTCGGCGCTCGCCGGCGGCGCGCTCGTGCTCGTCACCGACAGCGCGGTGCTCGCGTCGGGCCTCGACGCGACGCTGTCGACCGGCGTCGCGATCGCGCTGGTCGGTACGCCGCTGATGCTCGCGATGATCCGGCGCGGAGCCGCGTGGTCGGGCGTGCTGCACGCGGATGCCGAACGCGCGGCGGGCGGCGGATCGACGCGGCTCGTCGGCTGGCTCGAACGGCTCGGCTGGCCGCTGCGCACGGCGCTGTTCGTCGTTGCCGCCGCGCTCGTGGTGTTTGTCGGGGTGTCGGCCGGCCCCGAATGGCTGTCGCCCGCGCGCTGGTCGGCCGCGCTGTCCGATCACGATGCGCTCGCGCGCATGCTGATCGACCTGCGCATGCCGCGCCTGCTGTGCGCGCTGCTTGCCGGCGCGTTGCTGGCCGTCAGCGGTGTCGCGATGCAGAGCGTCGTGCGCAATCCGCTCGCTGGCCCCGAAGTGCTCGGCGTCACGCAGGGCGCGGGGCTCGTCACGCTGTTCGCGTTGTCGACGTGGCCGCTGATGGGCCACGTGACGCTTGCCGCCGCGGCGTTGATCGGCGGCGGGCTGTCGCTCGCGATCACGCTCGCGCTGAATCACCGGCATCGCTACGCGCCGCTCGCGGTCGCGCTGACCGGCATCGTGATCGGCGCGTTGTGGACCACGCTCGCGCAATGGCTGATCACGCAGGAGAGCGTGCAGCCCGCGCGCTTCGTCGTATGGCTCGTCGGCGGCACGTATGGCCGCGGTTGGGGCGAGGTATCGATGCTGTTGCCATGGTGCGTGCTCGCGGTGCCGGTGTTCGCGTGGCTCGCGAAACCGCTCGACATGCTCGCGCTCGGCGACGATCAGGCGGCCGCGCTTGGTCTGCCGGTGGCGGCGCTGCGACCGCTCGCGCTGACGATCGCGACGCTCGCCGCGTGTGCGGCGGTCGCGGCGGTCGGGCCGGTCGGCTTCATCGGGCTGATGGCGCCGCACGTCGCGACGATGCTCGGCGCGCGCCGGCATCGCACGCGGCTGTGGCTCGCGGCGGCGTGCGGCGCGTTGATCCTCGGCGTCGCGGATCTCGCGGCGCGCACCGTCGTCGCGCCGCGCGAAGTGCCGGCCGGCGTGCTGACCGCGCTGATCGGCGCGCCGTACCTGCTCGGGCTGCTGATTCTCGAGGGGCGCCGCGCCCGGCGCGCGGGGCGATGACGCCGTCGCTCGACGGCGCGCGTGCCACGCGCTTTTCGGCATTCGCGCCGCAGCCGTTCGCCGAACACCTCGACGTCGTGTGGCTCGGCATGCCCGACGATGCGCACGCGTCGGGCCGCATCGTCGTGCCCGTCAGCGCGTTGCCCGCGCATCGCGATGCCGTGCTCGGCGCGATGGTCGACCATTACGGCGGTGATCCGACGCAGCACGCGCGGGCGCTGATGTCGCAATGGAGCAAATATTATTTCGGCCGCGCGGTGCCGGCCGGTGTCGTCGCCGCGCTGACGCTCGGCCGGCCGCTCGACATGACACCCGAGCGCACGTTCGTCGCGCTCGACGACGGGATGCCGGCCGCGCTGTATTTCGCGAACGATGCGCTCGGTGCGCCGTGCGACGATCCCGAGCCGCGCTATGCCGGGCTCATCGCGCATCTCGGCGCGGTGATCGATCTGCTCGCGGCGATGGGGCGCGTCACGCCGCGCGTGCTGTGGAGCAACGCGGGCAATCTGCTCGACTATCTGCTCGCTACCTGCCGTTCGCTGTCGTGCGCGGCCGATCCCGTCGGCGACGCGAACTGGCTGTTCGGTTCGACCTGCGTGCACGGCGAGCCGAATCCGCTGCGCATGCCGGTGCGCGACGCGGTGCCGCGCTCGCCGCTGCTGCCGACGCCGTTTCGCGCGCGCCGCGTGTGCTGCCTGCGCTACGAAATCCCTGGAGAAACGCAACTGTGTGGAAGCTGCCCCCTGCTACTGACGATGGACGACGCGGCGCTGGCCGAGCAGGACGCGATCCGGTGACGCGCATCGGCCGGCGGCACGCGCTCGGTACACTCGGCGCGCTTGGTGCACTCGGGGCCGCGTGCTGCGGCGCGTTCTCAGCATCGGCGGCGGCCGTTTCCGCGACCTCGGTCGCCGGCGGCACGCAACGCGCCGTGTCGCTGGCCGGCAATCCCGTCGTGTCGCAGGCCAGCGCGACGATGCCCGTGCGGCCGCGGCGCGTGGTCGCGCTCGACTTCATGTTCGCGGAAAGCGTGATCGCGCTCGACATCGTGCCGGTCGGGATGGCCGATACGGCGTTCTACCCGGGCTGGCTCGGCTACCGGAGCGAGCAGCTCGCGCACGTGACCGACATCGGCTCGCGGCAGGAGCCGGGGCTCGAGGCGATCGCGGCGGTCAAGCCGGATCTCGTCATCGGTGTCGGTTTCCGGCATGCGCCGATCTTCGATGCGCTCGACCGGATCGCGCCGACGATCCTGTTCCAGTTCAGCCCTAACGTGTCGGAAGGCGGCGTGCTCGTCACGCAGCTCGACTGGATGCGGCAGATCTTCCGGACGATCGGCGCGGTCACGGGGCGCGACGCGCGCGCGCAGGCCGTCGAAGCGCAACTCGACGCCGGCATCGCGCGCAATGCGGCGCGGCTCGCGGCCGCGGGCCGCAACGGCGAGCGCGTCGCGCTGCTGCAGGATCTCGGCTTGCCCGATCGTTACTGGGCCTATACGGGCAACAGCACGTCCGCGGGCCTCGCGCGGGCGCTCGGGCTCGACCCGTGGCCGAAGAAGCCGACGCGGGAAGGCACGCTGTACGTGACGTCGGCCGATCTACTGCGGCAGCGCGATCTCGCCGTGCTGTTCGTGACCGCGTCGGGGATGGACGTGCCGTTGTCGACGAAACTCGATTCGCCGGTGTGGCGTTTCGTGCCCGCGCTGAAGGCGCACCGGATCGCCCTGATCGAGCGCAACATCTGGGGCTTCGGCGGACCGATGTCGGCGCTGAAGCTGGCCGACGTGATGACCGACACGATGTTGAAGCTGCCGTCCGTGCGCTGAGTGCGCGGAGGATGCCGCTGGAGGACGCCGCGCTAACCGGCAAGGCGTTGTGCTCGCTTGGCGACGAGTGACTTGCGTTTTCCTTTTCGCCGCACGTCAGCCCGATTCCCCGCCGAAACGACGATCGCCGACACACTGCCAGTGCAGCGTGTCGGCGATTTTTCGATCGACTGTTGCTTTATGCGCTCAGCGCATCAACGCCATCCTGCGCACGCAGGCGCGCCGGTTGCGTGTCGCTGACGATGCGCCCGTTGTCGAGCTTCAGCAGACGGTCGGCGAGGTCGAAGTAGCGGTCGTCGTGCGTGATCACGATCACGGCCTTGCCGCGCGCGCGCAGCTCGGGCAACAGTTGCTCGTAGAACACGGCCTTGAACGACGGATCCTGGTCGGCCGCCCATTCGTCGAACAGATAGAACGGACGATCCTCCAGGTACGCGACGACGAGCGCGAGCCGCTTGCGCTGCCCGGTCGACAGCGCGCGTGTCGAGAACGCGCCGTCGACCACCTTCACCTTGTGGTCGAGCGCGAGTTTCGCGACGAGCGCGTTCGCCCGCGCATCGGCCTGCGCGCGCGACGGATCGTCCGGGTCGACGATGCCGAGCAGCGCATCGAACAGGTGGAAATCGTTGAACACCGCGCTGAAGCGCTGCCGATAGGCCGCGCGCTCGCGCCAGCCGATCGTGCGGCCGTCGACCTCGATCGTGCCTTGCTCGGGCTCGTAAAGCCCTGTCAGCACCTTGGCGAGCGTCGTCTTGCCGCTGCCGTTGCCGCCGACGATGAATACGAGCTCGCCCGGCTTGATCGTCAGGTCGATCGGCCCGATGCTGAACATCCGTTCGTCGCGCTCGTGGAAATACGCGTGCGTGACGCCGCGCAGCGTGACCGCGCCGGCCGGCGGCACGTCGGGCGCATCGGCCGCGGGCGGCACCGTGCGCAGCGCGCCGAATTCGGCCATCACGCCTTCGATCCGCGTGAGCGACACGCGCGCCGCGTTGACGGTCGGCAGGTTGTTCAGTAGTCCGTCGAGCGGCACGAGCATGAACAGGAACACGACGACGTAGCCGGCGGCCGTGGCCGGGTCGGCATGCACGCCGAGCTGCGGCCAGAACGACGCGACGCCAAGGAACACGTAGAACAGGAAGATGATCCAGCCGACCCCGACCGCATACGCGCTGAACGCGCGGCGGCGGTGGTCGCGCACTTCGCCGATCGCGGCGCCGAGCTGGCCGTCGACGAACTGGCGGGCGCGCGCATCGTGCAGCTTCAGCTCCTTCGCGCCGGAGAACAGCGAGCCGAGATAGCCGAACAGGCGGTCCTGCGCCTGGCCGGCGGCTTCGAGCGACGCGATCGCGCGGCGGTCGCCGGTGTGATAGCCGAGCGAGCCGGCGACGATCGCGGCCAGCGCCAGCACGCACACGGGCCAGGACAGCCACGCCAGATAGCCGAGGCAGCCGAACACGATCGAGCCGTGCATGACCAGGTTCGGCAACGCGAAGAACAGCATCGACACGTTGGTCGCGTCGTCGGTCAGCACCGACTGCACGGGCGCGGCGCCGATTCGTTCGATGTCGCGCAATTCGGCCGCGCCGACGCGCCGCGCCAGATGCACGCGCAGCCGCGCCATCGTGTCCTGCGACAGGCGGGCAAACAGCGTGCCCGACACGATCCGCGTGACGAGCGCGATCACCGCGCACAGGGCGAAGCGCCACGCGAGCGACGCATCGGCCGCGCCCGGTTGCGACAGCGCGCGGTTCAGCGTCGCGACGAGCAGCACGCTCGCGACGCCGTTCAGCACGCATGCGGTGAGCGCCAGCGTGAGCGACACGCGGCTTTCGCGCAGCAGCGCAAGGATCAGGCGCGCCGCGGGGCGGCCGGGGGAAGCGTCGAGGGACGGCGGGGAAGAAGGCTCGTGGGCGGCTGTCATCGGCAACGTCGGTAAAGGGAAGGCGGGTAATAACGCGGGAAGCGAAAAATCTGACGCGAAAGCCGCGGGCGGAACGGGCGCCGTTGCGGCTTTCCTCCCTGATAGACGAACGGGCCGCGCAAATATTTAGCCCCATCGTCAAAAAAATCGACCGCACGCACTTTGCGTGCAAAACGGTAAAAAATCGGCCGCGCCGTTCGTCACACCAGTGAAGCCGCCCCAAGCGGCCCCGAGACTTGGCCGAAGCGGCCGGACCGAAGGACTTCACGCACATGACGAGTTTCCCGACTGCGCTGCATCACCGAATCCGCGAACTGGCGCGCCTCGCGCCCGACGCACCCGCCATCGCGGTGCCTTTCCAGAACGACCTGCGCCTGTCGCGCGGCGCGCTCGACGCACGTGCATCGCAACTCGCCCGGCAACTGCGCGCGGCCGGCGTCGGCGCCGAAGTGCGGGTCGGCGTGTGTGTCGAACGTTCGTGCGAACTGTTCGTCGCGCTGCTGGCCGTGCTCAAGGCGGGCGGCGTATTCGTGCCGCTCGATCCGCGCCATCCGAGCGCACGCCTCGACTGGATCGTGCAGGACGCGCAACTGCGGCACGGCATCGTCGACGCGGCCGGCCGGGCGGCGCTCGGCACGCCGTTCGAACACGCGTTCGATGCGACGGCCGATGCATCGGGCGTCGCGCAGGATGATGCGTTCGATGACGACACCGTGGCCGTGCATCCGCGTTCGGCCGCATACATGATCTATACGTCGGGCTCGACCGGCACGCCGAAGGCGGTGGTCGTCGAGCACGGGCCGCTCGCCGCGCATTGCGACGCGCTCGCGGCCGCGCTGCCGATCGAGGCGGGCGACCGTCTGCTGCATTTCGCGTCGGTCAATTTCGACGCCGCGCACGAATGCTGGCTCGCGCCGCTCGCGGTCGGCGCCGGCATCGTCGTCGCGCCGCCGCAGCCGTTCGCGCCGGACGCCGCGCATGCGCTGATGGTGCGCGAAGCGGTCAGCGTCGCGGCATTTCCGCCGGCTTACCTGCGCGAGTTCGCAGCCGTCGCCGCACGCGACGGCGTGCCGCCGGCATTGCGCGTACTCGCGTTCGGCGGCGAAGCGCTGCCGCAGCAGGCGTTCGAATTCGTGCGCCGCACGTTCCCGGCAGTCCGCCTGATCAACGGTTACGGGCCGACCGAGGCCGTGATCTCGCCGATGCTGTGGCCGGTCGAGCCGGGCGAAACGCCGCTGCTGGCCGCGGACGACGCGTATGCGTCGCTGCCGATCGGCCGCGTGATCGGCCCGCGTGTCGCCCGCATCGGCGGCGCCGAAGCCGACGGGGTGGGCGAGCTGCTGCTCGGCGGCGTCTGCGTCGCCCGTGGTTATCACGGTCGCGCGGCGCTCACGGCCGAACGTTTCATTCCCGATGCGCACGGCGAACCCGGCGCGCGCGTCTATCGCACCGGCGACCTCGCACGCGTGCGCGACGACGGCGCGTTCGACTATCTCGGCCGCCTCGACGATCAGGTTCAGGTGCGCGGCGTGCGCGTGGAGCCGGCGGAAATCGCCGCATGCCTGCGCTCGCACCCGGCCGTGGCCGACGCGGCCGTGGTAGCCGACACCGCCCACGGGCCGACGCGGCTGATTGCGTGCGTCGCGCTGCGCGCGCCGGCCGACGATGCCGCATTGAAGACGCACGTGGCCGCGCAATTGCCGGCCGCGTGGCAACCGCACCGGTTCGTGCGTTGCGATGCGCTGCCGTACACGCTGAACGGCAAGCTCGACCGTACCGCGCTGCGCGAGCGGATCGCCGCCGCGCGCGACGCGACGCAAGCTGCCGGCGATGCGCCGCGCACGCCGACCGAACAGCGGATCGCGGGCCTCTGGCAGACGCTGCTGGGCCTCGACGTCACGCCGTCGCGCGACGATCGCTTCTTCGCGCTGGGCGCCGATTCGCTCGCCGCGATGCAGTTGCAGGCCGCGATCCGTGCCGCCGTGCGCGTGAATCTGCGGCTCGATACGCTGTTCGCGGATCCAGCGCTCGCCGAACTGGCCGAAACGGTCGACCGTGCGGAACCCGAGACCGGCGAATCGCTGGCCGCGATTGCCGCGCGCCGTGCGCCGGCCGATGCGGCCACATCGGGTGCGCCGCACATCGACCGTGCAGCATCGCTCGCACAGCAACGCTTCTGGGTGCTCGCGCAAACGCGCGACGCAAGCGCCGCGTATCACATCGCCGCACACTGGACGATCGACGGCGTGCTCGACCGCGACGCGCTGCAGCGTGCGCTCGATCACGTGATCGGCCGTCACGAGGCATGGCGCACGACGCTCGTCGACAACGACGACGGTGTCGTGATGCAGCGGATTCATGCGCATCTGCCGGTGCCGATCACCGCGGTCGACCTGCGCGACCAGCCGCCCGCCGCCCGCGACGCGCAAGCCGCCCGTCTCGCCGAGCGCGATGCGGCCGAGCCGTTCGACCTCGCGCGCGGCCCGCTGCTGCGCGCGACGCTGATCGCGCTCGCCGACGATCGTCACCGCCTGCTGCTGACCGCGCATCACGCAATCACCGACGGCTGGAGTTCGCGCTGCGCGTTCGACGAACTGTCGGCTGCGTACCGCGCGTATGCCGAAGGCCGCGAACCGTCGCTGCCCGAATTGCCGATCCAGTACGCGGACTACGCGGACTGGCAGCGTGACGTGCTGGCCGGCGGCGAGGGCGAGCGCCAGCTCGACTACTGGCGCGGCGCGCTGCGCGACGTGCCGGGCCCGCTCGCGCTGCCGGTCGACCGCCAGCCGGGCGCGGTACGCACGCTGCACGGCGCACGCGTGTCGGTGCGCCTGCCCGATGCGGTCGCGGCCGACGTGCGGCAACTTGCACGCGACGCACAGGCCACTGTCTTCACGGTGCTGCTGGCCGCGCTCGACGCGTGGCTGTCGCGCCTGACCGGCGAAACGGACGTGGTCGTCGCGGTGCCGGTCGCGCATCGCCAGCGCCCCGAAACGCGCGCGTTGCTGGGTCTTTTCCTGAATACGGTCGCGCTGCGCGTACGCGTGGCGCCGACGCTGCCGTTCCGCGCGCTCGTCGACGCGGCGCGTACCGCGGCGCTCGACGCGGTCGCGCACCAGGACGTGCCGTTCGAGCGCGTCGTGGACGCGGTGAAGCCGCCCGTCAAGCGCGGCGACGAATGGCTGCGAGTGAAGTTCGCGCAGCAGTTCGACGCGCGGCACGACAGCGTGCTGCCGGGCGCCACGGCGGTCGCGACGCCGGGGCCCGATCTCGCCGCACGCTTCGATTTCGCGCTCGATTTCACCGACGACGCGAACGGGATCGAACTGGTCGCGGCCTATGCGACCGACTGCATCGATGCCGATACCGCGCGTGCGTGGCTCGACAGCTATGCGGCGCTCGTCGGCGCGGCCGCGCGCGATCCGCGGCACACGACGGCCGCGCTGCCGTGCGATGCATCGGCTGCGTCGCGCCAGCCGCGCGACGGCCGTGCGCTGCGTATCGAGCATGCCGACATCGTCGCCGCATTTGCACGGCAGGCGGCCGCGTATCCGCATCGCATCGCGCTTTCCGACGCATCGACTTCGCTGACGTTCGCCGAACTGGACGACGCATCGAACCGCATCGCGCGGGCGCTGGCGCAACGCGGCGTGGCTGCCGAAGCGGCGGTCGTCGTCTGCATCGAGCGTTCGGCGCGTTTCGTCGTCGGCCTGCTCGGCGCGCTGAAAGCCGGCGCGCTGGCCGTGCTGCTCGACCCCGCGCAGCCGGCCGCGCGACTCGCCGCGGCGGCTGCGGACTGCGGCGCGCGCTGGGCGCTCGTCGCGGAGCCGGTCGCATGGCCGGCCGGCCTCGACGCACAGCCGCTCGACGTCGACGCGCTCGCGCAGGACGCGACGCTCGCCCATGCGGCCGGCGTACGCGTCGTGCCGCACCCGCAACAGGGCGCGTACCTGATCTATACGTCGGGGTCGACCGGCACGCCGAAGGGCGTCGTCGTCTCGCACGGCGCGCTGGCCGACTACGTGCAGGGGATGCTCGACGAACTCGCGTTCGCACCCGACGCGTCGTTCGCGATGGTCTCGACCGTCGCCGCCGATCTCGGCCACACGACGCTGTTCGGCGCGTTGTGCGCGGGCCGCACGCTGCATCTGCTGCCGGCCGCGTGCGCATTCGATCCGGATCGGTTCGCCGACGAAATGCGGGGTCGCGACGTCGGCGTGCTGAAGATCGTGCCGAGCCACCTGCAGGCGCTGCTCGATGCGCGCGTGCCGGCCGACGTGCTGCCGCGCCACGCGCTCGTCACGGGCGGCGAAACACTCACGTGGGCCCTCGTCGCACGGCTGGCCGCGCTCGCGCCGGCCTGCCGCGTGATCAACCATTACGGGCCGACCGAAGCGACGGTCGGCGCGATCGCGTGCAACACGGCGTCGATTGCCGCCGACGCGCGCGACCCCGCGAGCGGCGTGCCGCTCGGCCTGCCGCTGCCGAATGCGCGCGCGCTGGTGCTCGACGCGTTCGGCGCCTGCGTGCCGGCCGGCGCGACGGGCGAGCTGTATCTGGGTGGGCCGGGCATCGCGCGCGGCTATCTCGGGCGTCCGGCGCAAACCGCCGAGCGCTTCGTGCCCGATCCGTTCACGCCCGGCGCACGGCTGTATCGCACGGGCGACCGCGTGCGGTTGCGCGCGGACGGCCGTCTCGCATTCCTCGGCCGGATCGACGACCAGGTGAAGATCCGCGGTTACCGCGTCGAACCGGGCGAGGTGAGTGCGGCCGTGCGTGCGGCCGGCCCGATCGCGCAGGCCGAAACGCTCGCGATCGAGCAAGATGGCCGCTTGCGGCTCGCGACGTTCGTCGTGATGCGCGACGGCACGGCATTCGACGAAGCCGCGGTGCGCGCCGCGCTCGCCGCCAAGCTGCCCGACTACATGGTGCCCGCGCAATTCGTCGCCCTGGCGCGCCTGCCGGTGACGGCGAACGGCAAGATCGACCGCGCGGCCTTGCGCGAATTGGCGGCCGTGCCGGTCGCGGTCGCGTCAGGCGATGCGCCGCGGGGCGCGGTCGAGACGGTCCTCGCCGACGTCTGGCAGGCCGTGCTGAAGGCGCCGAAGGTCGGCCGCGACGACAATTTCTTCGAACTCGGCGGCGATTCGATCCTCGTGCTGCAGGTGATCGCCCGTGCGCGCAAGCGCGGCGTGCGCTTCACGCCGAAGCAACTGTTCGACGGGCCGACCGTCGCCGAACTCGCTCGCATCGCGAAAACGGACGACACGGCCGTCGCCGTGCAGCTTGCAGGCGCAGTCGCGCCTGCCGTTGCCGCGCCGGCTGCCACGCCGATCCTGACGCCCGCGCAACAGCGCTTCTTCGCGCTCGATATCCCGCGCCGCGGCCACTGGAACCAGTCGGTGTCTTTCGATGTGCGCGGCGCGTTCGACGCGGATGCGTTCGCACGCGCATTCGACGCGTTGCTCACACATCACGACGCATTCCGTCAGCGCTTCGTACGCGGCGCGGACGGCACGTGGCACGCGAGCGATGCGGCGAAGCCGTACGACGCGCTGCCGTTCGTCGAAGTCGCCGCACGCGACGAAGCCGACGCGCTGGCGCGCTTCGATGCGCTGCAGCGCCGTCTCGATCTCGGCAGCGGGCCGCTCGCCTGCGCGTGCGCGGCACGGTTGCCGGACGGTTCGACGCGACTTTATCTCGCGATTCACCATGCGATCGTCGACGGCGTGTCGTGGCGGATCCTGCTCGACGACCTCGACACGGCCTACCGCGCCACATGCGAGCGCACGTCGATCCGCCTGTCGCAACCGGGCCTGCGCGCGGACGCATGGGCCGCACGGCTTGCCCGCGCCGCAACGGAGCCGGCGTCGCCGTTCGCCGCCGAAGCCGCCTACTGGGCCGGCATGGCGCACGGCAGCGACATCGTGCCCGATCACCCGGACGCAGCGGCGACGAACGCCGATGCGGCCGTCGTCGTGCAGACGATCGACGCGGCATTGACCCGCGCCGCACTGACCGACGCGCACGCGGCCTATCGCACGCAGACGATCGAGCTGCTCGGCGCGGCGCTCGCGCTGGCGCTGGCCGGCGCGCGCGGCGCCGCATCGTGTCGGGTCGAACTGGAAGGGCACGGCCGCGAGGCGCTGTTCGACGACGCGGATGCCAGCCGCACGATCGGCTGGCTGACGAGCCATTACCCGGTGACGCTGCCGGTCGAAGCGACGGTTCGCGACACGCTGTGCGCGGTCAAGGACACGCTGCGCGCGGTGCCGCACAAGGGACTCGGCTTCGGCGTGCTCGCATGCTACGGCGATGCGGCGACGCGCGCGACGCTGGCCGCCGTGCCGCGCCCGCGCGTCACGTTCAACTATCTCGGCCAGTTCGACGCGCCGCGCGATGCAACGCTCGTCCCGCGTTTCGGCGGCACCGGCGTCGAGCGCGATCCCCAAGGCCCGCTCGGCAATACGCTCGCGATCCATGCGTACCTCGACACGGACGGCGACGGCGCGCGCACGCTGAAGGTTCACTGGGTCTACGGTGCGCTGCAATTCGAACGCGCGACGATCGACGCGTTCGCCGAACGCTTCGCGGCCGCGCTGCGCGAACTCGTCGATGCATGCGCGTCGCGCGTCGCGCATCGCGGCGCCGGCGCGACGCCGGGCGATTTCCCGCTCGCGCAGGCCGCCGGTCTCACGCAGGCCGCGATCGAACGCGCGCCGCTCGACTGGCGCACGATCGACGACGTGTATCCGCTGTCGCCGATGCAGCAGGGCATCCTGTTCCATGCGCTGTTCGCGCCCGGCCACGCGAGCTACGTGAACCAGCTCGTCGCGACCGCCACGGCGCTCGACGCTGACCGGCTCGCGGCCGCGTTCGATGCGTCCGTCGCGCGTCACGACATCCTGCGCACGAGCGTGATGCCGGACGAAGCCGCGCCGCTGCAGTGCGTGCATCGCCACGCGCAAATGCGGGTCGAGCAGTTCGACTGGCGCACGCGCGGCGACACGCTCGACACCGATTTCGACGCGTGGCTCGCGGCCGACCGCGCGCGCGGCTTCGACTGGCGCGAGCCGCCGCTGATGCGGCTCACGCTGATCCGCGTGACGGACGACGCATGGCGTGTCGTATGGACGCGTCACCACGTGCTGCTCGACGGCTGGAGCACCGCTCGCCTGCTCGCCGACGTGCTGCGCGACTACCGCGACCCCGATGCCGTGTCGCCGTTCGCGAGCCGTCCGGCGCTGCGCTATCGCGACTTCATCGCATGGCTCGGCACGCGCGAGCGCGACGCCGACGAGCGCTTCTGGACCGGGCGCCTGGCACGGCTCGACGCGCCCACGCTGATTGCGGAACGCACGGCCGACCGCGCGGACGCCGAGATGGTCACGTGGCGCGCGACGCTCGATGCCGACACGATGACACGTGTCGCGCAGACGGCCCGCGTGCTGAAACTGACCGTCAACACGCTGGTGCAGGGCGCATGGGCGCTTGCGCTGCAGCGGATGACGCACCAGCCGGCCGTCGCGTTCGGCGCAACCGTCGCGGGCCGTCCCGATGCGCTCGCGGACGTCGACTCGGTGCTCGGTCTTTTCATCAACACGCTGCCGGTGATCACCGCGCCGGCGCCGCAGCAACGTGCGGCCGACTGGCTGCAAACGCTGCAGCGCGAGAACGCGGCCGCCGCCGAACACGCACACACGCCGTTGGCCGACATCCAGCGCTGGGCGCGCGGGGCGGGCGGCGCACTGTTCGATACGCTGGTCGTATTCGAGAACTATCCGGTGGACGACACCGCGCGTGATGGCGATCCGCGTGCGCTGGCGTTGAGCGACATCCGCAGCATCGAATCGACCGATTTCGCGCTGACGCTCGTGATCGAAAGCGGCGCCGAACTGACGATCGACTACGGCTACGACACCGCGCGCATCGACGCGCATCAGGTCGAGACCTGGCACCGCGCCTTCGCCTGCGCGCTCGATGCGCTGGCCCGTACGCCGGACGTGCGGCTCGGCACGCTGTCGATCGCCGACGATGCGGCCCGCGATGCGCTGCTGCGCGCGCAGGACACCGCGCGTACCTGGCCGATGGAACGACGGCAGCCGCTGCACCTGCAATTCGTCGACGCGGCACGCGCGACGCCCGACGCGATCGCGCTCGAATATGCGGACGCTCAAGGCCGCGTGCAGCGCGCGACCTATCGCGAACTCGACGCCGGCACGTCGCGCATCGCCGCCGCGCTGCGCCGGCACGGCGTGCAGCCCGACACGCCGGTCGCGCTGTGCGTCGAGCGCTCGTTCGACATGGTGATGGCGCTCGTCGGCGTGCTGAAGGCCGGCGCCGCGTACCTGCCGGTCGACCCCGACTATCCGGCCGAGCGCATCGCTTACCTGCTGCGCGACGCGCAGCCGGCCGTCGCGATCACGCAGGCGCATCTGCGCGAGCAGGTCGAGGCCGCGCTGGGCGAGGGTGCCGAGACGCAACTGCTGACGGTGGCGGATCTGCTGGCCGACGAAGCGGGCGATGTGGACGATGCAGCCACTACGATCGACGACGCCCAGCTCGCGTACCTGATCTACACGTCCGGCTCGACCGGCAAGCCGAAGGGCGCCGGCAACACGCACGGCGCGCTCGCGAACCGGATCGCGTGGATGCAGCACGCATACCGGCTGACGCGCGACGACGTCGTGCTGCACAAGACGCCGTTCGGCTTCGACGTGTCGGTGTGGGAATTCGTGTGGCCGCTCGCGATCGGCGCGAAGCTCGCGATCGCCGCGCCGGGCGACCATCGCGATCCGGCGCGTCTCGCGGCCGCGATCCATGCGCACGGCGTGACGGTGCTGCATTTCGTGCCGTCGATGCTCGCCGCGTTCGCCGCCCATCTCGACGATTTCCCGGCCGCCGCGCAATGCGACAGCGTGCGCCTGGTCGTCGCGAGCGGGGAGGCGCTGGCGCCCGAACTCGTCGCGAAGATGGCCCGCCTCTTGCCGAACGCGACGCTCGTGAACCTGTACGGGCCGACCGAAGCCGCGATCGACGTGTCGCACTGGACCTGCGGCCCCGACGACGCGCACGCGGTCGCGGTGCCGATCGGCCATCCGATCGCGAACCTGCAACTGCACGTGCTCGATGCCGCGTGGCAGCCGGTGCCGGCCGGCGCGACCGGCGAACTGTATCTGGCGGGCGCGGGCCTCGCACGCGGCTATCTCGGCCGTCCGGCGCTGACGGCCGAGCGCTTCGTACCCGATCCGTTCGTGCCGGGCGCACGCATGTACCGCACCGGCGACCTCGCGCGCCGCCGCGCGGACGGCGCGCTCGACTACCTCGGCCGGGTCGACACGCAGGTGAAGCTGCGCGGCCAGCGAATCGAGCCGGGCGAGATCGAGGCGCTGCTGCGCGCGGCGCCGGGCGTCAACGATGCGGTCGTGATCGTGCGCGACGAGCAACTGGTCGGCTATGTCTCCCGAGGCGACGCAGGCCCGCTCGACCGCGCGGCGCTGCTCGACGCACTGCGTGCGCAGCTGCCGGCGTACATGGTGCCGTCGCAGCTGATCGAACTCGATGCATTGCCCGTCACGCCGAACGGCAAGTGCGACCGCCATGCGCTGCCCGCGCCGGTGCGTGAAGCGACCGAAGCCGTCGAACTCGCGACCGATACCGAGCGGGCGCTCGCCGAAATCTGGCAGCGCGTGCTGCACGTGGACGCGATCGGCCGCGACGGCGATTTCTTCCTGCTCGGCGGCCACTCGCTGCTCGCGACGCAGGCCCACGCGCAGGCCAATCTGCACTGGGGGCTCGCGCTGCCGCTGCGCACGCTGTTCGACACGCGCACGCTGGCGCGCTGCGCGCAAGCGATCGACGCGGCCTGCGCGGCACGCGGCGCGACCGATGCGGCGAGCGCGATCGATGCGCTGCTCGGCGAACTGGAAACCCAATAAGGACGACGGATGACGAAGGTTCAACCCGACTGGCTCGCGCTCGCGACGCGTTTCGCGCAACTGCCCGACGCGCAGCGCGCGGTCTTCATCGACAAGCTCGGCGCGGCCGGCATCGACTTCCGCGTACTGCCGATCCCGCCGCGCACGGCGCGCGGCGACCGCGTGCCGGCGGCGTTCGCGCAGACGCGGCTGTGGCTGCACGCGCGGCTGATCGATACGCCCGACGCCTATCACATCACCGAGCGCCTGGCGCTGACGGGACCGCTCGACGCGCATGCGCTTCGCCTTGCATGCGATGCGCTGATCGCGCGCCACGAAGCGCTGCGCACGACCTTCGACGAAGCGCAGGACGGCGTCACGCAAACGATCCACGCGCCGTTGCGCTGCCCGTGGCGCGAAACCGATCTCGACGCATTGCCGGATGCGCAGCGCGTGCCGGGCGCGGAAGCGGTCGCAATGGCCGACGAAGCCGAACCGTTCGATCTCGGCACGGCGCCGCTCGTGCGCGCGCATCTGATTCGCTTCGACGCGACGCATCACTGGCTCGCACTGACCGTGCATCACATCGTGTCGGACGGCTGGTCGTCGGGCGTGATGCTGTCCGAACTCGCGGCGTTCTATCGCGCGTATGCGTCGGGCGAGCCGGTGCCGCTCGCGCCGCTGCCGATCCAGTACGCCGACTATGCGCTGTGGCAGCGCCGCTGGCTCGACGCCGGCGAGCGCGACCGTCAGCTCGCGTTCTGGCGCGAGCGGCTCGATCCGCAGCGCGGCGTGCTGACGCTGCCGGGCGCGACTGCACGGCCGGCGCGGCGCAGTGCGCGCGGCGCGCGTCATGTGTTTTCACTCGACGCGCGCCTCGGTGCGCAGTTGCGCGCATTCGCGGCCGCGTCCGGCGCGACGCCGTTCGCGGTGCTGCTCGCGGCGCTCGACGCGCTGCTGGCGCGCGCGACCGGCGACGCACGGATCTGCGTCGGCGTGCCGGCCGCGAACCGCGAGCGCGCGGAAGTCGCCGGCCTGATCGGCTTCTTCGTCAACACGCTGGCGATCGACGTCGACGTGCCCGCGAACGGCGATTTCTCGTCGCTGGTCGCGCGTACGCAGCGCGCGCTCGTCGACGCCCAGATGCACCAGGACGTGCCGTTCGAGCAGGTGGTCGACGCCCTCGGCGTGCCGCGCAGCGCCAGCCACCATCCGCTGTTCCAGGTGATGGCCGCGTACGGCGAACGCCGCGCGCTGCCGGCACTCGGCGCGGCGTCGGCCGTGTTGCTGCCGTCGGGTACGCCGTCCGCGAAATTTGACCTGACGCTGTCCGTCGAAGCGACACCGGACGGCACCTTCGACGCCGCCTTCATCTACGCGCTCGACCTGTTCGACGCGGATGCGATCGCCCGGCTGGCCGCGCGCTTCGTCACGCTGCTGACCGATGCGCTCGCGCGCCCGGATCAGTCGATCGGCGATCTCGACTGGCTGCCTGCCGACGAGCGCGCACAGCTCTTCGCGTGGAACGCGCCGGCCGGCGCGAGCGCTGCCGAGCCGTTCGTTCCGGTGCATGCACGCATCGCGGCGCATGCACGCGCGCGGCCCGATGCACGCGGCGTCGCCGATATCGATCGCGCATTGACGCGCGGCGAAGTCGATGCACGCGCGGCTCGCCTGGCGCGCCATCTGGTGGCGGCCGGCGTGCGCCCCGAGATGCGTGTGGGCGTCGCGCTGCAGCGCTCGGTCGACCTGCTCGTCGCGCTGATCGCGGTGCTGAAGTCGGGCGCCGCGTTCGTGCCGCTCGACCCGGCTCATCCGCGCGAACGGCTCGCGCAGATCGTCGGCGACGCGAACATCGTGCACGTCCTGACCGACGCCGCGAGCGCCGCGTCGCTGCCCGAGCTGCCGGAACTGCGCGTGTGGCGCGCCGACGAAATCGATGCACTCGACGAAGCCGCGGGTGTCGCGCTGCCCGACGTGCTGCCGGGCCATGCAGCCTACGCGATCTACACGTCGGGCTCGACCGGCAAGCCGAAAGGCGTGATCGTCGACCATGCGTCGTTCGCGCTGCATTGCGCGGCGATCGCCGAGCGTTATGGCGCGGGCGAGAACGACGTGTTCCTGCTGTTTCAGTCGGTCAATTTCGACGGCGCGCACGAGGGCTGGTTTTCGCAATACATGTCGGGCGCCGCCGTGTCGGTGACGGCCGACGTACTGTGGCCGCCCGCGCAGACCTGCGCGATGATGATCCGCGACGGCGTGACGATGACCTACGTGCCGCCCGGCTGCGCGGCACAGCTCGCCGAATGGGCGCTCGCGCACGGCGCGCCGCCGACGCTGCGTTCGCTGACCGTCGGCGGCGAGGCGACGTCGCGCGAGGCGTTCGCGATGTTGCGCCGTGCGCTGCCGAACGTGCGCGTGGTCAACGGCTACGGCCCGACCGAAACGGTCATCACGCCGACGCTGTGGATGTTCCGTCCCGGCGACGATCTCGCGAAGCTCGGCGACGCCGCGTATCTGCCGATCGGCACGCTGGTCGGCGCGCGCACCGCGCACGTGCTCGACGCGCGGCTGCATCCGCTGCCGGTCGGCGTGATCGGCGAACTGTATCTGGGCGGCGAGGGGATCGGCGTCGCACGCGGCTACCTCGACCGCCCCGCGCTGACGGCCGAGCGCTTCGTACCCGATCCGTACGGCGCGCCGGGCGCGCGACTGTACCGTACCGGCGACCTCGTGCGGCGTCGCGCGGACGGCGTATTCGATTTCATCGGCCGCGTCGATCACCAGGTGAAGCTGCGCGGCCTGCGCATCGAACTCGGCGAAATCGAAGCGCAGCTCGCCGCGCACGACGCGGTACGCGAAGCATGCGCGGTCGTGCACGGGCAGGGCGCGCTCGCGCAGCTCGTCGCGTACGTCGAACTGACCGCCGAGGCGCAGGCAGCCGCGCAGCCGGTCGAAGCCGCGACGCTCGACGCGCACCTGCGCCGCACGCTGCCCGACTACATGGTGCCCGCGCAACTGATCGTGCTCGACGCGCTGCCGCGCAACGCGAACAGCAAGGTCGACCGCGCGCGGCTGCCGGCGCCCGTGCGTGTCGAACGGGCATATGAGGCGCCGCACGACGGTGACGAAGCCGCGCTCGCGGCGATCTGGTGCGACGTGCTGAATCTCGAGCGCGTCGGCCGCGGCGATCACTTCTTCGATCTCGGCGGCCATTCGCTCGCCGCCGTGCGCGTCGCGACGCGGGTGGCCGAACGGCTCGGCCGCGACGTGCCGGTGCGCGCGCTGCTCGAGGCGCCGGTGCTCGCGCAGTACGCACTGCAGGTGGCCGACGCGCCACGTGCGGCACATGCCGGTGCCGCGGCGCCGGGCGTCGCGGTCGCCAAACCCGATGCGCACGGCGTGTGGCCGCTGTCGCCCGCGCAACTCGGCCTGTGGTTCCTGTGGCGCGCGCAGCCGGACAGCGCCGCATACAACATTCCGGTCGCGCTGCGCGTGCGCGGTCCGCTCGACGTCGATGCGCTACGCGCGGCGTTCTCGGATGCGGCGGCCGTGCATCCGGCGCTGCGCGCGCGGCTCGTCGCTCGCGACGGTACGCTGCCGGGCCAGCGGATCGAGGCAGACATCGCCGTCGATCTGCCGATGATCGATTTGTCGGCCCAAGACGATGCGCTGGCCCGCGCGGTCGCGCTGACCGACGCGGATGCGCTCGCGCCGTTCGATCTCGCGGCCGACGCGCCGCTGTGGCGTGCCCGCGTGTTGCGGCTCGGTGCGGACGATCACGTACTGTCGGTGACGATTCACCACATCGTGTCGGATGGCGAATCGATCGAGCTGTGGCTCGACGCGGTGCGCGCCCGCTACGTCGCCCGTGTGCGCGGCGACGTAGCACCGGTCGACGAAGCCGCTCAACCGGCCGTGCCACTCGTGCTGCCCGCGCCGTGCCATCCGGCCCGAGTCGCGTACTGGCGTGACGCACTGGCCGATCTGCCGTCGCGCGTGCTGCCGCAGCGCGCGGACGCGCCGGCCCTGCCGCAATGGCGCGCGGCCCGCATCGCGTTCGAATTCGATGCGCAACTGATTCGCGCCGCACGCGACGCCGCGTCGGCCGCGCACGCCACGCTGCCGATGCTGCTGCACGCGGCGCTCAACACCGCGCTGTTCCGCACGACGGGCGCGGCCGACCAGCCGGTCGGCGTGCTTGCATCGACGCGCGAGCTTACGGGCGACGCGGCCCGCGCGGCGCTTGGCCTGTTCATCAACTCGGTCGTCGTGCGTACGCGGATCGACCCGGCCGCGCGTCGCGCGGACGTGCTCGCGCAAGTGCGCGACACGGCGCTCGCCGCGTATGCGCATGCCGACGTGCCGTTCGCCGACGTCGTGGCCGCGTTGCGCGCGCCGCGTGCCGCGCAGGCCAATCCGCTGTTCCAGGTGATGTTCAACTACCTGCGCCCGACCGGTGCGGCCGCGCGCGACTGGGCCGGCCTGTCGCTGGCCGAATTCGACGACGTGCGCCATCGCGTCGTGTTCACGCTGGAGCTGGACGTCGTCGAGCATCCGGACGGCCGCGTGAGCGCCGCGTTCTCGTATGCGGACGAACTGCTCGCGCGCGATTTCGTCGACGTACTCGTCGATCTGTATCACGACGAAGTCGCGCGTTTCGCCGGTGCGTCGGAAGCCGCGCTCGGCGCGCCCGATGCGCGCGCCGACACGCACGCTGCGTTCAACGCACGCGCCAGCGGCGCAACACGGCCCCACGCAATGCCGTCGCATGCCGCCGCCGTGCTCGCCGCGCTGTGGTCGGACACGTTCGCGACGGCCGCTCCCGAGCCCGATACGGACCTGTTCGAAGCCGGTGTGACATCGTTCGACGTCGTGCGCTTCGTCGACGCCGCAAGCCGTTCCGGTCACACGCTGACGGTCGCCGACGTGTTCGCGGCGCCGACGCTCGCGGCGCTCGGCGCGCGGCTCGATGCGCAAGCGAAAACGAAAACGGGACAGGAGGCGCGCCATGCTGGCTGAGGTGCGTCCGGACGGATTCACGATGCTCGATACCTACCGCCTCGCGTTCGCGGACGGCCTGTTCGCCGTGCGCGACGGCGCGCAGATCCGCGTCGCGCAGGGCGACGGGATCGGCGCGCAGTTGCTGCGCGCGCAACTCGCGGACGACGGCGCGCTGCGCCTCGTCGCCTACAACCATCGCGCGGCGCCGGCCGACCAGCGGCGGGCGCTGCTGGCCGCACTGGCCGCGGCGTTTTCGGACAGCGCGCGCCACGCCGCGATCCGGCTCGACCCGGCCGCGTGGCCGGCGGTCGCGCTCGACGCGCTGCGCGCGAGCGGCGTCCTCGCCGACGGCGGCCGCTGCGTGCGCGACGGCTGGGCGCAACAGGCCGATCTGTGGCTCATCGGCGCGCCTCTGCCGTGCGCGACGCTGCCGACGATCACCGACGGCCGACGTCATCCGCGCCGGCCGCCCGCACCGCGCGGCGACGTCTACGCGCGCGATCTGCCGGCGCTCGGCGTGCGCTTCACGCTGCGCGGCTGGCAGCCGGCGGAGGACGCCGAGCGGCTCGCGCGCTGGTTCGACGAGCCGCGTGTACGCGATGGCTGGCCGGCCGCACGACCCGCGCGATGCGGCGTGCAAGGCCCGCAGGAAGCCGATCCGCACGTCACGCCGCTCGTCGGCTGTTTCGACGGCGAGCCGTTCGCGTATTTCGAAGCGTTCTGGCTGAAAGAGGACGCGCTCGCGCCGCACGTCGCGGCGTGCGACTACGACCGCGGGCTGCGGATGCTGGTCGGCGAGCCGCGCTGGCGCGGCCCGCACCGCGTGGCCGGCTGGCTGCCGTCCGTCGTGCATTACCTGTTTCTCGACGACCTGCGTACCGAAGCGGTCGGCTGTGCCGTTCCGGCCGGCCACACGCGGGTTGCCGACCATCTCGCGCGGCACGGCTTCGCGCGGCAGCGCCGCCTCGCGCTGGCCGATGCGCAGCCGCTGTGGATGCGCACGCTGCGCGAGACGTTCTTCTCCGGCCGTCACGTCTGACGGGCCGGATTCATCGACAAGGGAGCTGAGACATGCAGAGAGAAACCGTATTCGACCTGATCGGCGTGGGCTTCGGGCCGTCGAATCTGGCGCTGGCCGTGCGCCTCGCGGAGCGCGGCGGTGCGCACACGCTGGCCCATTGCTTCGTCGAGCGCCAGCCGGAGTTCGGCTGGCATCGCGGGATGCTGCTCGACGACTGCCGGATGCAGATCTCGTTTCTGAAGGATCTCGTCACGATGCGCGATCCGAAAAGCCGCTACACGTTCATCAACTACCTGTTCGAACGCGGCCGGCTGAACGAATTCGTCAACCTGAAGAACTTCTATCCGACCCGCGTCGAATTCCACGACTACCTGAGCTGGGTTGCCGAGGCGTTCGACGATCGCGTCCATTACAGCGAGACCGTGCTGGGAATCGAGCCCGTGCGCGGCGATGGCGCGAGAATCGACGCACTGCGCGTGCTGTCGCGCGACGCGGCCGGCCACGAGCGCCAGCGCGTCACGCGGGCGCTGTCGGTCGGCGTCGGCGGCACGCCGGCGATTCCGGATGCGTTCGCCGCGCTCGGCCGCGACCGCGTGATCCATTCGTCGTCTTACCTGACCGATATCGACCGGCTCGTCGCATCGCCCGACGGCGAGCGCCGCCGCGTCGCGGTGATCGGGGCGGGGCAGAGCGCGGCCGAGGTGTTCATCGACCTCGCGCGCCGCTTCCCGCACGTCGACGCAAGCCTCGTGATGCGCGCGGGCGCCCTGAAGCCGGCCGACGACAGCCCGTTCGTCAACGAAATCTTCAGCCCCGAATTCACCGACGTCGTCTATGCGCAGCCACACGACGCGCGCCGCGCGCTGCTCGAGCGTTATCGCGACACGAACTACGCGGTGGTCGACCGGCCGCTGATCGAGCAGATCTACGAAATGCTTTACCTGCAGCGCATCGACGGCACGCCGCGTCATGCGCTGCTCGCAAACAGCGCGATCGAGGCCGCGGTGCGCACCGCCGACGGCCGCATCGAGTTGACGTTGCGCGACCGGTTGAGCGGCGCCACGCGCGTCGAGCGCTTCGACGCGCTCGTGCTCGCGACCGGCTACCGCCGCGACACGCATTCGGCGCTGCTCGAAGGCCTCGCGCCGCATCTGGGCGATGCGCTCACGCGCGGCGACGTGACGCGCGACTACCTGCTCGCGACGCCCGAGCACTTCGCGCCGCGCATCTATCTGCAAGGCTGCTGCGAAGACAGCCACGGCCTGTCCGACACGCTGCTGTCGGTACTGGCGCGCCGCGCGGACGAAATCTGCGCGTCGCTCGAAGACGGGATCGCGCCCGCGCATGACGAAGGCGCGGCCCGGGCAACGCATGAAAAACGACCGAACAACGGGGTGAGCGCGGGCCGGATGGCTTTCGCTCTTTGACAAAGGCGCGGTCGGAGACCGCATGAAAAAAGTGGAGCAGAAGAAGATGGAGTGGGCAACAGGCACGCGTTTGCGTGCGATCGCAGCCGCGGCAAGCGTGGCGTTCGGTACGGCGGCGGCAGGGCACGCTTACGCCCAGACGGCGCCGGCCGTGAACGCAGGCGCCGCGGCGCCGGCCAGCAGTGCGCAAGACGGTGCGACGGCGAATACGTCGACCGGCGCGCAAAACGGCACGCTGCCGGCGATCACCGTCAACGCGGCCTCGGCAGGAGACGGCACGGTCGGGCTCGTCGCGAAGCGCAGCACGACCGGCACCAAGACCGATACGCCGCTCAACGAGATCCCGCAGACGATCAACGTCGTCACCGCGCAGCAGATCGAGATGACCGGCGCCACCGACGTGAACGCGGCGCTGCGCTACGTGCCGGGCTTCTCGTCGTACGGGTCGGACAACCGCTCCGACTGGTACGCGGCGCTGCGCGGCTTCACGCCGACCGCGTACGTGAACGGGCTGCAGGTGCCGAACACGATCAACCTGGCGAGCTGGCGCGTCGATCCGTACATGATCGACAGCATCAGCGTGCTGCGCGGGCCGACCTCGGTGCTGTACGGCGCGGGCGATCCGGGCGCGATCATCGACGTGCACACCAAGCTCGCCGACGGCGAGCGCGTGCGCGAAGCCGGTGTGCAGATCGGCAACTATGCGCGCAAGCAGTTCATGATCGACGTCGGCGACAAGCTCGATCCGGACGGCAAGTATGCGTACCGGTTCGTCGGCGTCGCGCGCGACGGCAACGCACTGACCGGCCCGAACAACGACCAGCGCGTCGCGCTCGCGCCGTCGTTCCGCTGGCGCCCGGACGCGGATACGTCGCTGACGCTGTCCGCGACGTACCTGCAGGACTGGGGCGACATCTCGTCGAACTTCCTGCCCGCGCAGGGCACGGTGCTGCCGAACCCGAACGGGCAGATCAACAAGGACATCTACGAAGGCGACGGCGACTTCAACTACTACCGCAAGAAGCAGTGGTCGGTCGGTTACCAGTTCGAGCGCAACCTGACGCCGGCCTGGACGTTCCGTCAGAACACGCGCCTGATGCATCTGTCGCTCGACAACGGTTCGGTGTTCGGCAACGGCTTCGTCGACGGCAGCACGACCGACGTGTCGCGCTGGGCCGGCGTGTTCCAGATGAACTACAGCCGCTTCGACATCGACAACAACCTCGAGGGCCGCTTCGCGACGGGGCCGCTCCAGCACACGCTGCTGCTCGGCTTCCAGTACAACCGCCAGACCGCGACCGACAGCGAATGGCTGGCCGCCGCGCCGACGCTGAACCTCTACAACCCGGTGTACACGCCCGTCACGACGGCGGTGTTCACGCCCGACTCCACGTTCCGCACCAACACGTACACGACGATGAACACGTTCGGCCTGTACGCGCAGGACCAGATCAAATGGAACCGCTGGACGCTGACGCTCGGCGGCCGCGAGGACTGGGTCAACATGCGGATGGACGACCGCGCGGCCGGTACGTCGACGAAAGCGGACGTCACGGCGTTCACCGGCCGCGTCGGCCTCACGTATCAGGGCGATTACGGGCTGTCGCCGTACATCAGCTACGCCACGTCGTTCAATCCGCTGATCGGTGTGAACCTGCTCGGCGGCGGGCTGCCGCAGCCGACGCGCGGCAAGCAGATCGAGGCCGGCCTGCGCTGGCAGCCGCCCGGCAAGAACCTGATGCTGAACGCGGCGATCTACCAGATCAACCAGACCAACGTGCTCACGCCGGCGCTGCCGAGCCAGGACAATACCGGCACGAAGTCGGTGCAGACGGGCGAGGTGCGTTCGCGCGGGATCGAGTTGAGCGCGACCGGCAAGGTCACGCGGAACCTGTCGGTGATCGCGTCGTACGTCTATCAGGACGTGAAGAACGTACAGGCCAACGACGGTACGGTGAACAACTGGCCGGTCGACATTCCGCGTCCGCGCCAGATGGCGTCGCTGTGGACCGACTGGACGTGGCACACGGGGCCGCTCGCCGGCTTCGGCCTCGGTGGCGGCATTCGTTACCAGAGCGCGTCGGCCGGTGCGGCCGACAACTCGCTCACGGTATCGAGCGTCACGCTGTTCGACGCGGGCCTGCATTACGACACGCGCAACTGGCGCTTCGCCGTGAACGGGACGAACCTGTTCAACCGCCATTACATCAGCGGTTGCCAGTCGATGAACGTCTGCATTTTCGGGACCGACCGCACGGTGATCGCGACCGCGAAATACAACTGGTGACGTCGCGCGCCGCGGCGCGCCGGCCGGCCTTCGTGGCCGGCGCGGGCCGGCCGCGGCGCCTTCGTCCGCTTTTTTCCACGACGCATCCATGCCGAAGAAAAATCTCGTCTACATCCAGTCGCTGCGCAACGGCGCGGCCGATCGTGCCGGCCAGCCGGTCGCTTATCGCGGCGGCACGCGCTACATGAAGGCGCCGCTCGAATTCCTCGTCGAGCGCCTGAACGATTCGCCGCTCGGCGAACGCTACACGCTCCAGGGCGTGATCGTCGACGACGACGACGGGTCGCCGGCCGACCGCGCGAAAGTGGCCGATTACGGGTTCGCGCGCACGCCGGGCCGCCCGTGGATTCTGCCGGAAGGCTTGACGGTGCAAGGCCGCCCCGTCGACGAACTGTTCTGCACGATTGCGTCGACGTACCGGCGGCTGCCGCGCGATGCACGTGAGCGCGTGGCCGGCAAACAGGCATTCGAGCGCCGCCTGCTCGAGCGCCTGCTCGAACTCGACGCCGACATCGTCGTGCTCGACGGGCTGCTCGTGATCCTCGACGAACTCGTGCGGCCGGGCGCGCGCTTTCACCGGCGCATCGCGAACATCCATCCGGGCATCACGGCCGACGATTCGCCGTACCAGCGGCGCGGCGCGTGGGCGACGCTCGACGCGCTGCACGGCGCACGTGGCGAACGGGTCGACTGGGCCACCGGCGCGACGTCGTCCGTCGAGCCCGTGACGATGACGGGCGCGTCGTTCCACTACGTCGACAACGGTATCGATTCCGGCGAGGTGATCTGCGACGTGCTCGACACGCCGATCGCGCCGGACGACACGATTCTCGAACTGCGCTGGAACAACTTCCAGCGCAGCCTGTTTCCGGCGCTCGAACGCGGGCTGCACGTGCTCGCCGATCGCCACGACGCGGGAGCACTGTGATGCAAGACACGCTGACGAAACCGGCCGGCGCAGCCGACGCCGTCGAAGGTGAAGTGGCCGCGGCGCTCGATGGTGCCGCCCATGACCAGGCGACGCAGGTTGCGGAGCACACGCTCGACGCATGGCGCCCCGACGACTCGCCGGACGGGCTGCTCGCGGCGTTCGTCCCGTTGTTCAACACCGACACGCGGTACGACGCGGCAACGATCTCGGTGCCGCTCCGTGGCGCCAGTGCGGGGGCCGTCGCGTCATACGTGGCGCGAGCGGTGCGCGAAGGCGTGATCGACGGCGCGCAGGTCGCGGGCGACACGCTGCGGCTCACCGTGTCGCGCACGACGTTCTGGCAGAATCCGCGGCCGTGGCTGAAGGCGCCTGCGTCGGGCGGGATGCCGCTGCGCTACGCGATCACGAACGGCCACCGGCATCCGGTGCGGCCGCCGTCGCCGGCCGGCGAGATTTACGCCCGCGCCATGCCGCAGGTCGGCATGACGTTCAGCCTGCGCACCGTCGACGTCGACGCACACGCGGACCTGTTCAGCCACTGGATGAACCTCGACCGTGTCGCGCATTTCTGGGACCAGCGCGGCACGCGCGACGAGCATGCGGCGTATCTCGCCGAACGGCTGGCCGATCCGCACATGCACCCGACGATCGGCTATTTCGACGACACGCCGTTCGGCTATTTCGAGTTCTACTGGGCGAAGGAGGACCGCCTCGCGCCGTTCTACGATGCGCACGACTACGATCGCGGGCTGCACCTGCTGATCGGCGACTCGCGTTTCCAGAGCGCCGGCAAGCTGCATGCGTGGTGGAGCGGGGTGCTGCACTACATGTTCGTCGACGAACCGCGCACGCAGCGGCTCGTCGGCGAGCCGCGCGTCGACCACGTGCGGCATATCGCGTACATGCATCGACTCGGGTTCTACACGCTGAAGGAGTTCGATTTCCCGCACAAGCGCGCGGCGCTCACCGTGATCGAGCGCGACACGTTCTTTGACACTTTCCGGTTGCCATGACGGGGGCGGCGCGCAGCGTCGGTGCGACGACGGTGTGCGCGGCCTTGCGATGCACATGCGTTGGCCGTCCGGTATATGGACGGCGCGGCCTGCGTCATGAAGAATGGATCGCTCCTCTCCTCGACGACAGGCTGGCAGCATGAATCAGACATCCTCGGCAACGTGGGACGCAGCGGCAGATTCGCATCCCGCTAAATTGACATATGCCAGCATATGTCTACAATGGGCGCATCGTACTCCCATGGAGTGGCTCATGCGCACCGTTTCCATTTTCAAGAACGCCCGTAACCAGGCAATCCGCATCCCGAAGGACATGGAGTTCGAGGGCGTCACGGAACTCGAGATCCGCCGCGAGGGCGATACGCTGCTGTTGCGGCCGGTACGTCCCACGTGGCTGTCGTTCGCGAACGAACCGCTGGCCGATGCCGATTTCCTTGCCGAACGCCCGGCCGTCATCGAGTCCGGTCGCTTCGACCTGTCCGGCGACGCCGATGCGCCGACGGAGTCCAGCCGGTGACCACGCTCTACATGCTCGATACGAACATCTGTTCGTTCATCATGCGCGAGCGGCCGCCCGTGGTGCTGTCGCGGTTGCAGTCGTGCGTCAACGCACAGCACCGGATCGTCGTGTCGGCCGTGACCTATGCCGAAATGCGGTTCGGTGCGGTCGGCAGAAAGGCATCACCGAAGCATGCGGAACTCGTGACGAGCTTTGTCGCGCGGCTGGACGGCGTGCTGTCGTGGGATACCGCGGCGATCGATGCAACGACCGCGATTCGCGCCGACCTTGCCGCACGTGGCACGCCGATCGGCGCGAACGATGCATCGATCGCCGGCCACGCGATTGCAGCCGGTGCGGTGCTCGTCACAAACAATAGTCGCGAATTCAGTCGTGTCGCGGGGTTGCCGCTCGAAGACTGGGCGGCGTCGGCCTGACGCAGTGAATGCACGATGGTATTGCTGTCGCGCGGCGGCGTGTCATGCCCGACGAACGGGCGGATCCGCGAGGAAGCCACTGCGGAACGCATCGAGATACCGGTCGGCGTCGTCATTGAATTCACCCGGCAACAGCGCGAACGCGCGGGCCTGCAAGTCCTGCCCGAGCGTCGCGTAAGTCGCCTCGTCGGACAACAGCGCGCGGACCGCATCGTGCGTGTGCGGCGACGCGGCTCGCTTCGCATCGCGCGCGAGCAGCGCCGCTGCCGCCAGCTCCGGCTGAAAGCCGTATCGTTCGAGCAGGTCGGGCGCGACGTCCCAGATGCGTTCGCGATTGCCCGCATCGTGAAAATGCGTGAGGAGGAACAGCAAGTCGTACGCGTCGCTGTTCTGGCGGGCGCGCCGGTCCTTCCACGCGAGCAGCTTCAGCAGCGCGAGCGCCGGCAGGCTCGCCACCGGCACCGTGATGCCGGCACCGATCGACACGGTCAGCGCGGTATCGACCGCCTCCTGAAAACCCAGCACGTTCAGCACGAAATCGCCGCCGGGCGGCCATGCGATTTCGCCGGGCGGCGCTTCGAGCGGCCCGAACGGCACCAGGTCGAGTTCCGTGCGAAACCCCTGCGTACCGCTGTCGAACAGCAGTTTTTGCTGATGCTTCGGCGCGCGGGCGAATCGTCCGGTCGCGACGAGCGCATCGACGAGCCGTGCATGGAACGGCCAGCTGATCGCGCACACCGCGACGTCGACGTCCCGCGTCGCACGCACCGGCCGGATGCCGTGGACATGCCACATCAGGATGTCGCGTGCGGTCGCGCCGGCCACGACGAATGCCGCGTCCAGTTGCGCGCAGGCCGCGCCGACCGACTGCAGCAGCGCCACGGCCGCCGGCTCGAGCGGCCGGCTCGCATCGACTTCAAGCGGGCGGGTGGGCGAGGTATCGGTCATGGATGTGTTCGGCGGCGGCAAGATTGCGGCTGTCTCCGGACGAGACGAGATCCGCATAGATCAGGAGCGGCGGCACGAGCGGCACATCTTGCTCGCGCCAGTCGAGCGCCGGCGAGCGCGGCCAGAACGCTTCGAGAATTTCGACGTCTCCGCGCGCGTCGGGACGCAGGCGGCCCTGCAGCAGCAGGCGGTTCGGCACGGCGCCGTGCGTATAGACGGTGATCGCGGCCGGCTTCAGATCATGCGTCAGCAGATCGGCCGCCGGCTCGCCGCCGAGTTGCGCATCGAAAGCCGCGAAATCGAAGCCGCGCCACCAGTCGGGCGCGAGGCCGGCAAACCGGCGACTCGACAGCTTCGCGCGCAAGCGGCTCGGGTACAGCGCGACCCATTCCTGTACGAAGCGCGGCCAGTCGGGAATCAGGCGCTCGCCGTTGCGGCGTTGCCCGACGAGGCCGCGCGCGATCAGATCGTCCATCGCGAGATTGACCGTGCCGAGCGCGACGCCCGACGCGGCCGCAATCCCCCGATACGGCTGCGCAACGAGGCCCGGCTGCGTCGCAAGCGCGAACATCATGGCGAGCCCCTTCGGCGTCGTCGCGCGTGACGCCTGCCGGCGCGGCGCGCGGGCAGGTTTCGGCCGGCCCGCGATCATGACGGTCGCTTCCGGCTGGATCAGGCATACGTTGCCGGCGGTGTCGAGAAACGGGATACCCTGGTCGATCAGGCTGGCGGCCAGTTCGGCGGAAAGGTAGGGCGCGACCAGCATCAGCGGCCGCTCGCCGGAGGCGTGTGCGGTCCCGCCGCCGCGGCGACGCAGTTCCGCGAGCGCGTCCGCCAGCGATTCGACACGAAGGCTCACGGCGACCGGCATCTCCACGACCTGTCCTGCCACGTCGAAGCGGATCATCGCGTCGGCACGCGCGCGGTATGGCGCCGGCACGCGCACGGGCCGCGCACTGACGCGCCGGGTTACGCGGCCGAACGCGGCGCACGCTTCGTCGAGCACCTGCTGTTCCGACATCGGGAGAGTGGTATTCCTGGGCATCGACGAGGATCGCTTGTTCACTTTTTTATCAGCGTACACAAAAAATGTACAATCGTCAAAGAGTGAACAAAATCTCATAAGCCACTGAGGTAAAGGCAGTATTTCCGGTACACGAACGACCACGACCACGCACTCCCGCACGAAAAATCTCGGTGAACGCACAGTTTCGCGCGCCCGGATCGTCCGCGGCACTCGTCCGGACGGCCGGGCCCCCCGTACCGTAAGCCTTATGGCCATATAGCAACCATCAGTTGCTACCGCGACGACTTTCCGTCTGCCCGGTTGCTGCCGAATCGACTATCGTTGCCTGCATGTTCCCCATCGCACATCAGGAGACGACACCGTGACGCACAGCGTGATCCCCGCAGGCCTTGCCGACGAAATGATCGAGATTCGGCATCGCATCCACGCCCACCCCGAACTGGGATTCGAGGAATTCGCGACGAGCGATCTCGTCGCGCAGCAATTGCAGTCGTGGGGCTACACCGTGCATCGCGGGCTCGGCGGTACCGGCGTCGTCGCCCAGTTGAAAGTCGGCGACGGCAAGCAACGCCTCGGCCTGCGTGCTGACATGGACGCGCTGCCGATCCACGAAGCGACGGGCCTGCCGTACCAGAGCACGATCGCGGGCAAGATGCACGCATGCGGCCACGACGGCCACACGGCGATGCTGCTCGCAGCCGCGAAACACCTCGCGCGCGAACGCCGCTTCTCGGGCACGCTGAACCTGATTTTCCAGCCGGCCGAGGAAGGGCTCGGCGGCGCCAAGAAGATGCTCGACGAAGGGCTGTTCGAGCAATTTCCGTGTGACGCGATCTTCGCGATGCACAACATGCCGGGCTTCCCGACCGGCAAATTCGGTTTCCTGCCCGGGTCGTTCATGGCGTCGTCGGATACCGTCGTCATCGACGTGCAGGGCCGCGGCGGTCACGGCGCGGTGCCCCACCGGGCAATCGATCCGGTCGTCGTGTGCGCGCACATCGTCGTCGCGCTGCAGACGATCGTATCGCGCAACGTGTCGCCGCTCGACATGGCGATCATCACGGTCGGCGCGATCCATGCGGGCGAGGCGCCGAACGTGATTCCCGATCGCGCGCAGATGCGCCTGTCGGTGCGTGCGCTGAAGCCCGAGGTGCGCGACCTGCTCGAAACGCGCATCAACGAGGTCGTGCATGCGCAGGCGGCCGTGTTCGGCGCGAGTGCGACGATCGACTACCAGCGCCGCTACCCGGTGCTCGTGAACGATGCGCAGATGACGGCGTTCGCGTGCGGCGTCGCACGCGAATGGGTCGGCGAAGCCAATCTGATCGACGCGATGGTGCCGCTCACCGGCAGCGAGGATTTCGCATTCCTGCTTGAAAAACGGCCGGGGTGCTACCTGATCATCGGCAACGGTGACGGGGAGGGCGGCTGCATGGTGCACAACCCCGGCTACGATTTCAACGATGCGGTGCTGCCGACCGGCGCGTCGTACTGGGTCAAGCTGGCGGAGGCGTTCCTCGTGTAACGGAGACGAGGTTGCCGGAGCGGCCGAATGCGCGGACCTGCATTGTTCGGGATGGGTATGTCCGGTATGCCGTTGGCGCTCACGTCGTGTTCTATCGTGAAACGAATGACACGATCGATATGCTTCGGGTCCTGCATCAGCGGATGGACATCGAACGACATCCGTAGCCGCACACGTCGAGCGGTGCGATCGTCGCAAAGCGGCCCACCATCCCGGTATGACTTGTGCGGCCTCGATCCGCGCGCCGCATCGAACTATCTAGAACGCATCGCCGCTGAACAACGCCACGACCGCATCCGGATTCGACGGCCAGTACATGTGCATGTACGTCGCGACGATCGCGCCGCTGCGATAGACGGCTTCGCCGCTGCCCCGCGCGCCGTCGGGGCGCGCGGCGCTCGCGACCGGTTCCAGCGGCGTCGCGAGCCGCGAATAGTGGAACGTATGACCGCGCATCGGCCCGGTGCGCGTATCGAGCTGCTGCATGCCGAGCGCCGCGAACCGGCGCTGCATCGTCGCATGCCCCGGCAGCAGGCCGAGCATCGGCGTCGTCGAGCCGTCCGCATCGGTCAGCGACTCGCACAGATACACCATCCCCCCGCATTCCGCGACGATCGGCCGGCCGGCTGCCGCATGGGCGCGAATCGTCCGCACGGTCGTTGCACTTCCCGCAAGCGTTGCCGCATGCAGTTCCGGATAGCCGCCCGGCAAAAACAGCGCATCGCAATCGTCGGGCACGGGTTCGTCGGCGAGCGGCGAGAAAAATCGCAGCGCCGCACCGAGCGCATCGAGCAGCGCGAGATTAGCCGGATAGATGAACGAAAACGCCGCATCGCGCGCCACCGCGATCCGCTTGCCGGCGAGCGCGCGCGGCAGCGGCACGGCCACGTCCGGTTCCGCGAACGCGACGGCCGGCGGCAAATCGGCCAGCGCCGTCCGCGCGAGCACATCGGCCGCGCGATCGAGCCGCGCGTCGAGATCGTCGATATCGGCCGGCTGATGCAGGCCGAGATGCCGCTCCGGCAGCGCGATGCCCGCATCGGCCGGCACGTGTCCGAGCCAGCGTAGTTCGTCGGGCAACGCCTGTTGCAGCAATTCCGCGTGCCGTGCCGAGCCGACGCGGTTGGCCAGCACGCCGTGAAACGGCAACCCCGGCCGGAACCGCGCGAGCCCGAATGCGATCGCCGCGAACGTCTGCGCCATCGCCTTCGCCGAAATCACCGCGACGACCGGCACGCCGAACGCGGCCGCGAGATCGGCGCTGCTCGGCGTGCCGTCGAACAACCCCATCACGCCTTCGATCAGGATCAGGTCCGCGTCGCGCGCGGCTTCGGCGAGCAGTGCGCGGCACCCGGCCTCGCCGACCATCCCGAGGTCGAGCGCATGCACGCTCGCCCCGCTCGCGCGTTCGAGCAGCATCGGATCGAGAAAATCGGGCCCGGTCTTGAACACGCGCACGCGGCGGCCGAGCCGGCGGTGCAGCCGCGCGAGGCCGGCCGTCACCGACGTCTTGCCCTGGCCCGACGCGGGCGCGCTGACGAACAGCGCGGGGCAGGCCGGCATGCTCAGAACTCCACGCCGCGCTGCGCCTTCACGCCTTGCTCCTTGTACGGGTGCTTGACGAGCCGCATTTCGGTGACGAGATCGGCCGCATCGATCAGCGCATCGGGCGCGTGGCGCCCGGTGACCACGACGTGTACCGACTCCGGACGCGCGACGAGCGTCGCGAGCACTTCGTCGAGCGGCAGGTATTCGTATTTCAGCACGGTGTTCAGCTCGTCGAGGATCACCATCCGGTAGTCGCCGCTTTCGATCATCCGGCGCGCCTCGTCCCAGCCCTTGCGGGCGGTCGCGACGTCGGCGTCGCGGTTCTGCGTGTTCCACGTATAGCCGTCGCCCATCGTCACGAAATCGCATTCCGCGACCGCGCCGAGGAAGTCGCGCTCGGACGTGTGCAGCGCCCCCTTGATGAACTGCACGACGCCGAGCCGCATGCCGTGGCCGAGCACGCGCACGGCCATCCCGAACGCGGCCGTGCTCTTGCCCTTGCCGTTGCCGGTATGAACGATCAGCAGGCCCTTTTCCTGAGTGGCGGCGGCCTGCTTCTTCTCGTGGCCGGCGCGGCGGCGTTCGGCCATCCGCTGATGGGATTCGGAATCGGTCTTCATCGGGAATCGTCCTGTCGAAAGCGAAACAATGGGTTCAGAGCGGGCCGGCGAGCGCGACCGTCACGCCGTCCCGGATGGATTTGGGGCCGAGCAGCCGGCCGCGCGGCGCCGCGAGCTGCGCACACGGCTCGGCCACGCCCGCGATGCCGAAGCGGGCCAGCGCGGCGTGCGACGGGCCGCTCGCGGCCAGTTCCGGACGGCTCGCGAGTTGCGCCGCATCGAACGCGACGAGCGGCCAGCCACGGCGCGCGCACAGCGTGCGCAGCGCAAGGGCGAGTGCCTTGTCCGCGAGCGTCGCGACGAGCGCCGGTTCGGCGGCCGGATAGCGCGCGAGTGCGGCGCGGATCGCGGCATCGAGTTGCGCGGCCGTGACGCCAGCGCGAAAGCCGACGCCGAGCGCGACGCGCATCATGCGCGACCGCCGAGCGCCGCACGCACCGCCGGATCGTCGGCGAGCGCCGCGACGCGGCCGATGACGACGATCGCCGGCGAACCGATACCGGCCGCGCCGACGCGCTCGACGAGCGTATCGAGCGTCGCGAGCACGTGGCGCTGTTCGGGGCGCGTGGCGTTCTCGATTGCCGCGCACGGCGTAGCGCCGGGCAGGCCGCCGTCGCGCAGCGCCGCGGCAATCGCGTCGAGCCGGCGGATGCCCATGTAGATCACGAGCGTCATGCGCGTCGCCGCTAGCGCGTGCCAGTCGGGCTCGTCGGCTCCCGCGCCGTGCCCGGTGACGAAGATCACGCCCTGCGCGTCGCCCCGGTGCGTGACCGGGATGCCGAGCGCGGCCGGCGCGGCGATGCCCGCGGTGATGCCGTTGACGACTTCCACCGGAAAGCCCGCCGCGCCGAGCGCGACCAGTTCCTCACCGCCGCGGCCGAACACGAACGGATCGCCGCCCTTGAGCCGCGCGACGCTGCGGCCCGCGCGCAGATGCGCGAGCATCGCGGCGACGATCGCTTCCTGGGGCGTCGACGCATGGCCGCCACGCTTGCCGACGTGCTCGATCAGCGCATCGGCGCGCGCATGGCGCAGCACGTCGGGGTTCACGAGGTCGTCGACGAGCAGCACGTCGGCCGCGCCGATCGCGCGCACGGCCCTGAGCGTCAGCAGGTCGGCGTCGCCGGGGCCGGCGCCGACGAGCCATGCGCGGCTCATCGCGCGCGGCACGGCGCGCACCGTGTCGAAGCGGTGGAACGGGGAAGGCGGGCGGCACATCGGCGGCCGGCGGGCTGGCAGTGCATGACGGATCGGGCGAAACCCGCGCGAACGCGGGTGGAATGCGCACCCCATCCGTCCCCCGCGGATCGGGCGTTCGGCGAGCATCGCGCTCGCCCCTTGCGTCGGCCGGTATCCGGGCTGGCCGCTTGCCAGGCCGCAGCCTTCCCGCCCGGTTCAAGGGCAGTGGCATCGCGGGCGGTCTGGGCGCACGCGCGGGAAAGCGCGTTGCGCGGGCGGCGTACCGTTGCGGGGACAGCACAGGCCGGGCGGATATCCGCCTCCTGTTTCCCGTTTAACTGCATGCACGGAATGCGCATGCGAGCACCGAACGCGGCGCATACGATAGCACAGGCGTGCAACGCACGAACCGCCCGGCCGGCCGCTTGCGCGGGGCGCCGGCGCGGCCCGCGAGGTCAGAACTTGTACGCCGCCGTCAGCGTGAACGTGCGTGGCGAACCGGGCATGATCTGCGCGAGGCCCGTCGCATTCGCGTAGTAGTCGCGATCGGTGAGATTGACGACCGCCAGCGTCACCTCGAAGTCGCGCGTGCGATATCCGGCCTTGCCGTCCCAGCGGACGTATGCGGGCAGTTCGAGCAGGTTGTCGCGATCGGCGTAACGCGCTCCCTCGTACACCAGCCCGAGTTCGGCGAAAAACCCGCGCAGCGGCGCATGGCTCACGAACAAGCTGCCGTTCGACCCGGACACGCCCGCCGAGCGCTTGCCCGCGTACTTCGGCTCGGCGTCGACCACCCGCGCGTGTTGCCAGCCGATGCCGCCGCGGACGAACCAGTCGCCCGTGAGCCGGCCGGCGACGCCCAGTTCCAGGCCGCGATTGCGCTCGAGGCCGTTGAGGTCGAAAAAGCCTGGCCGAACTGGATCGGCGACGCGGCGGTTGTACAGATCGAGCTGAAACAGCGCGAGTGTCGTGCTCAGCGCACCATCGCGCCAGTCGCTTTTCACGCCGATCTCGTATTGGCGGTTGTATTGCGGGCCGAGATCGTTGGTGTTGCCGCGCGCGTCCGGCGTGATGCCGATCAGATCGCCGCCGACCGGCGCGAAGCTCTTGCTGTACGACGCATACACGCTGTGCGCGCCGGCCGGCGACCATACGACGCCGAGCCGCGGGCTCCATGCCGTCGTCGTGCGCCGCGCATGCAGCGCGTTCAGCGCATTGGTCGAATCGACGTCGAAGCGTTCTCCGCGCAGGCCGCCGAGCAGTTTCCACGCTCGCCCGAGGTCGATGCGATCCTGCGCGAAGATCGCGTAGTCGCTCACGCGATGGCGATTCATCGCATACGGGCGCGGCGGCGAACCGACCGGTGCGAGACGGTCCGGTCCGGTAATCGGGACCGGCGCCGCGCCGGCCTGCCAGAGCGTCGGGGAGCGTTTCTGCCAGCCGTATTCGATGCCGAACAGCAGATGATGCAAGCCGGGGCCGGTCGCGACTTTGCCGCTCAGTTCAATGCCGGTCTGCACGTTGAGATGCGTCATGTCCTGCAGGTAGCGCGCACGTTGCACGTGCCGGTAGTCGCGCGGCTTCGTGACATAGCTTTGCGTGACGTAGGTATTGTCGAAGGTGCTGCGCAAGTCCAGCACGCCCAGCGTATGGCGCAGTTTCCAGTCGCCGTCGAGCACGTGCGTGAAGACCGAGCGCCAGTTCATGTTCTGGTCGCGGATGGTGTCGCGGCCCGCCGTACCGAAGAAGGTCGCGCGCGGCGCGGACGGCAGCGAGAACGCGAACGGCCTGCCGGCCGCGTCGACCGCGGCGACCGGCGCCGGCATGCCGCGATCGGGCACGCGTTCGTACGTGTCGTATTCGAACTGCAGCAGCCAGCTTCGCCGCGCGTCCTGCCATTTGATCGACGGCGCGACGTACTGGCGCGTGCCGTCGACGTGGTCGCGGAAGCTGCCTGCGTGTTCGCGCCCTGCATTGAGCCGCATGCTCCATGCGCTCGACAGCATCCGGTTGAGATCGACCGAGGCGCCGAGCCGTCCATAACTGCCGGTTGCCGCCGAGACATGTCCGAAGTTTTCCGGCAACGGCTGCTTGGTGATCCGGTTGATGACGCCGCCGCCGCTGCCGCGCCCGTACAGCACCGCCGCCGGCCCCTTCAGCACTTCGACGCGTTCGATATTGCCGAGACTGCGCACGTATTGCGCGTCGTCTCGCATGCCGTCGAGCAGCAGGTCGCCCGCGGCGGAAAAGCCGCGAATGCGGAACGAATCGAAGCGCGTATCCGACGTATTGGACACACCCGGCACGCCGGCCAGCGCGTCGGCAAGCGTGCGGCCGCCATAGGACAGCGTTTCCTCGACCGGGACGCTGTCGATGGTTTGCGGTACGTCACGCGGATCGCTCGCGGTGCGGGTCGCCGTGGTCACGCTTTCGACGCGCGGATCGTTCGGATGGCGTCGGCTGCGCACCTCGAGCGCGGGCAGTTCGTCGTCGAACTCGGCCGCCGCGGCAGGGCAGGCAGCAACGCCGGCGATCGAGCACAGCGACAGGGCAAGCAAAGGAAAACGCCGCCCCGATATCTGTCGTTTCGACATGAGAATTTAAGGATAACTGAGTGATTGCCTCACATGACCGTTGCGCGTTTGTTGGCGTCGTTGTCGGGCGAAGTTTATCTCACGCAATTGAAAACGACAATCATTCGCGTTCGCCGCCGGACGCTCGCCTTGACGCTCCCCGCACCGCCGCCTACACTCGCACGCGTTTTGGTGCTCGCGCGCGCCGCTCCGGCGCACGCAGTTAAACGGGAAACAGGGAGCCTGCCTGCGCCGCAGTCGAGCCAACCTGTGCTGCCCCCGCAACGGTAAGCGAACGTGTCGCGCGCAGCGCGATACAGCGCCGCTTCGCCGCATGCCGTGCGCATGCGGACGACCGCCACTGGATGCCGCGCGTATCCGGGAAGGCGAAGCGGCGTGTTCGTCAGCCCGGATACCGGCCTAAACGTTGGGGTTCAGCGCCGCGGGGAGGCGGCGCATCGTCCACGGCCGCAGCAGGCCCGACGCCCGGTGTTCGACGCTTCCTTCGCCCATCCGCCGCCGCGCACGTGCCCGGCCGGCGCGGCGAACGGCAGGCGGCGCGGGCGGGGCCGGCGGCAGCCGTGTTGGCATTCACGATGTCGACCGTTCGCAAGGAAGCACCATGCCCGATTCGTTGTCCCGCTCGTCCTGCGGCTGTCCGGCCGGACTGCGCGGCGACCTTCCCGCGTCCCGCCTCATGAATGGCCGCGCCGCCCCCGACGCGACGATCCCGGCCTGATTCCATTTCCGTCACAGGACCTACCATGACCCTACGCAAGCTTCCCGTCACGATCGTCACGGGCTTTCTCGGCAGCGGCAAGACGACGCTGATGCGCCATATCCTGCAGCACGCCGAAGGCCGCCGCATCGCGGTGATCGTCAACGAATTCGGCGAGCTCGGCATCGACGGCGAAATCCTCAAGGGCTGCGGCATCGGCTGCGACGATGCACCGGGCGAGGCATCGGGCCAGTTGTACGAACTCGCGAACGGCTGCCTGTGCTGCACCGTGCAGGAAGAGTTCTATCCGGTGATGGAAGCGCTCGTCGAGCGCCGCGCGGACATCGACCACGTGCTGATCGAGACGTCGGGCCTCGCGCTGCCGAAGCCGCTCGTGCAGGCGTTCAACTGGCCGACGATCCGCAACAGCTTCACGGTCGACGCGGTCGTGACCGTCGTCGACGGGCCTGCCGCCGCGAGCGGCCAGTTCGCGGAAAACCCGCAGGCCGTCGACGCGCAGCGCCGCGCCGATCCGAACCTCGACCACGAATCGCCGCTGCACGAACTGTTCGCCGATCAACTGTCGTCCGCCGATCTCGTGATCGTGAACAAGGCCGACCTCGTCGGCGACGCCGAATTCGCGCGGATCGAAACCGCGATCCGCGACGAGATTCCGCCGCAGGTGAAGATCGTGCGCGCGACGCGCGGCGAGCTCGACCTCGCGATGCTGCTCGGCCTCGAATCGGCGTCGGAGGAAACGATCCACCTGCGTCACGACCATCATGGTGCGGCCGGCGTAGGCTCGGCCGACGACGGCGATCACGATCACCATCACGACGATTTCGATTCGGTGGTCGTGTCGGGCGACGCCGGCACGCGCGAAGCGACGATCGCCGCGCTGCAGCGTGTGGTCGAAGCGCACACGATCTACCGCGCGAAAGGCTTCGCCGCGCTGCCCGGCGCGCCGATGCGGCTCGTGATCCAGGGCGTCGGCCGCCGCTTCGACAGCTATTTCGATCGCCGCTGGCAGGACGGCGAAACGCGCGCGAGCCGCTTCGTGCTGATCGGCGAGGATCTCGACGCGGCCGCGCTGCAACGCGCGTTCGACGCCGCGTGCGCGGCCGAGCCGCAACAGGCGTAACGCACGATGCATCTGCTGCGCACCACGCCGGGCGGCTTCGTCGACGATACGCAGGGCGTCGTCCGGATCGATCAGCAACCGGCCGACATCGTGATCCTGAGTTCGGCCGACACGACGCTGTCGCTGCTCGCGAGCGTCGTGCCGCACTTGCCGGCCGGGTTCCCGAGCGTGCGGCTCGCGAACGTCACGTTCCTGCGGCAGCCGGCGTCGGTCGATTTCTACGTCGACGACGTGCTGTGTCACGCGAAGACGGTCGTGATCGATCATCTCGGCGGCGAAGCGTACTGGCCGTACGGCATCGAGCAAGCCGTGTCGCTCGCGTCGAAGCGCGGACAACGGCTCGCGATGTTCTCGGGCGACCTGCAGGAGGACCCGAACCTCGTCGCGAAGAGCACGGTCGGGGCCGACCTTTGCCGGCTATGGTGGCGCTATCTGCGCGAAGGCGGCGTGCACAACGCCGACGCACTGCTGCGCAGCATCGCGTTTCACACGCTCGGGTTCGGCGACGAGCCCGAACCGCCGCGCCCGCTGCCGGCCGCCGCGCTGTATCACCCGGCGCGCGACCGCGCGAGCGTCGACGACTGGCGGCCGCGCTGGACGCCCGGCGCGCCGGTCGTCGCGATCCTGTTCTATCGCGCGCACTGGCAGGCCGCGAACACGGCCGTGTTCGACGCGCTGGCCGACGCGCTGATCGGCGAAGGACTGAATCCGCTGCCGATCGCGGTGACGTCGCTGAAGGACGCGGTGAGCCGCGAGGTCATCACGCAACTCTGCGACACGCACGACGTCGCGCTCGTGCTGAATACGACGGCGTTCGCCGCGGGCGCTATCGACGCTGCCGAGCCGGACGTGCTCGCCGGCGACGCCCCGGTGCTGCAAGTGATCCTGTCCGGCGGCAATCGCGACGCGTGGGTGGCCGACAACCAGGGCCTGCACGCACGCGACATCGCGATGCATATCGCGCTGCCCGAAGTCGACGGGCGCATCGTCACGCGCGCGGTGAGCTTCAAGGGGCTCGCGTATCGCTGCCCGCATACCGAGGTCGACGTCGTGCGCTACCAGCCGGATGCCGAGCGGATCGCGTTCGTCGCGGCGCTCGCGCGCGGCTGGTGCAGGCTGCGCACGCTGGAAAATGCCGACAAGCGCATCGCGCTGATTCTCGCGAACTATCCGCAAAGCGAAGGCCGCATCGGCAACGGCGTCGGGCTCGACACGCCGGCCTCCGCGCTGCGCGTGCTCGCGGCGCTGCGCGACGCGGGCTATACGGTGGCCGACCTGCCGCCCGACGGCGACGCGCTGATCGCGCGGCTCACCGAAGGCGTGACCAACGACGCGGCCGTGCATGCGTTGCGACCGTCGTTCCAGAGCTTCCCGCTGGCCGACTACGTCGCGCATTTCGCGCGGCTGCCGGCGGCCGTGCGCGACGCGCTGAACGCGCGCTGGGGGCCGCCCGAAGCCGATCCGACGCTGCGGCAAGGGCGTTTCACGATCGCCGGCTGGCGCGCGAGCAACGTGTTCGTCGGCATTCAGCCGTCGCGCTCGCGCGACGACAACGACTACGCGAGCTACCACGATGCGGAGCTCGTGCCGCCGCATGCGTATCTCGTGTTCTATTTCTGGCTGCGCGATGCGTATCGCGTCGACGCGGTCATCCATCTCGGCAAGCACGGCAATCTCGAATGGCTGCCGGGCAAGAGCGTCGCGCTGTCCGACGCGTGCTGGCCCGACCTCACGCTCGGGCCGCTGCCGCACCTGTATCCGTTCATCGTCAACGATCCGGGCGAGGGCAGCCAGGCGAAGCGCCGCGCGCAGGCCGTGATCGTCGATCACCTGATGCCGCCGCTCACGCGCGCGGAAAACTACGGCCCGCTGCAGGATCTCGAACGGCAGGTCGACGAATACTACGAAGCGCTGATGGTCGATGCGCGGCGCGCGAAGCTGCTGCGCAAGACGATCCTCGCGACGATCGCCGAGCATCGACTGCACGACGAGCTGAGCGTGTCGCCGCCGCGCGACGCGGGCGACGAGGATGCGCTACTCACGCGGGTCGATGCATGGCTGTGCGAGTTGAAGGAAGCACAGATTCGCGACGGGCTGCACGTGTTCGGCGCGTCGCCGGTCGAGCGTCAGCGGCGCGACACGCTGCTCGCGCTCGCCCGTTTTCCGGTCGGCGACGGCAAGGGCGAACGGGCCGGGCTGATCGGCGCGCTCGCGCGCGACCTCGCGCTCGGCGACGATTTCGACCCGCTCGCGGCCGACTGGGCCGCGCCGTGGACGGGGCCGCGGCCCACCGTTCTGCAAGCGCTCGACGCGTCGCCGTGGCGCCATGCGGGCGATACGCGCGAGCGGCTCGAACGGCTTGCGCAGCAATGGCTGGACGGGCTGTGTGCGGCCACTGGCGGCAATCGCGGTACCGATACGACGCCGCCCGGCGAATGGCCGCATACGCTCGCGGTGATCGAACGCGTGCGCACGATGCTGTTGCCCGCGCTCGACGCCTGCGGCGGCGAGGAAATGCGTCAGCTGCTGCGCGGGCTCGACGGCCGTTTCGTGCCGCCGGGGCCGAGCGGCTCGCCGTCGCGCGGCCGTCCCGACGTGCTGCCGACGGGCCGCAACTTCTACTCGGTCGATACGCGCGCGGTGCCCACCCAGGCTGCGTGGTCGCTCGGCCTGAAATCCGCGCAGCAACTGATCGAGCGCCATCTGCAGGATCACGGCGACTATCCGCGCGCGATCGGGCTGTCGGTCTGGGGGACGGCCACGATGCGCACCGGCGGCGACGACATCGCGCAGGCATTCGCGCTGATCGGCGTGCGGCCGAAATGGGCGCACGGCAGCCATCGCGTGACCGACTTCGAGATCCTGCCGATCGAGATTTTCGACCGGCCGCGCATCGACGTGACGCTGCGCGTGTCGGGTTTCTTCCGCGATGCGTTCCCGAACCTGATGCACCTGTTCGACGCGGCCGTGCAGGCCGTCGCCGCGCTCGACGAGCCCGAGGCGTTGAACCCGATCCGCGCGCGCATCGAGCGCGAACGCGCGAAATGGATCGCGCAGGGCGTGGCGCCCGACGAAGCGCGGCGCCGCGCCGGCTGGCGCGTGTTCGGCGCGCGGCCGGGCAGCTACGGCGCGGGCCTGCAGGACCTGATCGACCAGCGCCGCTGGCAGACCGACGCCGATCTCGCGGACGCCTACCGTCAATGGGGCGGCCATGCGTACGCGCAGAACAGCGCGGGCGACGCCGCGCCCGACGTGTTCGGCGAACGGCTGGCCGCGATCGACGTCGTCGTGCAGAACCAGGACAGTCGCGAGCACGACATCCTCGATTCGAACGACTACTACCAGTTCCAGGGCGGGATGACGGCGGCGGTGCGCCACCTGTCCGGACAGCAGCCGAGCCTCTACCACGGCGACCATGCGAACCCGGCCGCGCCGAAGATGCGCACGCTGCGCGAGGAAATCGCGCGCGTGATCCGCTCGCGCGTCGTCAACCCGAAATGGCTCGACGGCGTGAAACGCCACGGCTACAAGGGCGCGGCCGAGCTGGCCGCGACCGTCGACTACCTGTACGGCTATGACGCGACCGCACGCGTGCTGTCCGATCACCAGTACGCGCTCGTCGCCGACGCGTACCTGTTCGACGACGACACGCGCGCATTCCTCGAACGGCACAATCCGAAGGCGCTGCACGGCATCTGCGAACGGTTCGTCGAGGCGATGCAGCGCGGCCTGTGGCAGCAGCCGGGCGACTATCGCGAACGGATCGAATCGGTCTGGCTCGAGAGCGAACAACTCCAGGAAGGGGGACGGCGATGACCGATCCGACGACGCACCGCGCCCGCGCGGTTTTTCCGTTTGCGGCGCTCGTCGCGCAGGGCGCGTTGCAGCAGGCGCTGCTGCTTGCCGCGATCGACCCGTCGCTCGGCGGCGTGCTCGTCAGCGGGCCGCGCGGCACCGCCAAATCGACCGCCGCGCGCGGCCTCGCCGAGCTGCTGCCGGAAGGGCAGTTCGTCACGCTGCCGTTGTCGGCGAGCGACGAGCAGGTGACGGGCACGCTCGATCTCGCGCATGCGCTCGCCGAAAACGGCGTGCGCTTCCGGCCTGGCCTGCTGGCGCGCGCGCATCTCGGCGTGCTGTATGTCGACGAAGTGAACCTGCTCGCCGACGGGCTCGTCGACACGCTGCTCGACGTCGCCGCGAGCGGCGTGAACATCGTCGAGCGCGATGGCGTGTCGCACGCGCACGACGCGCGCTTCGTGCTGGTCGGCACGATGAATCCCGAGGAGGGCGAGCTGCGCCCGCAGTTGCTCGACCGCTTCGGGCTGATGGTCGAACTGGAGAACTGCTTCGACGCCGTGCAGCGTGAGCGGATCGTGAAGGCGCGACTCGCGTTCGATCTCGATCCCGACGCGTTTCGCGCGCATCACACGTCCGCTCAGCGCGAACTCGCGGAGCGGATTCACGCGGCGCGCGCCCGGCTGCCGGCGCTGGATTTCGACGATGCGGTCCATGCGCGCGTCAGCGCGCTGTGCATCGACGCGGCCGTCGACGGGTTGCGTGCCGATCTCGTGATGCTGCGCGCCGCGCGTGCGCTGGCCGCGCTGGAACAGGCCGCGGCGGTGACGGTGTCGCACGTGGAGCGCGTGGCCGAAGCCGTGCTGCGGCACCGGCGCCACGCGGGACCGCCGCCGTCGCACCAGTCGTCGCAACACGATCGCGAACGCGACGACCGTTCGCCGCCGGAGCCGCGCCAGCGGCCCGACGACCGACCGCCCGAAACGGGCCACACGAAGGCCGACGCGTCGGCATCGCAGGGCGACTGGGGCTACCTGCCGCCCGAACCGGTCGGGCTGCGCGACGTGAAAAGCGTGGTGCCGCTGCCGCTAAAAAAACGCTGAGCCATCGAGCCGGCGCCGCCGCGAACGCGATTCGCGGTCCTCGATGGCAGTCAGGCGCAGCGGCGCGTGTGCCGGGCACGGTGCGCGCGGGCACTGCCATTGCATGGCCGGCGACGCTCGCCGCGAAGCGCGGCGGCCCGCTGCATCGCGATCATCTGCGCTATGGCAAACGCGCGGGCACGCCGCACGCGCTGCATTGCTTCGTGCTCGACTGTTCGGCGTCGATGCTGTCGCGCGACCGGCTCGCGCTCGCGAAGGGGCTGATCGTCGCGTATTTCGACCAGGCCGCGCGCGCGCGCGTCGAAACCGCGTTGGTCTGCTTCGGCGGCAACGGCGCCGCGCGGCGCTTCGGCCCGGCCGTGCCGCGCTGGTGGAATGCGCGCTGGCTCGAGCCGGTCGACGGCGGCGGCGGCACGCCGCTCGCGGACGGCATCGCGGCCGTCGCGCAGTTGCTCGCCCGCGCGGCCCGGCGCGAGCCCGGCAAAGCGCGCTGGCTGTGGGTGCTGTCCGACGGGCGCACACGCGACACGCCGGCCAAACCCGCGGCGGCCGATCACGTCGTGTTCGTCGACTTTGACGATGCGGCCGTGCCGATCGGGCAGGGCGTGCGGCTCGCCGCGGCGTGGGGCGCGCAGTGGGTGACGGCCGACGCGCTTCGCATGGATCTCGCCGGCTGATGGCCGGCGGGCGGTGCGCTATGATCGCCGCTTCTGCTCCCGCTTCTGCCCACTGGAAACCCCCGCCATGCAAGTACTGGTCGATGCCGACGCGTGTCCCGCCGTCATCAAGGACATGCTGTTTCGCGCCGCGCGTCGCGCCGAGATCCACGTGACGCTGGTCGCGAATCAGTTTCTGCGCACGCCGCCGTCGCCGTTCATCAAGGCCGTGCAGGTGCCGGCCGGCTTCGACGTGGCCGATGCGCGCATCGTCGAGCTGGCTGAACCCGGCGATCTCGTGATCACGGCCGACATCCCGCTGGCCGCCGCCGTTCTCGACAAGGGCGCGCATGCGCTCGACCCGCGCGGCAACTGGTTCAGCCGCGAGAACATCGAGGAACGCCTGTCGACGCGCGCGATGATGGACCAGTTGCGCAGCGCGGGCATCGACACGGGCGGGCCGGCGCCGTTCAGCGCGCGCGACGGCAAGGCGTTCGCATCGCAATTCGACCGGTTCGTGGCGCGTCACGGCAAGCCGTGACGGCACACGGCGGCGCCCGGCCAGGATGCAGGTTCGCGCCGACGCTGCTATCGTGTTGCGCGAACCCCAGAACAGGAGCGCACGCGTGTCACCGACCCAACTTCTCGTTCCGACCTACACCCAGATGCTGCGCGCGCAGTCCGCGTGGCTCGACAAGGCCGTCGCGCACCGGCAGTCCGCCGGCGGCGAACCCGACGCGGTGATGACGCTGAGGCTGGCGCCCGACATGTATCCGCTCGCCGCCCAGGTGCGCTTCTCGTGTTTCCAGGCGATGGAGCCGGTCCACCGGCTGCGCGGCGAGCCGCTGCCGGCGGCGTTGCTGGCCTTGCGCGAAGCGGGCTGGAACGCCGATGCGCAACCCGGTTCGCCGGACGATGCGCAGGCGATCATCGCCGGCACGCTTGCCTTTCTCGGCGAACTCGCGCCGGATGCGCTCGACGGCGGCGCAGCGCTGCCGATCACGCTCGAACTGCCGAACGGGATCGCGTTCGACATGACGGGCGAACAGTACGTGCGCGACTGGGCGCTCCCGCAGTTCTACTTCCACGCGATCGCTGCATACGCGATCCTGCGCCATCACGGCGTCGAGCTCGGCAAGGCCGATTACGTGCCGCACATGCTCGCGTACGTCCGGCCGGGCACGATTCCGCAAGGCTGACCCGGCCGCTCGGGCGGCCGCGAAGCGACATGACACGGGCACTGTTCATCTGCAGCCGCAACCGGCTACGCAGCCCGACGGCCGAAGCGGTGTTCGCCGCGTGGCCCGGCATCGAAACCGACTCCGCGGGCCTCGCGCCCGACGCGGACGTACGGCTGTCCGTCGAGCAACTCGACTGGGCGGAAATCGTGTTCGTGATGGAGCACGCGCACAAGGCGCGCCTGTCGGCGCAATTCGGCGCGCATCTGAAGCACCGGAAGATCGTCTGCCTCGACATCCCCGACCGCTACGCGTTCATGCAACCCGAACTCGTCGCGCTGCTCGAACGCAAGGCCGGCCCGTTCCTGCGCGCGTAATCGCCGCGTTCGGAACCCGAGCCGGCGTCGACCTCAGCGAAGCGGCCCGCTCACGAACGCGGAAAAACAGTCGAGCCGCAGCAACTCGATGATCTTGCGCGTCGGCACGCTGGCTCGCAGCGTGTCGAGCCGGTCGACGGTGAACCACTTGCAGCGGGCGATCTCGTTGCTCGCGCGCGGCGTCAGGTACGCCGGCACGTCGGCCACGAACACGTGATGCAGCTTCGTCAGCCCGCCGAACTGCACCGCGTAGTCGAGCGCAAGCCCCTCCAGCCGGGTTTCCTCCGCGAGTTCCCGCTGCGCCGCTTCGAGCGGCGTCTCGCCGCGCCGGATCGTGCCGCCCGGCAGCGACCAGCGCGCCGCGGTGCGCGCGACCAGCAGCACGCTGCCGCGCTGGCGGCACACGATCGTGGCGCGTTCCTTGATGACGGCGAGGGTATCCGGCCCGGTGCTCATGTTCTGGCAAAACAGGTGCTGAATCGTGGAGGAAAGACACGTCGGCGGCGCGGGGTCCGGCAGCAGGCGGCGACGGCATGCAAGCCGCCGCGCCGATGTTACCTGCCGTTCGTGACAGTCGCGTGCACTTGGCCGCGCCACGGACGACAGCTCACGCTTGCGTGTAGATCCCGCTGCGCGCCGGCTTCGCGCGGCGCGAATGGCGGCGCTTGTGAACCGCACGCCGGTGATGAGGAGACGGCGCTGTGACGTGCCGGCGTGCGGGCGCGGGCCGAGCCGCCGGCGCGGCAGCGTGTGGCGCCGCGCCCGGCATGCCGGTTTGTCCTTCGCCGAAGTGGAAAGTCTGGTTTTGCGCGTGCGCGACGCCCAGCGTCGACGCCAGCACGAAGGCCGCCAGCCATAACCGTTTCATGAAAATTCCGCCTTGTATTGGTGAGGATGAATATTGCCCGCCAGCTTAGCCAACGGCGGGGCGCGACCGCAACCGGCGTGCGTTCGGTGTGTGCCACTTGCGCATGCCGATGTGGTCGGCGCGGCAGCCGGGTCCATCCGGGCTTGACAACATAATTCCTGAGTGTGAATATAAATTCACGCACAAGAATTATTCACCGAATCCGGAGCAGCCGCGCCGCAAGCGCCGGGCCGCCGGAACCGGCAGTCCGATCAACCGGAACCAGGAGCGAGACGCATGGCGGAACACGAGCAGCAGGGCGCGCTGGCGGGATTGCGCATCATCGATCTGTCGCGGGTGCTGGGCGGGCCGTACGCGACCCAGATCCTCGCCGATCACGGCGCGGAAGTGATCAAGATCGAACCGCCGTCCGGCGACGAGACGCGCACGTGGGGCCCGCCGTTCGACGGCGACACCGCGTCGTACTTCCTCGGCGTGAACCGCAACAAGCTCGGCATCGCGCTCGACCTGACGCAGCCGGCCGATCGCGAGCGGCTGCTCGGGCTGCTCGAACACGCGGACGCGCTGGTCGAGAACTTCAAGATCGGCACGATGGAGCGCTGGGGGCTCGGGTTCGACGCGCTGCATGCGCAGTTTCCGCGCCTCGTCCATTGCCGCGTGTCGGGTTTCGGCGCGGACGGCCCGCTCGGCGGGCTGCCGGGCTACGACGCGGCCGTGCAGGCGCTCGCGGGGCTGATGAGCGTCAACGGCGAAGCCGGCGGTGCGCCGCTGCGCGTGGGCGTGCCGATCGTCGATCTCGTCACGGGGCTGAACGCGGCGCTCGGCGTGCTGATGGCGCTGCGCGAACGCGACGTCAGCGGCCGCGGCCAGTTCGTCGAATCGACGCTGTTCGACTGCGCGCTGTCGATCCTCCATCCGCATACGCCGAACTTCTTCCATTCCGGCAAGGCGCCCGTGCGCACCGGCAACGCGCATCCGAACATCACGCCGTACGACAGCTTTCCGACGGCGGGCGTCGATATCTTTCTGGCGGTCGGCAACAACGGGCAGTTCGCCGCGCTGTGCGACGTGCTCGGCACACGCGAGTGGCTCGACGATCCGCGTTTCGCGGACAACCGCGCGCGCAGCCAGAACCGCGCCGCGCTGCGCACGCTGCTCGAAACGGCGCTGGCCGCGCACGACGGCGCCGCGCTCGCCGAGCAACTGATGCGCCGCGGCGTGCCGTGCGCGCCGGTGCTCGGGCTCGATGCGGCGCTCGACCACCCGCATGTCGCGCATCGGCGGATGAAGGTCGAGCTGGGCCGGCATCGCGGCATCGCGTCGCCGATCAAGCTCGGCCGCACGCCGGCCACGTACCGGCGTCCGCCGCCTGCGCTGAACGAACATGCGGCGCAGGTGTTTGCGGACGAAAAAGGCAACGACAACGACGACGACCGCCGGACCTGACCGGCATCGCGGCTGCCGGCCGCGCCGCACCGCGGCGCATGGCCGTGCGCGCCGACACATCATCATTCGCACATCACGCCGGCCCGCGCGTCGACACGCACCGACTTGCGCACCGGCTGAAGAGGAGACGCATCATGCTCGCATGGATCGGCGCGGTCGCCATCGTCGCGCTGTTCGGCCTGATCATCACGAAGCGGCTGTCGCCGCTCGTCGCGCTGATCGTCGTGCCGGTGGCCGCGTCGCTCGCGGCCGGTTTCGGGCTGCAGACCGGCAAGTTCGTCGTGCACGGCGTACAGAACATCGGTCCGATCGCCGGGATGTTCGTTTTTGCAATTCTATTTTTCGGAATCCTCACCGACGCGGGGATGCTCGACCCGATCATCGCCGGCGTGCTGCGCGTGATCGGCTGCCATCCGCCGCGCATCGTGATGGGATCGGCCCTACTCGCGCTGCTGATCCATCTCGACGGTTCGGGCGCGGTCACGTTCCTCGTCACGCTGCCCGCGATGATGCCGCTCTATACGCGTCTCGGGATGGATCGCCGCATCCTCGCGTGCGTCGCGTCGATGGCGGCCGGCGTCAACTTCCTGCCGTGGGTCGGGCCGATGCTGCGCGCGTCGGCCGCGCTGCACATTCCGGGTTCGGCGATTTTCACGCCGATGATTCCGGTGCAGATCGTCGGGCTCGCGTTCGTGTTCGGCACCGCCTACGTGCTCGGCGTGCGCGAGGCGAAACGGCTCGGGCTCGACCGTGCCGGCGCGGCGTCGCTCGCGATCGCGCCGCGCGAGCTGACCGACGCCGAACGCGCGTTGCGCCGGCCGGGACGATTCGGGATCAACGTCGCGCTGACGCTCGTCGTGCTCGTCACGCTGGTGTCGGGCATCGTCGACCCGATGGTGATGTTCATGCTCGGCACGGTTGCCGCGCTCGTGATCAATTACCCGGACGTACAGGCGCAGCGCGAGCGGATCGACGCGCATGCGAAGGCCGCGCTGATGATGGCGAGCGTACTGCTCGCGGCCGGTGCGTTCACGGGCATCATGTCCGGCACCGGGATGCTGAAGGCGATGGCCGAGGTCGTCGTCGCGCACGTGCCGGTCGAGCATGCGCGCCACATGCCGTTCGTGCTCGGGCTGCTGTCGATGCCGCTCAGCCTGCTGTTCGATCCCGATTCGTTCTACTTCGGCGTGCTGCCCGTGCTCGCGGAAAGCGGCAAGCTGCTCGGCGTGCCGCCGATCCAGATGGCGCAGGCCGCGCTGCTCGGCCAGATGACCACGGGCTTTCCGGTAAGCCCGCTCACGCCCGCGACGTTCCTGATCGTCGGCCTGACCGGCGTCGAGCTCGCCGAGCATCAGAAATTCACGATTCCGTTCCTGTTCGCCGCCACCGTGCTGATGGTATTCGCCGCGGTCGCGACGGGCGTGTTTCCATTGTGAGCGGCGCGGCCGTTCACGCTTGCCGGGAGAGCAGTCCATGCAGTTCGACCTGACCGACGACCAGCGCGCGATCGAAAGCGCGATCGAGAAAATCTGCGAGCGCTTCGGCGACGACTACTGGCTCGAACGCGATCGCGCGGGCGGGTTTCCGGCCGATTTCCACGCGGCGCTCGCCGACGCCGGATGGCTCGGCATCGCGATGGATCCGGCCTACGGCGGCGCCGGGCTCGGGATGACCGAGGCGGCGCTGATGATGCGCACGATCAGCGCATCGGGCGCCGGCCTGTCGGGGGCGTCGGCCGTCCATATGAACATCTTCGGGCTGAACCCGGTGCAGGTGTTCGGCAACGACGCGCAGAAGGCCCGCTTCCTGCCGCCGCTGATCGCCGGACGCGACAAGGCGTGCTTCGCGGTGACCGAGCCCGACGCGGGCCTCGACACCACGCACCTGACCACGCAGGCGCGCCGCGACGGCGACCACTACGTGCTGAGCGGGCGCAAGATCTGGATCTCGACCGCGCAGGTGGCGAACAAGATGCTGATCATCGCGCGCACGACGCCGCTCGACCAGGTCGCGAAGCCGACCGACGGGCTGAGCCTGTTCTATACCGACCTCGACCGTTCGTGCATCGAAGTGCGCGAAATCGAGAAGATGGGCCGCAAGGCGGTGGATTCGAACATGCTGTTCGTCGACAACCTGCGCGTGTCGCGCGACGACCTGATCGGCAACGAAGGCGACGGCTTCCGCTATCTGCTGCACGGCCTGAACCCCGAACGGATCCTGATCGCCGCCGAGGCGATCGGGCTGGGGCAGGCCGCGCTGCGCCGCGCGACGCAGTATGCGTGCGAGCGCGTCGTATTCGGCCGGCCGATCGGGCAGAACCAGTCGATCCAGCATCCGCTCGCGCAGGCGTGGATGCAGCTCGAGGCCGCGTGGCTGATGGTGATGAAGGCCGCGACGCGCTACGACACGGGCCAATCGTGCGGCGCGGAGGCGAACGCGGCGAAATACCTCGGCGCGGAAGCCGCGTTCCAGGCCTGCCAGACGGCGATCGCGACGCACGGCGGGATGGGGTATGCGAAGGAATACCATGTCGAGCGCTACCTGCGCGAGTGTATGATTCCGAGGCTCGCGCCCGTGAGTCCTCAACTGATCCTGTGCTACATCGCGGAGAAGGTGCTCGGGCTGCCGAAGTCGTACTGATGCGCGGCGGCTCGCCCCGCGCGCGGTTTCCCGTTCCGAATCAAGCGCTCGTCATGGACGTCAAACTCGTTGCCCGCACGCTCGACCTGTTCGAGCTGTTCGCCGCCGAACAGCGGCCGCTGCCGCTGACCGAACTCGCGCGCCTGCTCAATGTGCCGGCGTCGAGCTGCCTCGCGATGGCGCGCACGCTCGTGAGCCGCGGCTATCTGTACGAAGTGCGCAAGCGCGGCGGCTACTATCCGACGCGGCGCCTGCAGACGGTCGCCGCCGCGATCGACGCGACCGATCCGGTCGTCGACATCGTCCATCCGCACCTCGTCGCGCTGCGCGACGCGAGCCGCGAAACCGCCGTACTCGGCAAGATCCAGGGCGCGTCGGTCACGTACCTCGACGTCGTCGAATCCGAGCAGGCGATCCGTTATACGCGCCAGCCGGGCGAGCTGCGCCCGCTGCATGCGAACTCGATCGGCAAGGCGATCTTCGCGGAACTCGCGAGCGATGCGCAGCAGGCGCTCGGCGCGCAACTGCCGTTCGAACGCTTCACCGACGCGACGGTGGCCGACCTGCCGGCGCTCGTCGCGCAGACCGCGCGGTTTCGCGAACTCGGCTGGGCGGAGAACTTCGGCGAGAGCGCGCCCGAGCTGTCGGCGATCGCGGTCGCGCTGACGCTCGACGGCGACTGGTACGGGCTGTCGGTCGTCGGGCCGACCGAGCGGATTCGCCAGCATCGCGACACGCATGCGGCGCTGCTCGTCGACGCGAAGGCGCGGCTGCTGGCCGAGCACGCGCGCGGGTAGGGCAGCGGCGCCCGCCGAAGACGGCAGCGGGCCGCCGCCGGCGTGCGGTCCTGCCACGCCGAAAACGACCCGCCGCGCGTCACGCGCCAGCCCGTTACGACGTCACGACTTCACCCACACGCCGCCCGCGCTCGGGTTGTCGCCCTGCGTCCACCATTTCGCGCAATACTTCGCGCCCTGATACGTCACGCACGTGCCGCCCGAGTAGGCGGTCGTCGCCGACCACGTGGGCGTGCCGCCGCCGACCGGCTTCCACACGGCCGCCTGGCCGGGCACGTCGCCCTGCGTCCACCATTGCGCCTGATACGTCGTGCCCTGGTAGGTGACCGTCGCGCCGGCCGTATAGACCTGACCGGCCGCCCACGGTGCGCCCGGCTGCGGCGTGCCGCCGTCCGAGCCGCCGCCGTAGTTCGGATCCTGCGTCACGCCCGCTCCCCACTTGCCATCGAGCTTCTTGAAGATCGCCGCGAACGCGTACGGCTGCTGCGCGACGCCCGAGCAGGTCGGCGACGCATACGTGCCGCCGGACGGGCACGCCTGATCGCGGCCGACCGACCAGTTGCCGAAGAAACCGTAGCCGTTCGCGACTGCCGCGTTCAGCACGGTCTGCGCATTCGCGAGCGTGAACGTTTCGCCCTGCACGTCGTTTGCGCCGATCATCGGCGTGACGCCGACCATCTGCCACAGCTGCGCATTGGTTTTCGGCTGGCCGGCCGACTTGAACGCCGTGTCGAGCTGCGAGTAGAGCGCCTGCGCGGCGCTGATCGCCGCGGCGCCCATGTCGAGGTTCGCCGGGCCGTAATCCATCGCCATCACGTTGACCGCATCGAACGCGGTCTTGTTCGCGATGGCCGCGTTGACGACGTTCACGCCGTCCTGCGTGAGCCCGGTCGGCATCGTCGGCAGCGTCAGCGTCACGTGCAGCGGCTTGCCCTTCGCCGCGTAGTCGGCCTGCAGTTGCGCGACGGCCTGGAAGTTGCGCACGACCGCCGCCGTGTCCTGCTGCGACGCGCCCTCGATGTCGAAGTCGATATGGGTGAGGCCGTACGTATCGATCACCGTCTGGTATGCGGTTTTCAGCGCGGGGACCGTCGAGCACGCCTGCATCAGCGGCGTGCCGTTCGCACCGCCGAACGACACGGCGACTTCGCCGCCTTTCGCGCGGTAGCTCGCGATCGACGTGGACAGTGCGGTCAGCAGGCCGCCGCTCGCGCCGTTGCCGATCGGCTGCACGCCGCCCCACGACGGCGCGCAGCCGTTGCCCGCGACCACGAACGCGAGCGTGAACTGCTGGATGCCCTGCCGCACGCCGATCTGATCGACCAGCGGTGTCGGATAAAGCGTCACGTCGACATAGGGCGCATAGACGCCGGCACCTTGCGACACGCTCGCCATCGCGAGCAGACAACCCGCGGCAAACGCACGCGGAACGAAATGCGGCAACACATTGTTGTTCATTCTGTGTTCTCCAAATGGAAGAGGGATACGCTGGCCTGCGTATCGCCGCCGACGGGGCAGGCACGTGCCCCGTCGGCGGCGTGCCTATCTTGGAGGATTCGCGGCGAATAGGGAATTTAGGTGTTCTTCTTTTTGTTATTCGATTCCGGATACGTAACGAATTTGCCGATTCGGTCGTATTTCGAAACGCAGGCGGGCACTTTTTCCGACCGATTGCGCGACGCGGTGCGCATGGACCGGTTCCAGCGAACCGGCGACGCGCCGGCATGCCGATGACCGGTGCGCGCGTATTCGCATTCACGCGAGAGCGCCGCCGGATGCGGTATGCGCGCCGCGCCCGGCGCGGCGGCATTCAGCGATACCAGCGCGGCGTGTAGACCCATTCGCGAGCGTTGCCGATCGCGAAGCGCCGCGTCGTCGACGAGCCGACGATCACCATCGTGCGCATGTCGACCTGGTCGCCGCGTAGCGCGCCGAGGGTCGTCGTCGAAAGCGTCGCGCCCGGCCGGCCGATGTCGCGGCCGAGCACGACCACCGTGTCGGCCGCACGATGCGTGCGCACGATATCGAGCGCGCGGTCGAGCTGCCACGGCCGCGCGCGCGAAATCGGGTTGTAGAAGGCCATCACGAGATCGGCTTGCGCCGCATGCCGCAAGCGTGTCTCGATCACGTCCCACGGCTTCAGGTTGTCCGACAGCGAGATCGCGCAGAAGTCGTGGCCGAGCGGCGCGCCGGCCTGTGCGGCCGTCGCGAGCGACGCCGAGATGCCGGGCTCCACGCGCAGGTCGACCGCGGCCCATTGCGGGTCGCGCGCTTCGTCGAGCGCTTCGAGCACGGCCGCGGCCATTGCAAATACGCCGGGGTCGCCCGACGATACGACCGCGACGCGCCGGCCCTCGGCCGCCAGTTCGAACGCATGGCGCGCGCGCTGCATTTCCTCGCGATTGTCGGTGCCGTGCACGCGCTGGTCCGCCCGAAACGGGCCGGCCATGTTCACGTAGGTCGTATAGCCGAGGATGTCGGTCGCGTCCGCGAGCGCCGTGCGCGCGGCCGGCGTGAGCCATGCGGCCCCGCCCGGGCCGAGACCGAGCACCGTCAGGCGGCCGCGTGCGCGGCCGAGCGTGGCCGGGTCGACCGGATGCGACGCGACCGCGCACGCGAGACCGTGCGATGCCGCACGCATCGTGTAGGTGACGCGCAACGCGCGGCCGAGCAGCGTGGCGGCGTCGGCATCGGCGGCCGCGTCGTGGTCGCTATCGCCATCGATGAAACGCAGCGGCACGTCGAGCGTGCTCGCCGCTTCTTCCAGTGCGGGGTCGCCGATCGCCGACGCCGGCGCGACGATGGCCGCGAGCGCCAGCCGCGCGAGACCCTGCGCGTCGAGCGCGGCTGCGATGCGCACGGCCAGCGCGTCGTCGGCATGCACGGCATCCGCGGCGACGCCGACCACCACGCTGCGCGGATGAATCACGAGTTCGTCGCGCGCGCCGCGCCACGCGTCGGGCGTCACGCGAATCGCGTGCGCCGCCGCGGCATCGCGCGGCAGCGCAACCGCGTCGAGCCAAGGCGCGGCGCCGTCGATGCGCGTCGACGCGCCCGCGAGCAGGTCGGACACGAAGCGCTTGCCCTGCGCGAGATCGGCGAGCGCATAGCCTTCCGGCGGATTGAGCACGCACGCGCCGAAGCGCAGTTCGCCGCTCGTCGTGATCGACGGCGCGACGCCGACGCATTCGGCAATGTCGCGCGCGATCGCGTTGACGCCCGTCAGCCCGCCGAGCAGCGGCACGACGGCCGAACCGTCCTCCGCGACCGCGAGCACCGGCGGCTCGACGCCCTTGTCGGCGAGTGCGGGCGCGAGGCAGCGGATCACGATGCCGGCCGCGCACAGCGCGACGATCGGCAAGCCGCGCGCATAGAGTTCGCGCAGGTGCGCGCCGAGTTCGTCGAACGGCACGTCGGCGTCGACGCGCGATGCGAGGCCGTGCACACGGGCGCCCGGGTAACGCGCCTGGATCCGTCGCGCGGTATCGAGCGCGCCCGCGCCGAGAATCACGATCGCGGGCGGTGTCGTCATCCTTGCCATTTTTCCCCCGGCACGACGAGCAGCGAGAAATACGGCGACGCCATCGGATCGACCTCGTCGAGCGGCACGATGCGCTGGTTCGCCATCGTCGCGCGCTCGACGTACAGCGTGCGCTTCGCGAGCCCGAGTTCGTCGAGCACGCGCCGCACCTTGTCGAAATTGCGGCCGAGTTTCATCACGACCGCTGCATCGGCCCGCGCGAGCCGCTCGCGCAGTTCGTGCTCGGGCAGCACGCCCGACAGCACCGACAGGCTCTGGTTGCGATAGACGAGCGGCTGGCCGAGCACGGCCGTGCCGCCGAGCATCGCGCACACGCCCGGGATCACCTCGGTGTCGTAACGCGGCGCGAGGCGGTCGTGCAGGTACATGTACGAGCCGTAGAAGAACGGATCGCCTTCGCAGATCACCGCGACGTCGCGGCCTGCATCGAGGTGCGCCGCGACGATCTCGGCCGCGGTGTCGTAGAAATCGGCGATCACGGTCTCGTAGCACAGCGGCGGCGGCAGCGCCTCGGTCGTCACCGGATAGACGAGCGGCAGTTGCGTCTGCCCGTCGAGCAGGTGCGCCTCGACGATGCCGTACGCGTTGCCTTTCTTGCCCTTCGCGACGAAATACGCGACCACGGGCGCCGCCTGCAGCACGCGTAGCGCCTTGATCGTCATCAGTTCGGGATCGCCGGGGCCGACCCCGACGCCGAACAGCCGTCCGCGCGCGCTCGTCATTCGACCTCCGTTGCCAGCGCATTGACCGCCGCGGCGGCCATCGCACTGCCGCCGCGCCGGCCGAGCAGCGCGACGTACGGCACGCCGCGGCTGTCGGCATCGAGCATCGCCTTCGATTCGGCCGCGCCGATGAAGCCGACCGGGAACCCGACGATCAGCGCGGGGCGCGGCGCGCCGGCGTCGATCATGTCGAGCAGATGGAACAGCGCGGTCGGCGCATTGCCGATCACGACGACGCTGCCCGCGAGATGCGGGCGCCACAGTTCGAGCGCGGCGGCCGAACGCGTGGTGCCGAGGTGTCGCGCGAGATCGGGCACCTCCGGCTCGCCGAGCGTGCAGATCACGCGGTTGGCCGCAGGCAGCCGCGCGCGCGTGATGCCTTCGGCGACCATCCTCGCGTCGCACAGGATCGGCGCGCCGGCCGCGAGCGCCGCGCGGCCGGCCGTGCCGGCACCGTCCGAGAAGCGCAGGTCGTACACGACGTCGACCATCCCGCACGCGTGGATCACGCGCACCGCGAGTTTCTCGAGATCGGGCGGAACCCGCGACAGGTCGGCCTCGGCGCGAATCGTCGCGAACGACTGGCGGTAGATTTCCTGCCCGTCGCGAATGTAGTCAAGCATCGGTGGTGTCCTGGCTGTGCCGCGCGTCCATGAGTCGGACCGCGACCTGGTCAATCGTCAGATGGCGCGCGAGGGGGGCGCCGAGGCCCGCGGCCGCGTCGCGCCGGTAAAGGTCGTAATGCGCGGGCGCCACCGCGACGAGCGTATGTGCGGCCGGGTGCGGCAGCGCGCAATGGCGCTCGCATCCGGTCAGATGCACGTCGAGCGGATGGCCGACGCGCGCGGCGAGCGCGCGCGCGTCGTGTTTCGTGTCGGCGCGCGCTTTCGCGCAGCCCGTGCTGCCGGTGCAGGCGACGAGCGTCGCCAGCGGGTCGGTCGAGGTGCACACGAGGCCGAGCGACGCGAGTGCTTCGCGCGTCGCGGCCGCGCGCGCGTTCGGCACGCCGTGCATGAACACGCCTTGCCACGGCGTCATCGACAGCGTGCCGTCGCCGTCGGCTTCGGCCAGTGCGGCGAGCTGCGCCAGTTGCGCCGCGTCGAGCCGCCCGAGCGCGAATTGCGCGCCGATGCTGCAACGCGCCGTATCGCGCGACGGGTGCGCGCCGAAACGCAACGCAGGGTCGACACGCGTGCGCCGCCACGCGGCAAGCGCCGGATCGGCCGCGAGCGGGAAGGGCAGGTAGTGCCGGGCGCGCTCGAGCAGCGCGCGTTCGCCGCACGTCGCAAGCAATGCGCGCATCCGCGTGACGTCGGCCGGCGCGAGATCGAGGAACGCGAGCAGCAGCGCGCGAACCAGTGCCACGCCCTGATCGGCCGACACGTCGACCGAAGCGGGCCGGTCGCCGCGCGCCATCGGCGGACAGCCGGCCAGCCCCGCCGCGAGGCGTACCGCGCCGTCGCCGCGGCGCCACGCGGCCAGCCAGATGTCGTGCGGATGATCGAGCGCCGCGACCGTTTCGCCGCCGTCGAGCTGGATCGAGAATTTCGGTGACAATTCGCCGCGGCGCGGCTCGCTCGCCAGCATGTCGAGCAGCGGCACGGCGAGCGCGTAGCTATCGACGAGGGCGGCGGGGTCGTGCCCGGCAAGCGGGCTCACCATCACGTTGCGGACGTCGTCGCTCGCTGCGAGCGAGGCCGTGTCGACCGCATCGGCCGTGGCGTCGTCAGCGCTTGTGCGCGGGCCGAGCCCCGCATCGAGCAACGCGCGCATCAGCGCATCGGCCACGCCGTCGCGAATGCCGCGCAGCTGGAGATTCGCGCGATTGGTCGCATCGATCGCGCCGGACCCGTACAGGCGCGCGGCGGCGGCGATCGCGCGCGCCTGGCGCGCGTGGAGCCGGCCGCCTGGCAGCTTGATCCGGCACAGTCCGCCATCGGCGGCCGCGACCACGCGCGCGAGCCCCGGGCAGGCCGACGGGCGCACGACGGGCGACGCAGGAATCGAATCGGGAGCGGAACTCAACGGGATACCGGAACAGTGTGGCGCCGCGGCCAACGCATCGGTACACCCCGCCCGACGCCGACTGGCACGCACGCACTTTCTGGCCGGCAGGTCTCCTGGCTGACAGGTCGGCGCCGGCTCCCGGCCTTCCCGGTGAAACCAGTGGCATGAGGGGGATCGGCTCGCTGTCTACAGTTGCGGGGGCAGCCACAGCGGCGCGCGAGGCGCCCTGTGTTCCCTCTTCGGCCCCGAAGGGCACCGGCGAACGAACGGCCGTAGGATACCCGATTTCGGCCACGATTCGCGATCGGCTGGCGGTTCGCGGCGGGCGAAGCCGGCAACGGTCGGGCGCGAACGGGCGGGCAGATGAAACGCGGGGTGGAACACGGTACCATGCCGTTTTTTGCAATGCGGACGACCGCATCGGCGCTGGCCGCATCGGCGCTTTCACGGCCGAGCGGCGACACGATGAAATCGAACGATGGGGAAGGATGCATGACGGCGTGGCTGACGGTAGTGGGCATCGGCGACGACGGTTACGCGGGGCTCGGACGCCACGCGCGGCGCGCGCTGCTCGACGCGACGCACGTGGTCGGCGCGAAACGGCATCTCGACATGCTGCCCGCGCGGCTGAGGGCGACGCGCGAAGCATGGCCGTCGCCGTTCGACCTGTCGGGGCTGCTCGCGCGCCGCGGCGCGCCCGTGTGCGTGCTCGCGAGCGGCGACCCGATGCTGTTCGGCGTCGGCGCGACGCTCGCCCGCGCGCTTTCTCCCGACGAATGGCGCGTGCTGCCCGCGCCGTCGTCGCTGTCGCTCGCGGCCGCACGCCTCGGCTGGGCGCTGCAGGACGTCGGCGCCGTGTCGCTCGTCGGGCGTCCGCTCGCGATGCTGGCCCGCCACCTGCTGCCGGGCCGGCGCCTGTTCGTGCTGAGCGCCGACGGCCGCACGCCGGCCGCCGTCGCGGCCGAACTCGCCGCTCGCGGCTTCGGGCCGACGCGCGTCAGCGTGTTCGAACACCTCGGCGGCCCGCTCGAACGACGGATCGATGGCCTCGCGCAAGACTGGAGCGTCGCCGAAACGGCCGCGCTCAATCTCGTCGCGCTCGACTGCCGGGCGGCCCCGGACGCGCCGCGCCGCGCGCTCACGCCCGGCCTGCCCGACGACGCGTACCGCCACGACGGCCAGCTCACCAAGCGCGACCTGCGCGCGATGACGCTCGGGCGCCTCGCACCCGCGCCCGGCGAACTGCTGTGGGACGTCGGCGCGGGCAGCGGCTCGATCGGCATCGAATGGATGCGCGCGCATCCATCGTGCCAGGCGATCGCGATCGAAGCGCATGCGGAGCGGCAACGCTTCATCGAACACAACCGCGATACGCTCGGCGTGCCGGGCCTGCAACTCGTCGCGGGCCGGGCGCCCGATGCGCTTGCGGGGCTCGCCACGCCCGACGCGATCTTCATCGGCGGCGGCGCGACGGCGCCCGGCGTGCTCGACGCCTGCTGGGCGTCGCTGAAACCCGGCGGGCGGCTGGTCGCGAACGCGGTCACGCTGCAGGGAGAAACGGCGCTCGCCGCGTGGCGCGATGCGCATGGCGGCACGCTCACGCGCGTGTCGCTCGCGCATGCCGAACCGCTCGGCCGCTTCGACACGTGGCGACAGCCGTTGCCGGTCACGCTGTACGACGTGCGCAAGCCCGATGCGGCCGACTCGTCGACCATGTCGAATCCGTCGAACGCAACGAACCCAATGGACGCGTGATGCGCGACGAAACCCCCGAACGGCCCGCGCCGCTGCGCTTCGGCTACACGACCGGCAGCTGCGCGACCGCGACGTCGCTCGCTGCTGCGCGGCTGCTGCTCACGGGCCGCACAGACGACGCGGTCGAGATCGTGCTGCCGAAGGGACAACGCGTGATGATGCGGCTCGAATTCTGCCGCGCCACGGCCGACGGCGCCGAAGCCGGCACGATCAAGGATGCCGGCGACGACCCGGACGTCACGCACGGCGCGCTGATCTTCGCGCGCGTCGCGCTCGCGGCGGCGCCCGGCGTGCGCTTTCATGCGGGGCCGGGCGTCGGCACGGTCACGCGCGCGGGCCTGACGCTGCCGGTCGGCGACCCGGCGATCAACCCGGTGCCGCGCCAGATGATGACCACGCACCTGGAAGCGCTCGCCGCCGAGCAGGGCTACGCGGGCGGTTTCGACGTAACGATCGGCGTCGAGGGCGGCGAGGCGCTCGCGCTGAAGACGATGAACCCGCGCCTGGGCATCGTCGGCGGGCTGTCGATCCTCGGCACGACCGGCATCGTGCGGCCGTTTTCGTGTTCGGCCTATATCGCGTCGATTCATCAGGGCATCGACGTCGCGCGGGCGAACGGCATCGCGCACATCGCCGCCTGCACGGGCAACGCGAGCGAGGACGCGATGCGCGCGCACTACGGTCTGCCCGACATGGCGCTGATCGAGATGGGCGATTTCGCGGGCGCGGTGCTCAAGCACCTGCGGCGCGCGCCGGTCGCGCGCCTGTCGATGTGCGGCGGCTTCGGCAAGCTGAGCAAGCTCGCGGCCGGCCATCTCGACCTGCACAGCCGCCATTCGAGCATCGACCTGCCGCTGCTCGCGCAGTGGGCGGCCGAAGCCGGCGCGAGCGATGCGCTGCAGGCCGCGATGCGCGCCGCGAACACGAGCCAGGAAGCGTTGAAACTGGCGCGGGCCGACGGAGTGCCGCTCGGCGATCTCGTTTGCGCGCACGCGTTGCAGGTGGCGCGCGACATCGTGCCGCCGTCGGTCGCGGTCGAGATGTTCGCGATCGACCGGCAGGGCCGCTTCGTCGGGGAGGCGCGATGAGCCCGCGCATCCTGCTGCTCGGCGGCACCGGCGATGCGCTGAAAATCGCGCGCGCGCTTGGTCCGCATCATGTCTATAGTCTCGCCGGCCTCGGCAAGGCGCCCGACGACTTGCGCTGCGACGTGCGCGTCGGCGGTTTCGGCGGTGCGGCGGGGCTGACCGCATATCTTCGCGACGCCGGCATCGGCCTCGTGCTCGACGCAACGCATCCGTACGCCGCGCAAATCAGCGCGAACGCGGCGGCGGCCACGCGCGATGCAGGCGTGCCGCTATGGGCGCTGCGCCGTGCGCCGTGGACGCCGCAACCGGGCGACGACTGGCGCATGGTCGACGACTGGGCCGGCATCGAGGCCGCGCTTGCCCCGTTCAAACGGCCGCTGTTCACGCTCGGCCGCGAACCGCTCGCGCATCTCGATGCGATTCCGCCGCACCAGTTCTGGCTCGTGCGCTGCCTCGATGCCCACCCCGGCAATGCCCGCGCGCAGGTCGTTGCGGCGCGCGGGCCGTTCACGCCCGACGGCGAGCGCGCGCTGTTCGCGCTGGCGGGTATCGACGTCGTCGTCAGCAAGAACAGCGGCGGCGCGGCCACCGAGGCCAAGCTCGAGGTCGCGCGCGAACGCAGGCTGCCGGTCGTGATGCTGCGCCGGCCGCCGCTGCCCGATGCCGATCGCGCGTTCGACTCGGTCACGGCGCTCGTCGACGCACTCGATCCGGCCGCGCGCGTCTGACGCGACGCAGCGGTCATCCCACGAATTGACGGAGAAATTTCGATGACGGTGTATTTCATCGGCGCGGGCCCCGGCGACCCGGAGCTGATCACGGTGAAGGGCCAGCGCCTCGTGCGCACGTGTCCGGTGATCCTGTATGCGGGCTCGCTCGTGCCGGCCGCCGTGCTCGACGGTCATTGCGCCGAGCAGGTCGTCAACACGGCCGAACTCGATCTCGATGCGATCGTCGCGCTGCTCGCCGCCGCGCATGCGAAAGGGCAGGACGTCGCGCGCGTGCATTCGGGCGATCCGTCGCTGTACGGCGCGATCGGCGAACAGATCCGCCGCCTGAAAGCGCTCGGGATTCCATACGAAATCGTGCCGGGCGTGACGGCCACGGCCGCGTGCGCGGCGACGCTCGGCGTCGAACTGACGCTGCCCGGCGTCGCGCAGACGGTGATCCTCACGCGCTTCGCGGGCAAGACGACGATGCCGGAAGGCGAAGCGCTCGGCGCGCTCGCCGCGCATCGCGCGACGCTCGCGATCCATCTCGGCGTGCGCCATCTCGCGCGCATCGTCGACGAAGTGCTGCCGCATTACGGCGCCGATTGCCCGGTGGCGGTGATCTATCGCGCGAGCTGGCCCGACGAGGAACGCGTGACGGGCACGCTGGCCGACATCGTCGGCAAGGTGCAGGGCACGCAGATCGAGCGCACCGCGCTGATCCTGATCGGGCGCGTGCTCGACGCCGAAGGGTTCGCGGATTCGACGCTGTACGCGAGCGCGGGCTGAACGCGCCAGCGCCCGGCCCGCGGCGTCGCTCAGATCCGCGCCGCGTGCCGCGCCAGCTTCGGCGCAAACCCTGCGGCCAGCGCGAATAGCGCGACACACAGGCACGCCATCGCGACCCATGCGGGCGTCAGGTCCGCGAGATGCTGGCGAGCGCTGCTGGCCGTTGTCGGCTGGAACAGGCGCAGTTGTCGCAACTGCCGGAAAAGCTGCTGGCGGGGCTGGAAAATCCTGCGCCGGAAGCGCCTGACGGAAAGTAGCGCCGCCGGATGCGTGACGTCGGCGCACCGCGCGGGCAAAAAACTGCCCGCCGCGCAATGGGGCGGGCCGGCTCGAGCCGCGCGCGGGCCCCACACAGCGAGCCCGCGTTGCTGCCCGGTCTTAACCGCGCGCCGGGATATTGAGCCCGCGCGCGACAGCCGGACGGGCGACGAACGCGTCGAGCGCGCGCGCCACGTGCCGGAATTCGCTGAAGCCGACCAGATCGCCTGCTTCGTAGAAGCCGATCAGGTTGCGCACCCACGGGAAGATCGCGATGTCGGCGATCGTGTAGGCGTCGCCCATCACCCACTCGCGGTTCGCGAGATGCGCGTCGAGCACGCCGAGCAGGCGCTTCGATTCGGCGACGTAGCGCTCGCGCGGACGCTTGTCCTCGTAGTCGCGGCCGGCGAACTTGTGGAAGAAGCCGACCTGGCCGAACATCGGCCCGATGCCGCCCATCTGGAACATCACCCACTGGATCGTCTCGTAGCGGCCCGCGAGATCCTGCGGAATCAGCTGGCCCGTCTTGTCCGCCAGATAGATCAGGATCGCGCCCGATTCGAACAGCGGCAGCGGCTTGCCGTCGGGGCCGTTCGGATCGATGATCGCCGGGATCTTGTTGTTCGGATTCAGCGACAGGAATTCGGGCGACAACTGGTCGTTCGTGTCGAAGCGCACGAGGTGCGGCTCGTACGGCAGGCCGGTTTCCTCGAGCATGATCGACACCTTGACGCCGTTCGGCGTCGGCAGCGAGTAGAGCTGGAGACGGTCGGGGTGCTGGGCCGGCCACTTTTGCGTGATCGGAAAGGCGGACAGGTCGGGCATGAAGGTTCGCTCGTCGAAGTGAATGATCCGCGCCCGCCCGTGCCGCCGCGCTCGCGCACGGTTCGCGGCGCGGCGGCGGGGCGGAGCGCGCCGAAAGCGCCCACTGTAGCCGATCCGGGAAATCGATGCAGGCGACGGTCGGCACCGGCCGCTCAGCGTGATAGCCGTGCTCGGCGCCGCTCACGATGGGTGCCGCAAGCCACGGGCGAGCAACGCGTCTCCGTCGGCTGACGGCCGCATACGGTCCGATGCGTTTTCGTCTTGCATCGAGATACGACGTCCTAACACGCTCCGCAAACGGCTCCCCGACCCCGACTCAATCAAGTCGTCACGCAATTCATCAACAAACGGAAGCCTTTTGTCAGGGAAAGTCCCGCCCCACCTTCCGCGGTTTTTTGTTGACCGACATCGTATAACGCCGTCATGATTTCCTGACAAGAAAGGTCCCATCCACCGACCGAAGTGAGGAGACATGAACACCACCCCGATCGCTCGCCGTGTCCGCCGGATTGCACTCGCACTGGGCTTCGCGCTGTCGGCCGCCGCGGCCGTTGCAGCCCCCGTATCGCTGAACATCGTCGACGTCGCAGGCAACCTGCAGCTCACGCAGAAGGCCATCGAGGCGTTCAAGGAGAAGAACCCGAATCTCGTCGCGAACGTCACGTTCACGAACGCACCCGCGCCGCAATTGCCGGGCAAGATCAAGGCGATGCAGGGGGCGGGGCGCTCCGACATCGACCTCGTGCTGACGGGCACCGACGCGCTCGCCGCCGGCATCGAGCAGAACCTGTGGCAGAAGCTCCTGCCCGACAACGCGGCCGCGTTCCCCGGCGTACTCGACAAGTACGCGCCGGGCCCGCGCAAGATGCAGGATCTCGCGCAGGGCTACGGCCTCGAAGTCACTTACATGCCGGCCGGCCCGCTCCTCGAATACAACCCGGCGAAGGTCAGCAATCCGCCGAAGACGCCCGATCAACTGCTCGCGTGGTGCAAGGCGCACCCGAACAAGCTGATCTATGCGCGCCCGGCGAACTCGGGCCCGGGCCGCACGTTCCTGATGGGGCTGCCGTACGTGCTCGGCGACAAGAATCCGCAGGATCCGATCAACGGCTGGGACAAGACCTGGGCGTTCCTGAAGGCGCTGAACGACTGCGTGCCGTATTACCCGGGCGGCACGTCGGCGGTGATGAAGGAGCTCGGCGAAGGCACGCGCGACATGACCGTGACCGTCACGGGCTGGGACCTCAACCCGCGCGCGCTCGGCATCGTGCCGGCCGAATTCAAGATCCAGGCGTTCGACAACATGACCTGGGTCAACGACGCGCACTACATGGTGATCCCGAAGGGCGTGCCGAAGGAAAAGCTCGACGTGCTGTACAAGCTGATGAATTTCCTGCTGGAGCCGGCGCAGCAGGCGATGACCTACGACGACGGGTACTTCTATCCGGGCCCGGCGGTGAAGGGCGTGACGCTCGAGATGGCGCCCGCGCACAGCCAGGAAGTCGTGCACAAATTCGGCCGCCCCGAATACGCGAAGCTGCTCGCCGATCGCCCGCACGTGCAGCCGCTCAGCGCGCAGGCGATGGTCGCCGCGTTCCAGAAGTGGGATCGCGAGATCGGTTCGCAGAAGTCGAAGTGACGCCTGAACCGGCGGGCGCCGCGGCGCCCGCGTCGATGGAGTTCGTGGAATGAAGCACAGTTTCGAACGGTTGCGGCTCGACGGCGTGTGCCGCAGTTTCACCAATGCGCAAGGCGCGCAGGTCGCCGCGCTGAACGGGCTCGACCTCGAGATCCGGCGCGGCGAGTTCATCGCGCTGCTGGGCCCGTCGGGCTGCGGCAAATCGACCGCGCTGAACTGCATCGCCGGGTTGCAGCCGCTCACGAGCGGCGGCATCTGGCTCGACGATACGCGCATCGACGTGCTGCCGCCCGAGCGTCGCGGCTTCGGGATGGTGTTCCAGAACTACGCGCTGTTTCCGCACATGTCGGTGCTCGACAACGTCGGCTTCGGCCTCAAGATGCGCGGCGTGCCGAGGCAGGAAACGCGGCGGCGCGCGCAGCAGGCGCTCGAGCTCGTGCAGCTCGTCGGTCACGAAGGCAAGCTGCCCGGGCAACTGTCGGGCGGGCAGCAGCAGCGCGTCGCGATCGCGCGCGCGATCGTGATCGAGCCGCCGCTCGTGCTGATGGACGAGCCGCTGTCGAACCTCGACACGAAACTGCGCATCGAGATGCGCGCGGAGATCCGCCGCATCCACACGCAGCTCGAACGCGCGACGATCTACGTGACGCACGACCAGGACGAGGCGCTGTCGATGGCCGACCGCATCGTCGTGATGAAGGAGGGCGTCGTGCAGCAAGTCGCGTCGCCGAAGGACGTGTACACGCGCCCGCACAACCTGCATGTCGCGCGCTTCATGGGCTATCGCAACGTGCTGCCATTTACGCTCGAAGGAATGGCCGGCGATCACGTGAGCGTCGCGTCGGGCGGCGTGCGCCTCGCAGGCGTGCCGATGGCCGGCTTCGACGCGAAGGACGTCGTGGTCGCGCTGCGCCCCGACGACATCGAGCGCGCGGAAGAAGGCGCCGACAATGCGTTCGACGCGACCGTCGAGACGGTCGAGTACGGCGGCCGCGACTCGCTGATCCGCGCGGTCACTCCGTTCGGCGCGATCTGGGCCTGTATGGCCGGCGAGTTCACCGAAGGTGAACCGCTGCGGCTGCGCGTGGCGCCGGCACGTACGCTGGTCTATGCGGGAGACGTGCGATGAACGGGCTGCGCCAGGGGGCATGCACGTGGGCGTCCCGCCCGGAGGCCGCATGAGCACGCTCGCGACCGGCGGCGCGCCGCGCGACGCGAAAGCCTGGCTCGTCACGCCGGCGCTCGCATTCATCGCCGCGCTGTTCATCTATCCGTTCGCGTACGGCCTCGTGCTGTCGTTCCAGCCGATGAACGGCGGCGGTGCGCTCGCGAACTACGTGCAGTTCTTCACCGACACCGCGATGTGGCCGACCGTGCTCGTCACGCTGAAGCTCGCGGTGCCGGCGACGCTGCTCAACGTCGGCATCGCGGTGCCGGTCGCGTTCGCGCTGCGCCGCAATTCGCCGTACCAGAAGTTCGTCACGACGCTGCTCGTGATTCCCGTCACGCTCGGCACAGTGCTCGTCGCCGACGGGATGCTCACGTATTTCGGGCCGAACGGCTGGTTTCCGCAGGCGCTGCAGGGGCTGCACCTGTACACGGACGAAGTGCGCCTCACGCACAACTACTGGGGCGTGCTGCTGTCGCTGATCGTGTCCGGGTTTCCGTTCGCGTTCCTGCTGATGCTGTCGTACATCAGCGGCATCGACCCGACGCTCGCGCGCGCGGCCGCGACGCTCGGCGCGAACCCGTGGCAGCAGTTTCGCCAGATCTACCTGCCGCTGCTCGTGCCGGGGCTCACGATGGCCGCGTGCCTGTCGTTCGTGCAGGCGTTCTCGGTGTTTCCGTCGGCCGTGCTGCTCGGCGCGCCGGCCGGCCCGACGCGCGTGATCTCGATCGCGGCCGCCGAAGCCGCGTTCGAAAGCTACGACTATTCGCTCGCGTCGGCGATCGCGATCGTGATGGGCTTCGTGCAGTTGCTGGTGGTCGCGTCGATGCTCGGCGCGCGCCGCTTCTTCTATACGGGCGCGGTGACGGGAGGCAAGGGCTGATGGCGACCGACAATCATGCCGCTCGCACGTGGCCGCCGAAGCACGACGCACCCGACGCGCGGCCCGTCGATACGGGGAAGCCGCACCGGATGAGAAGCAACCTCGCCGGCCGCGCGTGGAAGGCGCTCGTCTGGGCGCTGATGGCGTTCTTCCTGCTGAACGTGATGCTGCTGATCGCGACCGTCGCGGTGAACTCGGTCGCGACGCGCTGGTTCGGCACGCCGTTGCCGCAGGGCTTCACGCTGCACTGGTATGCGAAAGCGTGGGAAGACTTCCAGCTCGCGAGCGTGCTGTGGGTGACCGTCGAGGTGGTCGGCGCGGTCGTGCTGCTGTCGATCGCGCTCGGCGTGCCCGCCGCGTATGCGCTCGCGCGCGTGCAGTTCCGCGGCAAGCGCTTCGCGCTGCTGGTGTTCCTGCTGCCGCTGATGGTGCCGCCCGTCACGTACGGGATCCCGATGGCGACCGTGATGTACAAGATCGGGCTCGCGGGTACGCTGCCGGGCGTGATCCTCGCGAACCTCGTGCCGGCGCTGCCGTTCGTGATCCTCGTGATGACGCCGTTCATCGAGCAGATCGATCCGAACCTCGAAGCCGCCGCGCGCATCTTCGGCGCCAACACGTGGCGCTATTTCCGTTACGTGCTGCTGCCGCTGCTGGTGCCGGGCATGCTCGCGGCCGGGCTGCTCGTGCTGGTGCGCACGATCGGGATGTTCGAGCTGACGTTCTTCACCGCCGGCCCGAGCACGCAGACGCTCGTCGTCGCGCTGTATTACGCGGTGTTCTCGACCGGCGTGCGCGCGCCGCAGTCGATCGACGCGATGGCGATGATCTACATGGCCATCACGCTCGTGTGGGTCGTGATCGCGCTGCAGTTCGTCAGTCCGACCCAGCTTGTGAGCCGCGTGAAGCAGGAGCGGCAGTAGGCGAGGCGAGGGCGTCGTACGATCGCACGAGGTCGCCAGGCAGCGTGCAATTGGTTACAAATGGATACCGCGCATGACACGCGGACGTTGCAGACTACGCGGCGTTCACCCGATCGACGGATATCCATGAAGTTTCAAACGCTGCTGACACTCGCCGGCGCCTCGACGCTGCTGGCCGCCTGCAACCTGCTCCACGACGGTCCCGGATCGAGCGACGTCGATGCCGCCGTGCGCCGCGCGCTCGAAGCGGAAAACCACGGCGGCCTGAACGCGCTGTTCGGCCAGCCGCTGCCCGTGTCGGCCGACGTCGTCTCGGCGAAACCCGACGGCGACTGCAAGAAACTCGGCGATCGCACGTATTCGTGCGACGTCGTGGTCACGTGGCGCAACGCCGATTACTCGCCGTCGCGCGCGAACCTGACCTTCGTGAAGGCGGCCGACGGCTCGTGGCAGACGTCGGGCGTCGACGCGGCGCTCGTGACGGGCACCGCGAAGTCGCTGATCGACCATATCGGCAAGGCGTGGCCGGGCAATGCGGCAAGCGGCGCGTCGGTGCCGCAGTGATGCGCGGACGGTAAGCCTTCGTTCCTTTCTCCCGGATCGACGGCATCGGCCTCGCCGGCCGCACCGCCGCATTTTTCCGATAAAAAAGGGCGCGAGCACCGCGCCTATCTCGTTTGAATGCATCCTCGGTATGCGGGCAGGGTTATAGGGAAAACCCTTATCTCAAGGTATAATCACAGGCTGAGAGAAAGGTCAAATCATGCCTGAACGTTTCCAAGCCCTTGAAAAATTTGTGTTTTCCGTCGTCGTGATGTCCGCCGTCGTGTGCTCGGCCTTCCTCGCGTACGAGCGTCACCCCGAGATCAAGATCGCGCTGCACGAAGGCGAAGCGCTGATGCGCGAGAGCGCCAAGTACTCGGTCATCTGCTCGCCGTCCAAGGTCGATCCTTGCGTCGAGATGTCCGCTTACTGAGCGGCTTTTCCGCTGTTCGGACTTGCTCCGCGTCACCGCCGGTCCGAATGCTTGACGTAGCGTCCATCAGGTATCCGGGGCCGGCCGCAACACAGGACGGATGCACGAACCCGTTACGTGCCGAGTCGCTGGCGTAAGCAGCCCCGCATTCAACAGCCCCGCCTTCGGTCGGCCCCGCTTCGAGCAATCGAGCGGGGCCGTTCTGTTTGTACGTGTCATACGACATGCCGCGGCTCGCCGCCGACGTCGCGCTCGCGTCGTCGCACACCTTTTCCGTTTCGGAAAGGCTGGTTGACCATCGATCGATTTTCGCCGTGAGCGAACGCCGTCATGATCGCCGTCATCGACAACACGATTTCATCGGAGACAGTCATGACACGCCCCCTGGACGGCATCCGCGTGCTTGAACTCGGCCAATTGATCGCCGGACCGTTCGCGGGCCGGATGCTCGCCGAATTCGGCGCGGACGTCATCAAGGTCGAGCCGCCCGGCACCGGCGATCCGCTGCGCAAATGGCGGCTGCTGCACGACGGCACGTCGGTCTGGTGGGCCGCGCAATCGCGCAACAAGACCTCGCTCACGCTCAACCTGCGCACGCCCGAAGGGCAGGACGTCGTACGCCGCCTCGTCGCCGAAACCGACGTGCTGATCGAAAACTTCCGGCCCGGCACGCTCGAAGGCTGGGGGCTCGGCTGGGACGCGCTGTCCGCGATCAACCCGGGGCTCGTGATGCTGCGCGTGTCGGGCTTCGGGCAGACGGGCCCGTATCGCGACCGCCCCGGCTTCGGCGTGATCGCCGAGGCGATGGGCGGCCTGCGCCACCTCACCGGCGAGCCGGGCCGCACGCCGGTGCGCGTCGGCATCTCGCTCGGCGATTCGCTGTCGGCGCTCCACGGCGTGATCGGCGTACTGCTCGCGTTGCGGCATCGCGAACGGCAGGGCGGCAACGGGCAGGTCGTCGACGTCGCGCTGTACGAATCGGTATTCAACATGATGGAAAGCCTGCTGCCCGAATATGCGGCGTTCGGCGCGGTGCGCGAGCCGGCCGGCAGCAGCCTGCCGGGCATCGCACCGACCAACGCATACCGCTGCCGCGACGGCAGGTACGCGCTGATCGCCGGCAACGGCGACAGCATCTTCCGGCGCCTGATGGAACTCATCGGCCGGCCCGATCTCGGCAACGATCCGGCGCTCGCGCACAACGACGGGCGCGTCGCGCAGGTCGCGCGCATCGATGCGGCAATCGGCGAATGGAGCGCCCGCCACGACCTCGACGACGTGCTCGCCGCGCTGAACGACGCGCGCATTCCGTCCGGGCGCATCTACGACGTGGCCGACATCGCGGCCGATCCGCACTACCGTGCGCGCGACATGATCGTCGACGCTGCGCTGCCCGACGGCACCCCCGTGCTCGTGCCGGGTATCGTGCCGAAACTCGACGCCACGCCCGGACGCATCGAGCGGCCGGCGCCCGCGCTCGGCGCGGATACCGATGCGGTGCTCGAATCGATCGGCATCGATGCGGCGACGCGCGACGACTGGCGCACGCGCGGCGTGATCTGAAACAGCCACCGGGACGAAGCCATGACCCACCCTCCGCAACGAATCCATCTCCACGAAGTCGCGACCCGCGACGGTTTCCAGAACGAAGCGGCGTTCGTCGACACCGACGACAAGATTGCGCTCGTCGACGCGCTGAGCGCCTGCGGCTACGCGAAGATCGAGGTCACGTCGTTCACGTCGCCGAAGGCGATTCCCGCGCTGCGCGACGCGGAGGCCGTGATGCACGGCATCGCGCGCGCGCCGGGCGTCGTCTATACGGTGCTCGTGCCGAACGTGCGCGGCGCCGAGCGCGCGCTGTCGTGCGGCGTCGACGAAGTGAACCTCGTGATGTCGGCGAGCGAGAGCCACAACCGCGCGAACCTGCGGATGACGCGCGAGCAGTCGTTCGCGCAGTTGCGCGACGTGATCGACGCGGTGCGCGGCACGGGCGTCGCGATCAACGTGTCGCTGTCGACCGCGATGGGTTGCCCGATGGAGGGCGACGTGCCGGCCGAAACGGTGCTCGCGTGGATGCAGCGCTTCGCGGATCTCGGCGTGCACGGCTTCACGCTGTGCGACACGACGGGCATGGCGTTTCCGTCGCAGGTGCGCGAATTGTCCCGCCGCGCACGCGAGCGCTTCGGCGCATTGCAGCTCACGCTGCACTTCCACAACACGCGCGGGATGGCGCTCGCGAACACGCTCGCCGCGCTCGACGCCGGCATCGACCGTTTCGACGCGTCGCTCGGCGGGCTCGGCGGCTGCCCCTATGCGCCGGGCGCGACCGGCAACGCCTGCACGGAGGAACTCGTGCACATGCTCGAACTCGACGGCTACGATACGGGCGTCGATCTCGCGGCGGTGCTCGCCGTGTCGGCACGGCTGCCCGCGCTGATCGGGCATGACGTGCCGAGCCAGATCCTGAAGGCCGGGCGCCGCTCGGACCTTCATCCGCCGCCGCGTGCCGACGCCGGCGACATGTCCGCGCAACGCGCTTTCTGAACATGAACGGGAACAGGAGCGAATTCCATGGCGCTGATTGACCGTCTCGATCATCTCGTGCTGACCTGCGTCGATCCGGAACGGACGAAGCATTTCTACACCGAGGTGCTGCAGATGCAGCTCGAAACCTTCGGCGCGGGCCGGCTCGCGTTCCGTTTCGGCAACCAGAAGATCAACCTGCACGTGCGCGGCGCGGAATTCGAGCCGAAAGCGCATGTGCCGGTACCCGGCGCGCTCGATCTGTGCTTCATCGCGTCGGTCCCGCTCGACAACGTGATCGCGCACCTTCGGCGCTTCGATTGGCCGATCATCGAAGGGCCGGTCGAACGCACGGGCGCGACGCAGAAGATCCGCTCCGTCTACGTGCGCGACCCGGACCTGAACCTGATCGAAATCTCCGAGCTGATCTGACGAACACGGTTCGGCCGCCCGCCCGAGCACCGGCACGCTGCGCGCACGGCGCGACAGTCCTTCGCCGAAAGCGGACAGGCGGGCGCCGCGCCCGCCGATTCCGGATAGCCGTGCGCGGCCGCGCTGCGGATAATGGCGCAACGGCGTCGGCCCGGCCGCCGCCTTCGCCGCGCGCACCGGACAAACCCGCCGCGCATCCGCAACCCGATCCAGGCGCTTCCCGAATGACGATCCTCTATCGCGGCATGGACCGCGCGGCGCTCGACGCCGCGTACCTGAACACGAAGGTTGTTCCCGATTTCCCGGCGCTGCTCGCGTCTTGTCAGGCGCGCAGCGCGGCGCTGTACGCGGCGACGCCCGGCCGCCGCGACCTGCGTTACGGCGCGCAACCCGCGCAGCGCTTCGACTGGCTGCCGTGCGGGCGGCCCGACGCGCCGCTGTTCGTGTTCATCCACGGCGGCTACTGGCAGCACTGCACGAAAGAGGATTTCGCGTATGCGGCGAGCGGGCCGCTCGCACGCGGCTACGACGTCGTGCTCGCCGAATACACGCTCGCGCCGGTCGCGACGATGACCGATATCGTCGGCGAGATCGGCGCGCTGCTCGACCATCTCGCGGCCGACCCCGCCGGCCTCGGTATCTCGGGACGGCCGATCCACCTGAGCGGCCATTCGGCGGGCGGCCACCTGACGGCCATGCATCGCGCGCATCCGGCCGTCGTGTCGGCGCTCGCGATCAGTCCGCTCGTCGATCTCGAACCGATCGCGCTGTGCTGCCTGAACGACAAACTGCAGCTCACCGCGCACGAAGTCGACGCATGCAGTCCGTTGCATCACATCGGGCGCGGCGCGCCGACCGTCGTTGCGGTCGGCGACGCCGAACTACCCGAACTCATCCGGCAAGCAGACGAATACGCGACGGCGTGCGAAGCCGCCGGCGAGCGGATCGCCCGCGCGTGGCTGCCCGGCATGCAGCACTTCGCGGTGCTCGACGATCTCGCGACGCCGGACGGCGCGATGCTCGCCGCATTGCACGCCGTCGCGCCGCGCTAGCCGCGCCATATCGCACGCGCCTGGCGCGGCGTATGATCGGCGTCAGGCCGGCGCGCCGACCGCGTCCCCCGCACGGCCTTCCAGGACCTCGACATGGTGAACCCGCTTCATTTCGATCTGCAGTCGCTGCGCGTGTTCGCGCTCGTCGCCGAGCACGGCAGCCTGACGAAGGCGGCCGAACACGGCCAGCTCACGCTGTCCGCGGTCAGCAAGCGCATTGCCGAACTCGAAAGCGTGACCGGCAGCGCGCTGTTCGTCCGGCATGCGCGCGGCGTCGAGCTGACGCCCGCGGGCCGCGCGCTGCTCGATCATGCGGCGAAGGTGATCGAGCAGGTCAACCGGATGGCGCACGAGATGAGCGACTACGTCGCCGGCGTGCGCGGCCACATCCACGTATGGACCAACACGTCGGCGATCGTCCAGTTCCTGCCCGCCGATCTCGCCGCGTTCCTCACCGACAATCCCGGCATCAAGGTCAGTCTCGAGGAGCGGCTGAGCCACGAGATCGTCGACGCGCTCGCGTCGGGCAAGGCCGATCTCGGCGTATTCGCCGACAACGTGCCGGCGCCCGGCATCGAACGGCGCCTGTACCGGCGCGACGAACTCGTGCTGCTCGTGCCGCGCACGCACCGGTTCGCCGCGCACGACAGCATCCGCTTCGCGGATACGCTCGACGAGGACTACGTGGGCTTGAGCGACGGCAGCTCGCTGCTCACGCGCATGACCGACGCTGCGTTCGCGGCCGAGCGCTCGCTGAAGCTGCGGATCCAGGTATCGAATTTCGACGGCGTGAGCCGGATGATCGAAGCCGGCCTCGGCATCGGCGTGCTGCCGCGCGATGCGGTGACCGGCGAGCGGGCGGCCCGGCTCGGTGTCGTGACGCTCGACGACGCGTGGGCGACGCGCACGCTGTGGGTCGGCGTGAAGGCGGGCACGGTGCTGACGACCGACGTCGCGAAGCTGTTCGATTTCATGTCCGCGCGGTAAGTGCGCTAAAACGCGATGCGTCGCGCACGCCTTTCATGCGCTCCGCGCCGATCGCCGCGTTACACCGGATTGATGTCGTCCTGGCTGCGCCGCGTGGTCAGCGGCCCGAGCACGCGCAGCGTGACGGCGACGATGCCGAGCGCGACCGAAATCACGCCGAACATCGCGCCCGCGCCGTAGTTGCCGAGCACCGGCAGCAACACGAACGGCAGCGCGCCGCTGACGATGCGCGACAGCGCATAGGTACTGCCGATCGCCGTCGAGCGCACGCGCGCCGGGAAGATCTCGGCCTGGTACACGTGATATGCATTGCTGAACACGTTCGACGCGCACGTCGTCAGGAATCCAAAGCCGACGATCAGCACGGTATTGCCCGAATACGCGAAGCACAGCCCGAACACCGCGATCGACAGGATCGACACGATCACGAGCGTGCGGCGCTCGATCCAGTTGAGCAGCGGAATCGACAGCAGCGACCCGATCGGATACCCGACGAACGACAACGCAATGAACAGCGTGCTGTCCGTCACGTCGAAACCGCGGCTCTTCACGACCGTGCCGGCCAGCGTGCCGAACCCGTAATAACCGAACCCCTGGAGCAGGTGAAAGATCGCCAGCATCAGGTAGCGTGCGCCATACGGTTGGCGGCGCAGTAGCGCGATGCGCTCGCCGAGCCCGAGCGGCCGCTGTGGCTCGACCGGTTCCGCGAAGTGTTCGGGCACGCGCACGCCCGCACTTTCCGCGAAACGCCGCAGCGCCGCGTGCGCGTCGGCCGTGCGGCCTTGCGCGAGCAGCCAGCGCGGGCTTTCCGGCAGCCGGTGCTGGACGAGCAGCACGTACACGGCGCCGAGGCTGCCGATCGCGAGGATGATGCGCCAGCCGGCCACGCCCGCCACCTGCAGCGGGTTCAGCCACAGCGCGAGAAAGCCGACGAGCGGCACCGCGACATACGAAGTCGTATAGGCCCACGCGGCGAGCCGTCCGCGCTTGTCCTTCGGCAGGATTTCGGACAGGAAGCTGTCGGCGACCGGATAGATCGCGCCGACGCCGATGCCGGTCAGGAACCGGCACGCGACGAGCATGTCGGCGTTCACCGAAAACGCACCGGCCAGCGAGAACGCGCTGTACCAGCCGAGGGTAAGCAGGAACGCCTTGCGCCGGCCGATACGGTCGGCGAGGCTGCCCAGGCACATCGCGCCGACGAACATGCCGATGAACGCGGACGCCAGCAATAGCTTGAAATCGGCGCTTTGCCGGCTCAGCCCGTATTCGTGCTGCAACGCGGAGCCGATCGTACTGACGAGAAAGATCTCGTACATGTCGAAGAACAACCCGATGCCGATCACCCAGACGACGAATCGATGCAACGCACCGACCGGCAGATCGTCCATGAAATCGCCGAGCGTGACGCAGCGGCCGGGAAGGGCCGCCGCATCAGCGCCGGCGCCTGCGGAGGCGGCCGGTGGCCGGGCGGATTCGGATCCGCCGGCATGGTCGCCGAGGTCGAGGGATTGGCTGTTCATCGTGTCTCCTGATTATCGATAGGCGGTGGCGCGGGGCCCGGCCGGTCGCGGCCGGCGTAACGCGTCGGCCGCTCGACGCGGCGGGACAGGCATCGCCGGGCTCGTGCAAGAGCCGGCCATGCGGGCAGCGCCGATCGTCCGACACATGGTGGGCAAATCGGCGGCACGTGATAATTGCGGATCTTTCAAGCATCCTTTCCTGAGCAGAAAGGGTGGGGCGCGCGCGACAGTCCGACTTCGCGCGACAGGCCGTTGCAGCCTGCATGGCGGAGAGTGGCGCGCCGGACACGATGTGCTCGCGCGCAGCCGGCCGGGCCGGGAAAACCATGAGGCTCGTGTCGTCGGATCGCTTTGCGCAGCACCGCTGAAATCGTGTTCCGGGAGAACACGACGAACCTGTCGCGCACCGGTACGCCGGCCGTCACCGGCGGCGTACCGGTGCGCGCGTCATTTCAGTTCCGGATTCTGCTGCGTCGCACACGCGCGCAGCGCGGCAACGCGCTCGTCGTGGCCGACCTTCTCGAACAGATCGGCCATCTCCATCTGCGCGACCGGGTCGCCCTCACGCGCCGCGCGCCAGCGCAACGACGCGATCATTCCCCTCATGCGTTCGCCGGGCGTGTCGCCGTCGTAGCCCGACATCGCCTGCATCACGTCCGCGAGCTTGTTGTATCCGGCCGGCACGTGATGCGCAAGCAGCCACGCGACCGCCGGCTGCGCGCCTTCCCAATCCTCGTCTTCGAGCGAACTGTTGACGAGACGTGCCGCCGCGCGCCACGAGCCGAGCGACGCGGCTTTCGCGTACGCCTTGTCGGCATCGCGACCGCGCGACGACGGCGCTGCGTCGAACGCCGCCTGGGCAGCGGCCGACGGCGGCGGCACCGCGAGCTTCGTGCAGCGGAACGCGCCGGCATCGGGTGCATTGCCGGGCAGGTCGGCCCAGCGCACCTGATCCTCCAGTGCGCGATCGAGCGTCGGCCGCACGTCGCTTTGCTTCATCGAGGCGAACACCCAGTCGGTGCGGACATGACGAGCGGCGTCCCAGTCGTCTTCGGCGACGGCGTGTTGCGCGAATGCCAGGCAAGCGGCCATGCAGCCGATCCGGAACAGGTGTCGAGCAGGGGATTTCATCATGGATCCCCCCTTAGCTCGCGACGATGATGAAGGCCGTCAACGCGATCGGGAACAGCGCGATGCCAAGCAGCCCCAGCGCGCCGTCCGCCGCCATCGCGATCGGCGACAGGGCGAGCTTGGCGCCCTTGCCGACGGCCGACAGCTTCTCCGTCACCGTGACGCCATACTCGTGATTGAACGCCTGCGGGACCGCCGATGGCGTAACGTCGTTCGGCAGATAGCGCTTGCCGCTGATCGTGCCTTCCGACTCCAGGTGGCCCGAGTTCTCCTTGAAACCATCGGCGACCGCACGGTTGCGAATGTCGGAGCCGACCGGCGCATCCGAACGACTCAGTCTCATCGTGTAATGACCGGTGATCGTGTCGCCATGCGCGTCGAAATCGTCGAACGCCGTGCGCAGTTTCGTGCGATAAGGTGCGGTGAGCACGGTCGCGAGACCCGGCGGCATCTCGAAGATGTAGTGATACCGCTTGCCGAGCACGACGAGTTGCTTGCCGTCGGAGGTAATCAGGAAGGTCGACAACGTTTCGTCGTATTTCGAATCCTTCATCCATTCCTTGGTGACGGGACCGAAATCGGCGCAGCCGGCCAGCATGCCGGACGCCGCCACGGCGGGCAGCGCGAGAAATGTTCTTCTTTTCATGAATGTTGTAATGATGTTGTTCGTTATTCGGCCAAACCGCCTGAATGTCGGCGAAGCGTTCGACGAACGCTGCACGCTGACGGCCTTGGACGCGGTTTCTCCGTCCGCTATTCTAGGGATGAAACCGGACATGCGATACGTGCGGCCGACGCTTCGGCCGCCATCAGGAGACAAGCGACATGAATCAACCCACCGACCACCGGACAACCCTGTTGCGCACGCTCGGCATCCGCGCCCCGATCATCCAGGCGCCGATGGCCGGCGTCAGCACGCCGGCGCTGGCGGCCGCCGTCTCGAACGCGGGCGGGCTCGGCTCGCTCGGCGTCGGCGCGACCGACGCCGCCGGCGCGCGCAAGATGATCCGCGACACGCGCGCGCTCACCGACCGGCCATTCAACATCAACGTGTTCTGCCACCGTCCGGCGCAAGCCGACGCGGCCGTCGAGCGCGCATGGCTCGACTGGCTCGCCCCCGCGTTCCGCGCGTACGGCGCGGCGCCGCCCGCGTCGCTGTCGGAGATCTACACGAGCTTCGTCGCGGACGACGCGATGCAGGCGATGCTCGTCGAGGAAAAGCCGGCGGTCGTCAGCTTCCATTTCGGGCTGCCGTCCGCAGGCGTGATCGCCGCTCTCAAGCGTGCGGGCATCACGCTGTTCGCGGCTGCGACGAATCTCGACGAGGCCCGCCAGATCGCCGCCGCCGGCATCGACGCGATCGTCGCGCAGGGCATCGAAGCCGGCGGCCATCGCGGCGTGTTCGATTCGACCGCGCACGACGATCGCCTCGGCACGTTCGCGCTCACGCGCCTGATCGTGCGCGAATGCGCGCTGCCCGTGATTGCCGCCGGCGGCATCATGGACGGCGCAGGCATTGCCGCCGCGCTCGCGCTCGGCGCGCAGGCCGCCCAGCTCGGCACCGCGTTCGTCGCGTGCCCGGAGACGTCGATCGACGACGGCTATCGCCGCGCGATCCTCGGCGATGCGGCGCGCCACACCACGTTCACGCGCGCGATCTCGGGCCGCGTCGCGCGCGGCATCGCGAACCGGCTGACCGCGCTCGGCGACGACCCGCACGCGCCGGCCACGCCCGCGTATCCGATCGCATACGATGCGGGCAAGGCGCTGCATGCGGCCGCGAAGGCGAAGGGCGAATTCGGCTATGGCGCGCAATGGGCGGGGCAGGCGGCGCCGCTGGTTCGCGCGCTGCCGGCCGCCGAGCTGTTCGCGGCGCTCGAACGCGAAATGCGCGAGGCAATCGAGCGGATGCAGCACGTGCTGGACTGATCGCGCGCCGCGGATTTGCAATGTCCTGTATCTGCGCGGATCGCCGATACAGTGCAATACAACGCTCGCGCGCGGGTTCGCTATAAAGCAGACATGACCGTTTTGGAGTCCATCATGTCTGCTACCTGGTTCAAAGGATCCTGCCATTGCGGGGCCGTTAAATTCGAAGTCCGCACGGCCATTACGCCGGCCGTGCGCTGCAACTGCAGCCTGTGCCGCCGGCGCGGCGCGCTGATGAGCCCGATGTTCGCCGCCGCCAACCTGACGATCGTCGAAGGCGAGGGCGCGCTGACGAGCTATCGCTTCAATACGCACACGGCCCGTCACTATTTCTGCAGCCGGTGCGGCGTCTATCCGTTCCACCAGACCCGCAAGGACCCGGCATGCTGGCGCGTCAATCTCGGCTGCCTCGACGGCGTCGATCCGTATGCGCTCGACGCGACGGTCGCCGATGGGGCAAGCCTCTCGGTCGTGGAGGATGCATGAAACGCTGGCTGATGATCCTGCTGTTTGCCGCGGGCGGGATCGCGACCGAAATCGCGCATCCGGTGCAGTGCACGTTGCTGTCGGTCAGCCGTCAGCAAACCGGCAAGCGCCGCAAGCCGGGCTGAGCGCGCGACGCCTCAGCCTGTCGGCACCGATTATCATGCTTCCGATAAGATCGCATGCGATATATAATGCGGTTGTCTGCGACCATTCGCGTCGCTGGAGGAAGTCCATGAAACCGACCGAAACCCCGTCGCCCGCCACGCCGAAGCTGTCCGAGTTCCTGTGCTTTGCGATCTACTCGGCGAACCTCGCGTTCGGCAAGGCATACAAGCCGATCCTCGACGAGCTCGGCCTCACGTATACGCAGTACATCACGATCATTGCGCTGTGGGAGCAGGACAACCAGACCGTCGGCCAGCTCGGCGAGAAGTTGTTCCTCGAATCCAATACGCTGACGCCGATCCTGAAGAAGCTCGAGGCGATGGGCTATCTGGAGCGGCATCGCGATCCGTCCGATGAACGCCAGGTGCTCGTCAGCCTGACGAAGAGCGGTCGCCGCGTGCGCGAGAAGGGGCTCGACATGAACCTGGTCGAAGCCACCGGGCTGAAGCCGGACGAGTTCGCCAAGGTGCAGAAGGCGATCGTCGCGCTGCGCGGCAACCTGATCCGGTCGACCGAAACATAAAAACACTCAGGCACGGCAAGCGGCCGACGCGTGAATCGCGCCGGCCGCATTGTCACGCACGCGCATCGTCCAGCACCAGCAGGTGCATCTCGCGACGGACGACGAAACCGAGCGCGAGATAGCGCTCGATCGCCACCTGGTTCGTCGTGAGGACGTGCAGGAAGGGCGTTTCCGCACGCGCACCGATCGTCGCGATCAACGACCGGATCAGCCGCGCCGCCAGCCCTTGCCGCCGAAACGCGGCATCCACGCAGACGGCGCTGATCTCGGTATATCCATCGACCTGCATCCGCGGACCGGCCATCGCGGCCAGCCGGCCGTCGCTGCGCACGCCGATGTAGTGACCGAGCTCGAACGTGCGCGGGCCGAACGGGCCGGGCTGCGCGGCAGCGGTCAGCGCGAGCATGTCAGGCACGTCGGCTTCGGCGAGCGGAACATGCCCCGCTTCGTGTGCCGCATCGAGCGTCCCTTGCCAGGTCATTTGAAGCAACGTCGCGCGCCGGATCACCGACATTCCCGCGGGCGGCTCGATCTCATCCGGCGTGACGAGCGCCGCCGGCCCGTGTGCGGCGATCAGCCCGCGCAGTGCGTCGAACGACGCCGGGCTTGTGTCGTCGATCGCGGCAAACGGCGCGATGGCCGTCGGGAACCGCAGCGCGCGACCCTCGCCGAGCGCAAAACGGCGTTGCCTGCCCGTGAGCGCATTCCAGACGACCCGGTCCAGTACGTGCGTAGCGCCTGTCGCGTTTCCGGTCATGACGTCCGGCATCGGCGGCTCCTTGGGGAAAAGATGAGGTGCCGCACAGAATAATCCCGGACAGGGCGAACAGGTAGCGCTGGCGACGCAGACCAGCGCAACGCAAACAAAAAGCGCACGCGATTACATCGCATGCGCTTTATATGATGGGCTTCGGCGACCGAATGCGCCGTACCGCGCTCAATGGCCGAAATAGATCGAGCGCTCGGCGGTGCGCACCGTATTTCGGCTGCCGGACTGCGTGGCGCCGCCGGCATCGCTGCCGTAACCGGCTGCCTGCGTATCGGCCGCGACGGCGCCGTCGTCGCGAATCCGGTTCAGCGCGGCCTGGATATTGTCCGGGTAGTTCGGATCGTTGGGGCGATTCGGCTGGTAGCCGGCTTGCTGCAACGCGGCCAGTTCGGCCCGCACCTGCGCACGCGTGACGGTGCTTTCACCGGCAAAGGCCGGTGCGGCGACGGAGGCCGACACGGCAACGAGAAGGGCGGCAATCAGTTGGGTCTTCATCATTCACCTCGACAGGGATTCGGGAATTCAGGGGGGCGCACCGCACGCCGGCCATCGGCGCCGCTCGCGCGTTCGTTCAATGACCGAAGTAGATCGAGCGTTCGGCGACTCGTGTCGCCGGCCGGCTGCCCGACTGTGTAGCGGCAGCGGCATCGTTGCCGTAACCGGATGCCGCCGTATCGGCCGCCAACGCGTTGCTGCCATGAATGCGCGTCAACGCGGCTTGCAGGTCGTCCGGATAGTGCGGATCGTTCGCGCGGCCCGGCCGATAACCGGCCTGTGCCAACTGGACGAGTTCCGCGCGGACTTGCGCGCGGGACACGACGGCTTCGTCGGCAAATGCCGGTGCGGCGGCGGAAGCGGCAACAGCCACGAGAAGGGCGGCGATCAAGCGGGTTTTCATCATTCACCTCGACAAAATGGAATCAGGGATAAAAGGAATCAGGGTTCACGTATCAGGCGTGGTGCTCAGTGACCGAAGTACACCGAGCGCTCGGCCACGCTGACGGCATGCCGGCGGCCGGATTGCGTCGCGGTGTCGCCGTCGCTGCCGTAGCCGGCAGTCGCGGCGTTAGTCGCGACGGCTGCGTCGGCGTGGATCTGCGTCAGCGCGGCCTGGAGATCATTCGGATAAGTGGCGTCGGTCGCACGGTTCAGCGGATAGCCGGCCTGTTGAAGCTGCGCGAGTTCGGCGCGCACCTGCGCACGCGTCACGGTGGATTCGTTGGCAAACGCCGGAGCGGCAACGGCAGCCGAAACAGCGACGAGCAGGGCAGCGATCAATTGGGTTTTCATGTTTCACCTCGATGGAAAAGGAATCGGGAATTCGGGGTGGCGGCGCTCGGCCACCCGATGCAACGTTCAGGCGATCCGGATGTCGACATCGATGTTGCCGCGCGTCGCCTTCGAATACGGGCAAGTCTGGTGCGCGGCGTCGACGATGCGTTGCGCGACGTCGCGCTCGAGCCCCGGCACGCTCACGTTCAGCCGGGCTTGCAGGAAGTACGCGTTGCCCGCCGTGCCGAGATCCACTTCGGCGTCGACCGCGAGATCGGCCGGCAGCGTCACCTTCGCGGCGCGCGCCGCAAGCTGCATCGCGCCGATGAAGCAGGCCGACCAGCCGGCCGCGAACAGCTGTTCCGGGTTGGTGCCGGCGCCGGCGCTTCCCGGCGACGACAACTGAATGTCGAGGCGACCGTCGGAACTGCGCGCCGCGCCGTCGCGGCCGCCGGAAGTCGTATGCGTCTTGCCCGTGTACAGTACTTTGTCGATCTTGCTCATCGTTTGCTCCGTCGGTTGGGTGTTTGTTTCAGATGCGATTCGATCGCATGCGATGCAGTTTCCGCTTGGTGGCCGCTTACGTCAAGCGTGTTCGATTAAATCGCATGCGATATTTTGTATTTCAATGTATCCGGATCGTGTAGCGCGTTGCTGGGTAAGGCTTTCAGGCGATTCCAGCCCCGATGCGCCGCGGCAGCCATCCGCCGGAGGGCGCGGTGGATCCTGGCCGATGTGGATCGGGCGCTCGGCGTGATGATCGCCGCTCCCGGCCGCTGCTGCGCCTGACGCCCGCCGACTTCGCGCAGTACCGCGCGTACCTTGAGAGCCTCGATGAGGCGACGTTGCACGCGCACTACGGCGCGCCGGGCACCGATCGCATTCGTAAACCAGTTTCAGTGCTTCGATAGCTTCAACCAGGTTCAGTATGTGACGCAGATGAAGCGTGCGCTGTCGTCGTTTCGCGGATTCGACAGCGATGCAACCGCCGCGGTACCGACCGACGCGTTGACGCTGGGAAGGGCCCGCAACGCGGACGGCTCCGAAGTGCATCCGCTCGACGTGCTGCTAGGTTCGTCGATCGAATGGGATCCGCATCGACCGGTCGGCGATTTTTGCATCGACTGTGATTCTCAAGCGGCGCTGGAAGGCATCGCGGTTATACCGGCACGATTCATTCCGGCGATGGCGCGAATGGCGTCGCCGAATGCCCGTTCGGCTTCTCTCGCGACTGGATTGCGGATCCCGACGCCACGCGTCGCCGTGTCGAAGCGCTCACGCGCCCCCCTTGCGACGACTGAAACCTGATCATCAAATGTCAGGCGTTGCAAAACCGAGGCGGGCCATGGATGCGCTTGAGGCTACGAAGGTCGTCGCGCGCGCAAAAGCGTCAGGAGTGCCGCCAGCACGGGAGAAATCTGCTTGCGGGACGGGTAGTAAAGATAAAAGCCCGGAAAGGGCGCCATCCAGTCGTCCAGCAGACGGACCAGCCGTCCAGACGCAAGCCAGTCCGCCGCCTCGTGTTCCAGGACATAAGCGACCCCGAGCCCATCCGCTGCGGCGTGAAGCATGAGGTCCGGCTCGTTGAACGTGAGCGGCCCGGAAACGGCGATCTTCAGTGGCCGGCCATCCCGCTCGAACTCCCAGGCATACACCGTATCTGCCGAGACCATCCGATAGTTGATGCAACGGTGCGTGGCAAGGTCTTCCGGCGTCCTCGGCGCCGGACACCGCGCCAGGTACGCGGGTGAGGCGACGACCACCATCCGGAGCGCGGGCCCGACGGGCAGCGCGACCATGTCCTTCTGCAATTTCTCTCCGAGCCGGATGCCGGCATCGAAGCGGTCTGCCACGATATCGCGAAATCGGTAGTCGATGATGACCTCCACGACCGCGTCGGGATGCGCGTTGCCGAACGTGTCGAGCACGGGCCGGATAACGGCCTCATAAGCCTGTCTTGTCGCGGTGATGCGCAGCGTACCGGCGACCTGGTCGCGCGCGCGGCCCAACTCGCCCAATGTGGCGTCGATGGCTTGCAACGCCGGCTCGAGTGTCAGCAGCAACTTCTCGCCCGCCTCTGTCGGCGCGACGCTGCGGCTTGTCCGTCCGAGCAATACGATGCCGAGCCGCCGTTCGAGCCGCTTGATCGTATAGCTCAGCATCGAATTCGACACCCCGAGCTCGGCCGCCGCGCGCGTAAAACTCCGCGTCCTCGCAACCGTCGCGAAGGCGGACAGGTCGTCGAGGCTTCCTCGCGCGATCTTTCCATTGGATTGCATGGCTCGTTCGAATTATCCGGGATGATCGAAAGAATAAGCGTAACTAAAATTCGGTCAAGGTGCTGCGGCAGGCCACCGTGACACGGGATGCCGGTTGGCGGGCGAGGGCGGGTGGGGCGAACGAAAGGAGCGACTATGTTGAAGAAAAATGCGGTGTGGCTGATCACAGGATGTTCGAAGGGGCTGGGACGGGCACTGGCCCGAAGCGCGCTCGAATCCGGGTATCGCGTCGTGGCAAGCGCGCGGGATGAGGCAGCCGTCGAGGACCTCGTCCGCGCGTATGGCGACGCTGTCGCGGCCGTCCGGCTCGACGTGACCAGCCAGGAGCAGGCAGAGGCCGCCGTTGCCGCCGCCCACGAACGATTCGGCGCGGTCGACGTGCTCGTCAATAACGCTGGCTACGGATATCTGGCCGCGATCGAAGAGGGCGAGGACAGCGATGTCAGGGCGATGTTCGAGACGAATGTCCATGGAACCTGGAACATGATCAAGGCGGCCCTGCCCGGCATGCGCAAGCGCCGGACAGGACATATCGTCAACATCGGCTCGGTCGGCGGCCTGACGACGTTCCCCGGCGTAGGCTTCTATCACATGACGAAGTTTGCCGTCGAAGGGCTCTCCGAAACCCTGGCGAAAGAGATTGGCCCGCTAGGCATCGGCGTGACGGTCGTCGAGCCGGGCGCATTCCGGACCGATTTCCGGGGCGCATCGATGCAACAGTCCGGCATACGTCTCGAAGATTATGCGGACACAGCCGGCAAGGCTCGCGACAGTGTGCTCGCCGGGCACGGAAAACAGCAGGGCGATCCGGTGCGCGGCAGTCGAGCCATCATCGCTGCGCTGGAATCGGATCGGCCGCCGCTGCATCTCGTCATCGGAGGCGATGCGCTCGATCTCGTCCGCGCCAAGCTCGAGGACCTGAGGGTCGACCTCGACACGTGGGAGCATCTGACGAGAAGCACGGATTACGAGGCGTGAAGGAGGCGCGGGTGGACGCACCCAGTCGGCTGCGTTGGCCCGGGCAGTCCGGCACCCCCATGTGAAGGGCGGCGACATTGAAACCTGGTGTTCTACCCGACTCCTTCCACATCAACGTCAATATTGCCCATCCCGGCTTTTCGCTGTCGACCGTATTGGCGTGGAGAACGGTTCATCACGCGTTTGAACGCCGTGCTGAAGGACTTCTCCGACTCGTAGCCAAGGGCGAGACCGATTTCCGAAACCGAATCGCGGGAATGGGTCAATCGGTCCGCGGCCAGCATCATTCTCCACCGCGTCAAATACTCCATGGGCGAGAGCCCGACCGTCTCCTTGAATCGGAGCGCGAACGTCGTGCGAGACATCGCCGCTTGCTCGGCCATGGTCTGCAAGGTCCACCTGCGACCCGGCGAGGCGTGCATGGCGTCGATCGCAGCCCGCATACGTTTGTCGGACAACGCGAAAAGCCAACCGACGTTTTCATGGCGCTCGTTCGACAAATGAAGTCGTAGCGCCTCGACAAGGACCAGCGTCGCCAACTGCTGCGCGACGATGAAATCTCCAGGTTGCGCATCGCTCAATTCCTGCCGCATGCGCTCCACGCACCATCGCAGTGTTGCCCGATTCGTTTCTTCGCGGACATGAATGAGCGGCGGCAGCATGCCCAACAGCAGATCGGCCTGGCCTTCGGCTAGCGTGAAATAGCCGCCGATGCTCAGGAACCGGCCCCCGCCGTTGTGCGTCACGATGCGCCCATCCGGGACCTGCGGCAACAGCGTATGGACGTCGACCGGTTCGACGGCCAGATCGCTGGCGAGGCGAAACGGCTTTCCTCCCGCCAGCAGGAAGCATTCACCTGCACTCACTTTCACGGGAGAGGGCAGCCCCTCGACCCAAACCCAGCACTCGCCGCGCAGCACGGCGTGAAACTTGATGCCGTCGTGCGCGCCGAATTGCACGGCCCAGTCTCCGTTCGCATCGAAGCCGCCAGACACATAGCTGCGCAGTCTCAGTAACGACAACACTTCCGATAGCGGGTCCATGAATCAATTCCGAACGATCTCAAACCAAATGCGAACTCTACGCCATAGTCCGTCCCGCGCCAAATCCTTAACCTGTCGTTGAAACGATCAGGAGGTGGGTGATGCGCGTATTTGTCACGGGTGCGACGGGCTTTATCGGCTCTGCTGTCGTTCGCAGTCTCGTCGATGCCGGCCACGAGGTTAGCAGCCTTGTACGCTCGGCCAATGCCGCCGCTTCACTCGAAGCCTTGGGAGCTCGAGCCTGCCGCGGGACGATCGAGGATCTCCCTGTACTGCGCCGGGCTGCGGCAGCGGCGGATGGCGTCATTCACACCGCCTTCTTTCATGCGCTCTCGCACGCCAGCCTGGGGACTCGAGTACGCATCATGTTCGGCGGTCGCCCTGCGAATATCGTCGCGCGATTCACGACTGCGGCCGTCGGAGCGGAGCGGCGCGCCATCGACACATTCGGTGGCGCACTCGAAGCAAGGAAAGGCTCGCTGGTCATCGCGTTTCCGACGATGGCGATGGCGCCGGGGCGACCGGCACGCGAAACCGATGCCGCTGATCTCGGCACGGTGGGCGGCCTCAGGGCGCAATCCGAACAGGCGGCACTGGATCTCGTTGCGACCGGCGTGCGCGCCACGGTTGTTCGGCTGCCGCCGTCGGTGCATGACGAGACCCGGCTCGGGCTCGTCACGCGGTTGATCGAAATTGCACGGAAGAAGCGAATTTCCGCGTATCCGGGGGACGGGAACAACAGATGGGCGGCCGTGCACCGGCTCGACGCATCGCTGCTGTTCCGGCGCGCGCTCGAAAGCGGCGAGGCGGGCGCCCGCTATCACGCCGTGGCGGAAGAGGGCATTCCGTTCCGTGACATCGCCGAGGCGATTGGACGCCACCTCGACGTCCGCGTTGCGTCTTTGTCGGCCGAAGACGCCGCGCGGCATTTTGGCTGGCTGGCGCCCTTCGTCCGTGCCGATAATCCGGTTTCCAGTCAGGCCACACGGGAACGACTGGGCTGGGAGCCGCTGCATCCGCAGTTGATGACCGACCTGATCGCTTCCTTGCGCGACGTACGTCGTTGACGTCTCTCGTGCCTGGACACGGCACCGCGGCATCCGCACGTGATTGCCGTGCCCGCGGAAAACGAGGGGCCGTCTGAATGGACGGCGACGTGGGTTTCACGACAACCAGGAGTGCTTATGATGGGTTTGACCAGACTGGCACCGCTCGCTGCGGCTCTTTCCATCGCGTTCGCGCCGTCGGCACACGCCGAGCGCGTCGACAGTGGCGTGCCGGGGATGCGCTTCGATCATGACGTGCCGGTGACCATGAACGACGGCGCAAAGCTGAGCATCAACATCTATCGTCCTGACAAGCCCGGCCGCTATCCGGTGCTGATGCTGATGGGGCCTTATGGCAAAGACACCAGCATGGCCGACGCGCCCGCGTACAAGACATCGTGGGCCAAGCTCATCGCAAAGTATCCGGATCTGTGCAAAAAGTCGTCTTGCCGATATATCCGTTTCGAGGCGCCCGATCCGGAACGCTGGGTTCCGAATGGCTATGTCGTGATCCACGCCGACGTGCGGGGCGCCGGCGCATCGCCGGGTGTGCTCGATCCTTTTTCGCCGCGCGAAACGCAAGACTACGCGACACTGATTACCTGGGCCGCGCATCAGCCATGGAGCACCGGCAAGGTCGGTCTGCTCGGTACGTCGTTCCACGCAATCAACCAGTATCAGGTCGCCGCGCTCAACCCCGAGGGCCTCGCCGCGATCCTGCCGTGGGAAGGCGCCTTCGATCAATATCGTGAGATCGCTTACTACGGCGGCATCCTCAACGTGGCGTGGCAGTTCTGGTGGGAACATCAGGTCGTGCCCAACCAGAACGGGAACGCCGGGACACCGCTGGTCGATTCCATCGGCGGCGGCAAGGACACCGGCTTACCGCTTTCACAGGAGCGTCTGAAGGACAACCGCATCGATCCCGTCGGCGCCTTCGCCAGGCATCCGTTCGACGACGCCTGGTATCACGAGCGCACACCGGACGGCAGCCGAGTCACGGTGCCGTTGCTCGACGTCGCCAACTGGACCGACTGGGGCACGCAAGGTTACCTTGCGGCGGCCAGCAAGCAGAAGTGGCTGCGCATCCAGACCGGCGACCACTTGACGCCGTTCTATTCGGACCAGGCGCTGGCGCTGCAAAAGCGCTTCTTCGATCATTTCCTGAAAGGCATCGGCAATGGCTGGGAGCAGGAGCCCCGTGTCGCCGTGCAGGTCAGGCGCCCGGACGGTGCGACATGGCGAAACGAAAAGGCGTGGCCGTTGCCTGGCACGAACTGGGAACCTTACTACCTGGACGCAGCGAGCGGATCGATGGGGCCTGCGCTCGAAGCCGCCGCACCGGCTGCGAAATCCTGGTCGGGCTCAGGTGAAGGGCTGACATTTACGACCGCGCCGTTTGCGGACGAAACGGAGTTTACGGGTCCCATCGCTTTGCGATTGTGGGTCGGTTCCTCGACGGCGGATATGGACATTTTCGCGGCGGTTCGGCTCATCGATCCCGAAGGCCGTGATGTCACTTTCATGGGAAACAGCGATCCGAACGTACCGCTCGATCTGGGCTATCTGCGCGTGTCGCACCGGGCTATCGACCCGGCGAAATCCGCGGCCTGGCAACCGTTTCATCCGCACCTCGCTGCCGAGCCGATGACGCCCGGACAACTGTATCCGGTCGACGTGGAGTTCACGGAGCCGACGAGCATCGTCATTCCCAAGGGATATCGCCTGGCCCTGACGATCCAGGGGAAGGACTTCGGCTATGGGCCCGGCGCGCCCATCGTGCACGCCAAAGACTACGATCTTCCGGACGACAGCCATTCCGGGCTGTTCTTCGCCGCTCATCCCAATCGCGATCCCGCTCTTTACGGTGGCACGGACACTGTCGCGACGGGTAGCAAGCATGCGTCGTACCTGTTGTTGCCGCACGTCCCGCCTCGCCGTTGAATCGATATCGTGGCGGCCTCGTCGATTCCGTATTTTGCCGTTTTCGGGACGCTGCTCGTCGCCGCATCCCTTTTTGGTTTCCATCGCGTTGACAGGTGTGCCGACGCTCTCGTCAAGAAGAGCCTTCACATGCCTTTGCGTTCGATGGGCGACTCGTTGTACGTCATGTTCCGAGTGCCGAGATCAAATAATCGATCACCACCCGGACTCGCGTCGGTACGCGTCGACCGGCTGGATAGACGAGGTGGGTTGCCATGCGTTCCGGCTGAAACTCGGGCAGGAGGACTTCGACTTGTCCGGTATCGATTTCCGCTCCGAAGAGCCATCGTGGCGCCTGGGCAATGCCGAGCCCGTGCAGTACCGCGGCACGTACCTGCTCTGCGTCACCCGTCAAAAAAGACCCCTGAGGAACGCACTGAACGATTTCTCGCCCGACCTTGAAGCGCCAAGGGCGGCGCTCATGGTTTCGGGCGAAGACGACGCCTGTATGTCCGTCCAGGTCGGCCAGCCGGGCAGGCCGGCCTTTAGCCGCGATATAGCCCGGACTGGCCACGAGCAGCGATTCCGTCTCCGATAGTTTTCTCGCTGTCAGCGAGGAATCCACCAGTGGCCCGTGGCGGATTGCCAGATCCAGTCCTTCCCCGACGAGGTCGACCTGTCGCTCGGATACGGATAATTCGAGCGCAACGTGCGGATATTGTCGAAAGAACCCGGGAAGGAGCGGCGTCACGCACAGGCGGCCGTAGGCAGGCGCGGTCGTCACTCTCACCAAGCCTTGTGGAGACTGCTGTCGCGTCCCGACCGACGACTCCAGCGAATCGAAGTCTTCCATCAAGGGCTTGGCCGATTCATAGAATGCCTGCCCCGTCGCGGTGATCACCACCTGACGCGACGTTCGCAACACCAGCTGAGCGCCGAGATACTCCTCCAGCGCGGCAATCTGCTTGCTTACGGTCGGTTGTCCAATGCCTTCCTCGCGCCCGACGGCGGAAAAACTGCCGCATTCGACTAGCCGAACAAACAGGCGAATTGCGTTCAGGCGATCCATGAGTATTCGTATCGATCCATTCTGTACTGGAATCGATGGTATGCCGGGAGGCTGCGTTTCGGCAACGGGCCTACTTGTTTAAGTTACCGCCTGTGCAGTTACCGTCATCACTGTTTACCGCTGGAGAAACGCGTCATGAAAGCTATCTGCGTTACCGCTGAACGCTCGTTGGAAGTTCGTGATATCCGGCCGCCGAGCCGGCCGGAAGCAGGTCATGTGCTGATCGACATGGAGGCATCTGCTATCAACCATGGCGACAAGATATTTTTGCGTATGCGGGCCGAGGATGGCAGAGCGCTCGCGCCCAGCCAGCACGGCGTGTGGGGCGCTTCCGGCGCCGGGACGGTGGTGGCGACAGGTGCCGGTGTCCCGGCGCGTTATATGGGGAGACGCGTCGCTGTCTACCGCTCGCTGAACCGTAGCGCGTACAACATCGGGCTTTGGTGCGAAAAAGCGCAGGTGCCTTGCACGAGTTGCCTGATCTTGCCCGAACACGTCAGCGCACGGGACTATTGCGGGTCGCTCGTCAACGTGATCACAGCCTATGCGTTTCTCGAAACGATTACCGAGGCCGGGCATCGGGGCGTGATTGCCACGGCGGGGAACGCGGCAACGGGGCTGGCGCTCGCGGCACTCGCTCGTCAGAGAAATATGCCGGCGATCTCCATGGTGAGGAGCCAGGCTGCGCAGGAGGCGCTGCAACGCCACGGTATCGAGCATATCGTGCGCGCCGATGAAGACTTTACCGACACACTCGGAAAGCTGTCCTCCGAGCTTGGAACGACGGCTGTATTCGATGGTGTGGGCGGTGCACTGACCGGCCAGATGGCAGCCTGTCTGCCGATGCGCTCGTCGGTATATTTCTACGGCACGATGGCCGGACCCGTTCCGTTTCCCGTGTCGGCGCCGCTCTTCATGATGAAAGATCTTTCGATGCAGCGTTTCAGCAATTTCGAGAGCCGCACGGTGCGAGAGCATGAAAGGTTGGTGGCTGCCCTGAGTGCGCTCGAGAGCGTGATTGTCGATCCCGTGTTCAGGACGAGCCTCGGTCAGGAATTCAGCCTTGATCTGATTGACGACGCTATGGCCTACGAATCCATCGACGGACGAAAGGCGATACTGACAAGCCAATCGTGAATCCCGATACCAATCCCGCCACGCCATGCTTCCGAAGCCGGGCAACCAGTCGGCGAATCTGCCGCGTCGTCAATTCCAGCCGTTCTGCCGCGCGCCACGGCTTGAGCCTGCCATCCGCCACGTTCTGAATGACCTTGAACCGGTCCAGTTCGCGCATCGTCATCGTGATCCGCTCCGTTGCAGCCATCGCAGCCTCCGGCGCCGGACACCCGGCGGCCGAACAGCTTACGCGGCACGAAAGCGGACATTTCTATGTAGCCAAAAGCGGACATTTCAATCTAGCCACTACAACCAATGTCATACCCGGATTCAGATGTCGTAGCGCCAGCTAAATACAGATGTCGCATGTTTCATCCGCTTTCTCGTCATTCAGCATTGAAGCGCCGAGCCTGAAGCAGCAGGGCGCTTACGCTCACCCGCGGGCCTTCGCAGACCGCCGCTCAGTTCCTGCGTTTGATGTGACCTCCAGAATCGCCGTCTCCATGTCAGCCGCCGTGAACCGGCGCGGTTTCTTGGTGCCGGGTTGCGCTTCGTTCTCCCGCACCGGAAGCCCTCGATGCGTTCGCGACGGCGCGGTCCCGATCCGCCGGCTGTCGCGCTGCGCTTGAAACGCTTGCGCCACTTGCAGCGCGTGACTCAGGCGCTTGTGGTCCACGATGGCGCCTTGATCGACTTCGGCCAGCCGGTCATACGACTGAGCTGCCAATATCTGACCGGCTGCTCGGATTTCGATCCGACCATCCGGGTACTCCCACACCTCGACGTCGCGATGGATCCACGCTCGATTCCCCGGCGTATCGTCCAGCAGGTACAGCACCCGGTCGTACTGCACCGTCAACGCCTTCGTCACCCGGCGTGTCTCACGCCAGGTCAGCAGTAGGTCCAGATCCTCGTCGGATCGCAGCGGCCGGTGCGCATCAAAGCCGCTGCGTGGCGGCTTCGCGAAGCGCTCGTTATACGTGGCGATGAAGGAGGGCGCATAAGCATTGGCATCCGCTACCGTGCTGATCCCGCGCAATCGTAGCTCCTTGACCAGTCGGTCCTGCAACGTCAGATGTGCTCGCTCGACACGGCCCTTGGCGGAGCTGCTGTTCGCGCAGAACGTGTCGATGTTCAGTTCGTACATCGCGCGGCCGAAGTGCGTGACGCTCTGGCCTGTCTTACCGGCGCTCGTATTGCGGAACACGCTGTACTTGTCGCTGTAGAACGCTACCGGCTTGCCATGGCGCTCCAGATACGTCCGCGTGGCCTCGAAGTAGCTGAAGGTCGATTCGGTCTGAGTGAAGTGCAGCATCATCAGCCGGCTCGTCGCGTCGTCGACGTACACCAGCAGCGTGCAGGCCGGCGCCCGTTCCTCGAACCATCGATGATCGCTGCCGTCGATCTGGATCAGTTCGCCCAGACACGCCCGGCGTGCTCGCGGCTGATACACCTTCGGTGGTCGTTGCCGGCGCGGGATCCAGAGCCCAGCGTCCGTCATCAGCTTCCTGACCGTTTCCTTGGCCAACCGAATGCCGTGGCATTCCCATAGCTTCTCGCAAGCCAGCGTCGGCCCGAAATCGGCGTAGCGCTCACGGATAACGGTCAGGGCACGTAACGCCAGCCCGTCGTCGAGCTTGCGGTTGCCCGGTCGGCCACGACGGCCCGAAGCTACGCCGTCGGGCCCACGCTCGCGATACCGGATAACCAGCCGTTCCACCTGGCGCACGCTCAGGCCCAGCCGTTCGGCTGCACGGCCTGGCTTCAAACCCGTGTCTACCACAGCCTGGATCACCTTGAGTCGATCAAGCTCTCGCATCGTCAGTGTCACCAATCCGGCTGGCTGCATGGTCGGCTCCCGTGCTTGCTCAACGAGCCGTCCAGCATGCCAGCAGTCAAAAACACGACATCTGTAAATAGCCAGAACACGACATTAGGATATGGCTGCTACAACCAAAACCATCGATAATTCACGTTATGTCAAATATATTTAAGTGAACCAACTGAATCCTGCCCTGTTCTTGGTTATCAACGTGTTTTCGATCCGGAGAGCCTGACTCCGGCGCCACGGCGTGCTGACAGTCAAGGGTGGCTACATTGTCCTTGCTCGCAACGCGTTATCGCATCCCATTGTTTTTTTGCTCGGGATCCCGCGTGGGTCGTGGATTTCTCTATTCGCGTCATTTCCTCTGCGAGATATTTAAAATGACTTCGGTTTATTGTTACATTTCTCCGGAATGTTTTGTTAATAACCATTGGAAATGTCAAGGAGGCAGCGTCGCCAATATGCGCCCCCCAAAACAACTCACTTCTGCAACGAACGGTGCAGATCGTCGCGGGTAAGGTATAATCTCCGCTGCTATTGCTGCGATAATCTCCTTCAATGTCGGTGAGTGTAACGTGCTGATTTTTGATGTTTAGTAAATTGGCAAAGAATGCGTCTTGCTCGGCGTGCCCTCTCGAGCCACTTTCATAGGTTCGAGGTTTTCCATTTCCTATTGTAATGGTGGCGCGTACGCGATTCAGGAAATCCCTCTCCAATCCTGTTGGATCGGTCCATCTAAAGGAATTTGGGGCGAATTGATATGGATTTAATCCTCCGACGATGCCGATAGGATCTTGGCTGATAAAAATCCCAATATCCGGATCATAGTACCTGTGTCGATTGTAGTGAAGTCCAGATTCTCGATCAAAAAATTGTCCTTGCAATCGAATTGATTGATCGATGTCATCCGCTTTGATTTCAAGGATTTTTCCAAGTGCTCCATAGCGAGCCTCCCAAACCAAGGTGCCGCGATGATCGTAAACTCTTACTGGAGCGCCGTTTGGATTGTTATCGAATAAATAAACTATACTTTTGCAAGGTGCTTGTGTTTCGAGTGTTTTTCCAGAGATATAGTTAACATCCGTGCTTGATGAACTGAGACCGCCTTGTTGCTGGCGACTACAGTACAAGGCGGCTAGGATCTGGAAGGTTTCGGGGTAGTAAATCCACTCATGTCCTTGGTAGATCTGCCGCTTAAAATTCGGACAATTATCTTGCGATTTCTCATCGATACTGGAAATTGAATCAGCGATCATCGTGGCTGCATCCCAGTAATAACGACACTCATAGGACGATGCGTTGACATTCTCTCCGATTGCTGTTGATTCATCTCGATCATTTTTTGCTTTCACGATCTTGCGTACGCGCCGCTGAAATGCATCGTATTCATATATTGTGTGATAGCCATCCATCGGTGACGACGTCGACCATAGCGAATCGACTTCTACTAGTTGCCCTGATGCATCCCAGTGCAATATCAGATTTTGGTTGACTCCCTGTTTTTGAATCAAATCTCCAGCGCGGTTGTATGTGTATAAAAATCCATCATATTCACCTTCTCGAGCCCAGATATAAGTTTTCGATTTTTGATCGAATGCGCCGGTTTTCGGCTCGTGGCGAACTCTCGTCTTCAAGAGATCGCCCGCTGGATCGTATAGAAAACGCCGTAGTTGACCTACCGGTTCGAGGTGCTCGGTTAGCCGACCCACCGGATCGTAATGATACAGATCGAGACCCAAACGAGAGTCGCGTTTCTCAAGTAATTCACCGTTGGCGTCATGTACGTATTCGTTAACGGACAATACGCCGGTACCGGAAATCAAGGTCTGTTTTGCCAGCAATCCTTCCGACGTGTAAGACAATTCCCGGCACAGTTCAGCCCCCAATTGTTCAGTGCGAATTCTCCCGAGCGTATCCCGTTCGAACATAATCGGTTCCGCGTCGTCGATTTGAATGGAACTGACTAGATCCAGCATGTCGTACTTGTAACGAACCGTATGCGTGACAATTCTACCGCCTGTATTTAGGCAGGTCCGCCGTTCGATACGATTTCCTGCTGAGTCATACTCACTGGCGATCGTGAAATCGCTACCCTGCTTTTCTTGAACTACGCGACCTGCGGCGTCATATTTCAGTTCGACTCGAGTATTAGAATTCTCTGCAACATTCAACCTGCCAATGCAGTCATACGAGAACGTCTCCGTACGGAATCCGCCGGGCTGCCGCGGATCGGCCAAACGTCTTTGCACTACACGGCCAAGCGCATCCGTTTCGTATTCGATTGTTTGCCCTATCGGGTCAACGCTCCGCAGCAACTCTCCCGTCGCCCTATATTTGTAGTGCCGCGATTGCCCCCAATAGTCGACTTCCTCGACGATCTGCCCCAAGGCGTCACGCTTCAACTGATACAATTCACCACGCTCATTAACGACACCAATCAGTTGATCCTCAGTATCGTACCTATATTCGACTACGCTACCGTCTGGTGCCAATCGTTTCGTGATTTGACCAAGAGATGAGCGCTCGAATTGCGTGATCAGACCGCTAGGATCGCGGTAACGCACTAGGTTACCATCAGCATCGTAACTGCAAGAAATTTCCCGATCTCCAGGTTCTATCGCCCTAGTCAGATCGCCGTTGCGATCGTATTCGTAACGACTCACTTGATTCAATGCGTTGATCGTATGAATGATGTGAGCACGCGCGTCATAGGTGTACCGGGCGCGGTGTCCAAGCGCATTGACAACCTCCGTAAGATTTCCGTCGCGGTCATAGGCAAAGCGCGTTACGGCGCCGCAAGGGCCGGTATGTGAGACCAGTTGTCCGAGGCTATCGTAGTCATACTGTGAGCGTGCTCGTGTTGGCGATATCTGTTCGATGAGATTGCCGCGGTCATCCCATGTAAATTGCCACTGTCTTGTTCCCGTATCTGTCACATGCAATGGCTTGTGGTTATCATTGTAATTCACGCGTATGCTGCTGTAGTCTGGTAATGTCTGGTCAAGTAGATTGCCATATAAGTCGTAAGTCCATATGGTGGTCTGTCCCGCAGGATCAGTTTCCGCATTAGCGCGTCCTTGCGTATCGCTGCGGTAACTCCATATACCACCGAGCGAATCGATGCGAGCTATCGGTATACCACGCTCGTTGGCTTGAAGCGTTGTTGTGTGTCCCAGAGAATTGGTAATCCTCGTCTCATGATGTTTGACATCGTAAACAAAGTGATAATCGAAGATTCTATTTTCTCCCCAGGCGTGATCGACTCGCCAAATTCCGTCGCTGTGTTGCAGGTGGCTGTAATAAAAAGATATCCCGCGGGCACTCGTGTGTCGAACCATCCGGTGGCTATCCGTATAAGCGAAAAGATGCGGTTGCCCCATCGCGTTGCGTGTGGCAAGCAGATTCCCATTCCGGTCATGCTCATATGTGACAAGCGGATGTGCATGGCCGTCAGCATCGATCAAAGTCAACGCAGTGAGTAACCTTGATTGCTCTTCCACCTGACTATTCGCGCATGCGTCGCACTCGATCCTGCGTCCGCTTGTCACTTCTCCTTTCCACTCGACTAGGCGCACAAGGTTGCCCTCAGATCCGCGCTCGAATTCCCAAGAATTACCATTGAGGTCCCTCACGCGTTTGACAGGCAACATCATCGATGTATTTCCTCTCAGCGTTTCTATTGCATGTTGCGAGTGTGTGGATAATACAAACTCGTGTTCAATTCCTGCACGCGTGCGTAAGACAAGGCATTCGCCTCGTCGGTATAAAAAATAGCCGTACTGCCAGTCATATATGTGCATCGGCGATCCGTCTGTATTGGGTATTGCGTCGAAAGCCGTTGAGTGATCGGGGAAGTGCGCGGAAATGCCAACTCCGTTCAGGTGGTGAATAAGTTCAAGTCGGATATCGGCGGGCGTCTGCCATCCCACTCCAATTGCTCCGCGGTGGATATTCCGACTTGCATAGTAGCGATCCCATACGAGGGGGAGTCGTCCTGCGATCGTAAAGTCCTGCTCCTGTACAATCACTTCTCCGGTAATCGAGTCGACGGGCTCTGCATCTAACACTTTGCATTTGAGAAACCCCGGCTTCAAATGCAGCTTGTCCGCCAACGCCTTTGCCCACTTCGATCCCCGAAACGCCTTGAACAACCCCTTCGCCGCCGCCGCCATGTTCATGATCGGCGGCCCGCCCACCAACACCGGCCGCCCTGCCGGAATTGGCAGCATCACCGAACTCGGCATCGACGGATAAGTCCGATCTGTATGCGCGCTATTGTGCGGAGGCGGCTCCATCCCAATCGACCAGCAACTCAACGCCTCCAACGCCATATACGACATCGGATCGTTATTGGCGAGCACCGTCTTGCTGCCCATGAACGACTCCCCGTCGTTCGACGGCTCGAAGTCCGCCGGCGGTGGAGCAAACGATTCGCCAAGCGGAAAATGCAACCCCGGAACGTGGTACGCATGCGTCCCGGCCGTGGCGCGCATCATCCCGTTCACGAAAATCGGCCTGCCGCTGCTGCCCCCTGATCCGACGTTCGAGCCAAGATCATTACTTATGCGATTCTTGATCTTGTTGGCCTCTTTCGCGAACTTCATCCCCTCCGCAACAGTGGGGTCATCCTTGAAATCAGGCAGCTTGCCGCCACCCATCAGTTCATTGACCTGCTGGTTTGCTTCGTCGGCCAGGTGTTCCAGCTTCTTCACATCCTCCGGATGATCTTCGATGTATTCGGTCACCTTCTCCTGCGCGACCATCATCGCAATGCAGCCGACCACGGCCTTCGCGGCTTGAACGTATTCACGCAGATCGAGCATGAACCCGACGTGAGGATGCGGCAGGAACACCGGTGGTGTACCGGGCGTGACCAGTACCGAGTGAACGTCGACGCCGACAACAGGATCGAGATGCTTGACGGCTGGTAGTGCCACGATTTCCGCCCTCGCTCGCGCTCAACGCCCACTACGCAATGCAGCGACCTTCTCGCTGAGCGCGTTACGCCGCCGGTCCTGCACACCCAATTGCGACACCATCCACTCGACAACCATCGGCAGATTACTGTTCGCCCGTATCGACTCGTCGATCATCAACCCTGCATCGAGCGCATTGAACCCCGCCTCCAGCGCATGCTCTCGCTCCCCTGCCCGTTCCCAGCACACGGCGCTCATGCGCCAGGCCTCGACTGTCATCAGCCCGTCCTTCGCAGCCGTGGTCGATGCCGCCGCACGCTCATAGCAATACGCCGAATGCGCATAATCCTTGTGCGTCAAATGCACGCTCGCCTCGCCGAACAACCCGTTCGCAACGAGCTTGTGCCCCGCCGGATGCCCCGCCTCGACCGCGCGCATACCGCTGCTGGCGGCGCTCCGGTAAGCCGCGATCGCCTTCTCCCGATCACGCCATTTCAGATACGCGGCCCCCGCGATCAGATGCACGACCACGCATTGATCGAACCACTGTTCGCGCTCCGCGACCTTCAGTGCCGCCGCGCGCAGTTCCTCCAGCCGAGCAGGATTGTTGCCTTCGATCATCTCGGTCAGCATCACGAAATGCCGTCGAAACTCCCCGCTCGGCCCGCGCTCGCCCGACTCCGCCAGCAATTCGCGCGGCACGCTCGCCATCGAATACTTGCCGTGCACGACGCGCACCGCAGCCCGATGCCGTTGCATCAGCGTTGCGAACGGCGCGATATCAGTACGCGGCACGACAAAGCGCACGCGCTCGGCGAGCTGCGGCGCGACCGCAATGATCGACAGCAAGCCATCCATCCACTGCACCCATGCCGCGTCATCCCGCACTTTTGCTGGTTCGAGCACGAACACCATCGCAGGGAAAACGTCCGGATGATGTTGCATCAGGCTGTCGGCAACCGCGAACAGATACAGCAAGGGATTCTTGCCATCGTCGTACGGCGCTTGCCAATCCGCCCGCACACCCTGCGCTTCGGACCCGTCACGCCGACTCTCGTAGAACGCAACAAGCTCGTCCGACAGCGCTTTCGCATAGCTCGATTCATTGACGAACGATGCCCGCATCGTCCGCACCGCACACGACGTCTCATCCTGCACCTGGAAATACAGCCGCACGAGCTCCGCATCCGTCTCGTCGGTCTGCCAGATCATCAATCGTGCGTCGCGTTCCTGCGCGAAACTCATCCAGTCCGTATGCGCATCCATGAACCTGCGCTCCACCGGATTGGTCGGCTGCCAGTTCTGCATTCGTGCGGACCTCCGTCACGGGTTCAGTTTCAGGACGGCGCCTTCGACCGTGTGCTCGGCGGTCGCCGACGACGTCACCGTCTTGCCGTTCACGCTGTGGGTGTTCGTGCCGGTCGATGCGACGTTGACGCCCTGGATCGTGATCGTGCCGTCGCTCTTCATCACGATGCTGGACATCCCGCAGACGAGAGAAAGCTGATCGCCGGCATTGACGAGCACCTGATGCTGTACGCTCGTCGTGTGGTTCGCGCCGACGTTGACGGTGTGTTCGCCGCCGACCGTGTGCGTATGCGCGTTCGCGATCGTCGACGTACGCGTGCCGATCTCTTCGGTATGCGCCGACGCAACCAGCGTCTTCATGTCTTGCGACGTCGTCTGATACATCTGTCCGACGTTCAGCGTCTTGCCTTCACCGATCGTTTCGGTCTTGGCTTTCGCAACCGTCTCGGTGTGTATTCCACCAATGGTCGCGTCGCGATTCGCGGCGACCGTCACGGTTTCGTTCTTCCCGACCGTTCGCGTTCGATTCCCTCCTACCCCATGCGTCTCATCCGCCCCAATCTGCGCGACCCGATTCTTCCCGATATTCACCGTCTCGTTCTGCCCCACACTCCGTTGCCGGTTGTTCTTCACCTGCATCGTTTCATCGTTCCCGACCGTATGCGTATGGTTGTTCCCGACAGAAAGCGAATGATCGGCCTCCGTCTCCGCATCGAAATTCCGTTCCGCATGCATCCACAGCTGTTCCGCGCCCTTCTTGTCTTCGAACCGGAACGCATTCGCATGCTCGGTCGTCCCACCCGGCGATGACCGCGACAGCAACCCGCTCTGCGTCGCGCTCCCCGGCAGCCCCCACGGCGGCATCTTCTCGCCGTTATAAACACGGCCCGTCACGATCGGCTCATCTGGATCTCCGTTCAGAAAATCGACCACGACCTCGTCGCCCACCCGCGGAATCTGCACGCCCCCGAACCCACCGCCGGCCCAAGGACTCGACACCCGCACCCAGCACGACGAATCCTGATTGCTCTGCCCGTACCTGTCCCAACGAAACTGCAGCTTCACGCGCCCGTACTGATCGGTCCAGATTTCCTCACCCGGCGGCCCGACGACGGTCGCCGTCTGCGGCCCGTTGGTCCGCGGCCGCGGCGTGTCGCGCGGCGACCGATACGGCAAACTCGACGGCTGCACGAGCATCATCGTCTGATGTACGACGGCCTCCGCGCCCTGATCGCTCGCATAAGCGTTCTCCTGAAACCGGTACTGACACCGCACGACCAGGTACTCGCGGTTCTGGTCGGCGCGCGGGCAATGCTCCAGCGTGAACAGATACCCGGGCGCCACGCCACGCACATCGGTATCGGCATTCGCCCGCTCATGTTCGGCCTGCTGTTCCTCGAGCCTCACGCGGCTGTAATGCGCACCCGGCGCATCGTCGCGATAGCCGCCCGGCCATTCGAACGACGCGAAGCTATCGTGATCGTGACCGCGCGGATCGACCTTCTGCGACGAAAGATCGGCACGCGGCTTCGTATAGTCGTAGTCGGTGGTCTGATGCTTGCCGACGCTCACCTCCTGCGCGGGCAGCCAGCCGTCGATATGTTCCTCGTCGGCGATCGCGGTGCGGTCGCGCGGGATATACGGAATCGTCTCGTAGCCGGGCAGCGCGACATGCGACGACATCGCATCGCACAGCACGAGCGTGTGATTGTCTGTCGCGTGCCGAAAATAAAAATAGATCCCCTCGAATTCCATCAGCCGCGATACGAACGCGGCATCGGTTTCGTTGTACTGCACGCAGTACTGACGCGGCACATACGATTCGGTTAACTTGTTCTCGATCGGAAATCCATACGTCGACAGCACTTCCTGCACGATCTCCGGCACGGTCTTGTTCTGGAAGATCCGGCAGTCGGAGCGGCGCGTTGCGAGCCACAGCCATGGGCGTACGATCAACTCATAGCCGTAATGCCGCTCGGCGCGCCGGCCGGCGAGCGACGCGCGCGCGACGATGCCGTTCAGGTAGCGCGTCGACAGGTCCTGCTGTTCGATCCGGACCGTCACGGGTTTGCCGAGCATGTTCTTCAACGACAGGCTATGGCTGTCGGCCAGCGCCTCGATCCGGAATTCGAACAGCCGGCCGAGTTCCTCGCTGCCGTCGAGCGTATGGAATTTCAGATCGTCGCCGTGCGGGCTGTCGAGTGTGAAGACGCGATTCACGCCGTGGCCTCCTCGTCGAACCGGTAAGCGAATTCGCCATCGGTCGCGCTCACCTCGATCGATGCCAGCGTGCGTCCTTCGAGCGTGGCCTCGAGGATCGCGCGGCTGATGCGCGGCATCACGGTATGCGTGAGGATCGCATCGACCATGCGGCCGCCGGATTCGATCGTCCGGCAGCGCTCGACGATCAACGCGGTTGCCGCATCGGTGCAGCGCAACCGGATCCCGTGATGCGCGTCGATCCGCTTCTCGATCCGCCGCAGTTGCAGCGCGACGATCCGCGCGAGCGTCGCGTCGGTGAGCGGGTAATACGGCACGATGGTCAGCCGGCCGAGCAGCGCGGCCGGAAACACGTCGAGCAGCGGCGGGCGCAACGCATCGGCGAGCGTCTGCACGCCCGGCAGATGCTCGGGATCGCGGCAAAGCTGCATCACGCGATCCGCGCCGACGTTCGACGTCAGCAGGATCACGGTATGCCGGAAATCGATGTCGCGCCCCTCGCCGTCCTCCATCCAGCCCTTGTCGAACACCTGGAAGAAAATCTCGTGCACGTCCCGATGTGCCTTCTCGATCTCGTCGAGCAGCACGACGCTGTACGGCCGGCGGCGCACGGCTTCGGTCAGCACACCGCCCTGCCCGTAGCCGACATAGCCGGGCGGCGCACCTTTCAGCGTCGACACGGTATGCGCTTCCTGGAACTCGCTCATGTTGATCGTGATCGCGTTGTGCTCGCCGCCGTAGAGCGTGTCGGCGAGCGCGAGCGCGGTCTCGGTCTTGCCGACGCCGGACGGCCCGCACAGCAGGAACACGCCGTGCGGCTTGGTCGGATCGTCGAGCTTCGCGCGGGCGGTCTGGATCCGCTCGGCGATCAGTTCGACCGCATGCCGCTGGCCGATGACGCGTTCGCCGAGCGTATCGGCGAGCTTCAGCACGGCCTGGGTTTCGTCGCGCACCATCCGGCCGAGCGGAATGCCGGTCCAGTCGGCGACGACGGCCGCCACCGCGTGCGTATCGACGGCGGGCAACACCAGCGGCGCATCGCCCTGCAGGTCGGCCAGCGCCTGTTGCGCGGCAGCGAGACTGGCCTGCGCGGCGGCGCGCGCGTCCGCATCGAGCTCATGCGACGGATCGTCGTCGAGCAATGAAGCGCGCGCGCCGACGATCACCGTCAACGCGTCGCGTTCGGTTTGCCAGCGCGCATCGAGCCGGTCGAGTTCAGTCTGCGCGGTCGCAATGTCGGTATCGATCGCGCCGCGCCGGTCGGCATCGCCGGTGCCCAGCGCACACTCGCGTCCGATTCGCTCCTGTTCGACGCGCAGGCTGTCGATGCGGCGGCGCGCGTCCTCGATCGGCGCGGGCACCGCGTGCTGGCTGACGGCGACGCGCGCGCAGGCCGTATCGAGCAGGCTGATCGCCTTGTCCGGCAACTGGCGTGCCGGGATGTACCGGTGCGACAGCGTGACGGCGGCCTGCAGCGCGTCGTCGAGCACGAGCACGCGGTGATGAGCCTCGAGCTTCGCGGCGAGGCCGCGCAGCATGGTCAGCGCGGCGGCTTCTTCCGGCTCGTGCACGTGGACGAGCTGAAAGCGCCGCGTCAGCGCCGGATCCTTCTCGATGTACTGCTTGTACTCGGACCACGTGGTCGCGCCGATCGTGCGCAGCAGGCCGCGCGCGAGCGCGGGCTTCAGCAGGTTCGCGGCGTCGCCGGTGCCGGCCGCCCCGCCGGCGCCGACCAGCGTATGCACTTCGTCGATGAACAGGATCGCCGGCCGCTCGGACGACATCGCTTCGTCGATCACGCCGCGCAGCCGGCTCTCGAACTCGCCTTTCACGCTCGCACCGGCCTGCAGCAGCCCGATGTCGAGCAGGTACAGCGCGACGTCGCGCAGCGAAGGCGGCACGTCGCCGGCGGCGATCCGCAGCGCGAAGCCTTCCGCGACGGCGGTCTTGCCGACGCCGGCCTCGCCGACCAGCAGCGGATTGTTCTGCCTGCGCCGCAGCAGGATGTCGACGATCTGGCGGATCTCGGCGTCGCGCCCGACGACGGGGTCGATCTCGCCGGCCCGCGCGCGGGCGGTCAAGTCGACGGCGAACCGCGCGAGCGCCGAACCGTCGGCGGCGGGCGTACCTCGCACGGCTGCGTCGCCGCCGGTGCCTGCCTGCGAACCCTGTGCCGCCGATTGCGTCTCGGGCGAGCCGTCGACGATCGATTCGAGTTCGTCGGCGAGCACGTCGGGCACGATGCGCTCGAATTCGCGCGTGATCGCCAACAGCACGTTGCGCAACTGCGGCGTCTTCAGGATCGCGAGCAGCAGCACGGCGCCGCGAATGCGTGTCGCGTCGTATTTCAGCGTCGCATAGACCCATGCGCGTTCGACCGCGTCGTCGATGTGCACGGACAGGTCGGACACCGATCCGGCGCCGCGCGGCAGCCGGTCGAGTGCCGCGACGAGCCCGCGCTCGATGGCCGCCGCATCGATGTCGAAGCGGCGCAGCACGCGCTGCAGGTCGCCGTCGGGCCGCTGCAGGATCTGCTTGAACCAGTGCGCGAGCTCGACGTACGGATTGCCGCGCAGCCGGCAGAATCCGGTCGCCTGCTCGAGCGTCTCGTAGAGGAACGGATTCAGTTTTCCGAACAGGTTGACGCGGCCGATATCGGACATGACGACTCCCGTTTAGGCGGTTTCGCGATGAAGGGGCGTGCCGCCGCGCCGCACGTCGTAGCGGACGACGAGGTCGCGCGCGGGCCCCGGTTCGAGCCGCTGCCCGAGCCAGGCGGTGCGGCCGATGCCCTGCGGCGCACCGAGCGCGATCGCCGGCACCGCATCGGCCGCCAGTTCCAGCTGCACGTCCCAGTCGAATTCGATGCCGACGTACTCGCGCACCCACTGCGCGAGCTGGCGCGCGTGCGGTCCGCCCGGCAGGAAGCGGCGGTACGCGTCGAGCGACAGCGGGCCGAGCACGATCCGGAAGCGCGACTGCGCGTCGCGCACCGCCACGCCGAGCGCGATGGCGCCGACGCGCAAGGTCGGCCGCGTCGCGCGGATCGTGCAGCGCTGCGAGCGCTCGATCGCGACCCATTGCGGCACGTGCTCGACGATGCGCGCATCGACGCCGAAATACCGGCGCACAATCTGCACGAGTCCTTCCGGGTTGCGCGTGTGCCGCACGAGATGGCCCGCGTGGCAATAAAGCGCATGCGGCGCGAGCGTGTCGGCGGGCGTGCGTTCCGCATCGGCCTGCGCGGCCGGCCTGTCGCCATGCGCCGCCCGCCCGACCAGGCTCGCGACATAGCCGTCGAACCGTGCGCGCTCGGGGCGATCGAGGCTCACCGTCGGCTGCGCGTCGGCCCATGCGCGGTAGAACAGCAGGATCAGCCGGTGATGGAACAGGTCGGCGAACGCGGCGAACGTCGGGTCGCCGTGCTGGGCAGCGCGCTCGTGCGCGTATTCGGTCAGGTGCGTCGGCAGCGGCCCGTTCGGGCCGAACAGCCCGAAACCGTGGATCGCGATGCGCGGCCGCGCGGCGCCGTCGTCGTCATGGATGCCGGCCAGCATCGACGCCGCGAATGCGAGCGACGGCTGCTGCCCGAGCCGCACGGGCTCGTCGCGCGGTCGCGTGCCATGGCCGAGCGGCGCGCGGCCGGGCGACAGCGCATCGAGCCAGCGCAGCGCCTGGAACAGGTCGTAGCCGTGCGGCGCGGCACGCAACCGCGCCCACCACGCGTCGTGGCGCGCGGTTTCGGCGGCGGGCCGAGTGCCGGGTGACGTGTCGCGTTTCATATCGCGGGCCGCCTGCCGATGCGCGCCGGCCAGCGCGCGAGCGTGCCGCGCTGCGCGCTGGTCAGCACGCATTCGGCGAATGCGTTGATCGACACGTGACGCGCGAAGAACTGTTCGAGCACCGCGCCGAGCAGGAACGGGCTGTCGCCGGAGAACGCGTGATCGTCGACGGTCACGTCGACCTGCACGCCACGCCCGAACATCAGTGGCCCGAGCGCCGGCAGGCGGCGGAACACGGGCGAGAACGCGACGCGCTGCAGGCCGTCGATCTGCCGGCGCATCGCCGCGTCGGCCGGGTCGGCATGCAGGCCGAGCAGTTCGCGCAGCGCATGCGCGCCCTCGTCGTCGTCGAGATCGGTCAGCGTGTGCCGCGCGAGCCCGAGGTGGCGGATCAGCCGCCACGCGGTTTGCGCGTCGGCGATCGGCGGGCGCGGCCGCGATGGGCCGCGGATCGCGACGATGCGCTCGACCGGAGCCGATACGCGCAGCGTGAACGTATTCGCGTCGCCGGGCGGCTGCAGCAGCACGAGGTCGCGATTCGTGCACAGCGTATCGGCGGACAGGTAGCGCATCGTCTCGTCGTACGGCGCGCACTGGCTGTCGACGAGCGACACGTAGGTCTCGCTGCCGACGTAGCCGGTGCGCGTGCCGTTCGCGCGCGCCTGCGCGGACACCAGCCGCGGCTCGCGCCGCACCGTGTAGTACGCGCCGTAGTTGCCGTCGTCGCCGGCGAACGATGCGTGAAACGGCCGGAATTCGCGCGACTGGCCGTCGTCGCGCTGCTCGCTCGCGAGCCGCTGCACCGCATAGACCTCGAAGTCGAGCGGCCGGCTGCGGTCGACGACGACATGATGCTCGCGTGCACCCGGCTGCAGCGGAATGCGGTCGGCGCGGCGCGCGAACAGGTTCACGGCCGGCGTGCAGTTCAGCGCGAGGTGGCGCGCGTCGACGGCCGCTTCGAGTGCCGCATCGTGGCGGTCGAACAGCACGGTCAGCTCGCACTCGTCGCCGGTCGAGCGTGCCAGCGCCGCGCGCAGCCCGCCGATGCTGAAGAACAGGAAGCGCGCCGGAAACGCGAAATACTCGCGCAGCAGCCGATAGCCGTGGAAGCTGCGGCCGTCGTCGGGCAGGATCGCCTGGGCCGGATCGAAACCCTCGTGGACGATCGCGTCGGCGTCGAGCGTGTGCAGCCAGCGCGGCGGCTGCCCCGGGTCGTGACACACGACGCCGAGCGTATGCGCGGCGAGCAGTTCGAGCAGATGCAGCGCGTCGCGTTCGGGGCCGGCGAGATGGAACGTCAGCCGGTCGAGCGGCAATTGCGAGAGTTTGGCGCCGCCGCGCGCCTTCAGCCGGATGCGCAGCGCGCCGCGCACGTCCTGCCGCGCCGCGACGGCGCCGCGCGGCAGCCACGACGGTGCGCCGGTAACGGCCGCATCGGTCAGTTCGAGCGGCCACAGCGTCAGGTCGTGCGCGGTACGGAACTCGCACGCGGTCTGCTCGGATGCGGCCGGCCGTGCGCGCAACGCGGTGCCGGCCGGCAGCCGCCAGCCTTGCGCCACGCTGCCTTCGTTCATCATCGGCGCGAACCGCACGATCGCCATCGACGGCAGCGGCGCGACATAGCCGGGATAGACGGCATCGAGCAGCGCCTGCGTGAAGCGCGGAAATTCGGCGTCCATCTTCAGCTGCACGCGCGCGGTGAGGAAGCTGAAGCCCTCGAGCAACCGTTCGACGTACGGGTCGGGCGGCCCCGATTCGTTGAGCCGCAGCCGCGCGGCGACCTTCGGGAACTGCTGCGCGAATTCGCCGCCGAGTTCGCGCAGGTACGCGAGTTCGCGGTTGTAGTAGTCGAGCAGGCGCGTATCCATCGCGTCAGGCCCCCGTCACGGCTTGAAGCGACATCGCGCCCGTCTCGAGATCGAGGTCGGAGCGCAGCACGAATTCGAGCGGATGCGGGATCGACCACAGCGTGCCGCGGATCTCGAACAGCAGCACGTTGTGGCGCCGTTCGCCGGCCCGGCCGCCGGGCGCGTCGATCACGCTGCGCACTTCGACGCTGGCGGGCACGATGCGCGGCTCGAAGCGGACGATCGCATCGCGGATCGACGCCTCGACCGACATCCGCTCGACGCCCGACATCGGCTTGCCGACCAGCGGCCGCATGCCGTAGTTGAGCACCGACGCCTGCGCGTGCGCGAACGCCGACCAGTCGACGAAGCCGTCCTCGGCGTTGCGCGTGTTGAGCAGCCACGCGAGATCGCGCAGCACGGCCGCGCGCAGGCGGTCGGTGCCGATCCACTGCGCGCCGTGCGCTTCCGTCGCGCGCTGCGGCGCGTCGTCGGTGAGCCGGTCGAGCAGCGCGGGCTGCAGCCGGTCGCGCAGGTTGCCCTCCCGGCCGTCGCGGGTTTGCGGGTCGTCCATGGTCGTCTCCGCGCCGTCACATCTCGCTGTTTTCCTTGATGTTCCAGCCGACCGTCACCTCGGCGCCCTTGCCGCCGTTGTCGTTCTGCTGCCAGTACTGCTTCTTCACCTTCGCGGCCTGAAAGCCGTAATGCATCATCAGCCGGTCGGCCGCGTCGCCCGGATCGACGCCCGCGACCTGCGCGGCCGTGACGAGCACTTCCTGCAGCGTCACGCGCATGAACTCGACCTGCGTGCCGCCCGTCTTGCACGCCGAGATCTCGACCGACGACAGGTGCTTGCCGTTCGCGCAGTTCTTGATGATCGCGGGCGCGCCCTTGTCCATGTACGCGGCGACGACGAGGTCGTTGAAGCTCGCCTTGCCCGCGTTGCCGCCGCTGCCGCTCGCCATCGCGCCCGGCTGGCTTGCGCCCCACGTGAACGACTGGATATCGGTCCAGCCCTTGTGCTGCGCGTCGGCCGATTCGCCGGTCACGCCGTCCACCTTCATAAACATTGCCACGCCCATTGCCGTCTCCGTTTCGGTGCGATGTCAGGTTGAATGCCGGTTGCCGCTCACTCGTTCGCCGCCTTCGCGGTCGGCAGCCGCGAGATGAGCCGCAGCGACACGGTGAGCCCTTCGAGCTGGTAGTGCGGTCTCAGGAAGAATTTCGACGTGTAGTAGCCGGGGTTGTCCTCCACCTCCTCGACGACCACCTGCGCGGCCGCGAGCGGCTTGCGCGCCTTGGTTTCCTGCGACGAGTTCACGGGGTCGCCGTCGACGTAGTTCATGATCCAGTCGTTCAGCCAGCGCTCCATGTCGTCGCGTTCGCGGAACGAGCCGATCTTGTCGCGCACGATGCACTTCAGGTAGTGCGCGAAGCGGCAGCATGCGAACAGGTACGGCAGGCGGCCGGACAACCGCGCGTTCGCGGTCGCGTCGGGGTCGTGATACTCGGCCGGCTGGTACAGCGACTGCGCGCCGATGAATGCCGCGAAATCCGAGTTCTTCCGGTGCACGAACGGCATGAAGCCGTTCTTCGCGAGCTCGGCCTCGCGGCGGTCGCTGATCGCGATCTCGGTCGGGCATTTCTGGTCGACGCCGCCGTCGTCGGTCGGGAACGTGTGGCTCGGCAGCCCTTCGACCGCCCCGCCCGATTCGACGCCGCGGATCGACGAACACCAGCCGTACTGCTTGAACGAACGGTTGATGTTCGCGGCCATCGCATAGGCCGAATTCGCCCACGTATAGCGGTCGTGGTTCGCGGCGTCGGTGTCTTCCTCGAAGTCGAATTCGTCGACCGGGTTGGTGCGCGCGCCGTACGGCAGCCGGGCCAGAAAGCGCGGCATCGCGAGGCCGACGTAGCGCGAATCCTCCGACTGCCGCAGGCTGCGCCACGCCGCGTATTCGGTGTTCTGGAAGATCTTCGTCAGGTCGCGCGGGTTCGACAGCTCCTGCCACGAATCCATCTGCATCAGCTCCGGCGACGCGCCGGCGATGAACGGCGCGTGCGCGGCCGCCGCGATCTTCGACAGTTCGCCGAGCATCTCGACGTCGGGCGGGCTGTGGTTGAAGTGAAAATCGCCGACGAGGCAGCCGAACGGCTCGCCGCCGAACTGCCCGTATTCCTCCTCGTAGATCTTGCGGAACAGCGGACTCTGGTCCCACGCGACGCCCTTGTAGCGCTTCAGCATCCGCGCGACCTCGTTGCGCGACGCCGGCAGCGCCTTGATCTTCAGCAACTCGTCGGTCTCGGTGTGCGTGACCAGGTAATGCAGGCCGCGCCACGCGCCTTCGAGCGTCTGGAATTCGTCGTGATGCAGGATCTGGTTGATCTGTTCGGACAACTTCCGGTCGATCTCCGCGATGATCTGCTTGACGCTGCCATACGCGTCGGTCGTCATCCCGACCGTATGCTCGAGCGCCTGCTGCGCGAGTGTGCGCACTGCCCGCTCGACCGACTCGCGCGCCTCGGCGGTCTTCGGCTTGAATTCCTTCTGCAGCAGCGCGGCGAACGCGTCGTGCGCGATCTCGGGCTGCGCGGCGGCGCGCGCATCGGCGCGGGATTGGGCGGGGTCATTCATCGCGGGCCTCCGGTTGGGTCACGTTGCCGCCCTGTGCGGGCTCGCGCGGTTCGCGCACGAGCGTCTTCAGCAGGTCGGGATCGTTGATCGCGCGCTCGATCAGCTGTTCGGCGCCGTGTTTGCCGTCCATGTACGACAGCAGGTTCGACAGCTCGGTGCGCGCCTCCAGCAGCCGACGCAGCGCGTCGACATTGCGCGCGATCGCGGCCGGCGAGAAATCGTCGATCTGCTCGAACGTCATGTCGACGTTGAGCATCCCTTCGCCGGTCAGCGTATTCGGCACCTGGAACGCGACGCGCGGCGCGACCGACTTCATCCGCTCGTCGAAGTTGTCGACGTCGATCTCGAGAAACTTGCGCTCGGGCAGGTCCGGCAGCGGCTCGGCCCGCTTGCCCGCCAGGTCCGAGATCACGCCCATCACGAACGGCAACTGCACCTTGCGCTCGGCGCCGTAGGTCTCGACGTCGTACTCGATCTGCACGCGCGGCGCCCGATTGCGCGCGATGAACTTCTGTCCGCTGCCAGCCGCCTTGGTTCTGTCCGTCATCGTCCACTCCTTCACATCGATCAGATTGCGCTGTACGTCGTCGCCGCCCGCGTGGCGGCCCCTTTCGTTCGCTTCGTTCGCTTCATTCGCTCCGCTCGCCGCTCAACAGGTCCAGCTTCGGCAGGCTCTCCGGAGCGAGATCTCGGATGATTTCGTAGAAGTCGAGCGCGAGCAGCCGCTGCGCGCGCCGCAGCAGCAGCGGCGCCGGATGGCTCGGCTCGTGCAGCTCGAAATAGCGGCACATCTTGTCGAGGCCGATTCGCACGTCGTCGCGGCTCGTGACCTCGGCGTCGCGCCATGCATGGACGTTCGGCATGGCCGCCGGCGCGGCGGGTGCGGCGCCGGCCTGCGACGCGTCGCCGGACGACGCCTGTTGCGCGGGCACCGTGCCGCCCGGTGCGCCCGGTTGCGGCTCGGGCAGCGGCACGTCGCGCACGATCCGCTGCAACGCCTTCTCCGCATCGCCGGCATCGGGCGCCCATTCGCGGCCGAGCCGGTCCGTCACGCACGCACGGATCGCGTCCAGCGCGTGCAACGCGGCGCGCGCTGCGTCGAGCGGCGTCGTGCCGTCGTCTCGCATGGCCGACAGCGCGGCGATCAGGCTTTCGCGGCTGCCCGTCACGGGGTCGCCGGTTTCGCCGCGGCCATCGAGCAGCCGTTCGGCATCGCGCACGCTCGGGCCACCGTCGAACAGCGGCTGGCGCCGCGCCGCGCGTGCGCAGTCGTGCGCGCCGGCCACGTCGGCGAGCGCGTTCATCCGCGGCGTGGGGTCCGGTTCGCCGTCCGCGTCGAGCCGCGGATGCAGGTCGTCCCACCGGCGATCGAGCAAGTTCGCGACGACCACGAGCGCGTCCGCATAGCCGGGAACGCCGTGCTGCTCGGTCCAGCTGCGCGCGAGCGTCGCGACGACGCGCAAGTCCTTCGTGCGCGTGGACAGCGCCAGCGCGAGCCGCTCGACCGCGCGCCAGTCGGGCGCCTCGGCCGGGATCACGGTGTCGCCGTACTGCTGCTCGGCGCGCGGCGTCGCGCGCTCCTGCAACTGCAGGAACTCGGCGTCGTATTCGAGGTTCGGGCCGCACGGCGCATCGGGCGCGAGATCCGCGAGCAGCAGGCCGATCAAGTCGGCACGCGGCGTCGCCGCCGGCACGCCGGGCGGCGACGCGGAAAGCGCGGCGGCGGCCAGCGCCGCCTGGCTGACGTCATTCGAATGCATAGTCGATATTGATCGGTTTGCTGCCGAAGTCGACCGCCAGGGTGCGACGCAACGGCGGCAGCGAGCCGTTGCGGATCTCGATCTGATAGACGCCCGGCGTCAACGACACCGAGCGCAGCGGCGGGCTCGCGCCGCGCCGCGCGCCGTTCACGTAGACGTCGCCCCATGGCCGCACGTTGAAACGCACCTGGACGGTTTCCTGCGTTTTTGGAGGACGTTGCTCGGCAGCCGGCACGTTGACGGCGGCGACGGCGGTCTCGGCCTCCGTCGGCGGCTTCGGTGCAGGGGCCGGCGTCATCGGTGGCGCGGCAGCGTCCGACGGCGGCACGTTGACGACGCGTTCCGACGCGTCGAGGCTGCCGGCGGGCGCGATGGTGGCGCTGGAACCGGCTTGCGACGGGGCCGGGTTCGTGACGGCGGTCGCGACCTGCGGTGCGGCGGCGGCCTCGACGGCAGGCGCGCTGGCCGGCGCGGCGGCCACGGGCGGCGGCGGAACCTGCGCCGACGATCCGGCCGGCAGGCTCGACGGCGGCACGACGGTCGGCGTCGGTCCGTGCTGGGCCAGCATGGCGTCCGGCGTGCTGGCGGGTGATGACGTGCCGGCCTGTGGCTGGCTCGCGGCGGGCGCGGCGTCGTCGGCGACGCGAGCGGGACGCGACAGATAGGTCGCGGCGAGGCCGACGGCGATCAGTGCGACGAGCGCGGCACCGGCGTAGACGGGGATGCGGCGGTTACGTGATGCGGCGGGTGCCGGGCCGCGTTGGGGGCCGGTCGGCGCGGATGCCCCGCCTGACGACGATGCCGATGCCGATGTCGATGCGGACGATGCGCCGGCCTCCGGCTTGCTGTCGGTCGCCTGCGGCGACGCAGCCGGCGAATCCGACGGTGTAGACACCTCGCCGGCACGCGCGGGCGGCGGCGGCCGCACGTCATGCGCCGTGTGACCCGAAGCCGTCGCGCCCGCGCCGATCGCCGCCGCAGCAGCCGACGCGGTACCGGACGCAGCAGAAGCCGCGCCCTTCTCTTCCCCGCCCCTGTCCGCATCGACGGCCGGCGGCACGACCGCCGCGCCATACCCTGCGCCCGCCCGGTCGAAGTCCCGCAACCCGAGCTCCGCCGCGAACGCCGCGACCGACTCCGGCCGATCCGGAATCCGCAACTGCAGCGCATGATCGACCGCCGCGAGGAATGCCGGGCTGTACACCTCGCCGGCCGGCAATTCGCGCGATACGAGCGGCCGGTACGTGTCCTTGATGCTGCGCACAACGGCCGCGGGCGGCAATTCCCCGGTGATCATCGCGTGCATCACCGCACCGAGCGCATAGAGATCCGTCCATGGCCCCTGGCTGAACGCGGGATCGTCGGTGTACTGCTCGATCGGCGCGTAGCCGGGCTTGATCATCATCGCGCCGTCGTCGACGAGATCGCCGATCCGTTTGCGCGCCGCGCCGAAATCGAGCAGGATCGCGCTGCCGTTCGGGCGGATCAGCACGTTGTCGAGCGCGACGTCGCGATGGAAGCATTGCGCGCGATGCAGCGTGTCGAGCGCGCCCAGCAGCGCGGCGACGATGTTGCGCAACTGCGTCTCGCTGATCCGCATGCCGCCGTCGAGCAGTTGCTTGAGCGTGCGCCCTTCGTAGAACGGCATCACCATGTACGCGGTGCCGTGGCTTTCCCAGAAATGCAGGACCTTGACGAGCCCCGGATGATCGAATTGCGCGAGCAGGCGCGCCTCGTTGAGGAACGCGCCGCGTCCCGCGTCGAACGCCTGCGCGAACCGCTCGGACCGCAGCGACACGGTGTAGTCGCCGCCGCGCGTCGCGAGCATCGACGGCATGTACTCCTTGATCGCGACCGCGCGCCGCAACGTGCGGTCGAACGCGCGATAGACGATCCCGAAACCGCCGATTCCCAGCACCTCGTCGAGCTGCAGTTCGCCCAGGCGATGGCCGAGCGGCAGCGGCCGCACCGCGAATTCGGATGCGTCGCCGCGGGTCGCCGTGTCGTACTCGTTGTCTCTCGATCCAGGGTCCTTCATGTCCACCTCTCGAAACCGCATCCCGTCTGTCCGCCGCGCCCGCCGACCGTCAGCCGGTGGCTAGCCGCCGCCGAACAGCGTCAGGAACAGCGCGTTGTCGGGCGTGCCCGTATGGGCATGCGTGCGCAGCGGCGATCCGTCGGCGCGGTTGGTCCACCAGAAGCTGGTGCCGCCGTGTGGATCGAAATAACCGGACAGCCCCGGCCACGCGGCGAGCGCCGGCCGTTCCGGCAACGTCGCAGGCGCCGCATCGATGATTTCCGCGCGCCTGCCGCTGCCGGGCGCGAGCCGCACGCGTTCGAGCGTCCGCTCGAGATCGCCCGGCGCGCGCGCGTGGCGGATCGCGTCGAGCAGCGCATGGCCGACCTGCCAGTAGAACGCATCGGCGGCGTCCGGCAGCCCGTTCCAGTAATCGGCCGCGCGCATCGGCAGCGTGACGATCACCGGGTAGTAGCGTCCCACGCGGTCGCAGCTCGGCGCGAGGCAGCCCGGCTGCACGCACGACGCGCCGGCGCCCGCCGGGATCAGGAAATTCCAGACCGGCGCGACCGTGTAGTAGCGCTCGATCTCGTCCGCGCCGCGCTGGCGCATCGCGGCCATCCCTTGCTGGAGCCAGCGTTCCCACCAGAGCGCGAGCGCATGCGGCAGCCGGCTGTTCACGAAGTCGCCGGCGCCGGGAATTTTCCCGTACCAGGCCGGCGCGTCGCCGTCGGCGCGCGCGAGCGGCGATGTCGGGCTCATGGCTTCGGAGGGCATGTAAAGGACTCCATCTGGGGCAGCCGGAACGGGTTGCGGACACTGCCCGCATTCACCTGCAGCACGATCGGTTTGCCGTCGACCGTGAAGCGCGCAATCATCTGGTCGGAGCCGCGTCCGGCCGACACGGCCGCGCGGTCGAACAGCCGGTGCAGCGCCCACGGCCCGTCGGTCGAGAAACCGTCGGTCGCGCCGGCCTGCGCCGACACCTGCAGCCGCACCTGATTGCTGCCGCGCGGGCCCGGCCAGTCCACCGCGCTCTGCACGAGCGGGCCATGCGCGTAGCGGACGATCTGCCCGTCGACGTCCAGCACCATCTCGGTGATAGACGGGTCCATTTCGAGCGGCTGGATCTGCACCTTCAGCTGCGCGGTGCGCGCCCCGCCGCTGAAATAGGCGTCGCGGATCACCGCGGCCTTCTCGAACGACGCGAGCATCGCGGCCGCCGACGGATCGGCGTCCGCATTGCGATTCGCGAAACGCCACGGGTGCGACGTCGTATCGACGATCGACTGCAGGTTCTTCTGGAAGAAATCGTCCATCAGCCCGCCCGGCGCGAACATCTGCGCGAAGTCCGCCGGCGCGACGTCGCGCGACGAGCCGCGCGCGAACGGATAGCGGCCCGCGATCGCCTGCCGGCAGAAGTCGCCGACGTTCGCGCCGGCCCGCAGCGCGACGCTGCGCTGCTCGACGGTCGCGACGCTGCCGTTCGCGACGTTCGACAGGTCGTCGAGCACTTCGCGGAACGGCGTGGGCAGGCGGCCGGCCTGCGCGCGCAGCCGCGCGGGCGCGTCGGACGGCGGCGGCTGCGCGCCGCTGCGCAGTGCGTCGTCGGTGGCCGTCAGGTAGGTATACAGCGCGTCGATCGACTTCAGCACCGCGTCGAACGCCTGGGCCTGGTCGCCGCTGCCCGGCGCGAACGCGCGCAACCCGGCAAAGTGGCTGTCGACCACCTGCTCGGGGCTCGCTGGCGCCGCCGCGGACGGGTTCGCTTCGCTGGCCTGGCCCGCGAAGATCTGCGACAGCGAACTGCGCGCCTCGTCGACCTTGTCCTGCGCACGCGATGCGAGATTGCGCGCCCCGCCGGGCGCATCGCCGAGCGCCGTGTCGCGCGCGAGCGCGACCATCAGCCGGGTGAGCGGCGAATCGGCCGACGACAGCGCGCGCGCGACCTGGATGCTCTGCGCGAGCGTCGCCGTGCGCTGCAGCTTGATGTCCGCGAGATAGTCGTCCCAGATCTTCAGGTAGTCGTTCAGGTAGAGCTGGCGGATGTCGCGCGCCCACGCGGCCGCGTCGTTCGGCCCGGGGATCTCGGACAGCCCGAGATTCAGCACCCACACTTCCTCGCGCCCGTACGCCTCGACCTCGCCGCCCAGGTGCGGCGCGAACACGTTGCGATAGCCGTTGCGCGTATAGAGGCCCGGCACGCCTTCCGCCAGCGGCTTGCCGCTCTGGCGGCGGAACACCAGCGACGCATCGGGGCCGACCGCACGCGCGACGCTGAAGTCGAACGCCGACGTCGCCGGCCGCAGTGTGCGCGTGAGCTGCCGGTACAGCCGCTGCGAGAACGGCACCTGCCGCAGCCGGTCGCGCACGTCGGCCACGAGCCGCTCGTTCATCGGATACGGCGACACCGCGACGCGGTTGCCGAACAGCGCGGCGAGATGCGCGCGCAACGCGGATCGTTCGGCCGGCGAGAAATCGGGCGGCAGCGAGCGTTCCATTTCCAGATCGACGACGGCCTGCACGAACGCCGGATCGTAGTGCGCGCTGTCGTACAGCATCAGGTACGCCTTCAGCGCCGCATACGCGTATTCGGTTTCGTCGGGCCGCGCGTCGCGCAGGGCGGCCTCCATCCGGCTCGCGGCGATCGGCAGCAGCACGTCGTCGAGCGCGCGCCGGTACACGGCGTCGACGGCCTCGTCGATCTTCTCGCCCTGGAACAGCCCCCACCGATACGCGAGCGGCGGATGCGACAGGTCGACGCCGCCCGCATTCGCGAGGCTGCCGAGCGCGTCGAGCACGGGCAGCAGCCGGGCGATGTCGGACGCGCCGGAGAACTTCGCGCCAGCGATCTGCGCATCGACGGCCGGCACGCGCGCGGCGATCTGGTCGAGATACGCGCGGTTGTTCGAATAACTGCGCAGCCACGCGACCAGCACGGCCACGCACACCAGCGCGAGCAGCACGTAGCCGGCGATCTGCAGTACGCGCCGCTTCTGATGCCAGCGCAGGTCGCTGCCGGCGAGCGCCGATTCGCGGAAGATGTGCTCCTGCAGCAGCGCCTTCAGGAAGAAGCTGCGCCCGGTCGAGCCGACCTGCGCGACCGGCGGCACGCCCTCGATCTTCAGGAAGCGCTTGATGCCGCTCATTACGCGATCGAACGCGGTGCCTTCCTGCGTGCCGCTCGTCAGGTAGATGCCGCGCAGCATCGGCATCGGCTCGAAGCTCGATACGGAAAACACTTCGGCGACGAACTGGCCGAGCATGTCCTGCAGGTCGGCGATCTGTTGCGGCAGCAGGTACGTCATCTCGCGCTGGCGCGCGTCGGTCTGCGCGGCGAGCAGTTCGGGCAGCCCGTCGTTCAGCCGCTGATGCAGCAGCCGGTATTCGCGGTCGAATGCCGCGCGCAGGTCGAATCCCGGCGCCTCGCTCTGCGCGAGCGGGAACGTGAAGCCCCACACCTGCGCGCATTCGGCGCGGCCGTAGGCGCCGAAATACTCGGCGAAGCCCGCGAGCAGATCGGCTTTCGTCACGAGCAGATACACGGGAAAACGGATGCCGAGCTGCGCGCGCAGTTCGAGCAGCCGCTTGCGCAGCACCATCGCGTGCTGCGTGCGTTCGGCTTCCGACGCGCCGAGCAGGTCGGCGACGCTGATCGTCAGCATCGCGCCGTTCAGCGGCTGGCGTGTGCGGTATTTCTTCAGCAGGTCGACGAAGCCCTTCCACTCGGCCTCGTCGAGCGCACGGTTGCCCTCGTGGGTCGTATAGCGGCCGGCCGTGTCGATCAGCACCGCGTCGTTCGTGAACCACCAGTCGCAATGGCGCGTGCCGCCCACGCCGCGAATCGCCGCGCGGCCGAACTGCTCGGCGAGCGGAAAGCTGAGCCCGGAATTCACGAGCGCGGTCGTCTTGCCCGACCCCGGCGCACCGATGAACACGTACCACGGCAACTGATACAGATACTGGCGCGACATCCGGTCGAACCAGCGCGGCAGGCCCTTGCGCACGGTGTCGGCCTGCCCGAAGCGAACTTTCTTCAGCAACGTCGCGGCTTCGTCGAAGCGGCTGCGCAACTCGTCGAGCTGCGCCTTCGCCGGATCGCCCGCGGTGGCCGGCCCCGGCGCGGCTTCGCGAAGCTGGTTCAGCAGTTGTGCGTTGAGGCGGCTGGCGCGCCAGCTTCGCCACGCGACCCGCGCGCCCCACGCGACGAACAGCACCGCGATCGTCAGCCCGCGCGCCCAGCCGCTTTCGAGCGGCCGGACCTCGGCGAACGCGAACAGCGGGCCCGCGAGCCACACGAAGCACGCGAGCACGACGAGACCGGCGAAGGTCCAGATCTCCCGAGACGGCAACGGCCGGACGAAACGCGCGACAGCCTGGTTCATGTCAGTTGGCCCCTTGCGTCGCGCCGACGGCGGCGCTGCCGGGCGCCGGCAGCAGCGTGATCTCGACGCGCCGGTTCAGCGCGCGGTTCGCGGGCGAATCGTTCGGCGCGACCGGATCGAGCGTGCCGCGCCCTTCCGCCGCGAGCCGCTCCGGATGGTCGAGCCGCGCGGCGATCATGCTGCGCACGGATTCCGCGCGTTCGCGCGACAAATCCCAGTTCGACGCGAAGCGCGCCGTATGCACCGGCGTGTCGTCGGTATAGCCGGTCACGCGCACGTTGCCCGGCACCTTGTTCAGCGCATCGGCGACCCGCGCGAGCACCGGCGCGTAGCGGTCGATCACCGACGTCGAGCCGGACTTGAACAGCCCGTCGCCGCGCAGCACGATCACGCTGCGATCGGCGGCGTCGCGCACCGACACGAGGCCGGCCGCGATTTCGGGTGCCAGGAACTTCGCGATGCGCGGCGCGGGCGCCGGGCGCGGCGGCGCCTGCGCGGGCTGCAGCTTCGGCACGTGCAGCGCGTCGATCGACGCGAACAGTCGATCCGAATGCCCGGCGAGCGCGATGCGCAGCCCGACGAACACGCCGAAGCCGATCAGCAGCGCGAGCGCGACGCACACCCACAGCGGCACGACGAAGCGGCGCGCGACGTCGCGCGTGACGACGTCGCGCCAGTGCGGCGACAGCGCGGGTTCGAATTCGCCGCGCACCGAGCGGATCGTCTGTGCGAGCTGCCGGCGCAACGCATCGAGCTGCGCGTGGCCGTTGTCGAGCACGCGATAGCGGCCCTCGAAGCCCAGCGCGAGACAGAAATACAGCAGCTCGAGCAGGTCGAGATGCTGGCGCGGCTGCTGCGACAGGCGTTCGAGCAGGTGGAAGAACTTCTCGCCGCCCCACGTCTCGTTGTGGAACGACACGAGCAGGCTGTGCGACGACCACACGCTGCCGCCCCACGGCGTCAGCGCGGCCGCCTCGTCGAGCGCCGTGCACAGGCAGTAGCGCGCACCGATGATCGCTTCGGACGGCACGCCGGCCTCCTGCGCGCGCGCCTCGAACTGCCGGATCTCGACGACGAGATGCTCGCGCAGCCATGCCGGATTCGGATGATGGACGGTCGAGCGGATCTGCGGCACCAGATTGAGCAGCGGGTTTGCGGCCGCGACGAGCGGGTTCGTGCCGCTCGCGGCCCAGCGGCCCGGCTGCGGCTGCATGGCCGTCGGCCCGGCCATCCCGGGCGCGCCGGATGCGGCCGGATGCATGCCGCCCGGATTCGGCGGCACGAATCCGCCGGCGCCGGCGGAGATCGAATCGGAGGAAGAATTCATCGCGATGCCCGCCCTCACCCGCGTATCGCCCAGAACTCCATCGAGAGCCCCGGGAATTCGCCTGCGAAATGAAATGCGAGACCGCCGGAGCGCGCCAGCTGCTTCCACAGGTCGCTACCCTTGTCGATCTCGAAGTACGTATGACCCGCGTGATACGGGATCTGCCGCGGTGCGACCGGCAACTGGCGCATCGTGATGCCCGGCAGCTGCAACTGCACGAGATCGCGGATCCGCTCGACCGGCCCGAGCTTCGCCTGAGCGGGAAAGCGGGTGCGCAGGCTGTCGGCCGGCACGTCCGCGCGCACCGCGAGCACGAAGCCGGCCGTGTCGCGCAGTGCTGGATCGGCGAGCGTCGCGACGCGGATGCCGTTGCCCGCATCGCGCAACTCGATCTGGATCGCATTCTGTTCGAGCACGGTCGACAACGACCGCCGCAGTTCCGTCATCAGTTCCGCGAAGCTCGTGCGCAGGTCGTCGTGGACGTAAACCGCCAGCGACTGCGGACGCCGGCCGGCCGCCGTGAACGTGCTCAGGTCGCACGCGAGCTTCAGCCAGTCGCAGAACAGTGTTTCCGGGTGCGTCGAAACATGCTGCTGCGTATGCCAGGTCAGCGCGAGATAGCGATTCACCAGCTGCAGCAGCAGGAAATCCGCGACTTCCGACACGCCGCCGCGCCCCGGCTCCGACAGCCGTTCCGCGAGCGCCTCGCTGCGCTGCGTGAGCAACCCGTGCAGCTCGCGCGCATAGGCCAGCAACACGGCATCGCGCTGCGCGACGAGCCGCGGCGGAATGTAGCCGTCGTCGACGAGCAGCCGCGCGTCGGTGCGCCGCTCGACGATCCGCGCGACGCCGAGCGCGTGCCAGTCGCCGGTCAGCTCGGCTTCGAGCATCAGCCGCACGTTCAGGCGCCCCGTCTGCAGCAGCGCGGGGCCGAGCGCGACCGCGTTCGCGTCGGCCACTTCGTATTCGCGCACGACGTAGCGCGCGACGTCCGCGTTGCCGTTTCCGGCATTTCCGACGATTGTGCCGTTCGCGGCGCCGGCGCCTGCGCCGAACGACACCTCCTCGCCGCCACCGCGCCACAGCGGCAGCGCGAGCACGACGAGCTGATCCTTCGCGTCGGCCGGCAGGTCGAGCGGTGCGGGGAGATCGTCGGGATGCGACAGGTCGAACGGCGTGCCGTCGCGCATCACGCCCGACGCGGTGCGCAGCGCGACCTTGCCGAACGCCAGTTGCTCGCGATCGATTTCCAGCGTGTCGAAGCCCCAGTAGAAGCCTTGCAGCGGCAGGCAGCGCAGCGCGACGTAGCGCTCCCAGTGCCGTTCGAGCTGCTGGAAATGCTGCGGCCGCAGAAACATGCCTTCGGTCCATACCACGCGCTGGCGCAGTGCCGCGACCGGCGTCGCGGACATCGTCGGTTCGGTCATGAGCGCCCCCGCGCGTCGTTCAGTGCGATGCCGCCGTTCCTGACCGAGATCGACAGCTTCAACTCGCCCGGAGACGTCTGCCAGAACTTGTAGAGATTGAGCTGCTTCGCGCGCGGCAGCGGCACCGTCAGCCGCCAGCGGTTCTTTTCGAGCACGCGGTATTCGGCGATCACGCCGATCGCGCCGGCCTCGACATTGCCGCGATAGTGCAGCGTGCGCGAGTCGCCCGGCCGCAGGATCACGCGGTCGGTGCCGAGCAGGTCGGCGCCGAGCACGTTCTCGGGCTTGTCCTGCAGCGAGAAGAAATCCGCGCTGTCGAACGCCGACGCGGCACGGAGCTGGAATACCTTCAGCACGATCGGCGATGGCTTGCGATTCATGTCAGGGTTGACGTCGGGCGCGACGTCCACCGTGATTGCATACGGCACCGCGGCGGCGTGCTCCGTCGCACCGCACCCCGGAAACAGCAGCACGCATCCCCATACGATGAAACTGCTCGACCGCCATTGCATATTCCACCCTCGCGACCCAATAGCCATTCGCCGGTTTTCGAGAACTGAACCGGATGATCGGATTAAAAAGGGACAATTAATCGACCGTAATTTCGTAACTTGCTTGTCCTTACATTAAAATTCGTGCGGCAAATTATTCTCGCAAAAAGCCGGGTCGGATCACCCAGGGTTTATGAAGGTTGATTTGGCGAAATGACAGGTAATTGAATTGGGATTGATCACTAAACTGAAAAAATTAACCCGACCGGTTCGCCATGGCGGCCCGGTTCTATTGCGTGGATACCTGTCGGATAGGCTCGGGGCACAAGCCGACCGCCCGCCGGGCAAGGAATGCTCGGCGACGCTGATGATGTGCCAGGCTATTCGCGCAGCCCGAACGGATGGCCCGTTTTTTCATGCATTGACGCGCGCTGGCCAAACAACAGACGAATCCGAAAAACACAGCGAACTATAGGTTCGTTTTTTTGGATTCACAAGGGCTGAAGTTCGTAGTGGATTTAGCATTCAAGTGAAATCGAATCGACCAATTGAAACAAAACGTAACAGCAACATCGACCCCGATGATTGGCACTAGAATCCAACAGCGCGTGTGTGCCCCTTCCAATTACGCAAATTATTTATTTCAATAATGAAAGGCCGTTCGTCGATCGTTCTTTTCCTCGGCGCGTTGTTGCTGGGGGCCGGGTGCAGCACGTCCCCGACTCAGTCGGCCGCGCGCGCGACGGTCGACAGCGCGCGCGCCGCATACGACACCGGCGACTACGGGCGCACGATCGCGCTCCTGAGCCGCGCGAAGGAGATCGACGGCGCCGACACCGACACGCAGGTCACTGCGCACAAGCTCCTCGCGTTCAGCTATTGCGTGACCAACCGCGTCGCGCCGTGCCGCGCCGAGTTCTCGAAGATTCTCGACCTCAACCCGCGCTTCGACTTGTCCCCCGCCGAGAAGGGGCATCCGATCTGGGGGCCTGCGTTCGAATTCGCGCGCCGCAGACATGCGTCGTCATCCTGAACGAACCGGTTTCCACGCGAGCGCTACATCCACCGAGCGACGTATGACATGCAACTGATCGTGATCGAACATGCCGGCGAGCCGGTCGAAAACGACTCTTACGACGCCGTCGTGTTTCATCCGCCCGGCGGCACCATCGGCCGGGCCAGCGACAACCATCTGGTGCTGCGCGACGACACGCGGCAGATTTCGCGGCTGCAGGCGCTGCTGCAAGTCGGCGACGACGCGTGCCTGCTGAAGAACCTGAGCAGCGTCTCGACGATCGAGGTGAACCGCGAGGCGGTCGGCTATGCGCAGGAGCGGCAGCTCAATACCGGCGACATCATCCGCATCGGGCCGTACGTGCTGCGGGCGGAACGCGACGATGGCGGCGACGCCTCGGTCATCGACATGGCGCCGGATACCGACGTGCACGTCGACAGGCGCCGCGCGCCGGAGGCTGCCGCACCGTTGCAACCAGCACCCTCGCCCCCGCCTTTGCGCGACGACGCGAAAGGCGCCGGCAATCGGCTATGGGGGCTGCTCCAGGATCGCCTCGCTCCGCGCGGCAAGCCGTCGGACGCCGGCACCCGGCCGGGCGGCCCGGCACGCGCGGCCCCGGCGCAGCCGACGAACCGCACCGTGCAGGCCGAACCACCCGTGCCGTCGCAACGCGACCTGAATCAGTTGTCGACCGATCCGCTCGACCTGTTCGCGCAGTCGTCGGGCGATCTCGGCGCATTGGGCGCGGCGCCGTCGGTCGATCGCGGCAATGCGGATCGCGACGTGCCGTCTTCGACGCAGGCCGACCACGCGCCCGAATGGACCCAGCACGTACGCGTGCAGCCGGCGGCCGCGCGCGCCGAAGCGCGGCCGGCCGACGAACCGGCGCAGCATGCCGTGCACGCGCCGGTGCCGCCGACGCCCGATGAACTGCTGAACGCGTTCTTCGAAGGCGCGGGGCTCGATACGGCCGCCGAATCGCATCAGTGGTCGGCCGAACAGCTGTACATCGCGGGCCAGTTGCTTGCGCTGTTCGCGAACGGCACGGTCGAGCTGCTGTCGTCGCGCAGCATCCTGAAGCGCGAGGTGAAGGCGCACATGACGATGCTGCTCGATCGCGAGAACAACCCGCTGAAGCTGCTGCCGGACGGCGGCGCCGTGCTGCGGCAGATGTTCGGCCTGCCGCTGCCGGGCTTCATGTCGCCGCAAAGCGCGGTCAGCGATGCGTTCCAGGATCTGCACGCGCACCAGATCGGCATGGTCGCCGGGATGCGTGCCGCGTTGATGGACCTGCTGACGCGTTTTTCGCCGCAACGGCTGCGCGAGCGCGACGATGCGATGCGCTGGTACGAGAAGCGCGTGCCCGCGCTGTACAAGGCGAGGATGTGGGATCGCTACGCGGCGACCCATCGCGATACGATGTTCGCGATCGAAGACGATTTCGCGTCGGTGTTCGGCAAGGCGTTCCTGGCGGCTTACGATGCGGAAGTCGAGAGTTATCGGGGGAGCGGCCGGCATTGAAGGGGCGGATGCCGGCCGCATCGCATGGGTCTGCGCGACGGACGTCAGACCAGCGGCGGATGAACGGCCTGTTTCAATCCGCTTGAGTAGTGCTTGTAGTCCCAGGCTACGCTATCGCCGGGTTGCAGTGTGTAGACCGCGCATGAGACGTCGGGCATCTGGCCGTTGACGAAATACACCCACCAGTATCCGTTGCCGCCCTGGTTCGCCTCTACTCCACCCAAGGCCGTCACGAACAGGCTCGCGCCTGAACCCTGCGATTGCGGGCTTAGAGCGGGCGATACGCCGTCGGCCGTAAGAAGATCGAATACGGTTGTAACGCCGGGGGCAATCGCGATGCCGTCGTTCGCTTGCCACGGCGGATTGTGAAACTCCGAACCCCAATCGACAAATTGATTAGCTACCGAGTTGGTCATGACGAGATCTCCGTATTGGTGGTCAATGTGCGAAACGCGCCCCTCTTTTGTGTTGTTTGTTGAAACTGCCAGGTTCTGACCTGGGTGTCGGAAAGTCATGTCGATCGCGTGCCGATCGCCCCCTTCAAACGGATCGAAAAATCGCAGGCGCAGCCAACCACGGGCCGACTGTTTCAATCAGGCGGCGCCTCGCGACGATTGTTGCAAGTTATGTTGGCGTGATCCCCGTTTCGGAGAGGCGGTGCGGCAACGCAGCGATAGTCATTTTTTTATTGCAGGCGCCTTTGCCTTCCGTGAAATCCCGATATTCGTATTGATCAGAGCATAGGCGATGGACCTGCGGCCTGCAATATCGCTCGCGTCGCAGGTCGCACTCCAAACGATGCGCGACTAAACGCACAGCGCGCCTCCGTCCCCCGGGCCGCTCACAACAGCTCGCCCCGAGCGTCCCTTCCTCCTGTGTTCTTCATCCCATGACGTCGGGCAGCGCTTTCGGCCCATCGGCCGTGCCTGCTTGTCGTTGACGCATGCCCGCTCGTGGGCCCTCTCCCTTTCACGAATCACTGGAGCCCGTTCATGGATATCGATTGTCACCGTATCGGCGGCACCCTGGGGATCGCCGCATGTTCGTTTGCCGCCGCACTTTCTTTCGCCGCGCAGGCGCAGGGGGCGACCGCCTGCTATGCCGTCGCCATGCGCGGAGGGCCGCTCTACGTAACGGCGGATGTGTTGCGCGAAGCCGCGCTCAACGTCGCGAACGCGCGAGTCACCACTGCCGGCAATCCGCCGTTGAGGACGGAAGCGCCCCCGCCCGACCCGAAACGTTGCGACGGGGCGAACGATCACCTTCCTGCGGCGGGTCCCGAGCGCGACAACTACTTCGGCAATGTCGTGAGCCCGTTGAAATTCCTGCGTCTCGCGGCCTATCAATGCGCGGGAGCGGGAGGCCGCAGTCAGTTCTTCTCGATGAACCAGGCCATTTACTATCGCCAGTGTGGAGGCGGGCAATACTCGAACTACATTCACTTCTGGGGACGAGCGAACGGGAACTCGAGCACGTGTTTCGCCAGCGACTACCCGACGATGTTTGCCAAGGCCACCGAAAAGAGGAAGCCGGCGGACCTGCTCAAGGCGATGAAGATGGTTTACTCGGGCGGCCTGAGCGGAACCGCCGCGAACGATCAGGCGCTCGGCAACGCGATGGCGGCGATCCTGATCGCCGAAAGCAATCGCGACTATCTCGTCAATCTCGAGAACTACATGCTGATGGACCTGGCCGACGTGAAGCAGGCCACGCCGGAGCAAATCATCGGGGGCCACTGCGTGCCGAATGCCTCGTCCTGCCAGAACCACAGCGAGTCGCAGAACGGCAAGCACCCGCTCGCGTGGGGCGGCGCGCAGGAAACCATGATGGTGAACGGCTGGGGCCAGAGGGCAGGCGCCAATAGCCCCTTCGGCATGACATTCGAAGGCAATCTGTCGGGCGAGTGGGCAGTCGCGAAAGAAAAGGTCAAAAGCGCGAAGGGCGACCAATGCGGCACGGTGCCGCCAGCCTACGGAAATCTGACTCCCGCCCAGCAGAGCGCAGTGCGAGGCGTCTTCGAGGGCATTCTGCCGACCCGCTGAAGTTCGCCGTCGGTCGACGCGCCAAAAAAAACGCCGCCGCCCCCATACGCGGAAGCGGCGGCCTCACTACGCTCGACCTGTCGTCAAACCGCCATCACCGTTACCGACTTCGTGACGAGGTACGGCTCCAGCGCTTCCGGCCCGCCTTCCGACCCGTAGCCCGAATCCTTCACGCCGCCGAACGGCATTTCCGGCCACGGCGTCGCCGGCTGGTTGATCCACAGCATCCCGACTTCGAGGCGCTGCGTGAGCAGGTGTACGTTCGCGAACGAGCGCGTGAACGCATAGCCGGCCAGACCGAACGGCAGACGGTTCGCTTCGGCGATCGCATCCTCGAGCTTGTCGAAGCCGCGAATCGCCGCGACCGGGCCGAACGGCTCGTTGTTGAACACGTCCGCTTCGAGCGGCACGTTCGCGATCACGGTCGGTGCGAAGAAGTTGCCTTCGGCGCCGATCCGCTCGCCGCCGGTCTCGATGCTCGCGCCGACCTTGCGCGCGTTGTCGACCACCGACGCCATCGCGGTCAGACGCCGCGGGTTCGCGAGCGCGCCGAGCGTGGTGCCTTCGTCGAGGCCGTTGCCGATCTTCAGCCCTTCGGCATGCTTGACCAGCGCACGCGTGAATTCGTCGCGGATGCTGTTGTGCACGAGGAAGCGCGTCGGCGAAATGCAGACCTGCCCCGCGTTGCGGAACTTCGCACCGCCGGCGGCCTTCACCGCGAGCGCGACGTCGGCATCCTCGGCGACGATCACCGGCGCGTGGCCGCCCAGTTCCATCGTCGCGCGCTTCATGTGCTGGCCCGCGAGCGCGGCCAGCTGCTTGCCGACCGGCGTCGAACCCGTGAACGTGACCTTGCGGATCACCGGGTGCGGGATCAGGTACGACGAGATTTCAGCCGGATCGCCGTACACGAGGCCGATCACGCCGGCCGGCACGCCTGCATCGACGAACGCGCGCAGCAGCGCGGCCGGCGATGCAGGGGTTTCTTCCGGCGCCTTCACGAGGAACGAGCAGCCGGTCGCGAGCGCCGCGCTCAGCTTGCGCACGACCTGGTTGACCGGGAAATTCCACGGCGTGAACGCCGCGACCGGGCCGACCGGCTCCTTCACGACCGTCTGCTGCGCACCGAGGTTGCGCGGCGGCACGATCCGGCCGTACACGCGGCGGCCTTCGTCCGCGAACCATTCGATGATGTCGGCCGCCGACAGCACTTCGACGCGCGCTTCGGTGAGCGGCTTGCCCTGCTCCTGCGTCATCAACTGCGCGATCGTGTCCGCGCGTTCGCGCACCAGCGCGGCCGCCTTGCGCATCGTCGCCGCGCGCTCGTGCGCGGGCACCTTGCGCCATGCCTCGAAGCCGCGCTGCGCGGCGGCGAGCGCACGGTCGAGATCGGCGATGCCCGCGTGGGCCACCTTGCCGATCGGCTTGCCGGTCGCCGGGTTCACGACGTCGATCGTCTTGCCGCTCGCGGCGTCGACCCACTCGCCGTCGATCAGCAGTTGCGTATCCGTATAAGTCACGTTAGCCATCCAGACACCCCTACATTGCGTCGATAAAACGCGCGCTGCCGCGAGCGGCCGCGCGCCGGTTGACAGAAAGAGCAACGCCGCCGGGGCTGACAACCGCCCGGCGGCGCAGACGGCAGGCACGTCGGCCTGCCGTCGTTCCGCATGGGACCGCGCTCAGTGCGCGGCCGCCGTCGCCTTGCGGAGTTTCGCGACGTCCGCCGCCTGCACGGCCGGCGCGCCGTTGTTCCAGCCGGCGCGCATGAACGTCAGCACGTCGGCGATCTGCCGGTCGTTCAACTGGTTCGAGAATGCCGGCATCGGATAGGCGGACGGCACGCCGCCGATCACGAGCGTGTCGCTGCCGTTCAGCGTCACGTTGATCAGCGACGAGGCATCGGCCTCGAGCACGTTCGGATTGCCGGCGAGCGGCGCGAGCAGCGGCGCATAGCCGCGCCCGTCCACACCGTGGCAATGCAGGCAGTAAGCGTTATACACCTTCGCGCCCGGATCGGTTGCCGGTCGGCCCAGCGCGGCCTGCGTCGCCTTCGGATCGTAGCGGTACGGCGGCGCGCCCGTGCCGCCTGCCGCCGGCAGCGATTTCAGGTAGCGCGAGATCGCGGCCAGATCGTCGTCGGTCAGTTCCTGCGTGCTGTGGTTGATCACGCTCACCATCGAGCCAAACGCGGTCGCGTGCTGATTCGCGCCGGTCTTCAGGAACTGCGCGACGTCGGCCTCGTTCCAGCGGCCGAGCCCGGTGTTGTGCTCGCCGGTCAGGTTCGACGCGAACCAGTTGTCGATCGATGCGCCCGACAGGAACGCCGCGCCGCTTTCGTCGAGCGCCTTCTCCTGGAAGCCGACGCCGCGCGGCGTGTGGCACGACCCGCAGTGTCCGAGCCCCTGCACGAGATACGCGCCGCGGTTCCACGTCGCATCCTTCGCCGGCTTGTCCGCGTAGGGCGTCGTGTCGAGGAACACCATGTTCCACAACGCGAGCGGCCAGCGCATGTTGAGCGGCCACGGGATGTCGGACTGACGGTTCGCCTGCTTCACCGGTTCGACGCCGTGCATGAAGTACGCATACAGCGCCTTCACGTCGTCGTCCTTCAGCTTCGCGTACGACGGATACGGCATCGCCGGATACAGGTTGTGGCCGTCCTTCGCGACGCCCTTGCGCAACGCGCCGGCGAACTCGGCTTCGGTATAGCCGCCGATGCCCGTGTCCGGATCGGGCGTGATGTTAGTCGTGTAGATCGCGCCCATCGGCGTGACCATCTTCAGGCCGCCCGCGAACGGCGTGCCGCGTGGCGCGGTGTGGCACGCGACGCAGTCGCCGGCTTTCGCGAGATACGCACCGCGCGCGACGAGCGCGCTGTCGGCGGGCGCCGTCTGCGCGGCATGCGCGCCCGTGCCGACCACCAGGGCGGACAGCGCGAGCAACGATGCGCGGAGCGCATTCAGGTTCAGGTTCGGGGTGAGAAGTCGCATGGTCGTTCCCTCCCTCAGGCCGTTTTCAGCTGGTTGCCGACCGGCAGCTTGCGCAGCCGCGTGCCGGTGGCCGCGAAGATCGCGTTCGACAGCGCCGCCGCGGTCGCGGCGGTGCCGGGCTCGCCGATCCCGCCCGGCGCCTCCCCGCTCTTCACCAGATGGACTTCGATCGGGGGCACCTCGTTGATTCGCATCATTCGGTAGTCGGTAAAGTTGGTCTGCACGACGCGGCCGTCCTCGATCGTGATCTCGCCGTACAGCGCGCCCGTGATCCCGAAGATGATGCCGCCCTGCACCTGCGCCTCGATCGTGTTCGGATTCACATACATGCCGCAGTCGACCGCGCACACGACGCGCTTGACCTGCACCTCGCCGCCGTCCACCGCGACGTCGATGACGATCGAGAAGAAGCTGCCGAACGCATGCATGACCGACACGCCGCGCCCCTGCCCCTTCGGCAGCGACGCGCCCCAGCCGGCCGCCTTCGTCGCGACGTCGAGCACGTTGCGTGCGCGCGGCGTCTTGTCGAGCAGTGCGCGGCGGTACTGCACCGGGTCGGTCTTGGTCTGAGCGGCCAGTTCGTCGATGAAGCTCTCGACGACGAACGTGCTGCGCGTGGGCCCGACGCCGCGCCAGAACGCGGTCGGCACGTGGCGCGGCTCCTGGCGCACGTAGTCGACGAGCTGGTTCGGCAGGTCGTACGGCAGTTCGGCCGCGACCTCGACCGCATCGGGATCGACGCCGTCCTTGACCGCGGGCGGCGCGAAGCGCGCGAGAATCGACGAGCCGACGATCCGGTGCTGCCACGCGACCGGCTTGCCGTTCGCATCGAGGCCGGCCGAGATCGCGTCGTAGTAGCACGGGCGGTACATGTCGTGCTGGACGTCTTCCTCGCGCGTCCAGATCACCTTCACCGGTGCATCGACCTGTTTGGCGACTTTCACGGCCTGGCCGACCATGTCGGTTTCGAGCCGCCGGCCGAACCCGCCGCCGAGCAGGTGGTTGTGCACGACGATCTTGTCCGGCGACAGCCCGGTCAGTTGCTGCGCCGTGTCGCGTACGCGGGTCGGCACCTGCGTGCCGACCCAGATCTCGCAGCCGTCGCCGCGCACGTGCACCGTGCAGTTCACGGGCTCCATCGTTGCGTGGGCGAGCAACGGCTGTTCGTAGACGGCGTCGACGCGCGTCTTCGCGTTCGCGAACGCCTTGCCGACGTCGCCTTCCTTGCGCGCGACCGCACCCTTGCCGTTCGCCGCCGCGTGCGCGAGATCCGCGAAAAGATCCTTCGTCGACACCTTTGCGTCCGCGCCTTCGTTCCACTTCACGACGAGCGCCGATGCGCCGCGCTTCGCGGCCCACGTGTGATCGCCGACCACCGCGACCGCGTTGTCGACGCGCACGACCTGGCGCACGCCGGGGATCTTCCTCGCGGCCGTGTCGTCGACGCTCGCGACCGTGCCGCCGAACACCGGGCTGTTCACGATCACCGCATACAGCATGCCGGGCACGCGCACGTCGAGCCCGAACTGCGCGGTGCCGTCGACCTTCTCCGGCGAATCGAGGCGCTTCGCGGGCGTGCCGATCAGCTTGAAATCCGCCGGCTTCTTCAGCACGACGTCCTTCGGCACCGGCAGCTTCGCCGCGGCGTCGGCCAACTGGCCGTACGATGCGCGCCGGCCGCTCGGCGGATGCTGCACTTCGCCGTTCGCCGCGCGGCAACTGGCCGGATCGACGTTCCATTGCTTCGCGGCCGCCGCGACCAGCAGCGTGCGCGCCGTGGCGCCCGCGCGGCGCAGCGGTTCCCACGCGTAGCGCACCGACGTCGAGCCGCCGGTGAGCTGGCCGCCGAGCAGTGGATCGAGGAACAGTTTCTCGTTCGGCGGCGCATGGTCGAGCGTCACGCTCGACAGCGGCACTTCGAGTTCTTCCGCGATCAGCATCGGCAGCGCCGTGTAGACGCCCTGACCCATCTCGACCTTCGGCATCACGAGCGTGATCTTGCCGGCGCGGTCGATCTGCACGAAGGCGTTCGGTGCGAACACGCCGGGCGCAGCGGGTTCGGCTGCGTCGCCGCCGATCACCGAGCGGCGTGCGTCGTCGCCCGCCGCCGGCAGGCTGAAGCCGAGCAGCAAGCCGCCGCCGGCCGCTGCGCCGAGCGACATCCCAAGTTTAAGGAACGACCGGCGCGACACGCCCGTGCCGGCCCGACCTGCTTCGATCAGTCCTCGCGACATGTCAGGCCTCCTTCGCGGCTTGTTTGACGGCCGCGCGAATCCGGTGGTACGTACCGCAGCGGCAGATGTTGCCGGCCATGGCCGCGTCGATGTCGGCATCGCTCGGGTTCGGGTTCGATGCGATCAGCGCGGTGGCGGCCATCACCTGCCCCGACTGGCAGTAGCCGCACTGGACGACGTCGAGCTCGCGCCAGGCCTGCTGGACCTTGTGGCCGGCCGGCGTCGCGCCGACGGCTTCGATCGTCGTGATCTTGCGGCCCGCGACGGCCGCGACCGGCAGCACGCACGAACGCGCGGCAACGCCGTCGAGATGCACGGTGCACGCGCCGCATTGCGCGATCCCGCAGCCGAACTTGGTGCCGGTGAGGCCGACGACGTCGCGCAGCACCCAGAGCAAGGGCATGTCGTCGGGGGCGTCGACCGAGCGGGTTTCGCCGTTGATGTTGAGGGTGATCATTCAGCCTCCGGGGCCGTTGTATTGGGGAAGCGGCGCGAACGGGGCACGCTGCGCCGTGTGGTCGTCGTCGCCGTTGCGTCGTGCGCAACGGGTGCCGCGCGGCCCGGGTGCGGACGAGCCGCGGCGGTGGTGTTGCATGCTTGCGTCGTTACTCGGCCACGTCGATGCCGGACAGCACCTTGATGACCGACGGTGCGGTGAACCAGTCGGCCGACTTCCTGCGGAATTCGCCGAAATGCGGACTCGCGAGGTGTGCGTCGAACGCCGCCTGGTCGTCGTAGATTTCATACAGATGCAGGTTCGGCGAACCGTCCTGCTCGCGGAACAGGTCATAGCGCCGGTTGCCCGGTTCGGTGCGCGTCTTGGCGACCAGGCTGCGCAGTTCGGCCTCGGCGGCCTGCGCGTGTTCGGGTTTCGGGAACAGCGAAGCAATCACGTGAAGCGCCATTTTTTCCACTCCTTTGAAAACGGAAACGAGCATGCCACAAGCCGGCGTCTCGCGACGCCAGCGTGCAGTGGTCGTATGTCGTCGAGCGGAGGGATCAGGCCAATTCGTCCGGGCCGACCCGCACGACGACCTTGCCGAAATTCTTGCCGGCGAGCAAGCCGATCAGCGCTTGCGGCGCGTCGGCGAGATCGGGAACGACGTCCTCGAGCGTCTTCACCTTGCCTTGCGCGACCCACTCGCTCATGTCCTTCAGGAACGGCGCATAGCCGGTCGCATAGTGATCGAGGATGATGAAACCCTGCACGCGGATGCGCTTGCGCAGGATCGCGCCCATCAGCGCCGGCACGCGGTCACGGCCGGTCGACACAGCCTTGTCGTCGTATGCCGCATCGTTGTAGTGCGCAATGATTCCGCAGACGGGCACGCGCGCATGGTCGTTCAGCAGCGGCCACACCGCGTCGAACACGGCGCCGCCGACGTTCTCGAAATAAACGTCGATGCCGTTCGGGCACGCGTCCTTCAGCTTGGCGGCAAACGCCGGATCGCGATGGTCGACGCACGCGTCGAAGCCGAGCGTGCCGGTCACGTACGCGCACTTGTCGGCGCCGCCCGCGACACCGACCACGCGGCAACCCTTCAGCTTCGCGATCTGGCCGACCACCGCGCCGACCGCGCCGCTCGCCGCGGCGACGACCACGGTTTCGCCGGCCTTCGGTTCGCCGATTTGCAGCAGCCCCGTGTACGCGGTGAAGCCCGGCATGCCGAGCACGCCGAGCGCGTACGACGGGTGCGCGAAGTCGCGGCCGAGCGGGATCAGGTCGCGCCCGTCGGACAGCGCATAGTCCTGCCAGCCGGCTCCGGCCACGACGAGATCGCCTTCGCGAAACGCCGGCAGGTTCGACGCCACCACGCGACTGACCGTGCCGCCGACCATCGGCTGCCCCAGTTCGGCCGGCGGCGCATAGGACGGCGCATCGCTCATCCGGCCGCGCATGTACGGGTCGAGCGATAGCCAGACGGTGCGCAGCAGCACCTGGCCTGCGCCAGGCACCGGCACGTCACCGGTTTCGGCGCGGAAGTTGTCCGGCGTCGGTGCGCCGACCGGGCGCGAATTCAGGACGATCTGGCGGTTTGCAGTCTTGCTTTGCGGCATGTGAGCCTCCGTCAACAGGAATGAACGTGCTGCGTGGGCACGCTCGGATCAGGGATGGACCAGCGGGAAGTGCGCGCCCGCGGCGCCATCGGCGATCGAGCCGGTGCGGTCGCAGGCAGGCGGGTGGAGCGATGGGGACAGCGTAACGCGGCGTGAGGCATTCGTCATGAACGATTGAGTAGACCAGTCGTCTAGAATCAGGGCAAAAACAAGGCGCGCCGATGCGCGCCCGGATTACGACTGCGCTCCGTCGTGCGCGGCCGGCGGCAGGTTCAGCATGCGCCGCGTTTCGACCATCGCCCTTTCGAGCGGTTTGCGGTTGCGGTGAATCTTTTCCAGCAGCGTCGCGCCCAGCCACAGCTCGTACAGGATCGCGGCCGTGTACGACGGATCGTCGACGCCGCTCAGCGAACCGTCGGCGAGGCCGGCCTCGATGCCGCCCGCGAGCCGCTCGATGATCTGGCTGGTGCCGCGCCGCAGTACCGTGCGCATCGCTTCCGACAGATCCGACACTTCCGCGCCGAGCTTCACCGCGAGGCACTTGCCTTCCGGATCGTCCGCGCATTGCGTGTGCAGCCAGTTGCCCCAGTACGTCATCAGCCGCTCGGCGCCGGTGCCGGCCTGCTGCTCGAGCAGATTGTCGAGATGCGCGAGATAGCCTTCGAAATACGATTCGAGCAGCGCTTCGCCGAATGCCTCTTTCGAGCCGAAGTAATGGTAGAACGAGCCCTTCGGGATGCCCGCCGCGGCGAGAATCTCGTTCAGACCGACCGCCGAAAACCCCTTGTGGAGCATGATCGGCTTCGCGATATTCAGGATGTGCTGGCGGACTTCGGCGCCTGACGATGCATTCATGATGGCGTATGGTAGCAACGATTAGACCGGTCGTCTAGTAACGTCGAGCCGGCATGTTGAGCGGCACTTTACCCGATCCCCGTCGCAGGCCCAATGTCTGGCTGGCGCGCTTCTCGTCTGTCTGAGTCGTATGCGCGTGTTGCGTCATGGCGGCGACTCGGTTGCGCTGTCAGCGCGGCGCCTCGCCGGCGCGCTTTCTCGTGCGCGCCCGTCGCTCGCTACGTTCGGCGGCCGGCGCGATCTTGACGCCGCGCAACGGCGGCCGGCGCACCAGCGCCGCCATCTCGCGCCTCAATGCATCGAGTTCGTTGCCGCGCGCTGCCTCCGCCGCCAGTGCGCCGTCGAGCTGCCCCTGAAGCACGCCGCAGCGATGCAGCGCGTCGCCAAGTTGAGCCTGTAGTGCGGCTGTGTCTTTCCGCTGCTGCGCATCGCGTTGTTCCGCGCGCGATGTCGCCGCGTCGAGTTCCTTTTGCAATCGCGCGGCGGCGAGCCGCTCGCGATCGATTTCCTGAAGCGCCCGCTTCTCCGATGCGCGCAGCCGCTCCTCGGCGCGGCCGGCGTCGTCGCGCAACCGGTCGAGTTGGGCGGTGAAATCCGCACGCGCCTCGGCGAGTGCACGATCGCCCTCCGCGTTGTCGGCCTTCAGGCGTTCGATATCCGCTTGCAGCGCTTGCCGCGATGCATCGTCCGCCGCCCTCGCCTGCTCCAGTTCCTGAATGCGGACCTGCGCAGCCAGCAGCGCGGCCGTGCGTTGCTCCAGCGCGGTTTCGGTTCGGGCCAGTTCGGCCTGCAACGTCGCGACTTCCGTTTGCGCCGCGGCCCGCTGGGCTTCGACTTCCGTGCGCAACGCGTCGAGCGCCGCTGCCGCGTCGGTGCTCGACCGGTTCCACAGCGCCGCGACGAGTTCGCCCGCCGCTGCCTGCAGATCGGCCGGCAGGTCCGGATGCTCGATGCGCACACGGCTTTTTTCCCGCAGCTCGGCCCAGAACTCGCCGAGAACGGCCGTCGGCGTACTCATGCTGCCCTTGCGAACGAGCTGGTACAGGCGGTTCGCCGTCGGCGTGATGCCGAAACGGAAGAACAGCAGCGCGCAGGCTTCGCGGTACAGCTCGCGCGTTTTGGGGAAGTCGGCCTTGAGGCGCTCGATTTCGGCGGTCAGGCGGGGTTCGGCGGCAGCGAGGTCGGACATGGTCGATTGTTGTCTGGAATTTCGTAAATAATATAACGTAAACCGTTAAATATCCAATCATCGGCCGGCGACGATTTGACATTATTTCTATAATGTCGAGAATTGGCTGGCGGAAGACGTGCACGCCCGGCCCCGCTGATTACGGCGTGGCGCGGTGCGGCGTCGAAATGCTGGAATCCCCTACCGGGTCATGGCCCACTGAGTCGCCGAGTGCGCCGCCTGCAGGCGGCCGGCATCCAACCGCATTCCCAGCCGGCCGGCACGGGTAAATCACGGGATCGGGACAGCCGCCCTTTGCACGGCAGCAGCCGGACAAATACGATCGCGCCACGCGCCACACGCGCGGCAACGAAACACGAGCGTGCGTGCGACGACGGCACGAAGCGCGCCGACTTTCAGCGGCCGGGCGCCGCTTCCCTGAAGAAGTCGATCAACTGTCGTGTCAGAAAGGCCGGATTCTCATCCGGCAGCCAATGCCCGGTGTTCGGCGCAACGGCTCCGCGCACGTCCAGCGCCAGTTCCCTAGCCATGTCGATCTCTTTGGTGCCATTGCTCTTGTCGCCGGCGAGCGCCAGCACCGGCATCGGGAGCTTGTGCTGCATGAATGCCTTGAACTGCGTCTCGTCCTGCGCAAACGCGCGATAGAGTTCGAAGCCGGCGCGCAGCGCGCCTGGGGCTGCATAAGCGGCGGCATAGACGGCGATATCGTCGTCCGACAGCGGGACGTGGGTTCTCTTCTTGTAGAAATCGAGAATGTACGCGCGCTCCTTGCCCGCAATCAGCATTTCCGCGATATCGCGCTGCTGATGCAATCCGAAGTGCCAGAGCTGCGGATCGGCACGGGCCTTCGCTTCGTCCCAGACGCGCGTGCCCGGCACCGGAACGTCGAGCATCGCAAGCTTCACGATCTCGGCGGGCCATTGCGCGGCGTACGCGTAGGCCACCATCACGCCGATGTCGCGGCCGACGAGGTGAATGCGCGTCGCGCCCAACTGGCGAACAAGCGCGCGGATGTCGCCTGCCATCGAGGCTTTGTCGTAGCCGCCGAGCGGTTTGTCGGATTCGCCCGCGCCGCGGTAATCGACCGCGACGACGCGATACCCCTCTTCGGCCAGCGCGGGCATCACGTGACGCCACGTGTACCAGGTTTGCGGCCAGCCATGCAGCAGGAGCACCATCTCGCCGTCGTCCGGCCCGCCGGTCACGTAATGGAGGCGCACGTCGTCGACCTGCGCGTAGTGCCGGCTGAATCGTCGATCGAAACCGGCGGGCAGGCCGGCCACCGGCATCCCTGACATCGATTGTTCATTCTGCATGGGTCGTCATCCGTTACTTTGTCGGTCGCTCAACCGGTCGACCTGCTTCACGCCCCGGAGCAGCCATGGCCGAAGTTGCCTCGTGAGGAACGGCATGATGATCCAGGTCAGCGACGAAGTCAGGAGTGCGGAGCTGAGCGCGAGTTGGACAGGACGCTCCAGGGCGGGAAGGAGCGCATTCAGAAGGTAAGTGATCGACAGCAGGACCGGATAAACGGCCAGCCACGTCACGAGAAACGTCTTCCACTTCGGTGTGGCGGGCTTGCCGGCGATCGCGAACCACGCATCCATGCCGATCGCGGCGTCGCGATGTTCGTCCGATATCTGGTCGCCCTTCGCAACCAGCTTTCGCCGTTCCCCGGAGGCCTCCCACGCATGCAGGTGCTCCGGCGAGTCGAAACGATAAATCAGGTAGTTGATGCCGCTTGAATCGCTCAGGCGAACGTTGCCGAGGTGCCCCGGGTAACGCCGCGCTGCCGCGTCGATTTCGCGCGCCCATCGATCGAATTGCCTTTCCCGCCCCGGATGAACGACGCGGCTGACGACGATCGTGCTTGATTCGCGCATCGTGTCGGGCGGGGAAAGGCGTTGGCTGTCGTGCATCTGGTTGCTGGAGCGAGTGGGCAGTCCATTTCGGTGCTCGGCGGTGCCCGATGGCGTGCGAGAACCCGCCCCATACGCCGTTTGGGCGAACATGCCGGGCCGTCGCGCAAGCAAATCACGGTCCTGCCGCAAGCGGGCAGTGTCGCTTGTCGCGCTTCGACGCTCGCTCGAACGGCCTGCGTCGATGGCGCGGCAGCATCAAGCGATGCCGTCGAATTCGCTACCAAATGAACGCGTGCTGTAATTTTTTCAGCAAGAGCGAAAGCGTGGAGCGCGACGGGTTATCGGTAAGTGGATTGCCATGCGCCAAATCCTCGCCCAGCGCCTTCGTTTCGTCTGTCATTCGCGTGCCACCGTAGGCCGGTAACGTTCGAACCCGCCCCGATTCCGACAAGCGATCCGCCATGCAGCGCCCGTCGCGCGCCACGCCCCACGCGCCCCACGTTTACACAGCCACGTCCCGCGCCCTCGCCGTCAGCCTCGCGGTCAATCTGCTGCTGCTCGCCGTCGAGACGGCGGCGGCATGGTCCGCGCATTCGTCCGGGCTGCTCGCGGACGTCGCGCACGCCGCGATCGATCTCGCGGCCGATGCGCTGATCCTCGTCGCCTGCCGGTTCGACGCGCGCCTGCCGCCGGAGCGACGCCCGACCTACGAGCCGCTCGCACTCACGGGCCTCGGCGCGTTACTGGCCGCGACCGGCGCGCAGATGATCTGGCATGCGTTGACGCGGTTCGATACGCCCCCCGTCGTGCAGCCGGGCGCGACCGCGATCGTGCTGGTTGCCGTCACGCTCGCCGGCAAGGCCGTGCTGTCGTACTGGATGCTGCGCAAGGCGCGCGAGACCGGCTCCGCGCTGCTCGAGGCGAGCGGCTGGCACGTGCGCACCGATGCGCTGTCGTCATTGCTCGCGGCGCTCGCGATGAGCGCGGCGCTGCTCGGCCTCGGCCGTCTCGACGATCTGGCCGCGCTCGCGATCGGCGCGCTCGTGATCCGCACGGGCGCAGGGTTCATCCGGCGCGGCTGTGCGCAGTGGCCGGCATTGGCCGATTGGGCGAGTCGCTCGACGCGCGGGTCGTGAACACGGGTAGTCGCGCCGCGCGTTGATGCTTCGATACGCGTGATCGACTGCACGGGATGAAGAAGAGGCTCGCCCCCGCGAGCCTCCTTTGCGTGATGTCGCCATCGGCATGGAGTTCTTGGCGTACCGATGCTACCGCCCACCCGGGCGGCACGACACTCCCGGGCAAAATCCGCACGAGCGCCGCCGAACAACAGCCGCGGCATACAGCATGGGACGGTTTCGCCCAATGGAGTATCGGGACGTCTTGCACGGCATCCCGCGACGCACACGTATGCTCCGCCGGCGGCGTGACGGGGCGATGCGCGGGTGTCGTGCGCGACGACCACAGGCGAATTGACCGATTAGGCTGCGTGTAACAGGCTATTGCTTGTTTTTTGGTAATACAGTCTGCAGTTTGTATTTTGACGATACATGCCATAGACTGTATTTTCCGATTACAAACGATCGTCTGTCATCTCGCGGAGCGCCCGATGGCCTTTCCTGTCCAGACCTTGACCCAGTTGCGCCCGATCCTCGTCGGCTTCCGCAAATCCGCGGGGCTCACGCAGGCACAACTGGCCGCCCGCCTCGGCATCACCCAGCAATCTTATGCTCAGCTCGAAGCCAATCCGTCCGCGGTCAGCATCGAACGGCTTTTCAAGGTGATGAACGCGCTCGGCGTTCGCATGATGCTCAGCCTCGACGAGCGGGATGCACCGGCGGAAGCGGCCGATTCGGCTTCCGCTGCCGAACCGGTGGTGCGCCGCCAGCCGGGCGCGAGCAAGCGCGGCACCCCGGCCGCGACAACCCCGACCGCGGCCGCCGCCGGAACTGCGCGGATGCGCCCGACAGCGACGACTCGGGCCACGCCACGCGTCTCGGAGCGGGAGGACTGGTGACGATGGTCGCACGCGCCCGCAGCAACCGGCTCGACCTGTGGATGAACGGCATTCCTGTCGGCTACTGGGAAATCCGGCGCGGGGTCGAGCGTCTCGTCTACCTGCCGGACTGGCTTGACGATCCCCAGGGCCGGCCACTGTCATTGTCGCTGCCCTTCACGCCCGGCAACCAGCCGCACCAGGGCGCGATCGTGGCCGACTACTTCGACAATCTGCTGCCGGACAGCGAGCCGATCCGCCGCCGCATCGCGCAGCGTTACCGGCTCCGATCGACAGCGCCGTTCGAATTGCTCGCGTCGATCGGCCGCGATTGCGTCGGCGCGATCCAAATGCTGCCGCCCGACGAGATACCGGTCAATCTCGAGGGAATCGAAGGCGCGCCGCTCGACGACGCAGCCGTTGCCGATGTGCTGCGCCACGCGACCGCGACGCCGCTGCCCGGCCGCGGGGAACCGGACGGCGACCTGCGCCTGTCGATTGCCGGCGCGCAGGAAAAGACGGCGCTGCTGCGTCAGCGCAACCGCTGGCTGCGGCCGTCGGGCAGCACGCCGACGACCCACATCTTCAAGCTGCCGCTCGGGCGCGTCGGCAACATGCAGGCCGACATGCGCACGTCCGTCGAAAACGAATGGTTGTGCTCGAAGATCGTCGCCGCGTACGGCTTGCCGGTCGCACCGTGCGATATCGGCCGGTTCGACGATCAGAAGGCGCTGATCGTCGAGCGCTTCGACCGGCGCCCGTCGCGCGACGGCTCGTGGATCGTGCGGCTGCCGCAGGAGGACATGTGTCAGGCGACCGGCACGCCGTCGGGGGCGAAATACGAAACGGACGGCGGCCCCGGCATCGAGACGATCATGGGCATCCTCGCGAATTCGGCCGACGCTTCCCGTGACCGGATGAATTTCTTTGTCGCACAACTCGTGTTCTGGGTGTTGGCGGCGATCGACGGCCACGCGAAGAATTTCAGCATCGCGCACCTGCCCGGTAATGCGTATCGCAGCACGCCGCTGTACGACGTGCTGTCCGCGCATCCGATCATCGGTACGCGCCGCAATCAAATCCCGCCGAGCCGCGCGCGCCTGGCGATGGCCGTCTGCGGGAAGAACCGGCACTACGTGATCGGGGAAATCCAGCCGCGCCACTGGATCGCACAGGGCCGGCGCGTGGGCCTGAGCGAAGACGACGTGCGGGCCGCGATGACGGCCGTCGCAACACGAACGGAGCCCGCGATTGCCGAAGCCGCCGCGCAGATCCCAGCGGATTTTCCGGCGGACGTGGCAGACGCGATATACGCGGGCATGCGTCGGCAAAGCCGCAAACTCGCGGCGGGCGATCCGGCGTGACAAACCGACCGGCCGCGACGGGCTGTCGGTCTTCGCCGCAATACTTCGACCCTCGGTCGACCGGCGGTCCTGACGGGACCGAAGCAGTTACGCCGCCGCAGATACGGACTTCGAACGCCCCGCGCCGAACCGCGTGCCGACCGCCGCCGCCGGATCGTTCAGCCGGCGTCGCGCGCGCGGGCGAGGGCCGCGAGGTTGCCCTCGCCGAACCCGTGGTGCCCCTTGCGCTGCACGATCTCGAAAAAGATCTCGCCGGGGCGACGTTTGACGAAGGTCTGGAAGAACAGTCTCGGCACACCGTCGCTGCCGATCTCGCCGTCGACCAGCACCGCGCGGCGGCGCAGCGCGTCGAGATCGACACCATGCGCGGGCAGCCGCGCGTCGACGTCGTCGTAATAGCGTGCGGGCGGCTCGATGAATTCGACGCCGTTCGCACGCAGCGCATCGACGCACGACAGGATGTCGTCGGTGGCCAGCGCGACGTGCTGCACGCCCTCGCCCGGATGGTCGGGCAGGTACGCATGCATCAGCTCGGTGCGCCGCGTGCCTTCCTCGTAGACCGGAATCCGCACCGCGCCGCACGGCGACACCATCACGCGCGACTCCTCCGACACATGCCAGTGCGCGTCGATCTGATGGATCTCGCGAAAATGCAGCAGGTCGTGGTAGAAATCCAGCCACTCCCGCATGCGGCCCGCACCGACGGTTTGCGTGAAGTGATCGACCTGCTGCAGGCCGACGCCCGCGCAGTCTAGATCGGTATGCGCGGTCGCGATGTCGATCGGCCGGAAATCGATGTCGAAGATCGAGATGTCGCCGACGCCGCCGCGCTGGCCGTCCCGCCCGCGCCAGCGGTCGACGAAATACAGGTGCGAATCGCCGATGCCCTGGATCGCCGGGATCTTCAGCTCGCCGACGCCGACCTTTTCGCCTTCGAAGGCCCACGCCCCGAGCTGGATCGCGCGCTCGAACGCGCGCCGGGCATTCGCCACCCGCAACCCGATCGCGCAGACACCCATCCCGTATTCCTCCGCGTAGCGCGCGGCGAAGGAATCGGGCTCGGCGTTGATCAGGAAATGCATCTGCCCCTGCCGGTACAGCGTGACGTTCTTGCTGACGTGCCGCGCGATCGCCTTGAACCCGAACTGCTCGAAGCGCTGCGCGAGCGCTTCCGGCACGGGCGCCGCGAATTCGACGAATTCGAGGCCGGCCATCCCGAGCGGATTGGCGGCCGGATCGGCGACGGGCGGCGTATCGCTGGACAAGGGGTGGGAATTGCCGGGCATTCCAGTCTCCGGGGGCATGCGGTCGATGGGACGATTGCGCCTGTCGCGTGCGGCATGCGCGGCCGATGCGGCGGCCTCGCATCCGCCCCGAACGGGCGCGTTGTCGATGCTGCAGATTTTAACCAGATCGTTCACGGCGGCACACCCCGGCCGAACGGGATATCGCCGCGCCGCCTAGTGCAAACCCGAAAAGCGTTCGGTAATCGCACGGAATTGAACGATAATCGCGCACATTATCCGATTGGCCAATTGCCGCCGTGCGGCCCGCGCCCTATTCTCCGTTCACCCATCGACTTCAATGCAGCATCGGACGCGGCGCCGCCACGATTCCACGATGCGCCGTGCCAGGAGACATCGCCATGACCCCCACCTTCGACACCCTCGACGCCGCCGCCAGCGCCCGAGCACGCAGCCAGGCCCGCAAGGCCGCGGTCGGCAGCTTCGTCGGCGCCGTCGTCGACTGGTACGACTTTCTGTTGTACGGGATCGTCGCCGCGCTGGTGTTCAATTCCGAGTTTTTCCCGAAAGTCAGCCCGACGATGGGCACGCTGGCGGCGTTCGCCACCTTTGGCGTCGGCTTCCTATTCCGGCCGCTGGGCGGCATCGTGTTCGGCCACTACGGCGACCGGCTCGGCCGCAAGCGGATGCTCGTGCTGACCGTGATGCTGATGGGGCTGTCGACGGTCGCGATCGGCCTGTTGCCGGCATTCTCGACGATCGGCTGGTGGGCGCCCGTGCTGCTGGTGCTGATGCGCGCGATCCAGGGTTTCGCGGTCGGCGGCGAATGGGGCGGCGCGGCGCTGATGGCCGTCGAGAGCGCGCCGAAACAGAAGAAAGCGTTCTACAGCAGCGGCGTGCAGGTCGGCTACGGCGTCGGGCTCGTGCTGGCCACCGGCATCGTATCGATCCTGAGCCATACGCTCGGCGAGGCCGCGTTCAAGTCGTGGGGCTGGCGCCTGCCGTTCGTGTTCAGCATCGTGCTGGTGCTGATCGGGCTGTGGGTGCGCAAGAACATGGACGAATCGCAGGAGTTCGTCGAGAAGGTCGAGCACGGCAACCGCAAGCTGCGCCTGCCGGTGCTGGAAGCGCTGACGCGCCACCCGAAGGCGTTCCTGCTGATCGTCGCGCTGCGGCTCGCCGAACTGTTCACGATGTATATCGTCACCGCGTTCGCGCTCAGCTATTCGACGACGAACCTCGGCATGTCGCGCGACCTGTTCCTGAACATCGGCCTGTTGGTGGGTGCGGTGAGCTGCGTGACGATCCCCTGCTTCGCGTGGCTGGCCGACCGCTACGGCCTGCGCCGCATCTACCTGATCGGCGCGCTGATCGGCCTCGCGTCCGCGGTGCCGTTCTTCGTCGCGCTGGAAGCACGATCGATCGCGTGGATCGTGATCTTCTCGATCCTGCTGGCGAACGCCGCACACGACATGGTCGTGAGCGTCCAGCAGCCGCTGTTCACCGAGCTGTTCGGCGCCGAATACCGCTATAGCGGCGCGGGCGTCGGCTACCAGTTCGCGAGCGTCGTCGGCGGCGGGTTCACGCCGTTCATCGCGGTCGGCCTCGTCAGCGTGGCAGGCGGTTCGTGGCACCTCGTCGCCGGCTATCTGGCGGTCGGCTGCCTGATCTCGCTGGTGGTCGCCGCGCGGATGCGAGCGGCGCGGTGACGCAGTGAGCGCGTGGCCGACGAGCGTCGCCGATTACGCGCGAACGAGGCGCGGCAGGCGCGCGTAGAGGCGTTCGACGAGTTGTCGGGCGCTCTCGCCGTAATGCAGCTCGCGGTGGCAGTTCGGGCAAACGGCCACCGTATTCGATACGAGATCGGGGCCTCGCTCCGCCAGCTTGCGGATGTGGTGGACTTCCAAGTACGGCAGCCCGTCGGCCCCCTTGAACGGGGCGGGTTCGCTACAGCATTCGCAAGTCCCGTTTGCTTGTGCGAGCACCCAGGCCTTGACCCACGGATCACGACGAATTTGGGTCACGGTCGCACTGGTGGTAGCAGGATTCGCGTTGCCCGGTGGTGGCGCAATCTGCGTCTTTTTCAACGCGTCGCGCACGTCGAGTTCGAATTTCACGGTCGGAGCAGCCGACCGCTGCTCCAGTTCATTAATGAACTGCTCGATCAGCACCCCGTTCGCACCGACGTTCTTTGCGGGCTTGAGTCCCGAAAGCCATTGGCGGCCCATCAGCGCCAGCACATAGGAAATGTTCTGCATCCGGTACTCGAAGGCTTTCGCCGTGCGATTGAACTCTCCGGCCAGCCTGTCGTACACCGCTTTCTTGACGTATGGCTGCCCCGTGCGCTCGTTTTCGAGCATTTTGAGATATTCATCGACGGAAGAACGGAGTTCATCATGCGTCCACGGCCGCCCGTCAGCGTTCGCAGAAACATCTTCATTTAAAGGAGATTGGGGAGATGGTGTTGACATGAACGGCCGCATTCGGGAATCCGATCTCGATTTTACGAGATAAGGAACCATTCCGATCCAGTTGGCCGCGGCAGGTCGTTTTCATTTTTTGCGGGACGATTTCTCGGTTGGCATGCCGGTACCGCTCACGCCCAACGTCAAACACCGTCAATCTCGCGCGCCGATTCCCCTTTTCCCCCTCCGAACATTCCACGCCGCGTGCCGACCAATGGCATCATATGGGCCTACGTCAGTCACCGATACGCCCCCATATCATGTCGAATCTCATCGTCCACGGCGGCACTCCGCTGCGCGGGGACATCAAGCCGTCCGCGAACAAGAACGCCGTCCTGCCGATTCTGTGCGCCACCCTGTTGACCGATCAGCCGCTGCGCCTCGTCGGCGTGCCGGACATTACCGACGTGCGCAAGATCCTCGACATCTTCCGCACGCTCGGCAGCGACGTGTCGGTCGATTTCACGACGGGTCTGCTCGAGCTTCACCATCGCGACACGAAGTTCGATCCGGCGGTCCACCGGCTGCCCGAGGCGATGCGTTCGTCGATCATGCTGATTCCGCCGCTGCTCGCGCGCTTCGGCGTCGCGCGCCTCGAGAACGACGTGAAAGGCTGCACGCTCGGCGTGCGCGAGATCGATCCGCACGTCGAGGTGTTCGAACGTTTCGGCGCACACATCGAACGCACGCCCGATTCGCTGATCGTCCGTACCGACGGGCCGCTGACGGCCAACGATCACTGGCTCGACTACGCGTCGGTGACGACCACCGAGAACTTCGCGCTGTGCGCGACGACCGCGAACGGCACGTCGACGCTGATGAACGCCGCCTCCGAGCCGCACGTGCAGGAGTTCTGCCAGTTCCTCGCGATGATCGGCGTCGCGATCGAGGGCATCGGCACGTCGCGGCTTTGCGTGACGGGCGGCCGCAAGCTCGGCGGCGGCGAGTTCCGCTTCGCCGAGGATTTCCATGAAATCGCGACGTTCCTTGCGCTCGGCGCGATCACGGGCGGCGACATCACGGTGCGCAATTCGTCGCCCGAGCATTTCCCGCTGATCGACCGCACGTTCGCGAAATTCGGCGTCACCGTCACGCACCGCGACGGCTGGTCGCGCGCGGAACGCGACGGCCCGCTGCGCGTGCGCCGGCCGTTCACGCAGAACATCCTGACCAAGGTCGAGGCCGCGCCATGGCCGTACCTGCCGGTCGACCTGCTGCCGATCTTCATCGCGCTCGGCGTGCGCGCGGAAGGCAGCGCGATGTTCTGGAACAAGGTCTACGACGGCGCGCTCGGCTGGTCCGGCGAACTGTCGAAGTTCGGCGCGCACGTGCTGTTGTCCGACCCGCACCGGTTGATCACGTTCGGCGGGCTGCAGCTGACGCCGGCGCGCGTCGAGAGCCCGTACATCATTCGCGTCGCGATCGCGCTGCTGATGGTGGCCGCGAGCATCGAAGGCCGCTCGGAAATCATGAACGCGCTGCCGATCCGGCGCGCGCATCCGCATTTCGTCGAGAACCTGCGTTCGGTCGGCGCGAACGTCGAGTGGACGAGCAGCGAGTAAGGTCATGACGGATGCGGCGCGCGTAACGGTCGCGTCGCATCCGGTTCCTCCGCTTTTCCGGTTCGCCCGTCCTCAAGCAAACGGGTTGCGCAATACCGGACCGCCGTCCACTTGCAAGCCGTCGTGCATGTCTTCGGTGTACAGATATTCGCACCCCTCGATCGACGCAGTTGCCACGATGCATGCGTCGTCGAAGGACAGGCGATACCGCTCCGCCAGCCGCCGCGCGAGGTCGTGCGCATCGACGGTGAGCGGCACGACATGGCACAAAGTCCGGATCGGCTCCAGAAACTTCCCTACCTCGCGCCACGGCATCCTCAATTTGCGGTTGCAGACACTGGCGACCTCATTCAACACCTGGACGCTGATGGTTGGCCGTCGAAGGAACAGCGCCTCCGCACGATTCGCCTTGGTTTCGTTCTCGGACAGCAGATAGAGCACGATATTGCTGTCGATGAACGATTTCGTCGTCTCAATCCTGCTCATTCGCATCGTCCCGGCTGAACTTGAAATCCGCGGGCAACTTGCCCCTGAAACGCCGCAGCCGCTCCAGAAGCTCGTCGGGTCTCGGCTTACGGCTTACCGCGAAAACGCGGGGACTGTCGACCACACTGGCCGGAAGACGAACTGCCAGGCTATTGCCCCATTTTGCGACCTGCATATGCGTCTCCATAGATATACGTCACAGACTGTATATCTTCGGCGCGAATCCGCAATTCGACTGAATGGACAATGGCCGTCAGCCGCGTCCCGTTACCTCACGACTCGCGCGATAATCGCTCACTCCCGCGCGAACACCGCGCACCCACCGCCCACCCTCCGACGATGAAAAAGCCCGATCTCGACCGACGCGACTGGATTGCCGGCCTCGAAAAAGGCCTGATGATCCTGGAGGCATTCGATAGCCAGCACGCGCGCATGACGCCCACGCAGGCGGCCGCGCGCACCGGCCTCACGCGCACGGCCGCGCGGCGCTATCTGTTGACACTCGAGTCGCTCGGCTACGTGTACACCGACGGCAAGCTGTACGGCCTCACGCCGCGCGTGCTGCGCGTCGGCTGGTCGTACTTCGATTCGGCGCGGCTGCCGCGCACGGTCCAGCCTTATCTGCAGCAACTGAGCGCGTCGCTGAACGAATCGGCGTACGTCAGCGTGCTCGACGGCTGGGAGCTCGTGTTCATCGCGCGCAACGGCGTGTCGCGCGTGATGACGACGGGCTTCGTGCTAGGCGCGCGCGTGCCGGCGCCGCTGACGTCGCCCGGTGTCGTGCTGCTCGCCCATCATCCCGATCGCGAAGCCGTGCGTGCGTGGCTCGACGAGACCGAACTGCCGCCGTTCACGCCGAACACGATCACCAACAAGGCGCGGCTGCTCGAACAGGTCGACCAGGCGCGCGACGCCGGCTTCGCGGCGATCGAGCAGCAATTGCAGGTCGGCGTGCGCGGGATCGCGGTGCCGCTGAAGAACCGTCACGGCGAAGTCGTCGCCGCGCTGAGCACGAACATGCCGATCGGCGCGGAGACGACCGACGCGGCCGTGCGGCGCGTGCTGCCGCATCTGCAGGAAGCGGCGCTCGCGATGCTCAACGTGCTGTAGCGCACGCTGCTCGCCACGAACGGCCCCGGCGCGAAGCCCGCAACCCCGCTACGGGACGAATAACGCCCTGCGCCGCAACCGGCAGTCCGTCGGCCGGTTTTTGCCCTTCACCCGATCCGCCACCACCGCGGCAGCAGATTGCGCACTTCGCGCCGCCGGTAGCGGTCGTCGATCAGATGCACGACGCCCTCGTCGTGCTCGGTCCGGATTACGCGCCCGGCCGCCTGCACGACCTTCTGCAGCCCCGGGTACAGGTACATGTAGTCGTAACCGTTGCCGAAGCGCGCGTCCATCGCGCGTCGCATCTGCTCGTTGATGTCGTTGACCTGCGGCAGTCCGAGCGTCGCGATGAACGCGCCGATCAACCGCTCGCCGACCAGGTCGACGCCTTCCGAGAACGCCCCGCCCAGCACCGCGAAGCCCACGCCGCGCCCGCCCGCGTCGAAGCGCGCGAGAAACGCGTCGCGCTCGCTTTCGGCCATGCCGGGCGCCTGCGCCCACACGGGGACGTCCGGATGGCGGGTCTGCATCAGCGCGACCACGCGCCCGAGGTAGTCGAAGCTGCTCAGGAAGCCGAGATAGTTGCCGGGCCGCGCCGCGTATTGCGCGGCGATCAGGTCGGCGATCGGTTCGAGCGACCGGTCGCGGTCGCGCCAGCGTGTCGACACGTGGCTCGCCACGCGCACCGTCAGTTGCTCGGCGCGAAACGGCCCGTCGACGTCGAGCCAGCCCGTATCGCCGGGCAGCCCCAGCGTGTCGCGATAGAAATGGAACGGGCTCAGCGTGCCCGAGAACAGCACGGTCGCGCGCGCGGCGTCGTAGCGCGGCGCCAGGAAACCGGCCGGGATCACGTTGCGCACGCACAGCGTGGACTGGACGCGGCGCCGGCGGCCGGCCGTCGCGACGCCGTCGAGCGCGGGCTGCCGCGGCATCGGCTCGCCATGCAGCGTCGCGTCGAAGATCGACGCGCTGTCAAACGCTTCGGCCAGCACGCCGAACTGGATCGCCTCGAAGTGAAAGCGCAGGAGCGCGTCGCCGTTCGCGCGCGGCGCGTCGGTCAGGTGTTCGCCAATCGCCGCGACGAGGTTTTGCACGGCCGACACGATCGGGCCCGGCACGTCGGGATAGGCCACGTAGCGCTCGGCCTGCGCGCGGTTGAGCGTGCCCCATGCGCGCGCGAGCCGATCGAATGCCTTGCGCAGCGCCGCGGGCGCGGCTTCGCGCGCGGCCGCGAACGCGAACGGATCGAGCGACGCGCTGTACATCTTGCGGGCGCGGTCGAGCAGGTTGTGCGCTTCGTCGACGAGCACGCCGACGCGCCACTGGTTCTGCTGCGCGAGCGTGTGCAGCATCGCGCTGCCGTCGTAGTAGTAGTTGTAGTCGCCGATCACCATGTCCGACCAGCGCGCGAGCTCCTGCGCGAGGTAGTACGGACAGACGTCGTGCGCGAGCGCGGCGGCGCGCACGGTATCGCGATCGAGCAGCCCGGCCTCGATCGCCGCATCGCGCGCGGCCGGCAACCGGTCGTAGAAGCCTTTCGCGAGCGGGCACGATTCGCCGTGACACGCGTTGTCCGGATGCTCGCACGCCTTGTCGCGCGCGACGAGTTCCAGCACGCGCAGCGGCAGCGCGGGCGTGCCGGCGCCGAGCGTCGTCGCCGCTTCGAGCGCGAGCGCGCGGCCAGGGGTTTTCGCGGTCAGGAAAAACACGTGGTCGAGCTCGCCCTCGCCGCATGCCTTCAGCAGCGGGAACACGGTGCCGACCGTCTTGCCGATGCCGGTCGGCGCCTGCGCCATCAGGCAGCGTTCGTCGCGCGCCGCGCGATAGACGGCCACCGCCAGCTCGCGCTGGCCGCTGCGGAACTGCCCGTGCGGAAACGCGAGCGCGCGCAGCGCCGCGTCGCGCGCGGCGCGATGGGCCGTCTCGCGTTCGGCCCAGCCGACGAAGCACGCGCACTGCTCGGCGAAGAACGTCGCGAGCGTGGCGGCATCCAGTGTTTCCGTCAGCATGGTCTCGCGCTCGGACACGATGTCGAAATACACGAGCGCGACGTCGATTTCCTTAAGATCGCGCGCGTCGCACATCAGGTGTGCATAGATCTTCGCCTGCGCCCAGTGCAGCGCGCGGTGGTTGGCCGGCATCGCGTCGAGGCTGCCGCGATAGGTCTTGATTTCCTCGAGCCGGTTCGCCACGGGATCGTAGCCGTCCGCGCGGCCGCGCACGGTGAGCGTGCCCCACGTGCCCGTCAGCGCGATCTCGGTTTCGTAGCGCGCGCCGCGCTTCGACGTGACCGCGCCGTGGCCGGCGATGCCTTCGAGCGCGGTCGGCGCGGGCGTGAAGCGCAGGTCGAGATCGCCGCGCCGCGCGGTGAACTCGCACATGGCCCGCACCGCGACGACGTAGCTCATGCGGACAACCCCGCCGCTTCGGCGTGCGCGACGCCCTCGCCGGCCCACTCCACGTCGACGACGCGCACCGGCATGCGGTGCGCGAGGCAGTAGGCGAGCCAGCGCGTCTGGTTGTCCTGCAGCCGATCGCCGGGGCCCTTCACCTCGATCAGCTCGTAGCGGCGTTCGTCGGGCCAGAAGCGGACGAGATCGGGCAGGCCGGACCGGTTGCTGCGGATATCCGCGAGCAGACGCGTGAACCACAGCCGCAGGTGCTCGGGCGGCAGGCAGGCGAGCGCTTCGTCGAGCAGCGCGTCGGTCAGCACGCCCCAGAACACGAACGGCGATTGCAGCCCGGCCTTCGTCGCGAAATGCCGGCGGATCGTGTCGCGGTACGCGCCCGAATCGAGCTGCGCGAAGCATGCGTCGAAGGCCGCCGCGCGGCGCAGGGCGAAATCGGGTGCGTGCAGGTCGGCCGGGCCGCGCTGGAACGGATGAAAGAACGCACCGGGCACCGCCGCGAACACGGGCTCCCAGCACAGCAGCCCGAACAGTGAGTTGATCAGCGTGTTTTCGACGTAGTGGACCGGCGAAGCCGGCTGCGCGAGATGGTCGCGCACCGCGAATTCGACGCTGACGGACGCGTCGGGACGCGCAAGCACGAGCGTCTCGCGCGGTACGTGCGCGGCGGCGGCCGCGCGTTCGACCCGCTGGCCGGCGCGGCGCTGCAGGCGCGGCAGCATGCGCTCGACGCGCTGACGCTCCTCGTCGCTCTCGAAGCCGCCGCGTGCGTCGAGCGCCAGCGCGAGCGCGTCGTCGTCGCGTCCGCAGCGCTCGAGCACGCGGATGCGCCGGTGGCGGCTGCCGGGCCATGCACTGCGCGTGTACGCGTCGAGGGCGGTGCTCCAGTCGGCACGGCGCTCGCACGCCTGGCCGAGCGCGAACAGCAGCTTCGCGCGGCGCGTCGCGAGCCACGGCTGCGCACAGCCGACTGCGTCCAGCGCGCGGATCAGGTCGTCGAGCGGCAGATCGTCGGGCCATGCCTCGAGCGCGTCGCGGCACATCTGCAGCGCGAGATACGCGTCGACGTCGCCACGCTGCTGGAACGCGCGCGACGACGGCGCGATCGGCACGCTTTCGTACTGGAACACGCCGAGATCGGCGAGCACGAATTCGCTCCAGTCCTGATGCAGATTACCGAAGAACATCAGCCGCAGCCGGTCGCACAGCGCGCCGACCGTCACGCGCAGCACCCGGTCGTCGGACTGCGCGCACCACGCGTCGAGCGGTTGCGCGACGTCGTGCGCGGGCCGCAGCCGGTCGAGCCAGTCTGCCTTGCGTTCGCCCGCATGCGCGGCGAGCGACGGAAAGATGCGCAGCAGCTCGGCCTTGGTGGACAACGCGAACAGCTCGTCGAGCGTGAGCGCCGGGGCCGGATCGACCCAGCCGACGGCGACGAGCGGCGCGACGGCGTCGAGCGTGCAGCCGATCTCGTCGTACACGAGCTTGCTCGCACGGAAATCGGACCCGTTGCGCATCAGCATCCGCACGAGCAGCGCGCGCGACGCCTGCGGCAGCGTCGCGAACTGCCGCACGAACGCGTGCTCGTGCGCGTCGAACAGGTCGTCGTAACGCTCGCCGAGCCAGGCCAGCGCGCGTTCGAAATTGGTCAGGTAGTAAAACGCCGGAGGCGTCGGCGAGGCAGGCGTCACGGGGATCGATCACTGTACATTTGTACAGGTCGAAATCATATCAAATATGAAGGGCGATGCCGCACGCGGCATCGCCCTTCTCCTGCCCGGCCCCGGTCAGAACTGGTAATTCACCGACATGTCGAACACGCCGTTGGTCGACTGCTGCGTGATCGGGCTGCGCGCCGCGCGGCCGACGAGCTGCTCGATCGCGCCGTCCATCGTGACGAACCAGTGCTTGTTCACGAACCACACCATCGTCACGCCGACGCCGGCCGACTTGATCCCGGCCCCCGACGAATAGGCCGGCAGGCCAGAGCGCGCGGCCGCGCCCGGATTCACGCCGAACCAGCTGTTCATGTAGCGGGAGTCGGCGAACGACACGGTCGGCCCCGCGAACCAGAAGAAGTGTTCGTTGCTGCCCGGCATCGGCATGTACGCGGAAAAATCGCCGGTCCAGCCGTTCGACCCGCCGATGCTGCGCCGGACGTCCGCCCGCAGCACGAGCGGGAAATCCTTCGAGACGACGTAGTCGGCCGCGAGCTTCATCACGGGCGCCGCGTTGATGTTGTCGAGGCCGTTCAAGTGGCCGAGATCGTCGGCCGAGCGGCGCCCGAGGTCATAGCCGACCGACAGGCTCACGCGCCAGTTCGGCCCGCGCAGCACGTTCGAGCCAAGGCCCTCGCCCGTCGACAGGAAGAACAGGTCGCGATAGCGGATGTCGAAATTCGGCCCGCCCATCACGCGATAGCGGTCGGAGCCCGCGTAGCGCGGCTGCAGCGTCATCGCGGCGCCGACGCTCACCTGCCAGGTGGGAACATTCGGATCGAAGAGTTTCTGGAGCGGTACGCCCGCCGTGTATTGCCATTCGCCGAGCGGCGAAGGCGTCTGGGCCGACGCGTCGCGCGCGCCGGCGGCGAGCGCCGCGACTGCGGACAGGCCGGATACGAACCGGCGGGCGCCGGGTGACAGCAACAGGCGAGCAACTGTGGTCAAGGCGGTCTCCGTCGGCTGCACGAAACGAACCTGAAGGAAAGCGCGTCGCGCTTCATCGGCTGCAACAGCCCGCAGCCTGCTGCGCGAACGTAGTGTGCGCTGAATTAACGGACATCCTACGCGACACGCGCGCAGACGCAAAGCGCCCGTTGTGCACGGGCACTTTGCCGGAATCCGGCACGAGCCGGGGGATGATTGCGGAATCAGAAACGCTCGACGTGGTAATCGCCGGCGAGCGCGGCCGGACTGCGCGTCGACATCATTCGCGAGAAGCCGTCGGCGAGCCGGCCGAGCGCGAGCTGTTTCTGGCTCGCGTCCCAGTGCGTATAGGTGTCGTACGCGGCATCGTCGAACGAAACGGTGACGGCGACCGGGCGGCCGCTGGCGCGAAAGCCGATCTGCAGCACGCCGCCCGGCAATTCCTCGATGTGATAGTGCAGCGAACGCGATTCGAAATAGCGGCCCAGTACCTGAGCGATCGCGCGCTTGTCTGGCGATTGCACGTGAATGTCCATGACGGTCCTCCTTTTCTAGTTTCGCGCGGCCGGTTGCGGCGCACTGCCCCCGCCCGGCATCCGCATCGGCGGCGGGTTCGACGGCGGATCGCCCTGCGGCAGCCCGTCGGGCACGGGCGGATCGACCGGGTCGTCGTGCCCGGGCGGCGGCGGATCCGGATCGACGTCGGGTGTCGTCGGTTCGGGGCGGTGCAGCATGGATGGCGTCTTCATGTCACTCCTGCGCGACGGCGCGCGCATCTCGATGGCGAAGCGACCGCCCGCAAGCGCCGTACCCGCTATCACGCCATGCCCCGCGGCCGCCGGGTTCAGTCGTCGTAAGCCGCCATGACGAGCCACATCCTGCGCCCCTCGGCGCTCAGCTGCACGGCCAGCGCGAACGGGTCGGACGGTTCGCATCGCGCGAGGAGCACCTGCTGCGCGCGCTCCGGGCCGTCGTACACGGTGTCGTTCAGTGCGCGTACCTCGTCCTTGCCGTCGAACATGCGCCGTTCCGGCCGATAGACCCGCGATTCGCGCTTCCACGTGTCGAAACGCTCGCGCACCTGACCGAAATCGCCGCCGCATACGTTCGCGTCGTAACGTATTCTTTCCCTGGCTGCATTCATCACGATGTCCTCTCGTCCATACCGGACGCACGCGCGTCGTACCCGCATGCCCGGCCGGTTCTCGCCGGCTTGCAAGCGCCATGCCGCGGCTGGCGCGGGTATGTCGCTTGCGCCTTCATCGACAAGGAGGTTCGACCATGACCGTTCACGCCCCCGGCCGCCGCGACGCCGTGTCACCGGCTGCCGGACTGCTCCGGCTCGCCACGTCGCGTCCGCCGTCCGAAGACAAGACGGAGGAGCGCATCGACGAAGGGCTCGAGGAGACGTTCCCGGCCAGCGACCCGCCCGCCGTCGGCGGTGCGAGCCGTATCGAACCCGCCAAGCCGTCCGGCGAGCACGAACGTCGCGCGCCGCACGCCCCTTCCCCGCCCCGCGATCACGGCTGACGGCGGCACCCGGCGCGCGGTGCGTGGCAGTGCACCGGCGCGCCGGCGAAATCAGGAGCGATCCGATGAAAGTCCTCGAACGCAGATGGCATGAAATCAGCGGCGCGGCCGGCGTCGCGGCGCTGGCCGCGATCGAAAGCGCGGTGGTATTGGCAATCGTCACGATGACGGGTATCGGTCACTGACGTCCCGCACCGACCGGCCGCGGCTGCCGCCGTGGAAGATGTACAAGCAGGGTGGCAAATTTGTCCGTCGCCCGGCCGCCCAGGCCCGGCGTGCGCGCGTCGTGCGCGGCACGCGGCCTGCTCCCGTATCGTTCCGCTCACGAAGGAGGCGTTCATGTATCGCGTCAACGAGATCATGTCGCGCGACGTAGTGTGCGTCGCGCCGACCGACACGATTCGCCATGCGGCCGAATTGATGCAGCGCTTCGACATCGGCGTGCTGCCCGTTTGCGAGGGTACCGAACTCGTCGCGATCGTGACCGACCGCGACCTCGCGGTGCGAGCGCTGTCGCACGGTCATTCGCCCGATACGCCCGTGCAGGCGGTCGCGTCCCGACCCGTGCAGTGGTGCGTCGAGGACGACGGCGTCGGCGACGTCCAGCAACGGATGGCCGACGTGCAGTTGCACCGGCTGCCGGTGCTCGACCGCCACCTGAAGCTGGTCGGCATGGTGTCGCTCGGCGACATCGCGACCCGCGCCGGCGGCCCGGCGCGCGACGAACTGGCCAATACACTCGAGGACGTATCGCTGCCGCGCCGCCGCTGACCGGCGTGCTCATCCCTTCGCGGCCTGCTTCCCCCGGCGCAATACCGGCGCCATGCATTCGCGTACGGACCGGGTTGCCGCTTCGATCAGGAGGTTTTCGATGACAACGGACAAACCGTCGCGCGACGCCGCGCGTATCGTCGGCACGAATCCGCGTACGGCCGTCGGCGGCCCGGGCCCCGACGTGATGGCCGCCCGCACGTTCGAAGGCGATCGCGTGCTGACGATGGACGGCGACGACATCGGCAAGGTCACCCACATCATGCTCGACGTGCGCGCCGGACGCGTGGCGTACGCGGTCGTGTCGTCGGGCGGCCTGCTCGGAATCGGCGACAAGCTGCTCGCGGTGCCGTGGAACGCGCTCGTCCTCGATGCCGAGCGCGAATGCTTCGTGCTGCCCGTCGACACCGCGCGGGTGCGCGAGGCGCCCGGCTTCGACAAGGGTCGGTGGCCGACGATGGCGGACCCGGAATGGGCGGAAGCCCTGCACGCGTACTACGGCCGTTCGCCGTACTGGCTGATCGAGGAAGGCGAAACGGCGCTCGATTCGCCGCCATACGAGGCGTCGCCGGGCGGTCCCGAAGACGGCACGCGACAACACTGAAGCCTGTCGGCCGAAAGGCGGGTCACTGCGCGGCGGCCACCGTCTTCGCGAGTTGCCGCGCGGCGCTCAGATGCGCATTCAACGTCGGCAGCGTGCGAGCGGCGAATGCGCGAAGCTGCGGGTCGCGGCCTTCTTTCGCCTCCGTTTCGTAAAGCCGCACCGCCGCTTCGTGCGCGCGCGGCCCCGCCAGCGCCACATATGCCGTATCGAACGCGCGCCCGTCCTTCGAACGCAATGCCGTCACCGCCGGATCGACGAGCATCCGCGTCTGGACCGGCACGCCCTTTTGCGCACCGATGTGCCGCAATTCTTCCGCGATATGCGCGTGATCGTCGACCATCCGGCGAGCGAAGGCCTTCACGTCCGCGTTCGACGAGCGGTCGAGCGCGAGCTGGCCGGCCTGCCGCTCCACCTTGCCGATCATGCCGGCCTTGTCGACGAACTCGGCATCGATACCGATCGGCCGTTGCGTCATGCCGGCCTCGTCGGCGGTCGGGCCGGGGCGCACGACGCCCGGCGCGACCTGCGCGGACGAAGCGGGCGGCGCCTGCGCGTGCGAGAGCGCGAACGCCAGCGCGCCGGCGGTGGCGGTCAGTACGATTGCCACCGTTCGGCGCCCGCATTGCTTCATCCAGTTCGTTTTCGTCATCGGGGCCTCCGTGTCGGGCGACGGAGCGGGCCGTCACGCGGGACGATGGGCCGACGTGAAGAAATCGGTCCATGCGCCGTTGTGCCATGCGCCCTCGGTGCGCTCCACCGACAGCGCGCCGGCGGCGAGCATCGTCCGCTCCGCGAACGTGATCGTGCGCCGCGTCACATGCGCGGCCAGCACGACGCCGTTTTCGCATTGCTTCAGCGCGCCATGCCCCTCAGGCGCATCGCCGCGCATCCGGCCGAGCGCGCCGCACAACGCGCCGACGTAGCCGCCGACGAGCGGCACGCCGATCCACGCGAGCGGGGAATGAAGGCCGCCCAGGTAGAGCAGCGCGGCCCCGGCGAGTCCGACGATCGCGCCGATGGCCACGCCTTCCAGCGCGCCGAGGCCGCCCGGCCGCGCGGCGGAGTCCGCATAGACGTCGCCGCCGAGCCAGAACAGGGCGTGCTGTCCGGGCGGATTGAGAAAGAAGACCTTCACGTCGTCCCGGTGGATGGCGTGGCCGCGCAACTGCTCGGCGCAGCGTTCCGCCTGCTCGAGCCGCGAGAAACGGCCCGCGATGATGGTGTCCATGTCGAACCTCCTGCCCGGTGACACGCAGGGCCGCGGGCGCGCGACGCCCGATCGGCCCGGCGCTGGCCCGCGCATCACGTTACTTCCGGCGGATCTGCAGCTTGTCGCGCACGCCGCTCACGCCGCTCACGTCGTGCGCGACGCGGATCGCGCTCGCGCGTTGTCGCTCGTCGGGCACGTTGCCCGTCAGTTCGACCACGCGATCGCGAACCTGCACGTCGATGTCGCCGGAGGCCAGCCCGCGTTCGGCGACGAGCGCGGCCCTGACTCGGCACGCGAGCGTCGCATCGCGGATCTGGCCCCCGACGGCCGACGCCTGGCTCGCCAGCTTCGCACGCGTGCCCTCCTCGGCCGATGCGTAGCGGGGTGTCGCGATCCATGCACACGACAGCATCAGTATGCTCGCGATCGGCACGACCGGCGTTCTGCGTCTGGTGCGTGCCCGCTTGGCGCCGGTACCGTCGCGCCGCGTGCTTTCCGTTGCTCCATCGTGTCTCCTTTCCCGTACGCGGCCAGGCGGCCGGACTGCCGCGCCGTGCGTGCGCCGCTACCGCTCGCGCGGTTTTCCGTCGTCGCCCACGTCGTTCGGTACGACGTCGACGATCACGCTCGCGAGCGTCGGCATGTCGACCGGCTTGCACAGATACGCATCGAACCCTGCGGCCATCACGCGGTGCCGGTCGGTCTTGCCGGCATGCGCGGTCACCGCGACGACCGGCAGATGTCCGCCGCCGTTCGGCAAATGCCGGATTCGGTCGAGCAGCCAGTAGCCGTCGCCGTCCGGCATCGCGAGATCCGACAGCACGACGCTCGGCTGCTGCCGCTCCACCGCGTCGAGCGCATCGTGCCCCGACCGCGCGGTCGATACCCGCGCGCCCATCGTCTCGAGCGCCGCCGCGAGGCTGGTCCGCGACGTCGCGTCGTCGTCGACCACCAGTACGCGCTGGCCGTCGAGCGCGGCCGTAGCGGGCTTGCCCTTCGCGCTCGACGGCTGCGCCACCGGATCGTCGTCCCAGCCGGCCGGCAGCGTCACCGTGATGGTCGTTCCGCGCCCGGCGCCCGCGCTCGTCGCGACGACTTCGCCGCCGTGCAGCTGCGCGATGTTGCGCACGATCGACAGGCCGAGCCCGAGGCCGCGCTTCGGGGACGTGAACGCGCCTTCCGGCCGGCTGAACGTGTCGAACAGGTGCGGCAGGTATTCCGGCGCGATCCCTTGCCCGGTGTCGGAGACGGACAGCCGCACGCGCTCGCCCGCGCGGGTCAGCGACACGTTGACCCGCCCACCCGGCGGCGTGAACTTGATCGCATTCGACAGCAGGTTCGACAGGACCTGGCGCAGGCGCTCGCCGTCCGCCGGGATCACGCAGGCCGGCATCGCATACGCCGTGGACAGCACGAGCCCGTTCGCCTGCGCCGTCGCGTCGAGTTCGCGCGTGGCGTCGCGCACGATCCGCACGAGATCGACCGGCACGCGTTCGAGGCGCAGCCGGCCGGTCGCGAGCGACGATGCGTCGAGCAGATCGGCGACCATGTGCGACAGCGACCGCGCGCTGCGATCGATCGCGTCGACGGCCTGCTGCGCGAAGCCCTGCCCGTCGGCGTTGCGCAGTACCTCGACCCAGCCGTAGATCACGTTCAGCGGGGTGCGCAGTTCGTGCGATACCGTCGCGAGCAGCTCGTCCTTCAGCCGGTTCGACGCGTCGGCCTGCACGCGCGCGTCGCGCGCACCGCGCAGCGAGCGAAGGTGGTAGCGTTCGTTGCGGCGGCGTTCGCCCGCTTCGCGCAGCGTCAGCGACAGGCCCGCGCAGTTGCCCTGCGCGTCGAGGATCGGCGAGGCGACGAAGGTGGCGCGAAAACGAGCGCCGTCGCGGCGCACGCCCAGTACGTCGAGCGGCCCGACCGGCGCGCGCAGGTCCGCGAACGACGCGGGCACCGCATGCCGGCGCAACCAGCGCGGTGCGATCATCGTGACGACGTCGCGTCCTTTCGCCTGGGCCGCATCGAGGCCGAAGATTCTTGCCGCGGCCGGATTCCAGCTGGTGATCCTGCGCTCGGCGTCGGTCCCGACGATCGCATCGGACGACGCGTCGACCACGCGGCGCAGCAGCCCGTCGTCGGCCCCGCCCGCGACGGACGACGGCTCACGGTGCGGCGGGTACGGCTCGCCGTCGTCGTCATCGATCTCGCGCAAACGATCGTTCGCGAGCAGCGGCTTCACCGTCGTCACCAGCACGCATTCGACGAAACCGATCGCGACGAATGCGCCGGCTTGCGCCAGCAGCGTCGCCAGCGGCGCGTCACGCCACCACAGTGCGGCGATCACGCCGACGCTCGCCGCGGTCGCGACGAGGCCACCGCCGAACGACGTCAGCCATGCGGCAGCCGCCACGCCGGCATAAAAAGGCAGCGGCGCAAACGGCGCGTGCTCGCCGACGGCCTGAATCGCCCACGCCTGCAGCGCGGACGCCAGCCCGACGGCCAGCACGACCCATGCACCCTGCCGAAACAGCTCACGGGTCAGAGTCCTCATTGCATCCTTGCATCGCGCCGGCTCCCGTCATGGGCGGGGGGATGCCGTTTCGCGGCATCCTGCATCCCGCCGGGCGAGCGTGAAGGCATCAGCAAACAACGTACCCGGCGCCGGCTGCGATCGCGTGCGCGGTCACGAATGGCCGCGGCTTAGTCCGCGTCGGCCGCGAGCCGGGCGGATGGCTATCGGCTTCGCCGCGCGCACCGCCGCAATGGATCGCCACCCGCTTTTTTCATCAGGTTTCTGTAAAAAACGCCGGTCCGACCTGGTCGCGGCGTCACGCCGAGGACGTGCGAAAGGTCCATCGCCTGTTCCTCTCGCTCATGCCGCACACATTGGAATTTTCTATATAGCGGCACCTTCGTGGTCGTTTCGCTGTCGATGATAAATATTGCAATCAACGGAGCGCGCGATGCCGTTTTTCAAAACGGCCCGTGAACGCCTATGGGTGAATCTGCAAACCGGACGAAGCATCGCGCAGACGGTCGCCGGCTATCCGGCAGGTCCGCCGCGATGCGTACGCTGCTCGGCCGTATCGAGAAAATCGCGCCGACCCGCGCGAGCGTGATGATTGCCGGCGAAAGCGGGGTCGGCAAGGATATCGTCGCACGCCGGCTGCACGATCTGAGCGCGCGGCATGATGGCCCGTTCGTGCCCGTCAATTGCGGCGCGATTCCGGCCGAGCTTGCCGAGGCGCAATTGTTCGGGCACGAGAAAGGAAGCTTTACCGGGGCGACCACGCAGCGCGAAGGTTTCTTCGAAGCCGCGCGCGGCGGCACGCTGCTGCTCGACGAGATCGCGGAAATGCCCGCGGCGCTGCAGGTGAAGCTGCTGCGGGCGATCGAGTCGAACACGATCGTGCGCGTGGGCGGCACCGAATCGATTCCGCTCGACGTGCGGTTCGTGTCGGCCACCCGCCACAATCCGGCCGACGCCGTGCGCGACGGCCGGTTGCGCGAGGATCTGTTCTACCGGCTCGCCGCGTTCGCGATCTACGTGCCGCCGCTGCGCCAGCGCGACGGCGACGTCGAGACGATCGCGCAGGAATTCGTCGACACGCTGAACGCGCGGCATCGCTCGCACAAGCGGCTGACCGACGCGGCGATCGCCGCGTTGCGCGCGTATTCGTGGCCCGGCAACGTGCGCGAGCTGCATAACACCATCGAGCGCGCGTACATCCTGTCGGACGAAGGCATCGACGTCGCGTTGCCGAAGCAGCCGATGCCGCCGGTCGACAGCACGTCGGACGGCGCGATGGCGCTGCCGCTCGGCGCGACGCTGCACCATGCGCAGCAGCGCTTCATCGTGGCGACGCTGCGTCACTTCGACGGCAACAAGCCGCGCGCGGCCAAGGCCCTCGGCATCAGCCTGAAGACGCTCTACAACCGGCTCGCGCTGATACGCGACCAGGGCGGTTCATGAACGGCGCGGCCCGCCAGCCGCAGCTGCGTCAGGCGACCTTGAACTGACCGACCGTCGTCGCCAGCGCGTTCGCCTGCGACTGCAGCGCGGTGGCCGCCGCGGTCGACTGTTCGACGAGCGCCGCATTCTGCTGCACCATTTCGTCGAGTTGCGTGACCGCGCGGTTCACTTCCTGGATGCCGCGCGTCTGTTCATTCGCCGCGTGCGTGATCTCGGAGATGATGGTCGTCACGTTCGACACGTTGGACACGATCTCGCGCATCGTGTCGCCGGCCTGGCGCACCTGCCCGGACCCGGCCGATACGCTCGCGACCGTCGACTCGACCAGCACCTTCACTTCGCGCGCGGCCTGCGCGCTGCGTTGCGCGAGGCTGCGCACCTCCTGCGCGACGACCGCGAAGCCGCGGCCCTGTTCGCCCGCGCGGGCCGCTTCGACGGCCGCGTTCAGCGCGAGGATGTTGGTCTGGAACGCGATCCCGTCGATCACGCCGATGATGTCGCCGATCCGGCCCGACGCTTCCTCGATCTTCCCCATCGTCGCGACCACATCCGACACGACCACGCCGCCATGCGACGCGATCCGCGACGCGGCCGCCGCGCGTTCATCGGCCTGGCCTGCGGCGGCCGCCGACTGGCCGACGGTCGCGGTGATCTCTTCCATCGACGCGGCGGTTTCCTCGAGGCTCGCCGCCGCCGATTCGGTACGCGACGACAAGTCCTGATTGCCCGCCGCGATCTCGTTCGCGGCCGTGCGCACCGATTCGCTGGCATCGCGGATCTGGCGCATCACGTCGTTCAGCTTGTCGACGAAGCTGTTGAACGAGCGCGCGATGTCGGCGACTTCGTCGCGGCCTTCGGCCGGCAGGCGCTGCGTCAGGTCGCCGGCGCCCGAGCCGATCGCGGCCATCGCCTGGCGCACCTGCGACAGGCGGCGGAATGCGGTCGCGGTGATTGCGCCGATGATCAGCGACGCCACGCCGACGATCACGATCAGCGTGATCAGCGACGCGGTCAGCAGCGAGCGCATCCCGGCCGTCGCTTCGGTCGTGTCGAGCAGCACCAGCGCGTACCAGTCGGTGCCCGGCACCGGTTTCGCGCGCACCAGCTTCGCGTCGCCGCCGACGGCGACCTCGACCGGCGCGTTCGCCGCCGCGATCGATGCCACGCCCAGCGAGCCGAGTTCGGGCGATACGTCGGCGACCGGCTTCAGCGTGAGCTTCGCGTCCGGGTGCGCGACGACATGGCCGTTGCTGTCGATCAACATCCCGAAGCTCGCCGGCGTCGGGCGGATCGACTTGACGTTGGCGATCACGCTGTCCATCGACACGTCCGCGGCGACGACGCCCTTCAGCGCGCCGTCGCGCAGGATCGGCACCGCGAACGTGACGACGAGGTTGCCCGTGCCGGCATCGACGTACGGCGGCGTGACGACCGGCTTGCCGGCCTGTGCGGCCTGCTTGTACCACGGACGGCCGGTCGGGTCGTAGTCGGGCGGGATGCCGGTCGGGTCGGAGAAGTGGAACGCCTTGTCGGCGTAGCCGGCATAGACGTTCGTGAAGCCGCCGGCCGCGGCCATCTGCTTGAACACCGGCAGCGGATCGGGCGTCAGCGCGGCGTCCTGCAGCGACGCGATCATCCGGCTGCGGGTCGCGACCCAGTCGGCGATCCCGACCACGTGACCGCTGGCGACGGAGGTCAGATTGCGGTCGATCGCGTCGTCGTTGTATGAGTGTGCGATGAAATAGTTGATCAGCGTCGTGGCGACGAGCGCGAATACGACGATGGCGACGCACGCGGCGAGAATGCGGGCGCGAATGGACGAGAACATGGCAACGACTCTGTAAGGGAGCGGGAACGCCCGGTGGAAGAATTCACCGGGTAAACGGCAAATCGCATCGCTTACTTGAGGTCGTCGTGACAATTCAATGAAACGTATGACGAAAGGCGCCGACGACTGTCGGCGGATCGTCAGGATGGCCGGGTTCGGCCGGTGTGCCGCGCGCCTGCCACGGCGCCCGGCCACCACCCGCTACAGCCGACGACCCGGGCGCGGATCGGTGTCCGCCGGCGCCGCATCGTCCTGAGTGTCGCGATCGAAATCGTCCTTCTGGCGCATCCGTTCGCGCAGGTGCCGGATCGCGAATACGTGGATGTAGTCGTGCACGCGCGCATCGGACGACAGCGCGCGCACTTCGTCGTCGAGCATCGCACGCAACTGATCCGCGCCGATCGCGCGCTGTTCGGCGGCTTCCTTGAGTGAATCGAGCATATTGTCCTTGGACATCGACGGACTCCTGACGGTCGAGGAACGAAAAAGATGACGTTACTGGAAGTTTAGGACTGGACGGACGCGCGGCGTACGATGCGCCGACGCGTGTTTGCGCGCGATCAACGGCACGTTGCGTGCCGCCACGCCGATCCGTTTCCGACCCGGCCGCGCAAGGTTCGCGGTGCACATGGCCCGCGAACGAAATTGGAGATCCTGCCACGCCACCCCGGGCGCGGCACCGGCGACGGGCGGCGCGTGGAACGCCATGCGATGCCGATGCAGTGGGGAAACTTAGACCGGCCGAAATCATGCGTCAAGCGCCCCGCCATTCGTCCGACGAACGCGCCGGATCGGCCGGTCGGCCGCCGCGCGTGTCAGCGGATTCCGATACGCGTCGCGCAATTTCCTGACAGCGACTTCAGCGCGCGCCGCTTGGCAGTACGCCATCGCCACACGATACTGATCACATGAACCAGGCGTTCATACCCGAACATCGCTCAGCCGGCCATCGAGCCGGCACGCGGGGTTCGGCGCAGGAGACCAACCATGGCACATCGCAACTTACCGGGCCAGGACGGCCAGCGGCGCGCGTCGGGCAACGCGCGCGCCCTGCCCGCCCGAGCCGCGTCGGCCGACAACCGTCCGTCCGACGACCTCGACACCTTGCTCGCGCTCGCACGCGAGGCCGGGTTGCTCGTCACGCTCGACGGGCAGATCGGCCGCGAAAAGTATCAGAGCGTCGTGGGGTCGGTTCTCGCTTTGCAGCGGTTCGCCGCGGCACTCGACGCGCGAAACACGGCCGACGTACCGGCCGGGCCGGAGCCGCGTCGCAAGGCGCGCCCGGGCTGGCCGCATGCGAATCGTTTGCGCAGCCGCACGTACAGTGCCTGCGCGCCGCTCCATGCCGTGCGTCCGCATTCGCGGGTACGACGCGGCGCGGGCCGCCGGCACGACCTGCGATCGATTCTTCGCGCACTCTGATCGGCGCACGTAACCGGCGTAACCGGTGTACGTAACCAACGCACGGCATGCGGCCGTGCAATGGTTGCGCGCGCGATGACGCGCTGCTCGACGCAGCCGCAGTCAACATCATTCCTGCGGGGAAGTGAATTCGACGGGGCCACGCGGAAAGCGGACGGGGTGACTTGCACCCCGCCCGTCCTCCAAGGCAACCGTCGGTTGCCTACCCTCGTGCCAGAGAGTTCCCGGTCGGATGACGCGCCGGACGAACGCGCGGCGCAGCTCCTTAAAATGATGTGACGGCGGCGAGTGCGGCAGTGATCGCTTGTTGCATGCAGGCGCGGCCGGGATCGCGCATGCACGACAGGCCTGCCGCGTCGCCCGACGTTTCTTCACTGTCTCACGCGACGTGCGCAGCGTTTCTGATGCAGGTCAATCCAAACCCGCTTCGACCGCGATAACGCGGGATTCATTCCGCACCACGCACCAGCAGCACGGGCACCTGCGCGAGATGCGCGACCCGCCGCGCGACGCTGCCGATCAGCCAGGCGGCGATGCCGCGACGGCCATGCGTGCCGACCACCAGCAGCTCCGCCCGCCAGTGCACGGCCTCGCGCATCAGCGCATGAGCCACGTCGTCGCTGGTCGGACGCGTTTCGACGATGCCGCGCTTGGTCGGATTGCCCGTCGCGTGGAACAGCGGGCCGATCTTCGCGAGCGCATCCTCGCCCTCCGCGCGGTACGCGTCCTCGAGCGCGCGCACCGGCACGACATCGGTCAGACGCACCGCGCGATCGATCACGTACGCTGCATACAGCAACGTCGTCGGCGCCGCGAAGCCGAGGCCGACGCGCAGCGCGTGCAGCGACGGCTCGCTGCCGTCGACCGCGAACATCAGCCGCTGCAGCGCACCGTCCGACGGCCGTGCATAGGCACCGGGCACGATCAGCAGCGCGCAGCGCGCGCGTTTCGTCAACGTGTCCGACATCGCGCCTTCGACGAGTCGCAACAAGCCGTGATGCGGATTCGCGCCGATCACCAGCACGTCCGCGCGCCACGTCGACGTGTCGTTCACCAGTGCGTCCGCCACCGAGCCGCCCGTGATCGACGTATCGACGACCGTTTGTTCGACGTCGATGCCGCTGTCGGCGAACAGCGCCGCGATCCGCGCGCAGATGGCTTGCGCTTCGCGCATCATGTCCTCGCGCGCGGACGTCAGCAGCGCGTCGATGCGCGGAATGTCGGGCAACACGAGGCGCGGATTGTCGATCGCGCACACGATGCGCAAGCGCATGCCGGGACGCAGCAGCGTGCGCACGTAACGTGCGGCGGTCAGCGATTCGGGCGTCGGATCGACGGCCAGCGCGATCCGCGCGAGCGTCGGGATGGGCTGGGCAGGCTGCATGGCGAAGGTCTCCGTGCGTGCACGTCGTCGCTGAACGACGACGGGGGCTTCGCGCGGCAGCGCTGCGGTGGCCGGTCGGCCGCCGTGGCCGCAGCATCGGCGGGATGTCATGCGAAGCGCGGACAAGCAATGCGTTCGTTCAGCATAGGCCGTTCGGCCCGCGCGTGCATGATCGCGATCAACGATCGCGCGGCACCCTGACCGCGCGGCTTACGACTTCGTCGGCATCGATGCGGCCGGACGGTTCGCATGGAACAGCGCGTATGCGATGCCGAGCAGCACGATCCACACCGGCCCGATCACGAGTGCGATGCGCGTATCGGGCATGAACACCATCAGCACGACGACCGGCACGAGAAAGCCGAGTGCAACGAACGAACCGGGCGGATAGAACGGCACGCGGATCGGCAAGCGCGCGATCTTGTCGGCCGACAGCGTGCGGCGAAAACGCATCTGCGCGATCGAGATCACGCGCCACGTCCAGATTGCGCCGAACGTCGACACCGACGTGAGTTACCCGAGTCGGTGGCCAGTTCGATGTCTGCGTCAGGCTCTACGGCCGCTTCTTGAATCGCTCCTTCACATCGCCGAATGACGCTTGTGTCTTGCCGACGACCTGTTCGGTCTTGCCCTTCAGTCTGCTCGTTCGGTTTCCCATGATCTGGCCGACCACTTCCTTCAGCTTGCCCTTTGTTTCCTTGATGCGGCCTTTTACCTGATCTTTGTTCATGACATTCCTCCTTCAAATTGACGGACGCCCGAACTGGGGATGCTGTCCGGCACGCTGCGCCGAATCGCGATGGAATGTCGGTGCAGGCACGGCGCTTGCGCCGGTTGAAGCATTCGCGCTCGCGGACAGCGGACCGATGGCCAGCGTGGCCGAACGCTTGAAGCTTGTCAGGCTCAGATCGCTGTAACGGGTGCCGGAGGCACGGGCAGGTGTCCACTCATTGTCAATCTTGCGGAGGGAACATGCACATTCTCACTAGCGCCGGCCCGCTGGTTTCGCTGATCGCCGGCATTCTCATCCTCGCAGTACCCCGCCTGCTGAATTACATCGTTGCTATCTATCTGATCGTCATCGGACTGCTCGGGCTGTTCGGCGGGCACGTCCATTGAGCTGATTCGCTGCCTGCAACGCGGATTCCCGAGGATTTCGCATCCTTGCTCGACAACGATCGGCGAGATGTAGTTCTGATCTCCGGCACGTGACGTGACCGGGGGCGTGTTGTATCAGGTCGCGATGTGTCTGCTCATGCAGGCAAGCAAGAACATCAGGATTGGGTCGTCGGTGGCCAGCCCGGATGCGACCGCGAGTCAAACGAGATTGTCCTCGACACGCCGACGCTCGAGTTCGGCGAACTTCTCGACCACGAGCTCAGCTGCTGCCATGAGGAAGGCCGCCCTATCTCTCCAGCCCGCAAACATCGCGCAGGCGTAGTCGACGCGAGTGCGCTTGCACCAGCTTCAGGCGTAGTGATTTCGTGGTGTGATCACTTCGACAACGTCGCCCGCACCGTATATTCGCCTTCCAGCCCACCCTGCTCGGGCCGCACGAAATAACGCGACGCATCGAGATCCGCCGGCAGCGGTTCGACCGGATAACCGTGCTTTTCCCACGCATCGAGGCCGCCCTTCAGCGCCCGGATGTTGTGGATCATCTTCTTGCGCTGCATCTTCGCGATCAGCCGCTTCGCGGTCGCCTCGTTCGGGCACACGCAATAGACGACGATCGGCCGCTTCAGCACTTCCGGGTCGAGCAGGTCCGGCGAATCGAGATCGACCGGCACCGCGCCGGCAATCCGGTACGGCTCGCGTTCGCGAATCGCTTTGGGCCGCGCGTCGAAGATCAGCGGCGGTTCGTCGGACGTCATCATCTCGACGAGCTGCGGCGGCGAGATGCGCACCTGCGCGAGATAGCGGCGGAACTGCACGCGGCGCACCCAGCGGTACAACAGGAACGTGATGAAGATCGCGAGGAACGCGTCGAGAATCGTGCCGCCGCTCGCGCGCACCCACAGCACGAACTGGACGATCTGGTCGTGAATGGCCGCGCCGCCGATCAGCCAGAACGCCGCCCACAGCGACGCGCCGGCCAGATCCCAGAACAGGAACACGCCGATGCCGATCGCGGTCGTGCCGAGCAGCGGCGCCGACACGAGGCCGAGGCCCGGCAGGAACTTCGACAGCACGAGCAGCGGCGCGCCGTATCTTTCGAATACGTTACGCGCGAAGCGCAGCGTCGTGTCGAGCGACAGCGAGAAGCGCACGAGGCCGTTCAGCAGGCGCCGGCCGCGCGTGCGGCCCATGAAGAACCACAGCGAATCGGCCAGCATCGTCGCGCCGATCGCCGCCGCGAACATGCTGACCCAGGACGCCTGCCCCATCGCCGCCATCGTGCCGCCGAGAATCAGCATCGGCACGGCCGGCACCGGCACGCCGAGCTGCGTGATCAACACGCTCGCGAACACGGCCCACGGGCCGAGCGACGATGGAATAGCAATGGGAAAGTGCCACACGGCGGCGCTCCTGGAAGACATGCGGGCCGCGCGACGGGGCCGTCGGTACGGCGGTGCAACGGCCGCCGCGGAACGTCCGCGACCGACCGGTGCATCACGGGCATTCTAAACGGGTTTGGCCGCGATCGCGCTGAACACAGGCCATCGGCACGGGCTTTGCGGCCGGCGTGACGCGACCGTGACCGTCACACGTCGGAGCGCTGCGCGAGTTGCGCGACGTGTTCCGCGTAGTCGGGAAACTCGGCCGCCAGCGCGGCCGCATCCGCCAGCTCGAATTCCGCGAACTCGAATCCGGGCGCGACCGTGCAGCCGACGAGCGCGACGTGCTCCGGCGACGCGCAGCGCGCACCGAACCAGCTTCCGGCCGGCACGACCGTCTGGAACACGGTGCCGGGATGCGTGAGCGGGTTGCCGAGCCGGTGGATCGTCAGCCCGTCGCGCGCATCGAGCACCCACACTTCGATCGGATCGCCCGCATAGAAATGCCAGACCTCGTCGGAACGGATGCGGTGCCACGACGAATACGCACCGTCGCACAGCAGGTAGTAGATCGCGGTCGACGCGGCACGTGGCGCGCCGTCGGCCGGACGCACGACCGAATCGGTCGCGCGGTAGGTTTCACGGAAATAGCCGCCTTCGGGATGCGGCTGCAGGTCGAACTGGCGAATCAGGTCGGTCGCGGAAATCGGCATGGCAGATGACGTCGGTAAGGTAGGAAACCGGCATCCGGCGGACTGCCCGATCTCGATTCACGCGATCGGGCGCCGCCGGATGTCCCTGCGTCGATCACCGCGGCCATGCGCGCGGCGAACGAGCGGACACCGGCCGATGCTGCCAGAACTGCGTGCCGGGATGCAACCGTCGACGCGCATTCACGCACCGGCGAGCGTATCGGCGGCGCCCGCCGCGCGGTGTTGGGCGACGCGACGACGCAGCATGCCCGCTCGCGCAAGACATCCGGAATGCCGCGCGGCAGCCTGCCGACTGCGAGCGCTCGTGCGGTATCGGCGCGCCGTGCCGCGTCGATTACGCGGCCGCCGACGCCCCCGCCTCGTCGTGCCTCACCAGCAGCACGGGCCGGTCCGCCGCGCGCAGCAGCGATTCCGCCACGCTGCCGAGCAGCAGCCTGCGCAGGCCGTGCCGCCCGCTCGTGCCCATCACGATCAGATCGGCGTCGGCTTCGGCCGCCGTGCGCATCAGCACCGTCGCGATGTCCTCGCCGTACGCATCGAGCGCGCGCACCGTGCCCCGCACATGCTGCTGCGCGAGCACCGCTTTCGCAGCGTCGAGCACCGGCGTCGCGGCATCGGTCGCGGCAACATCGCCGTCTCGCTCGGCCGCGAAGCCGGCGTCGACGTCGACGAGCTGCGGGCGATGCTCGACGACGTACGCACAGGTCACTTCACCGCCGGATGCCGTCGCGATCCGGATCGCCTCGTTCAGCGCGAGACGCGCGCTCGGGCCGCCGTCGAGCCCGACGAAAATCCGCTTGTACATGGTCCGTCCCTCCGACCGGGCGGGCGTCGCGCACTGCGCCACCACGACCCGTTACCGCAAGCCGGCCCGATGCCGGCTTGCCTGCCGAACAGTCTGCCCCACGGGCCGACGCGCGCGTTGACGCGCGTCAAGCGCGGCCGGCGCGTCCATCTTCTTCCCCCTGTTTGCCGCAATTTCAACCGACCCCATTACAAAAAATGTGTAAAACGCGCACAATTTCATCTTGAAAATAGTCGTTGCACGCAGCCGGTGCGAGTTTTCCTGGTTTCGCCGCGCTGCCCGAGTGCCCCGGGTAGCCCGAATAACAGAATGGCCTTCGAATGACCGCCAGTGGAACCCCGACGCGTGACGCCCGAGGGCCCACGCACCTCCAGACCATGTTACGCCAGCCGTTCGCGGCCGGCGTCGCTGCGCTGTGCGCGGGCGCGGTGCTGTCGCTCGGCGTCGCGCTGCTGGTGCGCGAGCAGTGGCAAGGCGCCGTTCATACGCGTTTCGAACGCCGCACGACGCACGTGACCGCGATGCTGCGCCACGAGCTGCAGGCCAGCGGCGCCGTGCTCGAAAGCGCGCGCGGCGCGTTCGGCCTCGTCCCCGACATGACGCCCGGCCAATGGCGCCGGTATGCGGAGACGCTCGATCTCGACAGCGGCCGCTCGCCGGTCCGGCAGATCGGCTATGCGCCGCTGACGCCCGCGGCGCGCGGCGCGCTGGCCGGCACGAAGCCGCTGCCGGCCGATCCGCTCGCGGCAGCGACGCTCAGCGCCCCCGCCTCGAGCTCACCGGTGGTGCGCTTCGGCGCGTCCGACGCGGCGCCGCTCGCGCGCGCACTGCGGACCGGCGATATCGCGCTCGGCGTCCACCCTGCCGACGACGACACCTCCCGCGACGCCCGTACCCTGACGCTGTTCCTGCCCGTGACGACCTCCCCGGGCGCCGCCATCAAGCCGTCCGGCACGCGCGAAACCGGCGCCGACGGGATGCTGTTCGCGGCGCTGAGCCCGCGGCGCCTGGTCGAGCGCGCGCTCGACGCGGAACGCGGGATCGACTTGTGGATGACCGCCGGCGGCGATTCGCGCGCGATCGTCAGCATCGAGACGACGACCGACGAAGCGTCGGCGTCGCCCGACCTGATGCGGCGCACCGATGTGCTGAATTTCGGCGGCACCGCGCTGACGCTCGCCTATTCCGCGGACGGCCGGCCGAGCGCGACCGGCGCGCAGCGTGCGGCCGGCATCGTGCTCGCCGCGGGGCTGATCGCGTCGTTCGCGTTCGCGGCGCTCGTCCATGCATTGCTGCGCGGGCGCGCCGATGCCGGCGCAAGCAGCCGCGGCATCCTCAACGAGGCGCGGATGATGGGCATCATCCGCTCGTCGATGGAAGCGATCATCACGATCGACGAGAAGCAGACGGTCGTGATCTTCAATCCGATGGCCGAGCAGGTGTTCGGCGTGTCCGCGATGGAGGCGATCGGCGCGCCGCTGTCGCGCTTCATTCCCGAGCGGTTCCGCGCCGCGCACGGGAAGCACGTGGACCAGTTCGGCGTGACGGGCGTGTCGGAGCGGCAGATGGGCCGCCAGCGCGTGCTGTTCGGGCTGCGGGCCAACGGCGAGGAATTCCCGATCGAAGCGTCGATCTCGCAGATCCGCGACGCGTCGGGCAAGCTTTATACGGTGATGCTGCGCGACATCACCGAGCGGCAGCGGGCCGAGAACGCGCTGAAGCAATCGCGCGAGGAATTGCGCGAATTGTCCGCGAACCTGCAGAACGTGCGCGAAGAGGAAAAAACCCGCATCGCGCGCGAGCTGCACGACGACCTCGGGCAACAGCTCACCGCGTTGAAGATGGACCTGTCGGTGGTCGAGCAGCAGCTGCGCATGCCCGGCCTCGCGCAACCCGACGAAGGCGTGCAGTCGCATCTGCAAGGCATGCGGCGGCTGATCGACGCGACGGTCGCGTCGGTGCGGCGCATCGCGGCCGACCTGCGGCCGGTGATGCTCGACGATCTCGGCCTCGTGCCCGCGATCGAATGGCTCGCGAACGATTTCACGAACCGCTACGGGATCGATGTCGAGCACCACATCGAAACGGGCGGCCTCACGTTCACCAGCGCGGGCGCGACCACGCTGTTCCGCATCGTCCAGGAGGCGCTGACGAACGTCGCGCGCCATGCGGATGCGACGCGCGTGGCGTTGCGGCTCGACATCGAGGAAGGCTCTTGCGTGCTGCGCGTCGCGGACAACGGCCGCGGCGCGGCGCCCGGCGGTCCGGCCCACGAGGACAAGTCGTTCGGCCTGATCGGCATTCGCGAACGCGCACACATGCTGGGCGGCACCGTGACGATCGATACCGCACTCGCGCGCGGCTTTTCGATTACCGTCGCGTTTCCGCTCGCCACCGTTCAACAGGACACGCTCATCACATGATCAAGGTGCTCATTGCCGACGACCATACGCTCGTACGCGACGGTCTGCGGCACATCCTCCAGAACGCCACCGGATTCGAGGTGGCCGGCGAAGCCTGCGACGGCCCGTCGACGATCGCGCTGGTGCGTGCGACGCCCGCGCAGGTACTCGTGCTCGATCTGTCGATGCCGGGCCGCAACGGCGTCGAGCTGATCAAGCAGATCAAGGACGAGAAACCCGCGCTGCGCGTGCTGGTGCTGACGATGCACGCGGAGCAGCAATACGCGGTACGTGCGTTCCGCGCGGGCGCATCCGGCTATCTGACGAAGGAAAGCGCGAGCGCGGAGTTGGTCGGCGCGGTCACGAAAGTGGCGTCGGGCGGCGTCTACGTGAGCCTCTCGATGGCCGAGCAGTTCGCGCAGAGCCTGAACGAGCCGGCCGAAACACTGCCGCACCAGCGGCTGTCCGACCGCGAATTCGACGTGTTCCGACGGATCGCCGCCGGCCAGACGCTGACCGAGATCGCGAATGCGCTGTGCGTGAGCGCGAAGACGGTCAGTACCTACAAGACCCGGATCCTGGAAAAGATGCAGATGCCGCATGAAGCGGCGCTCGTGCGTTATGCGATGCGGCACAAGCTGCTCGACGAAACGGACGACGTGTAACGGACGACGTCTAGCCGGCGTCGTGCGGACCCGGCCGGGCCCGCGCCTGATCGTTACTTCGCGGGCACCGGGCACGCGAGGTCGCCCTCCTCGCAGGACAGATAGCCCTTCAGCGTTTCGGTGCGCACTTTCGTCAGATCGTCGAGGCAGGTCGATACGACCATCGGGTACGCACTGCCGCCCTCGGCATTCGCGCTCGAGAAGTGGCATTCGGCATCGCGATACGCGAGCCACGCGCGCTGCGCGTTCACGAGCTTGTCGGCAAGGGGCTGCACGTCGCGCAGGCGCGCGGTGACAGCCTGGTAGGTCCGGTTCAGCTCCCCGTCGGATTTCTTGTACGCGCGATCGGCACACGCCGTCATCGTCGCCTGATCCGTCGCGTCCGCACAATTCGCCTGCGCATGGGCGACGCTCGTCACCAGCGCCAGCAAGCCCAGCAGACCGGTCATGACACGCATGGATGCTCCTTGTTGTTCGTTGAAGTGTGGCACCCGGTGCCTTGCTGCGCCCCGTGTGGATTGGCCGCGCTACCCGCGGCGACGTCGACCGCGATGCTAGCGCACGCGCGGCGGATTGTCAGCGGGGGGCGGGCCGACGCCCGCGGCGCGTGATTTCGCCGGTTGCCGTGTTTCCCGATGGCGAAAGCATCGCATCGTTACGCACCATTGAAAAAGCCCGCACGCGATACGCGTGCGGGCTTTCTCGATACGGCTTCGGCCGCGGCCTTCACAGCCGCGAGACAACGGCTGGCTTAGTGGCCGAAGTACACCGACGAGCGGTCGCTCACGGCCGGCACGACCGCGCGCTGGCCCGACTGCGACGTCGCGACCGGGTTCGAACCGTAGCCGGTTGCGTCGGCTTGCGCGCCGGCGTTCTGCGCGGCGGCGATCTTGGCCTGGGCGGCCTGGATGTTTTCCGGATAGTTGATCCAGTCGTTCGGGTTGTAGCCGGCCTTTTCGAGCTGGACCAACTCGGCGCGCACTTGCGCGCGGGTCAACGGCTGCTGGTTCGATTGGGCAAACGAGACGACCGGTGCGGCCACCAGGGCGGCCAGTGCAACTGCCTTGATCAGCGATTTCATGATGCGTTACCTCCAGGATTGTTTTGTCAGGCGCTTCGGACTCGAGGTCGTTGCGTATGAGTAGAAGTCTAGGAGGGCCGGCTATCAGGGTAAATACTTAAATCGCAAATTCACTGTTGACCGAAACCATACAATCGAGCGGGAATAAGTCGTTTCATCAGACGATTATCGGCGTTCCCGCACCGAATGCTGCGATACGGTGAGCCGGCACGCTCCGGCCGCACGTTCAACGCACGCGGTCGGTCTCCGCCGACGCCATCTGCCTGTCGAACAGCAGCGCCTTGAGGCGAATGAAGTCGTCGGCATCGATGTCGCCGAACGCCGCATGATGCAGCGTCAACGCGGGCATCGCCGGGTCGGTATGCACGGCCCGCACGGTGCCATGGAGCGCCAGCCGCTCGATACGGCCGCCGGTTTCGTACGGAAGCAGCACGCGTAATGGCTCGCCGGCCGCCGCGATCGGCCGGTCCACGGCGATCGACAGCCCGCTCAGGCTGATGTCGTGCACGACCCCGAGGCCTTCCGCCCCCTCCGCTGCGCCGCTGCAGCAGGCCGCGATGCGCACCGGCACGCGCGGCTCCGCGCGCGTGCGCAGCCGGTCGACGAAACCGGGCGGCGACAGAATCATGAACGGCGCGGCGCCCGACGCCTGCACCGAGTCGACCGTTGCGCCGAAACGGGACACCGCGGCACGACCGATCGCCACCGCTTCGATGTCGTCGCCGCGTGCGAAGTCGAGCACGGCGGCATGCTGCGGCTCGACGAACAGCGCACCGGACGTACCGACGCCGATCAGCCGACAGCGCTGCAGCGCGCGCGTCGTACCGACCCGACGGCGAATGCCGATCGCGGTCCCCTCTGACAAACCCATGCGTGTGGCGGGCGCGGCCGCCGCCGCGGGCATGCGCGGATCGGTGCCGGCGTCATCGCGTCGGCGCACGGGGCGGAAATGGTCGAACAGGAAAGCGTGCTGCGTCGGGTCGCGCAGCGTCGTGCCGGCCGGCAGCAGTGCGGCGCCGTCGGCGTCATAGAGATCGAAGCCGAGCGGGACGTCGGCTGAAAGATCGTCGCGCACGAGCGCGACGTAGTCGGCGGAAAGCCTCATCGGAGAAGCGCGGAGCGGCCGCGCGAGCTGTCGTGACAACTTGATTACGGCAGCATCGCGCGGAATCTGAACGGCTTCGTTACTGCGAAGCGCCGGTCGCATCGGGCGCGGCCGGCACCGGCGACGGCGGAGCCGGCACGGCCGAAGGAGCGACGCCGATACCGGCGCTGCTTCCGCTCGTCGCACTGGCGCCTGCCGGCGGCTGCGCGGGCTGCGGCTGCGATGCGCCCGACGACAGCGCCGCGGCCGATGCGGCCACTTCGGACGCCGGCACCCATTCCTCGACGATGCCGCCGGAGGCCGCATCCGGCGCCGAGGCAGCCGAAGCCGCAGACGCCGCGCCCTCGTCGACCTCGGCCGGACGCTCGATACGCTGCGTCCTGACCGGCGCGGGCGCCTTCTTCGGCTCGGGCGGGAACCACGTGTCGAACAGGTCGGTCGCGCGCTCGCGCAGCGACGCGAACCAGCCCGGCGACGGCTCGGTATCGAATTTCGCCTTGGTATCGACGATCCGGGCGCGCTGCGCGCGCTGGAAGAAATCGCCGACGATCGGCAGCGCGCTGTGCGCGCCCTGCCCCCAGTAATCGCTGCGCAGCGTCACGCGGCCGTCGTCGAATCCGACCCACGCGCCGGCGACGAGGCCCGGCTGCATCAGGATGAACCAGCCGTCCGCATTGTCCTGCGTCGTGCCGGTCTTGCCGGCCACGTCGCCGCGGATGCCGAAACGCGTGCGGATGCTGCCGCCCGTGCCGCGCGTCACGACATCGCGCATCACGTCGAGCAGCGTCTTGTCGGTTTCGGCATCGAGCGCGCGTTCGGGCGGCGCCGGTGCGTATTCGGCGAGCACGTCGCCCTGGCGGTTCTCGATGCGCGTCACCATCTGCGGCTCGACGTACAGGCCGCCGTTCGCGATCGTCGCGTACGACGCGACCATTTCCTTCAGCGTGACCGGGCTCGTGCCGAGCGCGAGCGACGGCACGCGTTCGAGCGGGCTTTCGCGCACGCCCATGTCGCGCGCGAGCCGCGCGACGGCCGCGGGTCCGACCTTCTCCATCACCTGCGCGGTGATTCGGTTGCGCGACAGCGCGACGGCATCGCGCAGCGTCATCGGCTTGCCCGTAGGCGGCACGTCGTCGTTCGGCCGCCAGATCTCGCCGCCTTTCAAAGGGATCTCGACCGGCTGGTCGATGAACGTGTCGTCCGGCTTCATCCCGCTCGCGAACGCTGCGCCATAGACGAACGGCTTGAACGTCGAGCCCGGCTGGCGCCGCGCCTGCGCGACGTGGTCGAACGGCTCGCGGGTGAAGTCGCGGCTGCCGACCCACGCGCGGATCTGCCCGTCACGCGGATCGATCGCGAGGAAACCGGCCTGCACGTCGGTCTTCGCCTTGCACAGCGCGTGCAGGAAGCCGCGGTCGGCCGCAAGCAGCTTCATCGCCGCCGCGTCGTCCTTGCCGGCGTCCTGCGCGGCCTTGTACTCGGGCGATTCGCGCATGAAGGTGCGGAACACCTCGTTGTCGGTGCCGCAGCCGTCGCGGCCGCTCCATGCGTTGTTCGCGATGCCCTGCAGCTGATTGCCTTGCAGCGTGAGCGCCTGCGTCGCCATCTGCTGGAGGCGCGAGTCGATCGTCGTGCGCACGATCAGCCCGTCCGAGTAGATGTTGTAGTCGTTGCGGTCGGCCCATGCGATCAGCCATTTGCGCAACTGCTGCGCGAAATGCGGCGCCGGCCCGGGCGGCTCCTTCTGGCGCTCGAAGTCGATGCGCAGCGGCCGGCGCTGCAACTGCGCGAACTGCGCCGGCGACAGCTTGCCGTACTTGACCATCTGGCCGAGCACCGTGTTGCGCCGCTGCAGCGCGCGCTCGGGGTTCAGCACCGGGTTGTAGTAGCTGTTGCCCTTCAGCATCCCGACGAGCGTCGCGCTGTCGAGCACGTCGAGTTCGTCGGCCGACTTGTCGAAATAGGTGCGCGCGGCCATCTCGACCCCGTACGCGTTGTACAGGAAAGGCACCGTGTTCAGGTAGGTCTCGAGGATCTGGTCCTTGCTGTAGACGGCCTCGATCTTCAGCGCGGTGATCGCCTCCTTCACCTTGCGCGTGAGCGTCGGCGCGCGGCCGATCTCGTCCGGATACAGGTTGCGTGCGAGCTGCTGCGTGATCGTCGAGCCGCCCTGGCGGCTGCCCGAGAACGTATGCAGCGCGGCCGACGCCGTGCGCTTCCAGTCGAGGCCGTGGTGCGCGTAGAAGCGGTGATCCTCGGTCGCGATCAACGCGTCGACCATGTGCGGCGAAATCTGCTTGAGCGACACCCATTCGCGGTTCGACGGCTTGAATTCGGTCAGCAGCTTGCCGTCGGCGGACAGTACCTGCGCGGGCTGGTCGACGCGCGCCTTGCGGATGTCGCCGATGCCCGGCGTGAACGGGATGAGCACGACCACGTACACCGCGAACAGCGCCGGCACGGCGGCGGCCGTGAGCAGCACGCCCCGGCGCGTCGGGTGGCGGACATGGTGCCACCCGGTGGCGGCGAGAGGCTTGACCCGCGCGACGGCGGCCGCCGCGACAGGTTGGGCGCGCGCGATCCATCTGGCACACAAGGCACGCACTGACGACATGTTTCGGCGATTCACGCGGGTGGAGCTCGGCTGAAAAGGCTGCATCGTACCAAACTCGCGCGGCCGGCCGACCCGCGGCGGCGTTGGGCCGGCACGCGTGGTGCGGTTTCGCGGCGGCGCCGACGCAAAAAAGGCGCGTGCTCCGCAACCGGAACGACGCGCCAAGCCTGGTACGACAACCTGAACGCCGCGCGACGGGGACGCGACGGCAGCGCGACCGGCGCCGCGGCTCAGCGCACGAGAAATCCGTACGTGAGCGGATCGCGCTCGTCGACGATCCAGTTCGCAAACCCGCAGATATGCGCGCTGCCTTCCACTTCCGGGATCACGGCCGGGATGTCGCCGACCGTCGTTTCGCGCAGCACGCGTCCCTTGAAGACCGTGCCGACGATCGATTCGTTGACGAGCGTGTCGCCCGCCGCGAGCAGCCCGCGCTGGTAGAGCTGCGCGACGCGCCCGCCGGTGCCGGAACCGGTCGGCGAGCGGTCGACCTCGCGGTCCGCGAACACGCAGCAGTTCGCCTGCGTCGAACCCGCGTGGCGCGGCGCGTTCGCGATGATCGTGCCGTAAATGTGGTTGATTTCCGGGATCTCCGGATGCACGACCGGATACTTCGCGTTCGCGGCCGCCTTCACTTCCGCGCCGAAGCGGATCAGTTTTTCGACCGCCGATTCGCGTACCGGCAGGTCGAACGGCGCGCCGTCGACGTAGAAATAAAACGCGCCGCCATACGCGATGTCGCCGGTCACGGTGCCAAACGACGGCGTCTCGACCGACACGTCGCGCCGCCAGATGAACGACGGCACGTTGACGAAGCGCACGGGCCCCGCATGTTCGCCGTCCCACTTGACGAAGGCCTCGATGAAGCCGCACGGCGCGTCGATGCCGACTCGCGTCTCCGGCACCGTGCGCTGCACCCAGCCGAGTTCGACGGCCGCCGTCGACAACGCGATCACGCCGTGTCCGCAATGGTCGCTGTAGCCTTCGTTGTGGACGAAGATCACGCCGAAATCGGCGTTCGGCGACACGGGCTCGGTCAGGTAGCCGCCGTACATGTCGGCGTGGCCGCGCGGTTCGAACATCAGCGCGCGGCGGATCTCGTCGGCGTGCTCCTTGAGCCACGCGCGGCGCTGGACGATCGTGTCGCCGGGCAGCCGCGGCAGTCCGCTCGTGACGATGCGGAACGCCTCGCCGCCGGTGTGCACTTCGACGGTGGAAAGGGAGCGGGAAATTTTCATGGTCGATGGGAATGCGTTGAAACGAAGGACGGCGGCCGGCCGCCGTCCGGTGACGGCCGGTGCGGCAGTTACTTGGCGTACGGTTGCGGCAGCCCGTTGCGGATCACGTAGACGGTCGTCGGCGCGCCTTTCAGGTCGCCGTTCGTGTCGAACGAATAGGTGCCCGCGACGCCCGCGTAGTTCGACTTCGCGAGCTGCGCGATCAGCTTCGGCTTGTCGGTGGTCGTGCCGGCCTTGACCATCGCGTCGGCGAGCAGCTTCACGCCGTCGTAGTAATTGACGCCGTAGACCTGCGTATCGGTGTGATACGCGTCGTGGTACTTCTTCAGGAATTCGCGGCCGGCCGGCGTCTTCTCGAGCGCGACACCGCCCTGCGCGCAATAGACGATCGACGCCGCCTCGCCCGCGACCTTGCCCATGTCGGCCGAGCAGATGCCGTCGCCGCCGAGCAGCTTCGCGCGCAAGCCCCGCTGCTTTATCTGCTTGGCCATCGGTGCGCCCTGCGCCGCATAGCCGCCGAGGAAGATCACGTCGGGGTTGCTCGCCTTGATCTTGGTGAGAATGCCGAGGAAATCGGTGGCCGACGAATTCGTGTATTCCTGGTCGACAATCCGGATGCCGTTCGCCTTCGCGACGTTCATGAACTGCTCGGCGACGCCCTGCCCGTATGCGGTGCGATCGTCGATCACGGCGGCGGTTTTCGCGTTCAGCGTCTTCGCGGCGAACGTGGCCATCGTGCCGCCGAGCTGCTCGTCGCTCGCGCCGATCCGGAAGATGATCTTGAAGCCCTGCTTCGTCAGCGCCGGGTTCGACGCGACCGGCAGGATCGGCACGCCGGCGTTCGCATACACGCGCGAGGCCGGAATCGCGACGCCCGAGTTGTACGGCCCGAGCACCGCGACGACGCCCTTGTCGACGAGGTTCTGCGCGACCTGCACGCCGGCCTTCGGATCGGCCTGGTCGTCATCGGAAACCAGTTTGAAGGTCACGGTCTTGCCGCCGACCTTCATGCCGGCCTTGTTGAGCTCGTCGACCGCGAGCCGCGCGCCGTTTTCGTTGTCCTTGCCGTTGGCGGCCTGCGGGCCCGTCAGCGGCGCCGAATGGCCGATCATCACGACTTCCTGCGCGTGCGCGGAAGTCAGCGCGCCGGCGGCAATAGCCACCGAAAGCGCGGTCATGAGGTGTCGCATGATGTCTCCTGATTGGTTTTTTGTGAAACCAATGTAGGACACGCATGGTCACGGTGCAAGCAATTTCAAAATAATTCCGGATGTTTTGGTCACGTTAAAGACCAGAACGAACGCGCGCGCAGGCGTACTACTTCGGCGAGATATCGCGCCGCACGCGGCGAATGTGCTGTTCGACATAGAACGCGGCCGCGTCGGCATCGCCGGACACGATCGCCTCGTAGATCAGCCGGTGCTCGGACACGTAGAGCCGGATCCGGCCCGCGTCGTAGATGCCGTCGTCCTTCAGCCGTTTCCACAGCGGCTGGTCCATCGTCTTCGCGACTTCGTCCGCGATCTTCACGATCAGCGCATCGCCGGTCATCAGCGCGAGCTGCCGGTGAAACAGTCGGTCGCTCTCGTTCCACAGCGCGCGCTGATGCGGATCGTCGACGTCGGTGATGGTTTCCATCTGCGCGAGATAGCGCTCGGCGCCGGGGTCGGCGCGGCCATGGGCGGCCGCGAGGCGCGCGATCGCGGGCTCCAGGATCAGCCGCACGTCGAGCGTCGAGGTCGGGCTGAAGTCGGCCTCGGACGCCGTGTGCGCATCGCCGCGCTGCGCGAGCACGTCGAGCGGCGCCGCGACGACGTAGGTGCCGGAATTGCGCTTCGTGAACACGAGCCCTTCGTTCTGCAACGCGCCGAGCGCTTCGCGCACGGCCGGCCGGCCGACCTGGAACAGCGCCGCGAGCTCGCGTTCGGAAGGCAGCCGCGATTCGGCCGCGTAGCGCCCCGCGCGGATCTCGTCGCGGATCTTTTCGGCTACCTGCTCGTAGATCTGCAGCGGCCTGAAACCGCCTTCGAGTGAGTCGGGACGCGCGGACATCATCGTGTGGCTCCTGCCCGTTCGCGGGCGTGGATCTGGAATGGGTTCGCACTATACCGGAGCGGCGCGGACAGCGCGGCAGCGGCGAGCCTTCTGGCCAGATATTAGAACCAAAATCCACGAAGTGCTTTATTTTCTGGGTTGCGGGCGTGCCAGCAAGTGGTATAGATTCGATCCACACTGCCCTGTGCCACGGTATCCGGCAGACCTGCGGCGGGCGCGGCATGCGTCCGCCGTTCACGCTCACCGACGCCCACGACGGACACGATGACCGCCATTTCCCCCATTCCCGTTTTCGACGCGGCCGATACGGCCGCGCTGCTCGACTACCCGGCGCTGCTCGCCACGCTCAGGCAAGCGGTCGCCGAGTATGCGGCGGGCGACATCGTCAGCCCCGAACGCCTGGTCGTGCCGCTGCAAGGCGGCGGCGTGATGCTGTCGATGCCGTCGAGCGCGCACGACCTGGCGAGCCACAAGCTCGTGAACGTGTGCCCCGGCAACGGCGCGCGCGGGCTGCCGACGATCCTCGGCCAGGTCACCGCGTACGACGCCACCACCGGAGCCATGCGCTTCGCGCTCGATGGGCCGACCGTCACCGGCCGCCGCACGGCGGCGATCACCGCGCTCGGCATCCAGGCGCTGCATGGCGCCGCGCCCCGCGACATCCTGCTGATCGGCACCGGCAAGCAGGCGGCCAATCACGCGGAAGCGCTCGCGGCGATCTTTCCGGAGGCGCGCCTTCACGTGCGCGGCACGAGCGCGGTCGGCGCGGCCGCCTTCTGCGCCGCCCATCGCACGCATGCGCCGCGACTCGCGCCGCTCGACGGCGACGCGGTTCCCGATGCGATCGACGTGGTCGTCACGCTGACGACGAGCCGCACGCCCGTCTACCGCGACGCCGCGCGCGAAGGCCGGCTCGTGGTCGGCGTCGGCGCGTTCACCGCGGATGCCGCCGAAATCGACGCGAGCACGGTGCATGGCAGCCGGCTCGTCGTCGACGATCCGGCCGGCGCGCGCCACGAAGCCGGCGACCTGATCGTCGCGCAGGTCGACTGGCAGCACGTCGCGTCGCTCGCCGACGTGCTGAACGGCACATTCGCCCGCGGCGGCCCGCTGCTGTTCAAGAGCGTCGGCTGCGCCGCGTGGGATCTGGCCGCGTGCCGCACCGCGCGCGACGCGCTGGCCGAGCGCGGCGCCGGCTGACCCGGCCGCGCAACCACTGGCGCCGCTCGCGCGGCATCGCATCGCCCGCGGCCACGCCGGCGATTTCCCGTACGCGGTGTAGGAAACGCCCTACACCGCGTCGAAGCGGCCTACACGAAGTTCCAATTCGGCCGATTTCAATTTCGGCGGCGCAACACGATACTGCCGGCATGAATGCCAGCCTGTCACCCGCCGCGCTCAGGGTGTTCCTCGTCGATCACGCTGTGGCCGTCCGCCAGCGGATCGCGCTGCTCGTCGGCGCGATCCGCGGCGTGGTCGTCGTGGGCGAAGCGGAAGACGGCCAGGACGCGTGGCCGCAGATCCGCAGCAGTCGCGCGGACGTGGTGATCGTCGACGTGCGGCTCGCGGACGGCAGCGGTCTCGACCTGATCGGGATGCTGTCGAAGGCCGCGCCGCGCATCGTCACGATCGTGCTGACGAACCACTCGGCGCCGGCATTCAGAGAGGCATGCGCGACGGCGGGAGCCGACTACTTCTTCGACAAGACCGTCGAATTCGACGCCGCGTGCCGTGTCATCGAATCCCTGGTGCACGCTCGCGTGCACCGCCCCTGACGAGCCGGAGCGACTCATGTCCACCGCCACCGCCTGCGCCGCCGACGTGTCCGTCGTATCCCGGCCCACGATTGCCCTGCGCCCCACCGCGCGCGCCGACGCCGCCAAGCATCCGGCCGCCCGCTGCTCGGCCTGCGCGATGCGCTCGATGTGCCTGCCGCCGCACCTGACGGCCGCCGAATACGGCCGCCTCGACGCGATCATCTGCACGACGCGACAGGTTCGCCAGGGCGATGCACTGTTTCGCACCGACGATCCGTTCCAGAGCATCTATGCGGTGCGCGCGGGGTCGTTCAAGACGGTGATGATGCACCGCGACGGCCGCGAGCACGTGACGGGCTTCCAGATCGCCGGCGAAACGCTCGGGATGGACGGCATCGGCGGCGGGCAGCACTGCTGCGATGCGATCGCGCTGGAAGACAGCGTGGTGTGCATCATCCCGTTCGGCGCGCTCGAAGCCGCGTGCCGCGAGATGAAGCCGATGCAGCACTTCCTCTACCAGATGCTGAGCAGCGAGATCGTCCGCGAATCGAGCCAGATGCTGCTGCTCGGCACGATGTCGGCCGAGCAGCGCGTCGCGCATTTCCTGCTGAACCTGTCGTCGCGGTTCGAGGCGCGCGGCTATTCGGCAACCGAATTCAATCTGCGGATGACGCGCGAGGAAATCGGCTGCTATCTCGGGATGAAGCTCGAAACCGTCAGCCGGATGTTCTCGCGGTTCCATCGCGAAGCGCTCGTCGAAACGCGCGGCAAGCGCGTGCGCATCATCGACACGCAAGCGCTCGCGCGGGTCTGACACACGGCGCCGGATCGCCGGCGCGCGGCCTCACCGCATCGCGTCGCCGGTCTCCGCGTCGCGCAGCGCCGCCGTTGCTGCGCCCGCCTGCCACGCGATCAGCGCCTGTTCGGCTTGGGCGAACGCGCGGCGCAGCGCATCGTCCACGTCGGCGCCGACGCACGGCGGCAGCGACGTGAGCGCCGCGTCGTGCATCATCAGGTCGAGCCGCACGTCGTACAGGCGGGCGCCATCGGCCGCCATGCGCGATTCGATCGCGAGATGGCAGCCGTCGATCAACGCGCGAAACCGTTCCAGCCGCACCAGTTGCGCGCCGGCTTCGGCCTCGACGGCTGCCGAACCCGTGAATCCGAGGCAGGCGATCTGCATGCCCACGCCCATGTCGTCTCTCCTGACGGGGCCGCCCGCTCGTCGACCGCCTTGCATGTGCCGGCCGCCTCACGATCGGGCGGCACGTGTTTCCCGTGGCGCGGCGCGCATTTTTCGATCGCGGCCGGCCGATAGTCTGCCCGCGCCTGGCCGGCGCGGGACCGTTCATACCTTGAAGACCTGCGACGCCTTCATCTCGATCCACGTCATGCCGGCCCGCAACCCTTCGATCATCGCCTCGCGCTCGGTCGGATACGCGTGGCTGTGCTCGAACGTATGATGAAACCGCGCGGCGCCGGCGCCGTGCTCGACCGACACGCGGCAGCGGAACTCGCCCGATTCGCACGGGCGCGTCTCCACTTCGACCGACCAGTCGCGTTCGTGAATGTTGCCCTGCAGTGTCATGCGCCCTCCTGCGGTATCAGCCTTCGAGCCGGAAGTGCCCGCTGTGCAGCAGCACCGGCCGGCCGCCGATTTCCTCCAGCATGCGTCGCGCCATCGCCTCGATGGCCGGCCGGTGCTCGTCGAATGCGCTCAGCAGATCGCGTTCGAGCAGCGACCGCGCGCCGAAATGGTCTTCCAGCGCCTCGGCGGTGACCGCGCACTGGACGCAACGCCCGTCGACCAGCGCCGAAAACGCGACGACCAGGTCGCGCGCGCAGTATTCCGGCGGTTCGGGCGGGAAAGTAATGTGCATCTGCCGGCTTGTCATCGTCGTGATGGCTCCATGACGAGAGCATAGTGGCGCGCGCGACCGCGCGCTTGACCCACGTCAACGGGTTCGCTGCACTGCACGATCACGGCGCGGCAGCGCCGCCGCTTCAGCCCGCTTCAGTCTCGATCGCCGCGCCGCGCTCCGCGAGCAGCTCGCGCAGCACGCTGCGGTGGCAATGGCGCTCGTCGTCGCAGTAGCAGCCGATCGAGAACGCGGTGGTCGCCGACAGCGCGGCCAGCAAATCCAGCACCTTCGCCGGATCGCCGTGCGCCATCTCCGCGCGGAAGTGGCGCTTGAACGCCTTCCATTCGGCGTCGGTTTCGGCGGCCTGCGCCTGCGCGACGAGTTCGGGGCTCGGCGAAAGCGTCGGCAACCATACATCATAGTAGTTGCGCGTCGCGAATTCCGCCTTCGGCACGCCGCGCGGCGGCCGCCGCACCGTGCCGATCCGCAGGCCTTCGCCGGCCGCGCGCGGCGTGCCGAGCTGGATGATCCGGATGCCCATGTCGCTCCTCTGCTCCTCTGTGTTGCGTACGATCCCGTGATCGTACCGCCGCGCCTGCCCGTGCGTCAGCCGGGCATCGCACATGACGGCCGCGCAACAAAAAACCGGCTGTTCCCGCGACGGGGCACAGCCGGTTCCGCATCGTGGCGCGTCGCCGCGCCGCGTTCAGACGCCGCTCTTCAGCACCTTGCCGATCGCATCCGCGACGATGCCGACGTTCGAATCGTTCAGACCCGCGACGCACATGCGGCCCGAGCGCAGGATGTACACGCCGTGCACCTCGCGCAGCGCGTCGACCTGCGATTCGGTCAGGCCCGTGTACGTGAACATCCCGCGCTGCTTCACGTAACGCGTGAGGGCTTCGCCGCTCACGTGGTCGCGCAGGCCGTCGTGGATCGACTGGCGCATCCGCGCGATGCGGCGGCACATCGCCGACAGTTCCTCTTCCCACTGCTTTCGCAGCGCCGGCGTGCCGAGCACGGCCGCGACGACCTTCGCGCCGTAGGTCTGCGGGTTGCTGTAGTTCGAGCGCACGGCGCCGGCCAGCTGGCCGAGCACGCGCTCGGCCGCGGCCGCGTCTTCGCAGACGACGCTCAGGCCGCCCACGCGCTCGCCGTACAGCGAGAAGTTCTTCGAGAACGAGTTCGCGACGAGCGTCGGCACGCCGCGGCGGGCCAGTTCGCGCACCGCGAACGCGTCCGCGTCGAGGCCCGCGCCGAAGCCCTGGTACGCCATGTCGACGAACGGCAGCAGCCCGCGCGCCTCGATCGCGTCGATCAGCTTCTCCCACTGGCCTTCGTCGAGATCGACGCCGGTCGGGTTATGGCAGCACGCGTGCAGCAGCACGATGCTGCGCGCCGGCAGCGCGTCGATCGCCGCGAGCATCGCGTCGAACTTCAGGCCGCCCGTCGCCTCGTCGTAGTACGGGTACGTGTTCACCGTGAAGCCGGCGCGCTCGAAGATGAAGCGGTGGTTTTCCCAGCTCGGATCGCTGAGCCACACCTGCGAATCCGGGAAATAGCGCTTCAGGAAATCGGCGCCGACCTTCAGCGCGCCCGAGCCGCCGAGCGTCTGCAGCGTCGCGATGCGGCCGGCCGCGCGGGCCGGGTGATCGGCGCCGAACACCAGCGATTGCACGGCGTCGCGGTACGCGGCCAGACCGACCATCGGCAGGTACGGCTTCGGGCCGCTGTCGCGCTGCAGCGCGGTTTCGGCTTCGCGCACGGCGCCCATCACGGGAATCCGGCCTTCGGCGTCGAAATAGATCCCGATGCTCAGGTTGACCTTCTGATCGCGCGGATCTTTCTGGAAGTTCTCGTTGAGCGTCAGGATCGGATCGCCCGGGTACGCGTCGATGTGTTCGAACATGGCTTGAGTCGGTCTCGTTTGGAAGAAGGGTCGTCGTGGCCTGCGTCAGCGTGCGGAGGCGCCGTCGTGCACCGCAAAGCCCGCATTCTTCTGACGGAAGCGATACCCGATCGCGAGCACCGCGAGCCATACCGGGATCAGGTACACCGACAGGCGGAGATCCGGCGTCAGGTACATCACGACGAGAATGCCGGCCATGAATGCCAGGCACAGGTAATTCGTGAAAGGATAGCCCAGACTGCGGAAGGAAGTCTCCTCCCCGGCAGCACGCTTGGCCTGGCGGAACTTCAGGTGGATCAGGCTGATCATCGCCCAGTTGATGATCAGCGCCGACACGACGAGGCCCATCAGCACCTCGAACGCCTTGCCCGGCATGAAGTAGTTGACCAGCACGCACACGCCGGTCGCGAGCGCCGACGCGCCGAGCGCCGCGAGCGGGATGCCGCGCTTGTTCACCGAGCACAGCACCTTCGGCGCGTTGCCCTGCCGCGCGAGGCCGAACAGCATCCGGCTGTTGCAGTACACGCCGCTGTTGTAGACCGACAGCGCGGCCGTCAGCACGACGACGTTCAGCACGTTCGCGACCAGATTGCTGCTCAGCGCATGGAAAATCAGCACGAACGGGCTGCCGCCGCTGACGACCTTCTCCCACGGGTACAGCGACAGCAGCACGGCCAGTGCGCCGATGTAGAAAATCAGGATACGGTAGATGACCTGGTTGGTCGCGCGCGGGATGCTGCGCTTCGGATCGTCGGCCTCGGCCGCGGTGATGCCGACGAGCTCGAGCCCGCCGAACGAGAACATGATCGCGGCCATCGACATCACGAGGCCCGACACGCCGTTCGGGAAGAAGCCGCCGTGCTGCCACAGGTTCCGGACGGTCGCTTCCGGCCCTGCGTGACCGCTCGCGAGCAGCCAGCCGCCGAAGCCGATCATGCCGACGATCGCCGCGACCTTGATGATCGAGAACCAGAATTCCGTCTCGCCGTACGACTTCACGCTGGTGAGGTTGATCAGGTTGATGACGACGAAGAACACGAGCGCCGACACCCAGGTCGGCACGCCCGGCCACCAGTACTGCACGTAGATCCCGACGGCCGACAGTTCGGCCATGCTGACGAGGATGTACAGCACCCAGTAGTTCCAGCCGGACAGGAAGCCGGTGAAGTGGCCGAAGTACTTGTTCGCGAAATAGCTGAACGACCCCGCGACGGGCTCGTCGACGACCATCTCGCCGAGCTGGCGCATGATGAAGAACGCAACGATGCCGGCCACCGCATAGCCGAGCAGCACGGACGGGCCGGCCATCTTGATCGTCTGCGCGATGCCGAGGAACAGCCCCGTGCCGAGCGCGCCGCCGAGCGCGATCAGCTGGATGTGCCGGTTCTTCAGCCCGCGCTTCAGGCCGTCGCTCTCGTTTCCAGAAACCATGTCTTCTCCACTCTGTCCGCCTCCGCCGGAAGCGGTGCGGCGCGCCTCGGTGTGCCGGGCGCTGTTTTGCTGTGCCGGCGGCCGTTCGTGGAGCCGCCGGGTTGGGGACTGCAATCCTCGCGTGGCGGCATCCGATCCGCGTCGGCGTGCGGCCAGATCGACCGCCGACTCGTCCGCCCACGCCGCATTGCCGCGGCCGCACACGAAAATCCGGCGTCAGTTTAGCGTCGCGACGGCGAAATCGGGTTGCGTAACCCGCTCATGCAAACCCTACATTATGAGATAAGATTGCATCCAGGAGACAAATGAGGAAACAAAAATGCCTGAACCGGTTCTCGATCGCATCGATCGCCACTTGCTGTCGGTGTTGCAGGAGAACGGCCGCGCGTCGAATCTCGACCTGGCGAAAGCGGTCGGCCTGTCGCCCGCGCAGACGTTGCGACGCCACCGGCGGCTGGAGGAAATCGGCGCGATCCGCCGCTACGAAACGCGGCTGTGCCCTGATACGCTCGGGTTCGGCGTCACCGCGTTCGTGCACGTGACGATGGAGCGCGGGCATATCCGCGATTTGTCGAAATTCCAGAAACTCGTGTCGGATCTCGCGCAGATTCAGGAGTGTTTCTCGGTGACGGGCGACATCGACTATGTGCTGAAAGTCGTCGCGCACGATCTGAAAGGGTTGTCGCGATTCCTGCTCGAGACGCTGATGCGCATTCCCGGCGTGAGCGGCGTGCATTCGAGCGTGTGCCTCGACGAAATCAAGTGTACGAGTGCGATGCCGTTGGAAAGCTGACACGCCCGGCGCGCTGGGCCAATGCGTTCAGCTCACCGCCTCGAACGCACCGATCAACAACGCCCCCGCCGCGATCACCGCGCAACCGGCCGCCCGGCGCGGCGTCAGCCGCTCGCCGAGATAGACGCGCGCAATCAGCGCCGCGAACACCACGCTCGTCTCCCGCAGCGCCGACACCGGCCCCATCGGCGCGCGATCCATCGCCCAGATCACGATGCCGTATGCGAGCGCCGCGAACACGCCGCCGCAGGCGGCCTTCGCCGTCTCGCCGACATCCTGCGTCAACCGCAGCGGCCCCGCCCGCAGCCGGTGGTACGCGGCCATCATCGCACCCGTCAGCACGAACATCCACGCGGTATAGCCGACCGTGCTGCCGCTCTCGCGCACACCGATCCCGTCGACCACGCTGTACGCCGCGATCGACACGCCGGTCGCGACCGCGGTCGGCAGCACCTGCATCATCCGGTGTTTCGCGCCGCGTCCGCGCTCCAGCCCGATCGCCATGATGCCCGCGCAGATCAATACGAGCCCGCATTGCGCGCCGATGTTCAGACGCTCGCCCGCGAACGCCGCCGCGCCGAGCGTGACGAGCAGCGGCGCCGTGCCGCGTGCGACCGGATACGCGACGCTCAGGTCGCCGTGCTCGTACGCACGAACGAGCAGCAGCGTATAGACGACGTGGATCACGGCCGACGCGACGACGCAGAGCCAGCTCGCCGCCGCGATCGGCGCGGCAGCCGGCAGGAACAGCAGCGCGAACAGCCCGATCGCGATCTGCAGCACCGTGGCCGAGCGCAGCCGGTCGCCGCTGCTGCGCACCAGCGCATTCCATGCCGCGTGCAGGAACGCCGCGCACAGCACGGCGAACAGAACGGGAATCGGCACGCTGAAACCTCCCTGACGGTCAAGCTGCGCGATGCGCGGCAGGCGTTCATCGTATGAATGCGTCACCGGATTGTCAAAAAAGCGACTTGCGGTCCGCCGTAAAGGACTCGGCCGTCTGTTCCCAGTCGCCCGCCCCGCGCTGGGTGCGCCGCAAGCGGCCCGCACCCCGCGACATGTGACGCGGAGGTTGCCGGCGGTCCGCCCCTTACCGTTCTCTTTCGTATCGCACCGCGTCGTAATGAAATCGATACCGCAGCGCAACCATCGCGAAAACACTCCGTCCCCATATCTTCATACGCGGCTGTTCCAATGCGCGTGCCCCCTCACGAGCTCTGCGCCGAACCGACACGGCGACGGGGCCGTTCTCCACCATCGAAGGCCTTACCCTGGAGTTTCCCGATGTTCCGTCAAGCCTTGCTCGTCACTGCCTGCGCAGCCGCAGCGCTGGCGCTGTTCGCCTGCGGCGGCAGCGACGATTCCACGCCGACGCCCGCCGTGTCGTCGCAGGATGCGCTGCAGACCGCCACGCCGATCAAGCACGTCGTCGTGATCTACGGCGAAAACATCTCGTTCGACCACTACTTCGGCACCTACCCGAACGCGACGAACCCGTCGGGCGAACCGGCGTTCACCGCGAAATCCGGCACGCCGACGCCGAACGGCCTGACGGGCACGCTGCTCACCGCGAACCCGAACTTCACGAACACGGCCAACGGCACCGACGCGGCGAACCCGTTCCGCCTCGACCGCACGCAGGCCGCGACCGCCGACCAGAACCACGCGTACACCGCCGAACAGCAGGCCGAGGACAACGGCCTCGCGGACCTGTTCCCGAAGTACACGGGCAAGGGCTCGTCCGGCGGCGCCGGCGCGTTCGGCACGAAGGGTCAGGTGATGGGCTACTTCGACGGCAACACGGTGACCGCGCTGTGGAACTACGCGCAGCGCTTCGCGATGAGCGACAACACGTTCACGACGGTCTACGGCCCGTCGACGCCGGGCGCGCTGAACGTCGTGGCGGGGCAGACCAACGGGATGCAGATCGTCAAGACGTCGAAGCAGCCGTCGACGCTCGCCGCCACCTCGTACTACATCAACGACGGCCAGGGCGGCTTCACGATGATCAACGACGTCGACCCGGGCTTCGACGTGTGTTCGAGCACGACCGACCAGGCGATGATGACCGGCAAGAACATCGGCGACCTGCTGAACGCCGCGAAGATCACGTGGGGCGGCTTCATGGGCGGCTTCAACCTGGCGACGACGAACGGCAACGGCACGACGGGCTGCGCGCGCAGCACGGTCGCCACCGCCGTGAACGCCGCGACGTCCGACTACATCCCGCACCACAACTGGTTCCAGTACTACGCGTCGACCGCGAACCCGCAACACACGCGCCCGAGCTCGCTCGCGGCGATCGGTTCGAGCGTGGAGACCGACGGCAAGACGGCCGAACCGGCGAACCACCAGTACGACACGGACGACTTCTTCGCCGCCGTGAAGGCCGGCAACTTCCCGTCGGTCAGCTACCTGAAGGCGCCGGCCGCGCAGGACGGGCATGCGGGCTATTCGGATCCGCTCGACGAGCAGGCGTTCGTGACGAAGGTCGTCAACTTCCTGCAGCAGCAGCCGGACTGGCAGAACACGGCCGTGATCGTCACCTATGACGACTCGGACGGCTGGTACGACCACGTGTACACGCCGCCGACGCACGCATCGTCGGACCCGGTCGACCAGCTCAACGGCTCCGGCAAGTGCGGCACGGGCGGCTCCACCGGCGTGAACGGCGCGACCGTGAACGGCCGCTGCGGCCCGGGCGTGCGCATTCCGCTGGTCGTGATCTCGCCGTATGCGAAGCAGAACTACGTCGATCACACGATGCTCGACCAGTCTTCCGTCGTGCGCTTCATCGAGGACAACTGGCTCGGCGGCCAGCGTATCGGCGGCGGCTCGTTCGATGCGACGGCGGGCGACCTGCGCAACCTGTTCGACTTCTCGTCGAAGCCGAACACGACGCCGCTGTATCTCGACCCGACGCTCGGCACCGCGTTGAGCGCCGCACCGTCGATCTGACCGTCACGGCCTGACCGCATGGCCGGCGCATGATGCGCCGGCCGTTTCCATTTCTGCGCGCCGCTTCGTGCGACGCCCGTTTTTCGATCGACAGCATGAAAGCTCGCCCCGCGTTTCCGTCTCCCGATGCCTCCGGCACGCCCGCGCCGCGCGCCCCTTCCCGCCTGCTGCGCCGCGCGGCATTCGTGCTCGGTGCGGCCGTGATCGGCTATGGCGCGTTCGCTATCGCGTTTCCCGCGCGGGTACCGGCGGCGATCGGCACCGTGGTCGCCGACTGGACCGGCGCGAACCCGCATCCGGTCGTACTGCAACGGCCCGCCGCGCAGCCGCTGTCGGCGGTCGCGCAGCTCGGGCGCGCGCTGTTCCACGATCCGTCGCTGTCGGCGTCGGGCAAGCAGTCGTGCGCGTCGTGCCACAGCCCCGATCATGCATACGGCCCGCCGAATGCGCTCGACGTGCAGCCGGGCGGCCTCGCGATGGCGCAGCAGGGCTATCGTCCGCCGCCGTCGCTGATGTATCTGTACCGCCAGCCGAATTTCAGCATCGGCCCCGATGCCGGTGAAAACGACGCCGCGCCGAGCGTCGCCCAACAGGCCACGGCGGCGGCCGGCGTCGTCAAGGCGCAGAAGGTGGCCGGCACGTCGGCCGCGCCGCAGCTCGTGCCGCAGGGCGGGATGTTCTGGGACGGTCGCGCCGATACGCTGCAGCAACAGGCGTTCGGCCCCCTGCTGAATCCGGTCGAGATGGCCAACGCGAGCGTCGACGACGTCGCGCACAAGCTCGCGCAATCGTCGCATCGCGCGCAACTGGAACAATTGTTCGGCGCGCGCGTGTTCGACAGCTCGCAGCTCGCGGTGTCGGAGGCGATGTTCGCCATCGCGCGCTATCAGGTCGAGGATCCGTCGTTCCATCCGTACGACAGCAAGTACGACCGCTGGCTCGAAGGCCGTGCGCGTCTCACGCAGGCCGAACTGCGCGGGCTGCGCCTGTTCAACGATCCGGACAAGGCGAATTGCGCGGGTTGCCACTTGTCGAAACCCGGCAAGGACGGGCTGCCGCCGATGTTTACCGATTACCAGTACGAGGCGCTCGGCGCGCCGCGCAACCGCGCGCTCGCGCAGAACCGCAACCCCGCGTTCTACGATCTCGGCGTGTGCGGGCCGTTCCGCGACGACCTGAAGGACCAGACGCAGTACTGCGGAATGTTCCTGACGCCGACGCTACGCAATGCGGCGACGCGCCACGTGTTCTTCCACAACGGCGTGTTCCATACCCTCGACCAGGTGATGGCGTTCTACAACGAGCGCAGCATCTCGCCGCAGAAGTTTTATTCGCGCGGCGCGGACGGCAAGGTGGACGAATACGACGACATTCCGCCGAGATATCGCGCGAACGTCGACGTGACCGATGCGCCTTTCGATCGCAAGCCCGGCGACAAGCCCGCGATGACGGCGCAGGACATCAAGGATATCGAAGCGTTTCTCGGCACGCTGACGGACGCGCCGGCGCAACACTGAGTACCTGCAAGGCGTCGTGCCGCGTCAGCGACGCGCGCGAATGCACAGAAAGGCCGGCGCCAGCGACAGCTCCGCATGGAGCCGTTCCGACACGGCTTTCATCTCGGGCAGCGGTGTCGGTTCGACGAAGCGGTCGAGCCGCCAGCCGCCGTCGGCGAGCGCATTCAGGATGTCGGCAAGCGGCCGCCGCCACGCTTCGACGTACGGCCTCGGCTCGCCGAACCCCGACCAGTGGAAACCGAAACGGGACGTGTCGAAGTACGTGCCCTCCCCGCGCGTGCGTTCGTCCATCCAGTCGCGCATCGGATGCGCCATCGAGAACACGAGCGTTCCCCCCGGACGCGCGACGCGTCTGAATTCGCGCAGCGTCGGCGCGAGATCGCGCACGTAGTCGAGCGCGAGCGAGCACAGGACCTTGTCGACCGACGCGTCGGGCAGCCACGCGAGCGGCGCCTCCAAGTCGCCTTCCCTGACGTCGACCGCCAGCCCGGCGCAGCGCGTTCGCGCGAGCGCGATCATCTCCGGCGTCACGTCGAACGCATGCACGATCGCACCGTGGCCAGCGAGATGCGCGCTGCAGATGCCGGGCCCGCAGCCGGCGTCGAGCACCGTCAGGCCGTCGACGTCGCCGAGCAGTGCCAGGGTCGCCGGACGCTCGTAGAGCGCGTTGTGCGCCTTCGTCGGCGCGATGTCCGCATAGCGTTGCGCGAAGCTCGCGTAAGCGCGGCGGCCGGATGGTTCGTTCGGTTCGTTCGGTTCGGTCATGCGGCATCCGTCGGTCGAAACTGGGCAGGCCGATTCTGCCCGATCGGAATGCGGATGGCGACTGCCGTCGCGGCTGCGTCAGGACAGGCTGTCGAGCAACCGATACCAGGCGACCCCGGCCGCGATATAGAAGCGTTGCAGCCCGTGCAACGGAATCGGCCGGATCGGCGTGACGCGGAACGGCAGCGGCAGTTGCGCATCGCCCGACAGATGCGCGGCCAGATGCTTGCCGAGCGTCGTCGCCATCGCGATGCCGCGACCGTTGTAGCCGAGTGCGATCGTCACGCCCGGCGCGGGCTCGTGTACGTGCGGCAGGAAATCCGCGGTGATCGCGACGCGGCCTGCCCAGCGGTATTCGAACCGGACACCCTTCAGTTGCGGATACAACAGCGTCGTCGCGCGTTCGAGATGGCGCCAGTCGCCCGGCGCGCGAGGTTCGGCGAACGGGCCGCGGCCGCCCATCAGCAGGCGCCCGGCCGCGTCACGGCGGAAGTACAGCAATAGACGCCGCGCATCCGATGCGACCTCGCCGCCGGCGAGGATGTCGCGACCGAGATCCGGCGCGAGCGGTTGCGTCGCGACGATGAAACTGTTCGCGGCGATCACCGACTGGCGCAAGCCGGGCCACAGCCCGTCCGTGTAGCCGTTGGTCGCGATCACGACGCGCTCCGCCGACAGCGTCGCGCCGCCGGACGTCGCGATCCGCCAGCGGCCGTCGGCGCGCGTCAGCCCGACGGCCCGGGTCAACCCGTGCACGACCGCCCCGCTCGCCTGTGCGGCGCGCACGAGGCCGCGCGTATAGCTGAGCGGCTGCACGCTGCCCGCGCGGCGATCGATCCAGCCGCCCGCATACGCTGGCGTGCCGAGCCGCCGCGCGACGTCATCGCGGTCGAGCACGTCGACCGGCGCGCCGCGCGCGGCCCACTGCTGCGCACGGCGGGCAACCGTGTCGAGCATCGCGGCGGTCGGCGCCGGCTGGATCCAGCCCTGGCGACGCGCATCGCAGTCGATCGCGTGCCGCTCGATCAGGTCGAACACCGTGTCGGCCGCGCCGCCGACGATGCCGGCAAGCTGCTCGCCGGCCTCGTCGCCGAACCGGCGGACGAGTTCGTCCGGGTCGTATTTCAGCCCGGGGATCACTTGCCCGCCGTTGCGGCCCGATGCGCCCCAGCCCGGCTGCGCGCCGTCGATCACGCGGACGTTCACGCCGCGTTCGGCCAGGTGAAGCGCGGTCGACAGGCCCGTGAAGCCGGCGCCGACGATCGCCACGTCGCATGACGTGGACGCATCGAGCGCGGGCGTATCGGGCGCCGGCGCGGCGGTCGCCGCCCACAGCGAATCCGGCCACGGCGAGTCTGGCCATGCGGGTGCCGCGTTCGTTGCGCTCATGTTCGATCCGGGTTGTCGGCACCGTCCGACACCAGCAGACGGCGCAGGAATTCCTGCGTGCGGGGATGGGTCGGCTGCGTGAGCACGATGCGCGCCGGTCCGCTTTCGCAGATGGTGCCGTCGTGCAGGAAGCACACGCGGTCGGCCACCTCGCGCGCGAATGCCATTTCGTGCGTGACGACCACCATGGTCATTCCGTCGCGGGCGAGCCCGCGCATCACGCCGAGCACTTCGCCGACGAGCTCGGGGTCGAGCGCCGACGTCGGCTCGTCGAACAGGATCGCCTGCGGCTCCATCGCGAGCGCGCGTGCGATCGCGACGCGCTGCTGCTGCCCGCCAGACAGCTCGGACGGATACGCATTCATCCGGTGCGCGAGTCCGACCTTGTCGAGCAGCGCGCGGGCCTGCTCGCGCGCCTGCGCGGCCGGCATGCGCCGCACGTGCACGGGCCCTTCCATCACGTTCTCGAGCGCCGTGCGGTGCGCGAACAGGTTGAAGCGCTGGAACACCATGCCGACCCGCATTCGCAGCTCGTGGATCCGCTTCGAATGCGCATCGACCTTCACGCCGTCGATCGTGATCGACCCTTCGTCGTAGGTCTCGAAGCCGTTGATACAGCGCAGCACGGTCGACTTGCCGGACCCGGACGGCCCGATCAGGCATACGACCTCACCCGGCTGCACGTCGAGGCTCACGCCCTTCAGTACCGCGTGTTGCTGGAAGCGTTTGTGTATCGAATCGATCAGGATCATGCGCCTCTCCTCAGGGCGAGCCGCTTGCCGAGCCGGTTCACGCCGAACATCAGCGGCAGGCCGAGCGCGAGATACAGCAGCGCGACGAGCGTGTAGACGCTCATGTTCTGGAACGTCGACGACGCAATCAGCTGGCCGGCGCGCGTGATTTCCGCGACGGTGATCGTCGACGCGACCGACGAATCCTTCAGCAGCATCACCAGCGTGTTGCCGTACGGCGGCAGCGCGATGCGGAACGCCTGCGGCAGCACCACGCGCCGCATGATCATCGGACCGCGCATGCCGATCGCGTGCGCGGCCTCGATCTGGCCGCGGTCGATCGCCTCGATGCCCGCGCGGAAGTTCTCGGCTTGATATGCCGAATACGCGATGCCGAGGCCGAGCACGCCGGCCTGGAACGCCGACAGTTGCACGCCGAGATCGGGCAGCACGAAGTACATGTAGAACAGTTGCACGATGATCGGCAGCCCGCGGATCACGTTGACGATCGTGCTGCCGGCCGTCGATATCGCACGATTGCGCGACACCTTCAGCAACGCGAGGATCAGCCCGAGCACGGAGCTGAGCACGAACGCGCATGCCGTGATCTCGATCGTGACCACCGCGCCCTTCAGCAGGATCGGCAGGAAATCGATCGCGTTCTGAAAAAACATGAGGTCTCCTATGCGACGTCCTGACGGCTCGCCGCGATGGATGCCCGCACGCACGGGCGATGTCGGCCGGGAATCGCGCGACGGCGCTCAGCTCATATGCCACTTCTGCAGGATCTGCTGCAACGTGCCGTCGCCCTTCATCTTGCGGATCGCGCCGTTGAGCTGTTCGAGCGTCACGGTGTCGCCCTTGCGCACGATGAAGCAAACCTGCCCCGTCACGACGCTCTGGTATTCGGGCACGAGCCGCACCTGGCGATTGACGCCGTGCTCGATCTGGTACGCGACGATCGGCTGATCGGCGAAGCCGGCCTTGATACGCCCGAGCGCGACGTCGCGCATGATGTCGGCGATCGAATCGTAGGTCCGGACTTCCTTGAAGATGCCCTTCTTGTTGAGCGCGTCGACGAACGCCGTGCCGACCTGCGCGCCGACCACCTGCCCCTTGAAATCGTCCATCGACGTATAGCGGCCCGGGTCGTCGGCCTTCACGATCAGGCCTTCGCCGAACATGTAGACGGTGTCGGAGAAATCGACGACCTGCTGACGCGCCGCCGTCTTCAGCATCGCGGCCGAAATGATGTCGATCTTCTGCGTGGTGAGTGACGGGATCAGCGCCGAGAACACGGTCTGCTGCACGTCGACGCGAAACCCGGCCGACTTCCCGGCCGCGGTGATCGCATCGACCATCATCCCCTGGATCGAATTGCTCTTGACGTCGAGAAACGTGAACGGCACGCCGGTGGCCGTCGCCCCGACCTTCAGCGTCGGCTCGGCCGCAACGGCGCTCGCCGAAGCCGTGGAGAGTGCAATACAGGCGGCGAAACCGGCGGCCAGTGCGCCGAACCGCTTGATGAACGAAACCATGTTGTCTCCTTCTCGAATAACCCGGTGCGCCGGCCGGTCGCTGATCGACACCGCGACGATGACTCGATCTTAAAACGAATCAAGAATATCGCAAATAGATTTTTGCGTATCGATATTCGATACGATATGATGCGATATCGAATCGATCCCGCCCCTCGCCATGGAAACGTCACCCGATCAATCAACCGATCTGCTCTTCAACCAGTCGCTGGAAAAAGGACTCAACGTGCTGCGTGCATTCAGCGCGAAGCGGCGCACGATGACGCTGGCGGAAGTGGCCGACGCGGCGGGGATGACGAAAAGCTCCGCGCAGCGGATGGTCTATACGCTCGAGAAGCTCGGCTACCTCCGCAAGCATCCGGTCACGCGGCGGTACCAGCTCACGCCGCACGTGATGCGGATCGGCTTCAACTATCTCGCGGCGGATACGTTGATCGACGTCGCGAATCCGTTCCTGTCCGAGCTCACGAACCTGACCGGCGAAACCACCAACCTCACCGAGCCGGACGAGGACGAAATGGTGTACGTCGCGCGTTTCGTGTCGACGAAGTTCGTGCCGATCCACATGCCGATCGGTAGCCGTATCCCGATGTACTGCACCGGCTCCGGCCGCGCGTTCCTGAGCGCGTTGCCGCCCGGCGACGCGCGCGCGCGGCTCGACGGCATGGTGCGCACGCCGCATACGCCGCGCACGGTCACGGCGCTCGACGATCTCGTCGCGCTGCTCGACAGTGCACGACGCGAAGGCTACGCGACCAACCAGGAAGAACTGTTCATCGGCGACATGTCGATTGCGGCGCCCGTGCTCGGCAGTCAGGGGCAGCCCGTCGCGGCCGTGCACGTGGTCGCGCCGACGAGCCGCTGGACGTTCGACGATGCGCGCCGCAAGCTCGCGCCGGCGGTGATCGACTGCGCGCGCGGCATCAGCAATTCGATCAGAACGCTTGAATAGCGTCGATGAAATGGCACACGGCGCGCCGCTGCATCGCGCAACGGCGTTTGATCGCTACCGCGGCTTTGGCGAATGCTCGGTCCGATAGGTACTGTTCGGGTGCAATACGAGGCGCTTCGCCGCGGCGTCCAGTTCCTTGCCGTGATATAGATCGATGCACTTCAGGAAGTCGAACTTCACGTCCCTCACTTCCGCATCGACAACCGGATTGCGATAGTCGCGAGCGAGATACTTCGCGACCAGCGCGCGAATGACGTCCGGCGCATGTTCCATGTCGTAGTAGGTCCAGTCGCGCAACGCACTGGTACTGCTGCCGATGTCCTTGCTCACGCCCGACGCCGGGGTGTAAGCGGTCGCCAGACACTCGGCCAGCACCATGTCCTTGAAGTTCTGGAGGTACGTGCGTGAGCCGGCCTGCGGCGACGTTTGTGCGGCGTCCTTCGCCATAACCATCGCCGGTTGAAGCGCGATGCACGCCAACACGGCAGCGATCCGGGCTCCCCTCATGACAGGCTCCAGAAATTTGCGCGATCGGTACGATACCGCGCGCCCGGTTCGTTGAAGTAGCAATGGTCGTAACACGTCCGCCCGTTGAACAGCGTGGCGTGGCCCTGCGCATCGCTCCACCCCGACACCTCGAACAGGATGACACCCTGTCGATCTGCAAGTGGCCCTCCGTTCGACGGCGGGAATTCGACACGCTCTGCCTTTCCCCATCGTTGCTCGAGAAAACGAATCAAGTCCCTGACACGAAAGAAGTATTGCCGATTGTCTCTGCCCGACACCGTTTGCCCGGGAATTCGAGGCATCACCATGCCGGCTTCGCCGAGGATATAACTCATCCTCACCGCGCAGGTATTGCTCCATCGCTCCGTCGGACTCGGATTGTTGACGTTCTTCTCGACGTATCCACCTATCACTTTCGCCACGCGCTCACCGGAATGTGCCGGGTCGTAGATTCGCTGAGATGCCGCCCACGCAACGGCAAATGACGGTCGTTTCACCTTGACTCCTTGTTGTTGGAATGAATTCGACTCGAGGAACCGCATCGAAGACTGGCAACGGCTCATGTGCTCCGACTACCTTCGAATCCATCGAATCAGTGCGTCATGATGCGCGACCCGAAAGTATTTTGTAATGACAGAGACTTCCGGACGCCGATCCTCCTTCTATTGCACCCCCTGGTTTTCCCCAACCCCGTCCGACTTGACTGCGCTGCGCCGATCGTCAAAACTTCGCACATCGTCAGTGTGATCACAGATCGCAGATCAAACCCAGGAGAATCCCCGCCTTGCCGCCTCGTATCGTCCCGCCCGCACTGAAAGTCATCGAACAGGAAACGATGGCCGACAAGGTCTACCAGCAACTGCGCGAAGCGCTGATGAGCGGGCGCTTCGCGCCTGGCCAGGCGCTGAGCCTGCGCAGCGTCGCCGAGGCCGTCGGCTCGTCGACGATGCCCGTGCGTGCCGCGCTCACGCGGCTGCGCGCCGAACGCGCACTGGTCGACGGTCCGAATCGGGCGCTCGTCGTCCCGCCGATGACGCTCGACATGCTCGACGAACTGCGCGACGTGCGGATCGCGCTCGAAGGCTGCATCGCCGAGCGCGCGTGCGCACGGATGACCGATGCGCAAATCGCGGCCGTGCGCAAGACCTGCGAGACGATGCAGGCGCACGTCGAGGCCGGCCGCTCGCGCGCCTACCTGCAAAGCAATTTCGCGTTCCACAGCGCGATCTACGCGCACGGCGCCAGCGAAAACACGCTCGCGATTGTCGAGAACCTGTGGATGCGCGTCGGCCCGTTCCTCAACATGGTCGCGCTCGACATCCCGCACATGCGGCGCTCGATGGATGCGCACCGCGCGATCGTCGATGCGCTCGAACGGCGCGACGGCACGGGCGTGCGGGCCGGCATCGCGCTCGACATCGGCGGCGCCGCGCACGATCTCGCCGAGACGCTGCGGGCCGAACAGACGCCGCGAACCGTGAACGCGAAGCCGTAGCGGCCGCTTGCCACGGCCGTCCCTTTCATGAGCGGCCGCAATCCCACTAGATCAACGATGGAGACAACCCGGCATGACAGCTTCCGACCTGCTGAAACCCTATGACGGCCTGCGCGTTCTCGTGACGGGCGGCGCGTCGGGCATCGGCCTCGAAATCGCCGACGCGTTCGCCGAATGCGGCGCGCGCGTGCACGTGTGCGACGCGTCGCAAGCCGCGATCGCGGCGCTCGCCGACCGGCCGCCGCGTGCCGGGGCCGACGCGATCGGTGCGACGCTGGCCGACGTATCGGACCCGGCCGCCGTCGAGCGCGTGTTCGCCGACGTATCGACCCGGCTCGGCGGCCTCGACGTGCTGGTCAACAACGCGGGCATCGCCGGGCCGACCGGCGGTATCGACGAAATCGATCCCGTTCAATGGGAACAAACGGTCGCGATCAATCTGACCGCGCAATTCCAGTTCGCGCGCCGCGCGGTGCCGCTGCTGCGCGAGTCGAAACACGGCGGCGCGATCATTGCGCTGTCGTCGGTCGCCGGCCGGCTCGGCTACGCGTTCCGCACGCCGTATGCGGCCACCAAATGGGCGGTGGTCGGCCTCGTGAAGAGCCTCGCGATCGAACTCGGGCCGCAGGGCATCCGCGTGAACGCGATCCAGCCCGGCATCGTGCGCGGCCCGCGGATGCGCCGCGTGATCGAGGCACGCGCGCAGCAGCTCGGCATCGGCTACGACGAGATGGAGAAGCGCTATCTCGAGAAGATCTCGCTGCGGCGCATGACCGATCCGGCCGAGATCGCCGCGACCGCACTGTTCCTGTGCTCGCCGGGCGGACACGGGATCACCGGGCAGGCGATCTCCGTCTGCGGCAACGTCGAAGTGCTCTGACGCCTCCTGCATCGCTCATCGAAAGGAATCCATCCATGGCAAACGCTCGCAAAGTCATCATCACCTGCGCGCCGACCGGCGCGATCCACACGCCGTCGATGTCGCCGTACCTGCCCGTGACGCCGCACGAAATCGAAACGGCCGCGGTCGCGGCCGCGCAGGCCGGCGCGGCGATCCTCCACTTGCACGCACGCAACCCGTCCGACGGCAAACCGACGCAGGATCCGGCCGTGTTCGCCGAATTCCTGCCGCGCATCAAGGCGCAGACCGACGCGGTGATCAACCTCACGTCGGGCGGCAGCCCGCACATGACGGTAGACGAACGGCTGCAGCCCGCGCTGCATTTCCAGCCCGAGGTCGCGTCGTTGAACATGGGTTCGATGAACTTCGGCCTGTACCCGATGCTCGAGCGCTTCCGCGAGCTGAAGCATCCGTGGGAGCGCGAACATCTCGAAAAAAGCCGCGATCTCGTGTTCAAGAACACGTTCGCCGACATCGAGACGATCCTCACGCGCTGCGGCGCGAACGGCACGCGTTTCGAATTCGAGTGCTACGACATCTCGCATTTGTACAACCTCGCGCACTTCGTCGATCGCGGGCTGGCGAAGCCGCCGTTCTTCGTGCAAAGCGTGTTCGGCCTGCTCGGCGGGATCGGCGCGCATCCGGAGGATCTGATGCACATGCGCCGGACGGCCGACCGCCTGTTCGGCAGCGATTACGTGTGGTCGATCCTCGGCGCCGGGCGCAACCAGATTCCGCTCGCGACGATCGGCGCGGCGCAGGGTGCGAACGTACGCGTCGGGCTCGAGGATTCGCTTTGGATCGCGCCGGGCAAGCTCGCGGAATCGAGCGCCGCGCAAGTCCTGAAAATGCGTCAGGTGCTCGAAGGCCTGTCGCTCGAGATCGCGACGCCGGCCGAGGCGCGCGCGATGCTCGCACTCAAGGGCGGCGACGCGGTGAATTTCTGATCGCCGGGTCGCGCCCGCCACACCTGCATCCGCAAGCGCAGTGACAAGGCGCCGGCCCGAGCCGGCCGGCGCCAGGACGCCCTTCATCGCCCCGCTCCGTTCGAGCGCCGCCGGCGCGGCTCCGTCGTCTGCCCATCCGCTGCCCGCACCGCAGCGGCATCCGCCGAACGCGGCGCGCCGTGCTTGCCGTGCGCGCCGGTTCGCCCTTACCGGAGTCGTCCGCATGTCCACTCATCACGCTCAGGCCCTGTCGTCCGCCGCCGGCGACGCGAACGCGTCGCTGAACCGGCTGCTGTTCCGCAAGCTCATGCCGCTGCTGATCGCCGCGTATGTGATCAGCTTTCTCGACCGCACCAACATCGCGTTCGCCAAACATTCGATGGGCGTCGATCTCGGCATTTCATCGGCCGCGTACGGGCTCGGCGCGGGGCTGTTCTTTCTCACCTACGCGCTCTTCGAAATCCCGAGCAACCTGATCATGCATCGCGTCGGTGCGCGCTTCTGGATCACGCGGATCATGATCACGTGGGGCGCGCTGTCGGTCGCGATGGCGTTCGTCAGCGGCGAGACGTCGTTCTACGTGATGCGCCTGCTGCTCGGCGTGGCCGAAGCCGGCCTGTTTCCCGGCGTGATGTTGTATCTGACGTACTGGTTCGGCCGCGAGGAGCGTGCGCGCGCCACCGGCTATTTCCTGCTCGGCGTGTGCATCGCCAACATCGTCGGCGGCCCGCTGGCCGGCGCGCTGATCGAGCTCGACGGCACGCTCGGCTTCCACGGCTGGCAATGGCTGTTCGTCGTCGAAGGCATTCCGGCGATCCTGCTCGCGTTCGTCGTATGGACCCGGTTGCCGGACCGGCCGAGCGCCGCGCCGTGGCTCGCCCCGGAAACCGGCCGCGCACTCGAACGCAAGCTGGCCGCCGAACAGGACGCGAGCGTCGCCGCGCACGGTGGCCACGCGTTCGGCGCCGCACTGCGCGATCCGCAGATCTGGCTCGCGATCTTCGTGTACTTCTGCCACCAGTTGACCATCTACACGGTGATCTTCTTCCTGCCCGGCATCATCGGGGCGTCGGGGCGTCTTTCGCCGTTCGCGGTCGGGTTGCTGACGTCGCTGCCCTGGCTCGCCGCCGCGCTCGGAGCCGGGACGCTGCCGCGCTTCGCTCGCGAGTCGCGTCATTCGCGCCGCATGCTGTGTGCGGGGCTGGTGGTCATGGCGGCCGGGATGATCGGCGCCGCGCATGCGTCGCCGTTGGCGGGGCTGCTCTGCGTGTGCGTGGCCGCGTCGATGTTCTTCGTCGTACAGTCGATCGTGTTCACGTTTCCGGCTTCGCGGCTCGCCGGCAGCGCGCTGGCCGGCGGGCTCGGGCTCGTGAATACGTGCGGGTTGCTCGGCGGTTTCGTCGGGCCGACCGTCGTCGGCGCGATCGAACAGGCGACCGGCGATGCGAAGAACGGGCTGACGCTGCTGGCGGCCGCACTCGTCGTCGCGGCGTTCGCGAGCCTCGCGTTGCGTCACGGACACGAGCGCGCCGACGTGCGGCCGCGCAGCTGAAGGCGCGGCTGGAATCAAGCTGGCGGGAGGCGGGCTCCGCCCCGCCCGCCTCGCGCCTCACGCCGTCAGAACAGATACATCCCCGCGACGAACACTACGCCCGAGAACAGCAGCGTCGTCACGCAATATCCCATGATGTCGCGCGCGGCGAGCCCCGCGATGGCGCCCCGCCGTCAATAGCCGATCCCATCATGCGTGTGCGAGACCGTGAGCCGACGAACGCCCGTCTCGCCGATTCTCTTTCGGCAGCCCCTGCCCCCGAGGGCGTGTTCATGCCCTAGCGCAGCAGCGCAACGTTCTCGTCGATTCGACGCTGAATGTCCGTCAACGTGTCTTCTGTGATGATCCCCTCGTAGCGGCGCTTCGCAATGGCCGAGAACTGGCTGGCCACTCCGCACATTGCGTCGATCATGTCGCCGGCAGCGGCTGCGGAAAGCTCCGCTTCCTTTGCCAGTCCGACCAATGCCGCCCGGTCGACCCGCAGCGCCTCGCCCATGACGTCCATTTGGTGGTAACCGCCCGGCCCCTCGCAGAATGTCACGTCGTAGGCCGGCGCGAGTTTCCACTGGCCGGATCGCGACATGACGTATGCGAAGTTTTTCGGATGATCGTCGCGATTGTTGAACGCGACATTGAAGACAGCCCGTTCCAACGCCCGCGCCTTCTCGCGTACGTCGTTGGTGCACATGTGAGTCGCGCGCAAGAAGTTCACGTAGTCCAGCGCACCCGGCGTTTTGTAATCGGCACCGGTAAACGCGGCAACGCTTTGCATGGGCACGCGCAGACCGTCCCGTCGATCGAAACGCCTGGACGCAAATGCCGCCATCCCGTCAGGCAAATCGAAATGCAGCGTGTCCGGGGTCTCGATGCCGCACATGCGCAAGCACTCGGCGTAGACCATTTCGATCGCGCACACCTCGGGATGCTCTTGCCGAGCCGGGAACTTGACCAACCATGCTTCAAAACCCGCCACCGCGGCCGTGGTAAAAACGCCGGACTGCGGATCACGATAGACCAGGGCCTTCGGCCTGGCACCTTGCGGAGAGCCGCCCACCTGCAGCAGTTGATGAAGGAATTCGCCGCCCTCACCATTGAGCACTTCCTGTACCTCGGCCGCGAGCCGGTCGAGAGGAATATCCGGCTGCGGTGCCTGGATCTCGAGCGCGACCGGCTCGAACGACATGGCGCCCATTGCGTGGTTGCCAATGTAAGCCAACCGCTCCAGCGGCCCGATGCGTGCCGCGTTGAGACCGCGGCGTTTGAACAAGCGGTCCATGAGCAACATGCCCCATCCGTCGGGCAGCGCGTCATAGACTGGGCCGGGCAATCCCAGCTGGTGGGACGGAAAGTCCTTGCGCAGCCTCGCCCCATGCAATGGGAGCGCATAAGACGACAGTTCCAGCCCCCTCTTGCGCGCGTCATCGCTATATTCGAATACGATCAACGGGCGCCCCGTGATCGCCGTCGTAGAAACCATCGATCCCCACAGCCAGTGCTCCCCCCAGCCGTCATAGTAGACATCGATCCGTTCGATCATTTCTGGTTGCCCCTCTTGACGCGCTGACGTTTGGCACTTTTTTCATATCGGCGAACGTCTTCCAGACTATCGAGCTTCGGCAGGAACAGTCCTTCGAGTTCCTTGCTTCGTCCCAGGACCATGGCTACACGAACTACCGTCTCGAAGCTCACATTGCGTCCGGCCTCCAGGTTGGACACGGTATTGGAACCGACGCCGGCACGCGCGGCTACGTCGCTCTGCGTCAGTTGCAACGCCAGCCGCTCCGTGCGAAGCCTCGCGCAGAGCAGTGTGACGATTTCATCGGGCTTGCGAAAACTTAATTCCAACATAGTGGGCCTTCCCGCGTGATATCTTTCGTAACCCACAATATCATAGAGTTACAGGAGGGATGCACTCCGGAAATATAATTCCCGAATGTTGTGTCTTATTTGAGGGATTTCCCGGATAATTCACTCCAAAACGGAATTGATGCGTCAGCGATGCATGCTCTTCCCGTACCCACCAGTCGCCCCTCCAGATACGCCATGTCGTGGATGGATCGCCGCGCTCATCGATGCGTATACGAGCCCTGGCGTGAGCCCGCTAGCGAGCAAACCGCCTCCGGCGTGCCGACGGCTGCGATCGCTGTCGCTCGCCGCTCCGCCAGCTTCTGCGCAAGCCTATAAGCCACAAGCGACCCCGCCATGGCCAGCAGCATCGGCACGAGGCTGTCGTGATTCGCACGCGTGAATTCGAGCAGCAGCACGACCGCCGTGATCGGCATCTGCATCGACGCGGCGAGAAACGCCGTCGCACCGATCAGCGCGCATCCGCCGAGCGATGCTCCGGGCCACACGGCGCCCCACAGCCCGCCGAGCACGACACCGAGCAGCGCGCCGTTCGCGAGACCCGGCGTCAGCAGCCCGCCTTCCGCGCCGGCCCGCAAGCTGCCTGCCTCGATCAGCACCTTCAGCACGAGCAGCGCCGCCGCGAGGCCGATCGTCAGCGTGCCGTCGAAACCCAGCGACGCCGGCCCTTTGCCATTGCCGAGCAGTTGCGGAAACCACATCGCCAGCACGCCAATCACCGCGAAGTTGAGCAGCGCGAACACCGGTAGCCGCCAGTCCTTCGGCGCGTCCGCGCGCGCGCGGGTCGTGAGCCGCACGAAACCGTACGCGGCGAAGCCGAACAGCGGCCCGCAGACGACGGACCATGTGACGAGCGGCGGGCTCAGCACGAACGCCGGCACCGTGTACTGGTGCTCGTTGCCGAGGCCGATCCACGCGACGACCGCCGCGATCGCCGACGTCGCGATCGCCACGATCAGCGCCCGCAATTCGAACGTGCCGAGCAGCACCTCGAGCACGAAGATCGCGCCGCCGAGCGGCACGTTGTAGACGGCCGCAAGCCCCGCGCCGGCGCCGCACGCGACCATCAGCCGGCAGTCGTCGGGCGTGAGCCCCGCCGCATGAGCAAAGCGCCCCGCGAGCAGCGAACCGATCTCGCGCGGCGCGACTTCGCGGCCGAGCGGCGAGCCGAGCGCGACGGTGACGATCTGCAGCAGCGCGTGGACCGTCGTGCTGACGAACGGCATCCGCGGATCGGCCGCGCGCACCGCGCGTCGGATGCCGACGAGCGGCCGGCCATACCGGTAAAGCGCCCACCAGCCGCCGCCGGCGACGATCCCGCAGACCACCAGCACCGCGAGCCGGCGCAGCGGCTCGGCCCCGGTCACGCCACCGAGGAAACTCTCGGCTCCGATCACGTGCGCGACGCTGTAACCGTACGCGATGTGCTGGATCGCATGCAGCAGCAGCGCGAGCAGCATGCCGCCGAGACCCGCGCCGATGCCGGTCAGGATCGTGACGACGGCCATGCGCGCGAACGGGCTGGCGGTCGACGAAGAAGAAGCGGGAGCGGACGGAAGATCGAGGCGCATGGGGTCGGCGAGCGGGAATTGAAAAGACGGCGCGCACCGCGCACGCCGCCGTCAGGACCGCATCGTAGGCCTGCGCCCAGCATGAGACAAACGTATTTTTCTAATCGACTCATGCATTTTATGAATGCACAAAGGCGGGCGGGCCGTGAGGGTCCGTCTTCGGTCAATCCGAGTAGGTGATGCGCTCCGGTTCGCGCCGCATGATGACCTTCCCGTGGCGCACCGACAGCGTGGCCTTCGCCTGCCGGCGCACGGCTTCGTAGTCGCTGGCCGCGTCGAGCACGACGAGATTCGCCGGACGCCCGACCGCGATGCCGTACCCGTCGCCGAGGTGCATCGTCGTCGCGCTGTGGTCGGTCACGAAGTCGAGGCAGCGCTGCAGATCCTGGTAACCCATCATGTGGCAGATATGGAGGCCCGCGTCGAGCACGCGCAGGATGTTGCCGTTGCCGAGCGGATACCACGGATCCTTGATCGAATCCTGCCCGAAGCACACGTTGAGCCCGGCACGGTCGAGCTCCGCGACGCGCGTGACGCCGCGCCGCTTCGGAAACGTGTCGAAGCGCCCCTGCAGATGGATGCTCTCGGTCGGGCACGAGATGAAATTCAGTCCCGCCCGCTTCAGCAACCGGAACAGCTTCGAACAGTACGCGTTGTCGTACGAACCCATCGCGGTGGTGTGGCTCGCGGTGACGCGTGCCCCCATGCCGCGCACGCGCGCTTCCTCCGCGAGCACTTCCAGAAAGCGCGAATGCGGATCGTCGGTCTCGTCGCAGTGCACGTCGACGAGGCAGCCCGTGCGTTCCGCGAGATCCATCAGGAAGCGGATCGAGCTGACACCCTGCTCCCGCGTGTTCTCGAAATGCGGAATCCCGCCGACGACGTCCGCGCCGAGATCGATCGCCTGCTCCATCAGCGCGCGGCCGCCGTCGAACGATTCGATGCCCTCCTGCGGGAACGCGACGATCTGCAGGTCGATCAGACCGCTCGCCTCGTCCTTCACTTCCCGCATCGCCTTCAACGCAGCGAGCGTCGGATCGGTCACGTCGACGTGCGTGCGCACGTGCTGGATCCCGTGGTCGCGCAGCATGCCGATCGCCGCATGCGCGCGTGCCTTCGTGTCCTCGTGCGTGATCGTCGCCTTGCGCTCGGCCCAGCGCTCGATGCCCTCGAACAGCGTGCCGCTCATGTTCCACGCGGGTTCGCCGGCCGTCAGCACGGCATCGAGATGGATATGCGGTTCGACGAGCGGCGGAATCGCGAGACGGCCGCCGCCATCGATATGGTCGGGGTTCGTCGATGCGACCGGTGCGGTTTGCGCGTCGATCCGCGCGATCCTGTCGGCATCGATGCCGATCGTGAACAGGCCGTCGCGGCCGCGCAGGCGTACGTTGAACAGGTTCATGGGGAAGCCCTTGTCGTATGCGTGAACACGGCCGCGCGATCTGCGTCGGCGGCCGTGCGGTCCGGGCGACCAGTATGGAGGAAAAGCAGCGACACGCGCACGGGCCGCGCATGTTGCATCGACACGACAGCCGGGCCGCGCCGGACGGAAGCCGCGTGCCGGCCGCCGAGCAAGAACCGCCTGCCCGGCGCGCGCGCACCTCGTCGTGTCGGTTTTATGAACGACTCTTACCGAATCCGGAACAGTGCGCTCGCCGCCGCCGCGGCCCTGCGCGTGCCGCGCATTTCTATACTTGCGCCGAACTTTGGTTTCCAGTCCCACACGCAGGAGCTTCACGATGAAAAAAACCCTGATCGCCGGCGCGTGCGCCGCCGCCCTGTTCGCGCCGCTCGCCCACGCGCAAAGCTCGGTCACGCTGTACGGCCTGATCGACGCCGGCATCGCCTATACCAACAACGTAAACGGCGCGTCGCAGTGGCGCATGGCGACCGGCACGATCAACGGCAGCCGCTTCGGCCTGCGCGGCACCGAGGATCTCGGCGGCGGCCTGAAGGCGTTGTTCGTGCTCGAAAACGGCTTCAACGCGAACAACGGCGGGCTCGGCCAGGACGGCAAGCTGTTCGGCCGGCACGCGTACGTCGGCCTGAGCCGCGCCGGCTACGGCACGCTGACGCTCGGCCGCCAGTACGACACGATGGTCGACTTCGTCGCGCCGTTGTCGGCGACGGCCGGCGATTTCGGCGATACGGGCTTCGCGCATCCGTTCGACAACGACAACCTGAACCACTCGCTGCGCGTCAACAACGCGGTCAAGTACACGAGCGACACGATCGCGGGCTTCAAGGTCGGCGCGCTGTACGCGTTCTCCAACTCGGCGAACTTCAGCGCGAACCGCGCATACAGCGTGGCCGCGAGCTACACGAACGGCCCGCTGAAGCTGGCCGGCGCCTACCTGCAGATGAACGGCACGAAAGGCTCGACGAGCGCGAGCCCCGGCGCGACGGATTCGGCCGAAGCGAAGAGCCTGAACCAGGGCGGCTGGTCGATCGGCTCGGACCGCATGCGCACCTATGGCGGCGGCGTCAGCTACGTGTTCGGCCCGGCGACCGTCGGCTTCGTCTACACGCGCGCGCAGTACGACAATACGGGCTCGTTCGGCTCCGGCGGCCAGATCGCGTTCAACAACTACGACGTGAACGTGCGCTATGCGGTCACGCCGGTCGTCAGCGTCGGCGCGGCCTATGTCTATACGGACGCCAGCGTGTCGAATCCCGACAGCAAGCACGGGACCGATCCGAAATGGCATCAGGTCGATCTGCAGGCCGTGTACAAGCTGTCGCGCCGCACCGACCTGTACGCGGAAGCGATGTTCCAGCATGCGTCGGGCCGCGGCTATCAGGCATTCATCAACACATCGGGTGGCGCATCGAGCACGGCGAACCAGGTGGTCGGCACGATCGGCATGCGAACGCGGTTCTGACCGGCATCGCGCGACGGCGCCCGCCCGCGCCGGGCCCGTATGCACGGCGCCCGTATGCACGGCGCCCGTGTCCGCACACGGGTTCGGTCGCCGCGGACGGGCGCCGCCAATGTTGTTCCTTCTGGAACGCAGCCCTCCTGGAATCGGGGTGTTTGCGCGCGCAGGCGCTGCGTAGACTGACGTCGAAGGTCGAAGCCGCGTGACGCGCGCCGCTCCGGCCGCCTACCCCGTACCAGGAGAATCTCGTGAAATCGCTCGTCGTTACCGCCGCCGCTGCCGTCCTGCTTGCCGCACCGGCCCTGTCGTTCGCCCAGCAGGCGAAGTCGCCCGTCACGCGTGCGCAGGTGCTGCAGGAGCTGATCGATCTCGAATCGGTCGGCTACAACCCGGCGCGCGGCGAAGTCGGCAACTATCCGGACGACATCCTGGCGGCGCAGGAACGACTGCAGGCGAAGCGTCTCGCCGAACGGAAAGCGGCGCAGGCCGCCTACGGCCCGACGGGCGAGCCGGCAACCGAATCGGGCACGGCGGCGAAGCCCGCGCAGTGACGGCGTGCGTCGCTCGCATCGAGCATGCATTGCGAGCGACGCGTATTCGGCATCTGCATGAAACAACGAATCCGCCGCGCGCCGATGCGCGCGCGGCGTTCAGGCGGCCTGCGGTTCGCGGTCGATCGCGTTCAGCATCTCGACGTCGCGCGCGATCATCGCCGGCACCTGGGCACGCAGCATCTCGACCCAGGTCCGCACCTTCGCATCGACGAAGCGGCGCGACGGGTACAGCGCATACACGTTCATCTTCTGCAGGATATGCGCGGGCAGCACACGGACGAGCGTGCCGTCGCGCAGTGCGTCGATCGCCGAATACAGCGGCAGCATGCCGATTCCGATGCCGTCGCGGATCGCGAGTGCGAGCGATTCGGCGGTATTGGTCTGCACCGGCCCGGCGACGTGGATCTGCTCGACGCCTTCGGGCCCTTCGAGCACCCATTCGTGCGTCGGGAACGCCGGCGTACACAGCGTCAGGCACGCGTGCGCGGCGAGATCCTGCGGGCGGGCCGGCACGCCGTGCCGTTTCACGTAATCGAGTGATGCACACAGAATGCTGAACGTCGAGCCGAGCAGGTGCGACACGAGTTCCGAATCGGGCAGCGACGATGCGGTGACGACGGCCATGTCGCTCGTGCCGTCGAACAGGTCGGGCATGCGCTGCGACAGCGACAACTCGATCGATACGTCCGGGTACTGCGCGTGATAGCGCGTCAGCGCGGGCATCACGTAGTGGTGACCGACGCTCGCGAAGCTGTGCATGCGCAGCACGCCGGCCGGGCGCTCGTGCGCGCAGCTCGCCTCTTCTTCCGCGCGGTCCACGTCGGCGAGGATCTGGCGGCAGCGCCGCAGATAGCTTTCGCCGGCCGACGTGAGCGCGAGACGGCGCGTCGAGCGATTCATCAGGCGGGTGCGCAGGCGCGCCTCGAGCTCAGACACCGCGCGCGACATCGCGCCCGTCGTCGAATTCAGCGATTGCGCGGCGGCGGTGAAACTGCCCGTCTCTACGACGCGCGAAAACACCCGCATGTTTTGTAGGGTATCCATTCCTGTGAGCGACCTGTAGCGGAGCCGTCATTTTCCTCCAGCGGATGCGACAGATTGTTACCCCGGCTGCAACTATCGTTTCCCGGCAACTGCGTTAATGCGCGGGCGCCGCGCTCCTACAATCGGCGCCTCACCAGTCGAACGGACCCGTCCGGACGCGCCGCGGCACCCCGCCCGGCCCCTCTTGGGCCCCACTCATGAAGCCACAACCTGCGATCGAGCGACCGTCCATCGAACCGGCACGATGGAGCAAATGGCTCGATCCGCTCGGCAACGCGGCGCGCGACTGGGCCGCGACCGACGGGCTGATCTGGCTGCACCTCGCGAAAACCGTGCTCGCGGCGCTGCTGGCGATGGGCATCGCGATGCGTCTGGAGATGTCGCAGCCGCGCACCGCGATGACGACTGTATTCGTGCTGATGCAGCCGCTGTCGGGCATGGTGTTCGCGAAGAGTTTCTACCGCGTGCTCGGCACGGCGGCCGGCCTCGTCGGCGCGCTCGCGCTCGGCGGGCTGTTCGCGCAACAACCCGAGTTGTACATGGCCGGCATCACGCTGTGGATCGGCGGCTGCATCGCGCTGGCGGTGCGCAACCGCCACTTCCGCTGGTACGGCTTCGTGCTCGCCGGCTACACGGCCGCGCTGATCGGCCTGCCGGCCGTGATGACGCCGCAGACGCTGTTCCAGTCCGCGCTCACGCGCGCCGCGGAAGTCGCGCTCGGCATCGCGTGCTCGGGCGCGGTCAGCGCGCTGATCCTGCCGTTGAGTTCCGCGAAGGCACTGATGCGTTCGTTGAGCGCGCGCCACGCGACGTTTGCCGCGTTCACCGCCGGCGCGCTGTCGGGCGACGTCGCGCGCGGCGATTTCGAGCGACGCTTCGCCGATTTCGTCGACGACATCGTCGGCTTCGAAGCCAACCGCGCGTTCGCGTCGTTCGAGGATCCGCACATTCGCGCGCGCAGCCGCCGGCTTGCGCGCCTCAACAGCGAGTTCATGAATGCATGCACGCGGCTGCATGCGCTGCACCAGCTCGTCAAACGGCTGCGCGCGAATCACTCGGATGCGGTGCTCGACGCACTGGCGCCGCACGTCGATGCGCTCGCATCGCGCTTCGCCGCGTTACGCGACGAACGCCGGCGCGGCCTCGCACCGGCCACCGGTGCGTTGCTCGAACTGCGCCGCTTTCACGGTGCGTTGCCGAAGGCCGCGCGCGCGTCGCGGCGGGTCATCGAGGACCACGCGGCCGGCGGCCTGCTCGACTTCGATACCGCGATCGAGCTGCTGTACCGGTTCATCGGCGAATATCTGGGCTACGTCGACACTTACGCGTCGCTCGATCAGGACGATCACGCGTTCGAGCGCTCGGTCACCCATTACGCGGTGAAGACCAACGCGTTCTTCGTCGGTTTCGCGTTCCTGCGCACGGTGGTCGCTGTCGGTGCGATGAGCGCGTTCTGGATCGCGTCCGAATGGCCGAGCGGCTCGCTCGCGGTGATCGCCACCGCGATCGCATGCGCGCTCAGCTCGACCTCGCCGCGCGCGCCCAGGTTCGTCGCGCAGATGGGCGTCGGTGCGGCATTCGCGACCGCGGTCGGCTACCTGTTCCTGTGCTACGTCTATCCGAACATCGACGGCTTTCCGCTGCTGTGCGCGGCGCTCGCGCCGGTGCTCGGCCTCGGTGCGTTTCTCGCGATGCGGCCAGGCCTGTCCGGCTACGGGATCGGCTTCGCGGTGTTTTTTTGCCTGCTCGCGGGCCCCGACAACGCGATCGCGTATACGCCCGAAGTGCTGATCAACAACGGGCTCGCGATCGTCGTCGCGATGCTTGCTTGCGCGCTCGTGTTCGCCGTCGTGTTCCCGACGCACACACCCTGGCTCACCGGCCGGATCGCGCACGACTTGCGCCGCCAGGTGACGCTGGCATGCGAAGGCGCGCCGGACGGCCTCGCGCAGCGCTTCCAGTCGAGCACGCACGACCTGATGGCGCAACTGCGTACGCTGCTGGTGCGCCGCACGCGGCAGCATCGCGATGCACTGCGCTGGATGCTGTCGACGCTCGAGGTCGGCCACGCGGTCATCGACCTGCGCGACGAGCTCCACACGTTCCGCGCATCGAAACCGCCGCAGACGCTGCGCTGGACCGGTTCGATCGATGCGGTGCTGCTCGAACTGCCGCGCTTCTTCGACGATCCGACGCCCGGCCACCATGCGCGCACGCTGAAAGCCGTGAATCTCGCGATCCGCGCCGCGCAGCACGCGCTGCAGGCGTGGTACGCGGTGCCCGACGCGCGTCGCAACATGCAGCGAATCGTCGGCTGCCTGCACTTCATGCGCAGCGCGCTGCTCGACAAGGACGCACCGTTCAATCGGCATCGCCGTTGAAGACCGGTGCGCGCGCAACGGGATCGTTGTTCCGGATGGAAATAAGCTCTGCAGCCGCGGTGATTAATCTTTAAGCAGTGCGAGCCTATAGTTTCCTCACTGCCAGCGAGACTGGCACTCACCCAGGAGAACCCAAATGAAGCCGCTGCACCTCGCCCTCGTTGCCCTGTCGCTCACCGCTGCGCTCGCCCACGCACAGCCGGCGCCGGCAGACGTCGCACCGCAACAGGCGAACCGCGCCGAGGCGATCAAGGCCGCCGGCCGCGTCGATCGTGCGCAATCGAAGCAGGAAGACCCGAACGCCTGCGTCGGCCCGGTCAGCTTCTGCAACATCTACTTCGGCAGTTGAGCATGGCGCCGCGTCGTCGTGCTCAGGCCCGCATCGTCCACATCGCCCGCACCGCATGCACGACATGCACGGGCGGACGGCGGTCCGGCCGACCGCCGCATCGCCACCGTGCTGCACGCCGCTTCGCTTGAAGCGGCGTTTGCCGTTTCAGGCGCCGCGCCCCGGCCGCCAGCCCACTTCGCGCAGCGCATCCAGCAAGCGCGCCTGCCCGAGCCCTTCGACCCGCGCCCCGCGCGACGCGACGTCGCCGCCCGCGACCAGCGCATTCACGATCGCCTCCTCCACCGCTTCCGCCGCCGCGACGAACAGCGCGGAAATATGGTCGTTGTTGACCATCCGCACGTCGGTGGTCGGCATGCCCTTGCTGCCGTAGTTCGCGGCAGGCAAGCCGTCGTTTCCCGTTGCGAACGCAAGGAAAATGTCGCCGCTCGAATCCTCGGTGCCGCCGCCCACGCGGGCGAGCCCGACGCTCGCACGCTGCGCGAGACGCGTGCATTGATGCGGCAGCAACGGTGCGTCGGTCGCAAGCGTGACGACGATCGAGCCCATGCCGGCTTCGCCTTTCGCTTCTGCTTCGCGGAACGGCGAATGCACGTGCCGCAGCACTTCGCCGACCGGGTAGCCGGCCACGCGCAGCATCTCGCGCACGCCGTAATTCGCCTGCACGAGCGCGCCGACGGTCCAGCCGCCCGCATCGCTCGCCAGCACGCGCGACGCGGTGCCGATGCCGCCCTTGAACTCGTGGCAAATCATGCCCGTGCCGCCGCCCACGCCGCCTTCGGCAACCGGCCCCGACTGGGCGGCAGCCAGCGCGCGCTGGACGTGCGCGGCGTTCACGTGCTGCCCCCAGATGTCATTCAGCAGTCCGTCGTAGGTTTCCATCACGACCGGCATGCACCAGTACACGCGGCCGGCCGCCGCTTCGCGTTCGTTCGCGACGAGTGCGTCGCGCACCGCACCGACGCTGTGCGTGTTCGTATAGGCGATCGGCGTCGTCAGCAGGCCGGCTTCGCGAATCCATTCGAGCCCGGCCGCGTCGCCGTTGCCGTTCAGCACGTGCACGCCCGCGAAGCACGGCGAATCGTGCGCGGCGCCCGCGCGCGGCTCGATGACGGTGACGCCGGTGCGGATCGACGCGTCGCCGTTCTCGACGTTCAGCGTGCAATGGCCGACTCGCACGCCCGGTACGTCCGTGATCGCGTTGAAGCGGCCCGGCGTGCCGAGTCCGATGCGGATGCCGAGATCCCTCGTGCGCATGATTCGATTCCTCCCTTCTTTCAATGGTTCGATGTGTCGGTGGTACAAGGTGTCGATCGGGTGCTCAGAGCGCGCGGAACGCTTCGCTGTGACGCGCCCACGCCACGTACATCACGAGTGCCGCGATCAGTAGCCCCGCGATGATGATCAGATCGGTCGGCTTCGTCGCCGTCGCCAGGGTCGTGACCAGCGTATACGCGGCGCCCCCCACCGCCACGAGCGGCGTCACGGGCCACAACGGCATCCGGTAGTGATGCTCGACGTCGCGGCGCACGAACCGGCTCGCGAGCGCGGCCAGCCCGACGACGAGATAGATCAGCAGCAGCAGGTCGACCGTGAACGCGGTCAACTCGTCGAGGCTCGACACGAACACGAGCCCGGCCGACGGTATCGCGAGCGCGATGGTCGCAAGCCACGGCGATTCGAGGCGCGGATGAATCGTCGAGAATGCGCGGTTGCAGGTGCGCGACCACAGCGCATGCCGGCCGCTGCTGTACAGCAGGCGGCCCATCGTGATCACGATCGCGATGATCGCGTTGAACACCGACAGGAAGATCCCGCCGCTGATCACGCGCGACACGGCCGGATTGCTCAGCGAGCGCACGACATAGCCGATCGGATCGGCGCTCTTCGTCAGTTCGGTCAGCGACGGCGCCCCCAGCACGATCGCGGTGAGCGGAACCAGTTCGACGACGAGGATCACGAGCAACGAATAGATCACCGCCTTCGCGACGTTGCGGTTGCCGCCGCGCAGGTCTTCCGCGAGATAGGCCGCCGAGCCGAAGCCGTTGTAGCAGAAGATCGCGGTGCCGATCGCGGGCACGATGGCCGCGAGCGTCGCCGGCACCAGCGCATTGCCGCTCGCGACGACCGGCGCGATCAGCACGTCGGCGCCGCGATGCGGCGACCCGAAACCGAGCCCCGCGATCAGCATCAGCACGCCGATTTCGACGACCAGGAACGCGCCGGTGATCCATGCATTCGTCTTGATGTTCAGCATGCCGAGCAGATAGCTGAGCAGCACGATCGTCAGCGCGACCGACTGGTTGCTGAAGTGCGTGCCGAGCGCGTTGTTCAGGTACGGCGCGGCGCCGCTCGCGAGCACGGCCGGGATGAATACGCTGACGGACAGCACCGTGATGAAGGTCAGGTAGCCGGGCAGCGTGCCGAACACGCGCTTGGCCATCACGTATTCGCCGCCCGCGCTGCGGTGCGCGGCGCTGAGTTCCGCATAGCAGAGCGCGAACGCGAGCGCGAGCACGCCGCCGAGCAGGAACGACAGCACGGCGCCGCTGCCGGCCTGCTGGATCGCGAACGGCGCGATCACGAAGATCGAGCTGGCCGGCGTCACGCCCGATACGGTGATCATCACTGCATCGCGCACGCTGAGCGTCTGCGACAGCGCGCGCGGCGCGTCTTCCGTTGCAGGCGCCGCTTGCAGGCTGCCCGTCGATTCCGACATCATCGCCATTTCGTTCTCCTGTCGCTCCTATCCTGCCGTTTTTTGAACGCCCATACTCGGGCCCGATTGATTGCGTGGCAGTCTAGGAAGCCAATTTCAGGACCGCTATTCCCCCTTCGTGTTACGCCCTTCCGGTGGTGGTATGGATCGTCTCTTTTCCGAAATCGCGATGCACCAGGCGCTTGGCCGCGCGATCGATCATCTCGGCCAGCCGCGTTTCTGGCGGTTCCTCGTGCTGCTGCTCAACGAAATGACGCCGTTCGACAACGCGCTCGCGACGGCGATCGGCCGCGACGGCGTGCCACTCGTGCTCGACGAATACGACACGGGCGGCACCGACACCGCGTCGCCGGTGCCGCTTTACCTGAACGGGTTATATCTGCTCGATCCGTTCCTGCAGGCCGCGCACGACGGGCTCGCCGACGGCTGCTACCGGCTCGAGGAAGTCGCCCCCGACCTGTTCCGGCAGAGCGAGTATTTCCTGAGCTATTTCCGCGACGCGGTCGGCGACGACGAGATCCAGATTCTCGTGCGGCCGAATGCCGACACGCTGCTGTCGCTGTCGCTCGGTGCATCGACGCGCTTCGACGTCGAGCCGCTCGGCAAGCTGACGGCCGCGATGCCGTGGGTGCTCGCAACGATCCGGCAGCATTGGCGGCTCGTGGGCGACGCCGCACGTGCGACGCCCGATGCCGATCTCGGCGCGCGCGTCGAGCAGGCGCTCGCACGCTTCGGGGCGGGCGTGCTGACCGATCGCGAGATGTCGATCGCACGCATGGTGCTGCGCGGCAATTCGTCGAAGGCGATTGCCGAGCGGCTCGCGATTTCACCCGAAACGGTGAAGGTGCATCGGCGGCATTTGTACGCAAAGCTCGGGATTTCGTCGCAACCCGAGCTGTTTTCGCGGTTCATCCAGGCGTTGGGGGACGATGCGGCGGGATGAGCGCATCGATCGGGACGCGTGGCACCGGATGAACCGCCAGCTCCCGGCCGCCGCTCAACCGCGCGGTTCGACGGAGCCGCCGTCGGGCGCATCGTGCGGCACGTTCCAGCCGAAATACACCTCGGCCTCGACGATCTGCCCGCCCTGCACGCGCACCCGCTCCGCATTCCGGAACCGTCTGCCGTCGGCCGTTTCCGCCTCGTACACGACGAATACGTGCTCGCCGTGAACGGCAACGTCGACGAAATCGAAGCGCGCCAGCGCCACGCTGTTCGGCCAGCAGCGCCGGAGATACGTGTCGCGGTCGAGCCGGTTGTCGAGCGGGCTCGTGAAATGGAAATCCGGCGCGATCAGCGCTTCGATCGCGTCGCGGTCCTTGTCGGCATACGCGCGGTAGCTTGCGCGCGCAACGTCGCCCGGGTTCTGAAGCATCGTCGTGTCCTCCTCGAAGAATCGGCGCGAGCCCCGCGCGCACCGGTGCGGATGTTTCGGCGGAACGCGTCCGTTGCCGTCCACGCGAACCGGCATCGGCCGGCAGCCCGCGCTTTCCATCGTAAGCCTGCCATGCCGCGGTTGCCCGATTCGACGGGCACGGGCATGATGTCCGCGAATTCGCCGGCCGCTTTATCCGCTGGGTTCTCGCCGACCTCGCCGCACCGGTGCGGCGTGTCACGCGAACGCTGCCGCCGTCTTGCGCGCAATCCGCATGCCGCCCCCGTTGCCAACGTCACTTCGTCCATGTCACTACGCGCATTCAGAACGCTGGTCGCCATCGCCCGATACCGGACCTTCGCACGCGCCGGCGAAGCCATCGGGCTCACGCAATCGGCGGTGAGCCTGCAGATCAAGGCACTGGAAAGCGAATACGACGTGCAGTTGTTCGACCGTTCGCGCCGGCAACCGGTGCTGACCGAAGCCGGCAACATCCTGCTCGCGCAGGCCGAGCAGGTGCTCGCGATGGTCGACCGGATTCCCGACGCGCTCAGCGACGAGAAGAAACTCGTCGGCCGCCTGCGGCTCGGCGCGATCCAGACCGCGCTGTCCGGCCCGCTGCCCGACGCGCTGCTCGCGCTGCGCAACTCGCATCCGTCGCTGCGCGTGCACGTGTCGGCCGGCATGTCGGCCGAGCTGGCGAACCGCGTCGCGGCCGGCGAACTCGATGCGGCGATCACGACACGCCCCGTGCGCCCGCATCCGGCGGAACTGACGTGGACCACGCTGTACGAAGATCGCTTCTGGCTGCTCGCGCCGCCCGACCATGCCGAACGCGACGCGGGCGCGCTGCTCGAAGCGCTGCCGTTCATCCGCTTCGACGCGCAGGCCTGGGCCGGCCGCATGATCGCCACCGAGCTGCGCCGCATCGGCGTGCGCGTGCGTGAAGAGATGGTGCTGGACAGCGCGGAAACGATCGCGCGCATGGTGGCGCGCGGGCTCGGCGCCGCGATCGTCGCGCTCCCCGATGCGACGCTCGCGCGTCTGCCGCCCGTCACGCGCTTGCCGTTCGGCCAGCCACAGATGGGGCGCGCGGTCGTGCTGCTCGAGCACCAGTCGCGTCCGGCCGAGCGTTTCGCGCGTGCGCTGGCCGCCGAAGTCGCCGCATCGTCGATGAGAATTTCTCATTGAACACCCGATAATTAACAATTATTCCTGTTGCTTGCGCGTGTTAACTTGGCGGCATCGTCACTCTTTCGATTGCGAGTCGCCATGTTGCCCGCCGGATGGATTCCCCGCCGCTCCGCCTGCCAGCCGCTGCCCGCTGCCGGCATGCAGGCGCACCGATGATCGGCCCGATCCTGCTCGCGCTGGCGCCGGTCGCGCTGCTGGTCGCGTTCGGCCACGGCCTCCGGCGCACGGGTTTCATCGCCGACGCGTTCTGGCCGCAGGCCGAGCGGCTTTGCTACTACGTGCTGCTGCCGGCGCTATTCGCGAACGGCCTCGCGAACGCTCGACTGCAATCGCTGCCCGTTCTACCGCTCGCGGCAGCGCTGGTCGGATCGACCGCCGTCGCCGCGGCGCTGCTTCTGCTGGTCCGTCGGTTCGTCCGGGTCGACGGCGCCGGCTTCACGTCCGTGTTCCAGGGCGCGGTGCGCTTCAACAACTATGTCGGCACCGCACTCGCCGCCGGGCTGTTCGGCGCAAAAGGCATCGCGCTCGCGGCCGTATGCGTCGCGGCGATCGTCCCGACCGTCAACCTGATGTGCGTGCTGGTCTTCGCGCGGTATGGCGACACGCGGCTCGGTGCGGGCGCGCTCGTGCGGCAGATCCTGTCGAATCCGCTCGTCGTCGCGTGCGCGCTCGGCATCGCAATGCAGACCGGCGGTGTCGCGTTCCCGCCTGCCGTCGAGCCGGCCGTGCGCGCGCTCGGCGCCGCATCGATGCCGCTCGGCCTGCTGTGCGTGGGCGCGGCGCTGAAATTCGATGCGGCCCGTGCATGGCTGCAGCCGGTGTGCGTCGCGTCGGCGTTCAAGTTCATGGCGATGCCGCTGATCACGCTCGCGGCCGGCCGCCTGTGCGGGCTCGGCGATGCGGCGCTGACGGTCGCGCTGCTGTTCCAGGCGCTGCCGACGTCGTCGGCGTCGTACATCATGGCCCGTCAGCTCGGCGGCGACGCGCCGCTGATGGCCGGCATCACCGCGTTCCAGACCGTCGCCGCGGCGCTGGCGATGCCGGTCGTGCTGACGGCGCTCGCGTCGGCACCGGTATTTCGCTGACGGCACGGCGCCGAACCTGCCGGTCGCGCTGACGTGGAGATTCGAAGGCGGTCTGCCGAAACCGAGCGGCCGCCAGATCGGGACGACCTTCGCGTCGGGCGCGCCCGGCATCCGCGAGTTCGGCCCGACACGCACGCCGCGCAGGCTCGGGGACGGATCAAAATAGCGGATCGCGCGGCACTTGCAGCACCGTTGCGCGACGCCTACGCGCCGCCGATACGCGTCCCGACTTTCTCGCAGCCCTGCCAAAAACCGCCTATCGTGAATGAAGCGCCCCGTTCGCTGCCATCCGCCCCCGAGTCGCTCGCACCGGCGGTAACGGCACGGCGCTCCGGCACCACTCATCGCGATCGTCGCGCCCGCTCGCCCGTGCGCACGATCACCGCCGCCCACCGGATTACAGGAGGCATTCATGAAAGCCGCGCTGCTCGTCAGCTCCGCCCTGCTCGCCATTGCGTCAGCTTCGGCCACGGCCCAGGGATCCATCACGAAGGAAGAAAACGGCGCGCTCGTCGCCGCGAACGGGATGACCGTCTATACGTTCGACAAAGACAAGCCCAACGCCGGCACCAGCGCCTGTACGGGCCCATGCGAAACCCTCTGGCCGCCGTACAAGGCCAGCGCGACCGACGTGCCGGTCGGGCCCTACACGATCGTCAAGCGCGACGACGGCAGCCCGCAATGGGCGTACAAGGGCAAGCCGCTGTACTTCTTCTCGAAGGACATGAAACAGGGCGAGCGCAACGGCGACAATTTCAAGAACGTGTGGCACGTGGTCGCGCCGTAAGCCTGCTTTCGCCGCGTTCCGCGCCTGTCGCCCGGACGTAAAAAAGCCCGCCCCCATCGTCGATCGGGGCGGGCCGCGGCAGCTTCGCACGCCGCACCGGCCACATGCAGCCGGTGCACGCGCGTCGCGTCAGCGGTTCGACGGGAAGCTGAACACCGTTCCTTCGCGCACGCCGGCCGAAGGCCAACGCTGCGTGATCGTCTTGCGCTTCGTGTAGAAGCGCACGGCATCCGGGCCGTATGCATGCAGGTCGCCGAACAGCGAACGCTTCCAGCCGCCGAACGAGTGGTACGCGACCGGCACCGGCAGTGGCACGTTGATGCCGACCATGCCGATCTGGATGTTGTCGCCGAAGTACCGTGCGGCCTCGCCGTCGCGCGTGAACAGGCACGTGCCGTTGCCGTATTCGTGCGCGTCGATCAGCGCCATTGCCTCGTCGAGCGATTTCAGCCGGATCACGCCGAGCACGGGCCCGAAGATCTCGTGCTGGTAGATCGGCATCCCGGGCTTCACGTTGTCGAACAGGCACGGGCCGAGGTAGTAACCGCCGTCATGGCCGTCGACCTTCACGCCGCGACCGTCGACGACGAGCGTCGCGCCCGCTGCCACGCCCGCTTCGACGAAGCCCGTCACCTTCTCGAAATGCTGCTGCGTGACGAGCGGGCCCATGTCGACGCCCGCGCCGTTGCCCGGCCCGACCTTCATCTTCTCGATCTCGGCCTTCAGCCCCGCGACGACCTCGTCGCCCGTTTCGTCGCCGATCGCGACGACCAGCGGAATCGCCATGCAGCGCTCGCCGCACGAGCCGTACGCGGCGCCCATCAGCGCGTTCACCGCGTTGCCGATGTCGGCATCCGGCATCACGACCGCGAAGTTCTTCGCGCCGCCGAGCGCCTGCACGCGCTTGCCGTGCGCGCAGCCGGTCGAGTAGATGTATTCGGCGATCGGCGTCGAGCCGACGAAGCTCACGGCCTTCACGCGCGGATCGGTCAGGAGCGTGTCGACCGCTTCCTTGTCGCCGTTCACGACGTTCAGCACGCCCGGCGGCAGGCCGGCCTCGAGCGCGAGCTCGGCCATGCGCAGCGTCGACGACGGCGTGCGCTCCGACGGCTTCAGCACGAACGTGTTGCCGCACGCGACGGCCATCGGCCACATCCACAGCGGCACCATCACCGGGAAGTTGAACGGCGTGATGCCGGCCGCGACGCCGAGCGCCTGGAACTCGCTCCACGAATCGATCGCGGGGCCGACGTTCTTGCTGTGCTCGCCCTTCAGCAGCTCGGGCACGTAGGTCGCGTATTCGACGTTCTCGATCCCGCGCTGCAGTTCGCCCATCGCATCGGCGAGCACCTTGCCGTGCTCGGCCGTGATCAGCGCGCAGAGTTCTTCCGCGTGCTCCTCGAGCAGCGTCTTGAAGCGGCTCATCACGCGGGCGCGCTTCAGCGGCGGCGTGTTGCGCCATGCCGGGAACGCGGCCTGCGCGGACGCGATCGCGGCTTCGACGGTCAGCTTGTCGGCGAGCGCGACGCTCTTGTGCGATTCGCCGGTCGCCGGGTCGAACACCGGCTGGACGCGGCTGCCGCCGTCGACGCGCTTGCCGTCGATCAGGTGGCCGACGGTGGAGGTCACATTGCTGTCGTGTTTCATCGTTCAGGCTCTTTCGTGAATTCGGTTGTCGCTGCGGGCAAACCGCGGCTCAGTCCACTTCGTTCAGTGCGTCGGACAGCGCGTTGACCAGGTTGTCGATCTCGCGCTTCTCGGCGATGAACGGCGGCGCGAGCTGGACCGTGTCGCCGCCGTAGCGCACGTAGAAGCCCTTCGCCCAGCAGCGCATCGCGATCTCGTACGGGCGCCGTGCCGGCTCGCCCGGCAACGCGGCGATCGTCAGGCCGGCCGCCAGCCCGTAGTTGCGGATGTCCGCGACGTGGCGCTGGCCCTTCAGCCCGTGCACGGCCGCCTCGAAATGCGGCGCGAGATCGCGCACGCGCGCCACCGCGTCTTCCTTCACCAGCAGGTCGAGCGCCGCGACGCCGGCCGCGCATGCGACCGGATGCGCCGAATACGTGTAGCCGTGCGGGAACTCGAGCATGTACTCGGGGCCGCCCGCGGCCATGAACGTGTCGTAGATCTCCTTCGTCGCGATCACGCCGCCGAGCGGCTGCACGCCGTTCGTCACCTGCTTCGCGAAGTTCATGACGTCCGGCACCACGCCGAATGCGTCCGCGCCCGTCATCGCGCCGGCGCGGCCGAAGCCCGTGATGACCTCGTCGAAGATCAGCAGGATGTCGTGCGCGGTACAAATGTCGCGCAGGCGCTTCAGATAGCCCTTCGGCGGCACGACCACGCCCGCCGAACCGGAGAACGGCTCGACGATCACGGCCGCGATGTTCGATGCGTCGTGCAGCGCGATCAGCTCGAGCAGGCGGTCGGCCAGCTCGGCGCCGTGCTCCGGCATGCCGCGCGAGAACTTGTTCTCGGCCAGTTGCGTATGCGGCAGGAAATCGGCGTCGAGGCCCTGACCGAACAGCTTGCGGTTCGGCCCGATCCCGCCGACGGAGATACCGCCGAAATTCACGCCGTGGTAACCCTTCTCGCGGCCGATCAGGCGCGTTTTCGTGCCCTTGCCCTTCGCGCGCCAGTATGCGCGGGCCAGCTTCAGCGACGTGTCGGCCGCTTCCGAGCCCGAGCCCGTGAAGAACACGTAGTCGAGGCCGGCCGGCGTCAGTTCCTTGATCTTGTTGGCGAGCTCGAACGATTTCGGATGGCCGAACTGGAAGGCCGGCGCGTAGTCGAGCTGCGCGACCTGGCGGGTCACGGCTTCGACGATTTCCGTGCGGCCGTGACCGAGGCCCGTGCACCAGAGGCCCGACAGGCCGTCGAAGATCTTGCGGCCTTCGCCGTCGGTGTAATACGCGCCCTTGCCCGACACGATCATGCGCGGATCGGCCTTGAACTGGCGGTTGGCCGTGAACGGCATCCAGTGCGCATCGAGCCACGCGGCGTCGGTGCGCAGGTTCGTGTCGTCGTGCTGGGCGGTGGTGATGTCGGTCATGTCGGTCGGCGCGGCGCGCCCCTCCTCCTGGTGATGATGTTGCACATTGTCGGGACGCCAATTAGTCTTTTGAATATCGCAATATCAATGTTCACTTGCTCGACTATGCAAGCAAAGAAACCGAAGAGCCGCGCGCTGCTCGGGCAGCTCAGCGACATGGATCTCCGCCTGCTGCGGGTCTTCAAGGGCGTCGTGCAGTGCGGCGGGATGGCGGCCGCCGAACTGGAACTGAATATCGGCATCTCGACGATCAGCCGGCACGTGAAGGATCTGGAAACGCGGCTCGGCCTCGTGCTGTGCCGGCGCGGGCGGGCGGGCTTCACGCTGACGCCCGAGGGACAGACGGTGTACGAGGAGACGCTGCGGCTTCTTGCGTCGATGGAAGCGTTTCGCAGCAGAATCGACGGCATTCACGACAAGATGGGCGGAGAAATCCACATCGCCGTATTCGACAAGACGGCCACCAACCCGAATGCCCGGCTCGGCGACGCGATCCGCCAGTTCGCCGACGAAGCGCCCGACGTCGCGCTGAACCTGCACGTCGCGTCGATCAACGAGGTCGAGCGCGGGGTCATCGACGGCAGCTACCAGGTCGGGATCATCCCCGTGCACCGCAACTCGGGCAGCCTCGTGTATTCGGCGCTGTTCGACGAACGGATGCTGCTCTACTGCGGCCGCCAGCATCCGCTCTTCGATGCGCCGCACGGCAAGCTCACGTGGACGACGATCCGCAACCACGCATTCGCCGGGCTCGGTTTCCATTCGCCGAACATGGAGCTGAGCCATCGCGCGAAGCTCACGCGCAGCGCGACCGCGTCGGACCAGGAATCGATCGCGACGCTGATCCTCTCGGGGCGCTATCTCGGCTTCCTGCCCGATCACTACGCGGAGAGTTTCGAAAACAAGGGGCTGATGCAGCCGATCGCGCCGCACCGGTTCAATTACCGGTGCCGGTTCGTGAGCCTGCTGCGGCGCTCGCCGCAGCCGTCGCGGGCCGCGCTGCTGTTCCAGGCGTGCCTCGACGCCGCGCATGCGGCGGCGCGGCCGGCGGCATAGCGGCGGCGTCCTCCGGTTCGGTCAGGCTCCGTCGTCGCCCGTGCGCGGCGGCACCCGCTTGCGCGCGACGAAATGGGTCGCGACGAGCGCCGCCGCGAAACCGGACGCCGCGCCGACGCCCAGCGCCCAGCGCGGGCCGAGATGGTTCGCGACCCAGCCGGCCACCGGCGCGCCGATCGGCGTGCCGCCGAGCGCGACCGCGAGGCGCAGCGCCATCACGCGGCCGCGCATCGCCGGCTCGGTGGACAACTGCATCAGGCTGTTGGTCGAATTCATGAAGGTGATCGCGGCGATCCCGGTCAGCACCAGCGCGGCGGCGAACGACCAGTAGCCGGGCGCCAGCGCGGCGAACGTGCAGCCGAGCCCGAACAGCGTCGCGCCGATCCACAGATGGCGGAACCGCGGCTGCTCGCGGCGCGCGGCGAGCAGCGCGCCCGAGATCGTGCCGACCGCCATCATCGACGACAGGAAGCCGAACCCGCGCGCATCGACGTGAAACACGCTGGCGGCCATCGTCGAAATGAACAGCTGGAAATTGAGCCCGAACGTGCCGATCAGGAACAGCATCGCGAGGATCGCCGTCAGGTCCGGCCGACGCCATACATAGCGGAACCCGTCGAGCAGGCTGCCGCGCGAGCGCCCCGCCCGCACGTTCGCGCGCAGTTCGTCCTCCCGAAGCCGCGACAGCGACGCCAGCACCGCGAAGAAACTGAGCCCGTTCGCGAGAAACGCCCAGCCGGTGCCGACCGATGCGATCAGGAAGCCCGCCGCCGCCGGGCCGACCATCCGCGCGGCGTTGAACGACGTCGAATTGAGCGCGACCGCGTTCGCGAGCTCGCGGTCGCCGACCAGTTCGGCGACGAAGGTCTGCCGCACCGGCGCGTCGAACGCCGACGCGCAGCCGAACAGGAACGCGAACACGTACACGTGCTCGAGCCGCACCGCGCCGGTGACCGTCAGCACGCCGAGCACGAGCGCCAGCGCGCCCATCAGCGCCTGCGTCGCCATCAGCAGCTTGCGCTGGTCGTAGCGGTCGGCCGCGTAACCGGTCCACGGCAGCAGCAGCAGTTGCGGCCCGAACTGCAGCGCCATCACCGTGCCGACCGCCGATGCGTCGTGATGCGTGAGCTGCGTGAGGACGAGCCAGTCCTGCGCGGTACGCTGGATCCACGTGCCGATGTTCGACACCAGCGAGCCGATCGCCCACACGCGATAGTTGAAGCTGCGAAGCGAGCGGAATACGCCCGCGGCCGGCACGCTCATCGCCGCTCCCGGTCCGGCTCGTTGCCGCCGTGCAGTTCGCCGAAGTGCCGCGCGAGGAACAGGCCGAGCACCAGGATGCCGAGACCGAGCGCCGCCGCGTCGGACGTGCGCTTCAGGTCGAAATCGCCGACCCGGCACACCAGCACATAAGCGATCGCGAGATTCGCGACGCCCCACGCCACGTTCACGGTGGACGACGACAGCCCGCGGCCGGGCGGATTCGCGAACGGCGTCTGGAACGGCTCGCCGCGCAGCCCGCTGACGAGATGCGGCACGACATTCGCGAGGAAGGCGCCGCCGAAGAAGTACGACACGAGATGCAGGAGATTCATGTGCGGGTTGTCCTTTCGGCGAGCGGGCCGGTGCGGTTCACGGACGCGCGGGGTCCTGGAATTCGGCGAGCCGCTGCAGCAGCTTCACGGCCGCCGCCAGCTCGGCCTGTTCCGCCGCAGACAGTTGCGCGTGCAGCGCGCGAAACAGCCAGTCGTCCTTGGCCGCGCGGTTGGCTTGCAGCACCTTGCGGAAACCGGGCGTGAGCGCGATCAGCGTCTGCCGGCCGTCGGTGGGATCGGGCGCACCGGCGACCGCGCCGAGCGCCTCGAGCGTCGCGACCGTCACGCGCATCGACTGCGGGCGCACGCTTTCGGCACGCGCGAGCGCCGATACGGTCGCCGGGCCGTCGCGATCGAGCCGCAGCAACACCGATTTCTGCGACGACGTGAGGTCGTTCGGATGGGTCTGCTCCCGCATCCGCCGCATCAGCTTGCCGACCGAGATGCGGAGTTCGCCGGCGAGACCGGCCAGCGGGAGCGTATCGGGGGGAGACGATGGCAGGTTCATGAATTCAAGATAGCACGTCGACAGTCAAACTGTACAGTTTGACTGTATATTTCAATCCGTAAGGATCGGCCCGTCGCGCACGTTTTCGGCGCGGCGCCGCACCCGGTCGGCCGCGCGATCCGGCTCTGCGATAATGCGGGCTTCCCGTTTTCGCTCCGCCTCCCGCCATGACGCAGCCGTCCGCCCCGCTCTCCACCGACCTGCCGCCGATCTCGTGTCTGCCCGGCGATGCGCTGCCGTGGCTGCCGATGAGCGCCGACCTCCCGGGGCTCGCGATCAAGTACCTGCACATCAATGCGGCCGAGGACACGCTGACCGCGCTGCTGAAGATGCCGGCCGGCGGCACGCTGCCGCGCCACCGTCACGACGGCGAGGTGTTCGTCCATACGCTGCAGGGTGCGTGGCGCTACCGCGAATACGACTGGGTCGCCCACGCCGGTTCGACGGTGCTCGAACCGGCCGACTCGGTACATACGCCGGAAACGCTCGGCGCGCCGGGCGAGGATGTGATCACGTTGAACGTGATGCGCGGCGACCTCGTGCTGCTCGACGACGACGGCCGCGAAACGGCGCGCGAGAACTGCCGCGTCGCGCTGCTGCGCCAGCGCAAGCATGCGCGTACGGCGCCGGATGCCGCCACGGCGTTCGTGACGCGGTAAGAAGGGCGACGCGATCCGCGTCGTGCCGCTTCCGTCCCGCGCGAGCGACTTCCGGTATGGGTTTGCGCCCGCCGGCTTGCCGGCCCGTTACCGGAAGCGCCTGAAAAACCGCCGAATATCGTCGGCCAGCAGGTCGGGCTCCTCCATCGCCGCGAAATGGCCGCCGCTCGGCATGTCGGTCCACTGCACCACGTCGAATACGCGTTCGAGCCAACTGCGCGGTGGGCGGCTGATCTCCTTCGGAAAGCGCGCGAACGCCACGGGCACCGCCACGCGCTGCCCGGCCGCGAAGCGCATCGATTGCAGCCGGTTCTCCCAATACATCTGCATCGACGAGCCGATGCAGCCGGTGAACCAGTAGAGCGAGATGCCGGTCAGCAGCGTGTCGTGCGAAAAACGGCGCGCGACGTCGCCGTCGCAATCGCTCCACGTACGGAATTTCTCGGCGATCCACGCGGCCAGCCCGAGCGGCGAATCGTTGAGCCCGACGGCCAGCGTCTGCGGCTTCGTCATGTGGACATGCGCGTATCCGCCTTCCAGCGCCACCCAATCCGCGCGCTGCTTCAGGAACGTCTGCTCGTCGTCGGTCAGCGGCAGCGCCGCGTCGATCGCCGGTTCGTAGCTGCCGGGCAGGTAGTTCAGATGGATACCGTCGACCACGCGCTCATGCCGCGCGCCGAGCGCGACCGACACGGCCGCGCCCAGATCGCCGCCCTGCGCGCCGAACCGTTGGTATCCAAGGCCTGCCATCAATTCCACCCAGCAGTCGGCAACCTGAAACGCCGACGTGCCGGGTGCCGCCGGTGCGGGAGAGAACAGGAAGCCGGGCAGCGACGGCGCGACGATGTCGAACGCATCGTCCGGATCGCCGCCGAACGCGGCCGGATCGCACAAGCGATCGATCAATGCATGGAATTCGAATGCGGAACCCGGCCAGCCGTGCGTGACGACGAGCGGATAGGGTTTCGGCCCCGTACCGCGCCGATGCACGAAATGCACACGCTGCCCGCCGACGTCCGCGACGAACTGCGGCAGCCGGTTCAGCTCGCGTTCCACCGCGCGCCAATCGAAGCCGTCGGCCCAGTACGCCGCCAATTCGTGCAGCCACGCGCCGTCGGTGCCCTGCCGCCACGGCTCGGCGGGCGTCAGGGTCGGCGGGCGGTAGTCGCGCACGCGCCGACGCAAATCGTCAAGCGCGTGCTCGGGGATCGCAATGTCGAACGGTTCAGCGTGCATGGTGTCTCCTCGCGACGAATGTTCACAGGATTCTGCGCGATTTTGCCGGCACGTGCTGAACGGGGCCCGCCGGCCCGACAGCGCGTCAGCCTGCTCCCGGCTCGTCGTCCGCCGCGCATCGCGCCGCAACGCCTGCGGCGGCACGCCGAACCCGCGCACGAACGCGTCGCGCATATGCCGGCGGTCGCGAAAACCGTTTTCCTTCGCGATCACGTCGAGCGGATGACGGCTCTGTTCGATCATCGGCCGCGCCGATTCGAGCCGCAGCCGCTCGATCGCCTTCGCGGGCGACTGCCCGGTTTCGAGCGTAAACACGCGGCTGAACTGGCGCGGGCTCAGATGGACGGCCTCGGCCAGATCCTCGACGCTCAGCGCGCGGCCGAGATTCTGCCGCGCGTAGTTGAGCGCGTTCTGGATTCGGTCGGATTCCGGTGCGGACGGGGTGAGCGCCGGTCGCCGCCGCCCGCGGCCGACGGTCGGCCATTGCCCGTTCAGCCGCGCCGTGGGCCTTCGCCTTTCACGCCGACCATCAGCGCCACGCCGCTCGCAACCAGCAGCGCGGCAAGCAGATACACGGCCAGATCCATGCTGCCCGTGCGCGTGCGGATCATCCCGATCACCCACGGGCTGACGATGCCGCTCGTGATCCCGATGCTGCTGATCAACGCGATCCCGGCCGCGGCCGCGTTGCCGGACAGGTAGCGGGTCGGCACGGCCCAGAAGATCGGCAGCGCGGCGAAGATCAGCGTCGCCGCGATCGACAGGCACGCGAGCATCGCCGCGAAGCTGTGCAGGTGCAGCGTCAGCGCCGCGAGCGCGAGCCCGCCGCCGACCGTGCAGCACGCGAAGTGCTTGCGGCGCTCGCCGGTGCGATCCGAGCGGCGCGCGATCAGGACTAGCCCCACCGCGCCCATCGCGTTCGGCACGACCGTGTAGAGGCTCACGGCGACGACGTCGGTCACGCCGAAGTCGCGGATCATCAGCGGCATCCAGAAATTGAGCGTCAGCGACGCGCAGGTCAGCGAGAAATAGATGAACGCGAACAGGTACACGCGCGGGTTCGCGAGCGCGGCCATCACGCTGCGCCCGTCGTGCGCGCTGCCGTGTGCGCGGCCTTCGGCGCACAGCGCGGCGACGCGCGCCTTTTCGTCGGACGTGAGCCACGTGGCGTCCTGCGGCCGGTCGACGAGGAACGTGAACGCGGCGAACGCGAGCAGGATCGCCGGCGCGCCCTCGATCGCGAACATCCACTGCCAGCCGTGCAGCCCGAGCACGCCGCTCATGTCGCGCATGATCCAGCCGGACATGAGGCCGCCGAGCACGCCGGCCACCGCGACGCCCGCGAAGAACACCGAGATCGCCGCCGCACGCCGGTTCGCGGGAAACCAGTAGGTCAGGTACAGCACGATGCCGGGGAAGAAGCCGGCCTCGAACACGCCGAGCAGGAAGCGCAGCCCGTAGAAATGCGACGGCTGCGACACGAACATCATTCCGGTCGACGCGATGCCCCACAGCAGCATGATCCGCGTGAACGTGCGACGCGCGCCGAACCGCGCGAGCAGGATGTTGCTCGGCACTTCGCAGAACACGTAGCCGACGTAGAACACCGCGGCGCCGAGGCCGTACATCGCGTCGCTGAAGCCGAGATCGTGCTTCATCTGCAACTGCGCGAAGCCGATGTTGATGCGGTCGAGAAACGACACGACGTAGCAGAGGAACAGGAACGGGACGATCCGCCACGCGATCTTGCGGAACAACAGCGCGTCGGTGGATTCGGACGTCGATGAGGATACCGAAGCGCTCGCGTGCGCGAGCGTCGCTTCGGCGGGAAGCGATTGAGGCATGTCTCTCTCCAAACGGGCCGCGCGATGTCGAGCGCGCAGCAGTCTCCGAGGGCGTGCATGCGCCCTGCTTTCTCGTGAGACCGGATACGGCTGCCGGAACCGCGGCGCAACGCCGCCGATGCCGGCGCCTTCAGGGAAACGGCGAGGCGATCATGTGAATGCCGCCCCGCCGCCGTGCACCGCTCAGTCCTGCAGCGCGGCCCACATGTCCTTGTCGCGCTGCGCGGTCCAGATGCGCGGATGCGTGATGCCGCTCGCTTCGTCGAACGCGCGCGACACGTCGAACGGCAAGCAGTGCTCGTAGATGAACACGTGGCCGAACTTCGGGTCCATCGCTTCGCGCGTGAGCGCCATCGCCGCCTTCAGGTCGAGATTGCGCTCGACGGCCTTGCGGCCCTGCGCGAGCAGCGTCGTGACGAAATCCTTCGTGTAGTCGAGGCCCTTGTCGACCTCGGCCGGATTCAGCAACGCGGGGCCGCGGCCCGGCACGAGCTTCTCGGCGCCGAGCGCACGCAGCGCCTCGAGCGTGGCCGGCCACTGTTCGAGCTGCGCGTCGCCGCAATAGCACGCGGCGTCGTATTCGACGAGGTCGCCCGAGAACAGCACCTTCTGCGACGGCAGCCACACGATCGTGTCGCCCTTCGTATGGCCCGAGCCGACGTGCATGATCTTCACTTCGAGCTTGCCGAGGAACAGCGTGATCTCGCGCTCGAACACGAGCGTCGGCCAGGTCAGGCCCGGCACCGTCTCGACGCCGGCGAACAGGCGCGGGAAACGCTCGATCTCCGACTTCATGTCGGCCTCGCCGCGCTCGACGATCATCTCGTACGTGCCGCGGCTCGCGATCACGTGCTGCGCGCCTTCGTCGAAGTACGCGGACGCGCCGAGCACGCGCACCGCATGGTAGTGCGACAGCACCACGTGCTTGATCGGCTTGTCGGTCACGCTGCGGATCTTCGCGATCAGGTCCTGCGCCATCGCAGGCGTCGCGGTCGTGTCGACGATCAGCACGCTGTCGTCGCCGACGATCACACCGGAATTCGGGTCGCCTTCGGCCGTGTACGCGTACGCGTTCTCGGACAACTGCGTCCAGGTGACTTTCTTCTCTTCCAGATCGGCTTGGGAGGCGAATGCTTTGGCCATAGTGCGTTCCGTGGCTGCGAGCCATGTGTTGAGGGGAGTGAACGGATCATCTGCCCGCGTCGAATATTTGTCAATGGCAAACACGCTTGTTATTGTATAACTCTGGTAAACCTGAAGTCTGGCGCGCGAAATGGCGTCGGATACCATGCGGGGTTTCGTCAACGGAAGAATCATCGCGTGCAGAACCACGAAGTCAGCGCGGACGATGCGCCGCCCAAGGCGCAGCGCGGCATCCAGAGTGTCGAGGTCGGCGGCCGGCTGCTCGACGCGCTCGCGCGTCGGCGCAAGCCGCTCGGGCTGTCGGAACTGGCCGCGGCGGCCGATCTTTCCACCGCGCAGGCGCACACCTATCTCGTGAGCCTTACGCGGCTCGCGCTCGTCAAGCGCGATGCGATCACCGGTAACTACGAGCCGGGCCCGCTGTCGCTGCGGCTCGGGCTGATGTCGATCGAGCGCCAGCCGGCCTACCGCGCGACGCTGCCGCACGCGGCGCGGCTGGCGGAAACGGTCGGCCTGAGCGTCGCGCTGTCGGTGCCGGGCGTGCTCGGCCCGACGATCGTGCGCATCGAGCACGGCGGCTATCCGTTGCACATGAACCTGCACGTCGGTTCGGTGATGTCGCTCGACACGACGGCGACCGGCCGGGTGTTCCGCGCGTTCGGCGACGCCGCGCAACTCGACGCGATGGCGGCCAGCCAGGGCGGCGCGGGCGATACGCTCGCCGGCGCCGAAGGCGCGTCAGGCGCGCCGGACGGCGATGCGCAACCGGTCGAACTCGACGCGATTCGTACGCGCGGCATCGAACGCAGCATCGACCGGCCGAGCCCGGGCGTCAGCGGAATGTGCGTGCCCGTTTTCGATGCGCGCGGGCGCCTGCAGCTCGCGTTGACGGTGATCGGTTCGACGGGATCGATCGATGTCGACTGGGACGGCCCGATCGCGGCGGCCTTGCGCGATGCGGCGCGGCAGGCCACCGCGTCGCTCGGCGCGGCGCGTGCGGAACCGGCGCCCGCGCCGGCGCCGGGCGCCGCGCGGGTACCGCCCGCGCTGGCCGACGACGCAAAAGCGCAGCGCGGGATCAATGCGCTCGACAGCACCGGGGAGCTGCTGCTCGCGCTGGTGTCGGCGGGTCGCGCGCTGCCGCTGCGCGATCTCGCGACGGCGGCCGGCATGCCGGCCGCGAAGGCGTTTCCGCATCTCGTCAGCCTGCAGAAGATCGGGCTGCTGAGCCGCGACGACGCCGGCTGCTTCGACGGCGGCTCGCTCGCCCAGGCGCTCGGCCTGATCGCGATGCAGCGCGTGTCGCCGACGCGCGACGCGGAAGCCGAGATCGTCGCGCTCGCCGGCGCGACCGACATGAGCGTGGCCGCCGCGACGCTCGGGCCGCTCGGGCCGACCGTGATCCGGCTCGAGGAATCGGCGCGGCCGCAGCACGTGAGCCTGCAGGTCGGTACCGTGATGTCGCTCGTCAATACGGCGATCGGCCGGATTTTCGCGTCCGGCATGTCAGACGACGTGCTGGCCGACCTGCTCGCCAACGAGCCCGTGCGCCTCGCCGGCGCGCCGGCCGCACCGGACGACGCGGCCTTCCGCGCCCGGCTCGCGGCGATCCGCGCGGACGAACTCGATTTCGCGTTCGACGCGCCGGTGCCCGGCATCGGGACGATTGCCGCGCCCGTGTTCGATCACACCGGCAGCATCCGGCTCGTGATCGCGATCATCGGCTCGTCGCGCGGCTTCCCGCGCGGGCCGGACAGCGAGCTGGCGCAGACGCTGCGGGCCGCGACGCGGCGGTTGTCGTGGCGCTTCGGATGGATCGGCCGGTAAGCGCACCCGTTCCACTACGCTCGAATCCCTTTCATCTCCACGCGCAGCCGTGCCGGCACGGCCTCGGCACGCCTGTCCGGGCACGCCCGCGCAACCGATATCCATGTTGCGCAGCAGCAACATAAATTGTCAGTAATTCTCATATAACGAAATCGCATTTCACAAGACGGAGGCGTTTCGCTATGATTAGGGTTATCCCTAACTCGCCACCTACATGGGGCTTCGTCATGCAAACGTCTAATGTCTCCGATCGTTCCACCCAATCCGCTGGCTGGCTCGCACGCGTTGGCGAGCTGCTGGCAGAAGCCTGGGCACTGCACCTCGAGAACTGTGAAGTCATCGCTGAAGCACACGCGCGCCTGCCGCGCTGAGCACAGCGCCGGCCGCTTGATTCGCTTGGGCTGACGCACGCCGATAGCGGCTGTTGCGCGGGGCGCGCGACGGTCGCGCCGGGTGCGTGGGTCGGATAAGCAAGAGGCTGGGCTCGTCCCGGCCCAATGCGCTCACCGCGCGGCGAGTGTTTCAAGATCGTCTCGACGCCGTGCTTCAGGCCGCGTCTCAGCCCGATATCGGCGTCGATTAATACGGATCGACGCGGATTGCCGTCAGTCCCGTACCCGGGCCAGAAGCCATTGCCCGCCGGCGCGCGGTCGTGCCCCGCCATCGCGGACGGAAGATTCATCCGTTTTCGTGCGTCCGCCGGCCGTCTCCCCGGCGAGCCTTCCCTATCGGCCGTTCGCCGGTTTCGTCCGCACCCGCGTCTCGCTGCATGCGCCCGCCGTTGCAACGACGGCCGCGCTCCCGTCTCCGCTCCGTCACACCTGAATCGAAGGCACATCCTTCATGCACCGCAGCGCGAACATGGAACGGCTGTGGCGGATGCTCGAAATCCGGTACAGCTTTTCGCGCAGGAAGCGTTCGTAGCCGGCCGTGCCGTCCACCGCCACCTTGATCCAGTAGTCGTACTCGCCCGACACCAGATACGCCTCGAGCACCTCCGGCAGCGCCGCCAGTTCGGCGCCGAAGCGCGCCAGCGCGTCGTCCTCGTGGCGATCGAGCGTGACCTCGAGGATCACGATGTCCGCGTAGCCGAGCTTGCGCTGGTTGACCAGCGCGACATAGCCGTCGATGTAGCCGTCGAGTTCGAGTTGCCGCGTGCGGTTCCAGCATGCGGTGGTCGACATGCCGATCTGTTCGGCCAGTTCGGCGTTCGACAGACGCGCATTTTTCTGCAATGCCCCCAGGATCTTGCGGTCCTGATTGTCGAGCGTTTTCGGCGTGCGTTCGCGGGTAGCCATGATGAGCAGAATCTTCTACTGAAAATCGGCATTCTATCTGAACAGGATTCCGGTTTTAGAGTCATTTTGCTGGAAAACAGGAAGCCTTTTAACCGGGCCGCTTGATACATTTTCTCCATGCCTGCTGCCCGGCACGCTCCCCGCGATACCCCTCGCAACGGGACGCACGGCCGCAATCACGAGTTGCGGTGCCGGCCGGCAGGCATGCGATTCCCCGCCGCCCGCACGCCTATCCGACCGCGTGCGGGGCTGGTGCCCTGCCTTCCCGTTCCTGCCCGCCCGTCACATGTTGTTCAAGCTTTATCTGTCGTTCCTCGCCGCTTCCGTCGTCCTCATCTACGCGCCCGGCCCCGTCAACCTGCTCACGATGAACCAGGCGTTGCGCACCGGCTGGCGCCGCGCGCTGCCATGCGTCTGGGGCGGCACGCTCGCCGTGCTGCTGCAACTCGCGCTGACCGCGCTGTGCCTGAATTCGCTGGTCCACCTCGATGAACACGCGCTGACCGTGCTGCGCTGGGCCGGCGCCGCGTATCTCGTATGGCTCGGCGGCAAGCAATGGCTGAGCCGCGCGCCGGCCGGCGCAGCCGCGGCACCGGCCGATGCCGGCGCGGGAACGGCAAGCGCCGCGCCGGACACCGACACCGGGCGCGCGCTGTTCTGGCGCGGCGTCGCGACTTCCGGGCTGAATCCGAAGACGCTGCTGTTCTTTCCGTCGTTCTTTCCGCAGTTCATCAGCCCGAATGCCGACTGGAGCCTGAACCTTCAATACCTGCTGCTCGCCGCGACGTTCACGCTGTTGTTCGCGGGCGGCGTTGCGTCGATGGCGCTGTTCTCGCACCGGCTGAGCCGCGCGTTGCAACGGCCGGCGCGGATGCGTGCGATGAACCGCCTGACGGGCGGGCTGCTCGTCGGGATGGGCGCGATCATGGTCGGCTGGAACTGAACGGCCGCGCGTACGGTCGAGCGCGTGAGCGTGAGCGTGGCAGCGCGCCCGAACGGCTGCGGCTGTTGAAATCCGACATGGTGTTTTCGCCGCAACGGTTCGCCGGCACGCTCGACGACGAACCGGTCGACGCGTCGATGATCTCGCCTTTGCCGTTCGGCGCGACCGATGCCGCGTGATGTCGTAGGCCGGTGATCCCATGACCGCGTGACCCGGGCCCGCCCCCGCCCGGCCGGTACAATCCCGCGATGTCCGAATTGCTCACCTACGGCGGCCTGTTCGCCGTGTCGATGGTCGCCGCGACCCTGTTCCCGCTGCAATCCGAAGCCGTGCTCGCCGGCCTGCTGCTGGCCGGGCGCGAGCCTGTGTGGGCGCTGGTGCTCGTCGCGAGCGTCGGCAATGTCGCCGGCTCGGCGATCAACTGGGCGCTCGGCCGCGGGATCGAGCATTTCCGCGAGCGCCGCTGGTTTCCGGTCAAGCCGTCCGCGCTCGCGCGCGCCGAGCGCTGGTATGCACGCTACGGCCGCTGGTCGCTGCTGCTGAGCTGGGCGCCGGTGATCGGCGATCCGCTGACGATGATCGCCGGCGTGCTGCGCGAGCCGCTGCCCACGTTTCTCGCGATCGTGACGATCGCAAAAGTCGGCCGCTATCTGGCCGTCGCGTGGCTCGTGACGTACTGAAGCCGTCCGTCATCCGGTTCCGCGTGTCGAGCCGGCGCATACCGCCGCCGTGCGCACGCCGCTAAAGAATTCGCCGAAACTGCCGATTACCTTACGACAAGCGGTGACGCGTGCGTTCCGCCCCTCTCTCCCCACTCAGGATCCCGTATGAGATTGACCCAATTGGGCCGGGTGAGCGTCGGTACGCGTCTTGCCGCGCTGGCGTGCGTGCTCGTTGCACTGCTGTTCACCGTTTTCGCATGGGCGCTCGCCCATTTTGCCGGCCAGCAACTCGCCGACGAGGCGCACGCGCGGATCGCCGACAAGGAGCAGTCGATCGGCGCGATGGTCGAGCTGTTCGACAAGGCGCTGTCGGCCGAAGCGACACGCGCGATGACCCTGTTCGCGAGCTTCCTGCCGGCCGACTTCGCGCTCGATCCGGCACGCACCGTCGACATCGGCGGCGTCGCCGCGCCGACGCTGTCCGCCGGCGGCCAGCCGCTCGACCTCGACTACTCGATTCCCGACCAGTTTCTGAAGAAAAGCGGCGCGATCGCGACGATCTTCGCGCGCGACGGCGACGACTTCGTGCGCATCACGACGTCGCTGAAGAAGCAGGACGGTGCGCGCGCGGTCGGCACGAAGCTCGACCGCGCCGGCCCCGCGTACGCGCCGCTGGTCGCCGGGCGCAGCTACACCGGCCTCGCGAAGCTGTTCGGCCGGCCGTACATCACGCAGTACAAGCCGGTGACCGACGCGACCGGCCGCGTGATCGGCGCGCTGTTCGTCGGCATCGACATCGGCGCCGAGCTCAAGCTCGTCGAAGACGGCATCCGCTCGCTGAAAATCGGCGACAACGGCTACTACTTCGTGCTCGATGCATCGCAGGGCCCGTCGCGCGGCGCCTTCGTCGTGCATCCCGATGCGGCGGGCCAACCGGCCGACGGCACCCGCGCACCCTACGCGCAGATGCTCGCGGCCGGCCAGGGCCGGCTCGCGTACACGTCGACCGACCCGGCCGCGCACGACCGCGGGCCGACCGCGAAAGTCGTGTCCTTCACGACGATTCCGCAGTGGCAATGGCTCGTCGGCGGCATCGCGCTCGACGACGAACTGCTCGCCACCATGCGCGCCACCCGCAACCGCTTCCTGATGATCGGCGCCGTGCTCGTCGCGGCGTTCGCGATGCTGTTCGTCATCGTCGTGCGGCGCGTCGTGAGCCGGCCGCTGGAAGACGCCGCCCGCGCGTCCGAGCGCTATGCGGCGGGCGACCTCAGCGTGCGTATCCGCGACGGCGCGAACGCGCACGGCAGCGCGGGCAACGACGAGATCGGCCGGCTCGTGCAGGCCGTCGACGGAATCGGCGACGGCCTCGCACGAATCGTCGCGCAGGTGCGCAACAGCGCGGCCGACATCGCGCACGGCACGGTCGGCATCGCAGCCGGCAGCGGCGACATCGCCGCGCGAATCGCGACGCAGGCGAGCAGCGTCGAACAGACTGCCGCGAGCATGGAGCAGATCACCGCCGCCGTGCAGCAGAGCGCCGAGCATGCGGCGCAAGCCAACGCGCTGGTCGCGGACGCATCGGCCGCCGCGACGAACGGCGACGCCGCGGTGCAGCGCGTGGTCGCGACGATGGACGACATCGGCCGCGCGACGCGCCGGATCGCCGAGATCACCGGCGCGATCGAAGGCATCGCGTTCCAGACCAACATCCTCGCGCTGAACGCGGCCGTCGAGGCCGCCCGCGCGGGCGAGCACGGCAAGGGCTTCGCGGTGGTCGCGGCCGAGGTGCGCGCGCTCGCGCAGCGCAGCGCAGCCGCGGTCAAGGAGATCGATACGCTGAGCGCCGAATCGTCGACGACCGTCGAACAGGGTTACCGGATCGCGGACGCCGCGCGCGGCACGATGCGCGACATCGTCGCGCGGGTCGACCAGGTCCGCACGCTGATCGGCGAGATCAGCGCCGCGTCGCGCGAACAATCGACCGGCATCGAGCAGGTGAATCTGGCCGTCACGCAGATCGGCGCCGCGACGCAGCAGAATGCGACGCTGATCTCGGATGCCGAGCGCGCGGCCGTCGCGTTGCGCGACCAGGCCGCGCAACTGTCGGACGCGGTGAGCGTGTTCCGGCTGGAGCGCGGCGCGTGATCTCGTGATCGTCCGCGCGCGGCGGCTGAAAGCCGGCCGCCTACTTCTTGTCGCCGGCCAGGTCGATCGCCTTGTCCGAGCCGACCGCATGGCGCAACTGGAACTTCTGGATCTTGCCGGTCGACGTCTTCGGCAGCTCGCCGAAACGCACGGCCTTCGGCACCTTGAAGCCAGCGAGCAGTTGCCGGCAGTGCGCGACGATCTCCTCCTCGGTCGCGCTCGCGCCTTCGCGCAGCTCGACGAACGCGCACGGCACCTCGCCCCATTTCGGGTCGGGCATCGCGACGACGGCCGCCACGGCGACGGCCGGATGGCGGTACAGCGCGTCCTCGACCTCGATGCTCGAGATGTTCTCGCCGCCCGAGATGATGATGTCCTTCTTGCGATCCTTGATCCGGATATAGCCATCCGGCATCAGCACCGCGAGATCGCCGGTATGGAACCAGCCGCCGCGAAATGCGTCATCGGTCGCCTTCGGGTTCTTCAGATAGCCCTTCATGCAGATGTTGCCGCGGAACATGATCTCGCCGAGCGTTTCGCCGTCGGCCGGCACCGGCGTCATCGTGTCGGGATCCAGCACCGTCGCGCCCGCTTCGAGGTGATAGCGCACGCCCTGGCGCGCATTGAGCCGCGCGCGTTCCTCGTCGGACGCCGCTTCCCAGTGCGCCTGCTTGGCGCAGACGGTCGCCGGGCCGTAGACCTCGGTCAGCCCGTACACGTGCAGCAGGTCGAAGCCGATCTCCTTCATCTTCGCGATCACGGCCGGCGCGGGCGCCGCGCCCGCGACCATCGCATGCACCGTATGCTCGATCCCTTCGCGGAGCTCGGCCGGTGCGTTCGCGATCGCGCTCTGCACGATCGGCGCCCCGCAGTAATGCGTGATGCGCTCGCGACGGATCAGGTCGAACACGGTCTTTGCGTCGAACTTGCGCAGGCACACGTTCACGCCCGCGCGCGCCGCGACGGCCCACGGGAAACACCAGCCGTTGCAGTGGAACATCGGCAGCGTCCACAGATACACCGCGTGCTTCGGCATGTCCCATTCGAGGATGTTGCTGATCGCCGCGAGATACGCGCCGCGATGGTGGTAGACGACGCCTTTCGGGTCGCCCGTCGTGCCCGACGTGTAGTTCAGCGCGATCGCCTCCCATTCGTCGGCGGGCGGTGTCCATGCGTAGCCGGGGTCGCCGCCGGCCACGAACGTCTCGTAGTCGGTCGCGCCGGCGAAACGGGCGGGATCCGCCGGCATCGCGTCGGCCACGCTGACGATCTTCAGGCCCGGCACCTCGAGCGCCGCGCGATGTGCGACCTCCGCGTATTCGGTGTCGACGATCAGCACCTTCGCCTCGCCGTGACGCAGCATGAACAACACCGACGACGCGTCGAGCCGCGTGTTGATCGTGTTCAGCACGGCGCCGGCCATCGGCACGCCGAAGTGCGCCTCGACCATCGCCGGGATGTTCGGCAGCAGCGCCGCGACGGTGTCGCCGCGGGCGACGCCGGCCTGCGCGAGCGCGCTCGCCAGTTGCCTGGCCCGCGTATGGGTTTCGCCCCACGTGCGCCGCACGTCGCCGTGCACGATCGCCGTGCGCTCGCCGTAGACTTCGGCCGCGCGGACCAGAAAATCGATCGGCGTGAGCGGCACGTAATTGGCATCGTGGCGGCCGAGCCCGGCCTCGAACATCTGCGTCATGATCCTGTCTCCCGTGTTCTGTCGACCGGGGCGCATGCACCCCGGATCGTTTTGATGTGGTTCAATTGCCGACAGCCTAACGGGCGCTATTGTGAGCCGTCTGTCATCGAAACGACAGAGTGCCGCTCGAGCGCTGCGCGTTATCCCTATCCTCGCAAACCCGCACCCATGCACGACCACCCCGACGCGGCCGCCGCCCCGGCCGACACGCTTCCCGAACCGGGCCCGCTGCCGCCGCTGGCGACGCTGTTCGTCCAGTGCGCGTGGTTCCGCACGCTGGCGCCCGAACACCAGGCGCTCGTGCTGGCCCAGTCGCACGTCGAGCAGTGCGAAGCCGGCGACGTGATCGCGCAGCGGCTCGCGCCGTCCGAATACTGGATCGGCGTCCATCAGGGGCTGCTGAAGCTCGCGATCTTCAACGTGTCGGGACGCGGCTGCACGTTTTCCGGCGTGCCGTCGGGCGGCTGGTTCGGCGAAGGCAGCGCGATCAAGCGCGAGCTGCGCAAGTACGAGGTCGTCGCGATCCAGCGCTCGACCGTGCTGTTCGTGCCGGTCGACACGTTCCATGCGCTGCTCGATGCGAGCCTGCCGTTCACGCGCTTCGTGATTCATCAGTTGAACAACCGGATGGGTGAATTCATCGCGTCGATCCAGAACAGCCGGCTGCTCGACGTCGACGCGCGGGTCGCGCAGGCGCTCGCGCAGCTCTTCAACCCCGCGCTGTACCCGGATACCGGCCCGTCGCTGTCGATCTCGCAGGAGGAACTGGGGATGCTGGTCGGCGTGTCGCGCCAGCGGATCAACCAGGCGCTGCAGCAGCTCGAGAAGCTCGGCGCATTGCGGCTCGCGTACAACCAGATCGAGGTCGTCGATCTCGATGCGCTCGCCCGCTTCGGCATGGAGCAGCTGTGAGCGCCGCCCGATGCGCGAAACCGCCGCCGTCGCGACGGCGCATTCCGTGTGCGGAATCGGTCGGCGGCCAGCGCGCCCCAACCTGACAATTCAGCCAGTTTCGCGACAGTAACCCGTGCCGGGCCGACGCCTATCATTCGGGTTCCCTTCACCGACGCCCGATCACCGCCTGTCCCGCCGCCTCCATGTGGATCGTCAATCTCGCGCTCAGGCGCCCCTACACGTTCATCGTCATGGCGATCATGATCGTGCTGGCCACCCCGCTCGCGCTGATGCGCACACCGGTCGACGTGCTGCCCGCGATCAACATCCCGGTGATCAGCGTGATCTGGAATTACAGCGGCTTCTCCGCGACGGAGATGACGAATCGCATCACGGCCGTGCATGAACGGATCCTGACGACGACCGTCAACAACATCCAGCACGTCGAATCGACGTCGCTGCCCGGCATTGCCGTGGTGAAGGTGTTCCTGCAACCGGGTGCGAACGTGCAGACGGCCATCGCACAGACGGTCTCGTCCGCGCAGGCGATCGTGCGGCAGATGCCGCAAGGCGCGACACCGCCGCTCGTGATCACCTATTCCGCGTCGAGCATTCCGGTGATCCAGCTCGGGCTGTCGAGCAAGACGCTCAGCGAACAGTCGCTCGCCGACATCGCGCTCAACTTCCTGCGCCCGCAGCTGATCACGGTGCCGGGCGTGCAGATTCCGTTCCCGTACGGCGGGCGCACGCGCGTGGTCGCGATCGACCTCGATCCGCAGGCGCTGCTCGCGAAGGGCCTCACGCCGGCCGACATCGTCAACGCGGTCAACGCGCAGAACCTCGTGCTGCCGACCGGCACCGCGAAGATGGGTCAGACCGAGTACCGGATCGACACGAACGCGTCGGCCGATACGATCGCCGACATCAACGACCTTCCGGTCCAGACCGTCAACGGCGCGACGACCTACCTGCGCGAGGTGGCGTCGGTACGCGACGGCTTCGCGCCGCAGACCAACGTCGTGCGCCAGAACGGCCAGCGCGGCGTGCTCATCTCGATCCTGAAAAGCGGCGACGCGTCGACGCTCAAGGTCGTGTCGGACCTGAAGGCGCTGCTGCCGAAGGTGATTCCGACGCTGCCCGAGGGACTCACGATCACGCCGCTGTTCGACCAGTCGGTGTTCGTCAACGCGGCCGTCCAGGGCGTGATCCACGAGGCACTGATCGCCGCCGTGCTGACCGCGATGATGATCCTGCTGTTCCTCGGCAACTGGCGCAGCACGCTAATCATCGCGATCTCGATCCCGCTGTCGATCTTCACGTCGCTGATCGCGCTGTCCGCGCTCGGCGAAACCATCAACATCATGACGCTCGGCGGGCTCGCGCTCGCGGTCGGCATTCTCGTCGACGATGCGACCGTCACGATCGAGAACATCGAGCGGCATCTTCATCTCGGTACGCGCCGGGCCGCCCCAAGCGTGCCGAGCAGCCCCCTCGGGGGGCAGCGATCGGAGGGAGCGTGGGGGTCGTCGTTCAGTACGGACCTGCACGAAGCGATTCTCGAAGGCGCCGGCGAGATCGCGGTGCCCGCGCTCGTGTCGACGCTGTGCATCTGCATCGTGTTCGTGCCGATGTTCTTCCTGACCGGCGTCGCGCGTTTCCTGTTCGTGCCGCTCGCCGAAGCCGTGGTGTTCGCGATGCTCGCGTCGTACGTGCTGTCGCGCACGCTGGTGCCGACGCTCGCGATGCTGCTGTTCCGCCCGCAGCAGGCGGGCACCGGCCCCGACCATTCGACGTCGCGCTTCGCACGCGTTCATCACGCGTTCAACGATGCGTTCGAACGGCTGCGCGCGTGGTACATCGTGCTGCTCAGCATCCTGCTCGTGCGCCGCCGCTTCTACGCGCTGTGCTTCCTCGGCTTCTGCGTGCTGTCGACGGGCCTCGTGTTCGTGCTCGGCCGCGACTTCTTCCCGAACGCCGATTCCGGCAACATCCGTCTGCACATGCGCGCGCCGACCGGCTACCGGATCGAGGAAACCGCACGCCTCGCCGACCAGGTCGAGCGCGTGATCCGCGAAACCGTGCCGCCCGACGAGCTCGGCGCGATCGTCGACAACCTCGGGTTGCCGGTGAGCGGCATCAACCTGTCGTACAGCAACGCCGGCACGATCGGCACGCTCGACGGCGAGCTGCTGATCGCGCTGAAGCCCGGCCACCGCGCGACCGGGCATTACGTGCAGACGCTGCGCACGCTGCTGCCGCAACGCTTCCCGGGCGTCGAGTTCTTCTTCCAGCCGTCGGACATCATCACGCAGATCCTCAACTTCGGGCAGCCGGCCGCGATCGACGTGCAGGTGCTCGGCAACGATCTCGCGAGTAACATGACCATTGCGAGCAGCCTGATGAAAAAGATCAGGCAAATCCCCGGCGCCGTCGACGTGCACGTGCTGCAACGCAACGACGAGCCGACCCTGCTGGCCGACATGGACCGTACGCGCATGCAGCAGCTCAATCTCTCCGCGCAGAACGTCGCGCAGAACATGCTGATCTCGCTGTCGGGGAGTTCGCAGACGACGCCGTCGTTCTGGATCAACCCGCGCACCGGCGTCCAGTACCCGCTGCAGATCCAGACCCCGCAATACAACATCTCGTCGGTCGACGACCTGCTCGGCACGCCGATCTCGGCCAGCGGCCGCACGGGCATGCCGCTGCAACTGCTCGGCAATCTGGTGCGGGTGCGCAGTACCGCGGATCCCGCGGTGATCACGCACTTCAACATCCGCCCGGCGATCGACGTGTACGTGAGCGTCGAGGGCCGCGATCTCGGCGCGGTCGCGGGCGAGATTGATCGCATCGTGACCGACGCGCGCGCGACGCTGCCGCGCGGCACCGGCCTCGCGATGCGTGGCCAGATCGAGACGATGCGTACGTCGTATCTCGGCCTCGGCGCGGGCGTCGCGATGGCGATCGTGCTCGTCTACCTGCTGATCGTCGTCAATTTCCAGTCGTGGCTCGACCCGTTGATCATCGTCAGCGCGATGCCGGCCGCGCTCGCCGGCATCGCGTGGATGCTGTTCGTCACCGGCACGCACCTGAGCGTGCCCGCGTTGACGGGCGCAATCATGACGGTCGGGGTCGCGACCGCGAACAGCATTCTCGTCGTGTCGTTCGCGCGGCAACGCCTCGCGGCCGGCGCGCCGCCGCTCACGGCCGCGCTGGAGGCCGGCGCGACCCGGATCCGGCCGGTGCTGATGACGGCGCTCGCGATGATCATCGGGATGGTGCCGATGGCGCTCGGTCTCGGCGAAGGCGCCGAGCAGAACGCGCCGCTCGGCCGCGCGGTGATCGGCGGGCTGCTGTTCGCGACCGTTTCGACCTTGCTGTTCGTGCCGCTCGTGTTCGGCGGCGTGCATGCGCGGCTGGCCCGGCGGCGCGCGCGCCAGGCCGGACACTGACTTTCGCCCCACTACCCGGTTGAACTGGTTGAATTCATGGAAGAGAAACATCACAGCACCGTCGGCATCCACGTGGACGAACGCGGCATGAACCTGCCGGCGCGCGCGTCGGTGTCGCGACGCGCGCGCATCGTCGTGATCGTGATCGGCGTGCTGCTGGCCGCCGGCGCCGCGCGCACGCTCATCGTCAACGGGCTCAACCGCAACCGGCTCGACGCGGTCGCCGAGCAGAACACGCGCCAGTACGTGAGCGTCGTGCATCCCGTCGACGCGGCCACCGGTGGCAAGCTGACGCTGCCCGGCACGCTGCGCGGCTTCGTCGAGGCGCCGATCTATGCGCGCGCCAGCGGCTACGTGCTGCGCTGGCAGGCCGACATCGGCGCGCACGTGAAGCAGGGGCAAACGCTCGCCGAACTCGATACGCCGGAACTGAACCAGGAACTGGCGCAGGCCACCGCGCAACGCCAGCAGGCGCAAGCCGCGCTCGCCCTCGCGAAGACGTCGTTCGACCGCGCGCAGCAGTTGCGCCAGCGCGATGCCGTATCGCAGCAGGAACTCGACGACCGGCAAGGCGCATTCAGCCAGGGCACCGCGAACCTCGCCGCGGCCGATGCGAACATGCGCCGCCTCACCGAGCTGAAGGGCTTCCAGCGGATCGTCGCGCCGATCGACGGGATCGTCACGCAGCGCAACGTCGACGTCGGCGATCTCGTCAGTTCCGGCAACGCGGGCCGCGCGCTGTTCTCGGTCGTGCAGGCCGACCGGCTGCGTCTGTACGTGCAGGTGCCGCAGGCGTATGCGCAGCAGGTGAAGGTCGACCAGCACGTGAGCGTCGCGCAGGCCGAGCTGCCTGGGCGGACGTTCGACGGCACGATCACGCGCACGTCCGGGTCGATCGATGTCGCGACGCGTTCGCTGCAGATCGAGATCACGCTGCCGAACCCGGACGGGCAGCTACTGCCCGGCGCCTACGTGCAGGCGACGCTGCCGATGACGCCGGTCGGCCGCCTGCAGGTGCCGGCCAGTACGCTGCTGTTCCGCGCCGAAGGCCCGACGGTCGCGACCGTCGATGCGAACGGCGAGGTGCGTCTGAAGCAGGTGACGGTCGTGCGCACGATCGGCCAGACGCTCGAAATCGACGGGCCGGTCACGCCGAACGACCGCCTCGTCGCGAACCCGAGCGACGCGCTCGCGAACGGCGACCACGTCGTCGTGCAGGCGCCGGCGGCGGCGCAGCCGGCCTCGGCGGTCGCCGGAGCGAAGTCGTGATCGCGATGCGCACCCGCGTGCGGCCGGCGGCGCTCGCCGCCGTCGTCGCGGCCGCCGCCCTCGCCCTCGCCGGCTGCACGGTCGGCCCGGATTACCGGCGTCCGGCCGTCGACACGCCGGCCGCGTGGCGGCTCGACCCGGCCGACGGGTACTGGCACCCGGCCGCACCGGCCCGCGCGCCGCTCGATCCGGCCTGGTGGACCGCGTTCGGCGACGCGCAGCTCGCCGCGCTGGAAACCGACGCGCTGCGCAACAACCAGAACCTGAAGGCGGTAGCCGCGCGCTACGACCAGGCGAAGGCGACGCTCGCGTCGGTTGCGTCGGCGCAATATCCGGCCGTCGGCCTGAACGCGAGCGGCCAGCGCTTCAAGATCTCCGCCGACCGGCCGCAGACCAACTACGCGACGAAGAGCATGTCGACCGTGCAGAACGAGATCCAGGTCGGCGCGGCGGTCAGCTACGAACTCGACCTGTTCGGTCGCGTGCGGCGCAGCGTCGAATCCGCGCAGGCCAGCTCCGAGCAGGCGCGCGACGATTTCGCGAACGCGCGCCTCGTGCTGAGCGCCGATCTCGCGTCGAGCTATTTCGCGCTGCGCGAACTCGACACCGAGATCGACGTCGTCAAGCGCTCGATCGAGTTGCAGCAGAAGGCGCTCGATTACGTGAGCGCGCGCCACGACCTCGGCGCGGTGTCGGGCCTCGACCTGTTGCAGCAACGCGCGCAGCTCGACGCCACGCGTACGCAGGCCCAGTTGCTGATCCAGCAGCGCGCGCAGGTCGAAACCGCGATCGCGACGCTGGTCGGCACGCCGGCCCCCGCATTCTCGCTGCCGCCGCGCGTGGTGCCGATCAACGCGCCCGCGCTGCCGACCGGCATGCCGAGCGACCTGCTGCAGCGGCGCCCCGACGTCGCGTCGGCCGAGCGCGCGATGGCCGCCGCGAACGCGCAGATCGGCGTCGCGCGCGCCGCGTATTTCCCGCGCATCACGCTGTCGCCGGACCTCGGCTGGGACGCGACGCGCTTCGCGGGCCTGTTCACCGTGCCTGCGCTGCTGTGGTCGGTCGGCGGGTCGCTCAGCCAGCCGCTGTTCGAGGGCGGCAAGCTGAAGGCCGGCGTCGATTTCGCGCAGGCCGGCTACGTGGCCGCGCAGGCCGGCTACCGCCAGACCGTGCTCACCGCGTTCCAGGAGGTGCAAAATGCGGTGACCGGCCTGTCAGTGCTGGCGCAAGCGGCGCAGCAGGCATCCGCGGCGGTCGACGACGCGCGCAAGCTCGTCTCGCTCGCGCAGGACCGTTACGCGGGCGGCCTGACGCCGTTCATCGACGTGCTGACGGCCCAGCAGCAATTGCTGACGAGCGAGCGCCAGGCCGTGCAGATCCAGGGCCAGCGCGCGGCGCTCGTCGTGTTTCTCGCGAAGGCGCTCGGCGGCGGCTGGGACGGCGGTGCGGCGAACGGCCCCGCGCCGTCGGACGTCGCGGCGGCCGGCCCGGCGAATACGAGCCCTTAACCGGATTACCCGGACAACGGATCGAACATGAAAGTACTGATCGTCGAGGACGAACCGAAAGTCGTCGAATACCTGAAGAGCGGCCTGACCGAGGAAGGCTGGGTCGTCGACACCGCGCTCGACGGCGAGGACGGCGCGTGGAAAGCCGTCGAATTCGACTACGACGTGGTCGTGCTCGACGTGATGCTGCCGAAGCTCGACGGCTTCGGCGTGCTGCGTGCGTTGCGCGCGCAGAAGCAGACGCCCGTGATCATGCTGACCGCGCGCGATCGCGTCGACGACCGCGTGCGCGGCTTGCGCGGCGGCGCCGACGACTACCTGACCAAACCCTTCTCGTTCCTCGAACTGATCGAACGGCTGCGTGCGCTGACGCGCCGCGCGCGCGTGCAGGAATCGACGCTGATCTCGATCGGCGACCTGCGCGTCGACCTGATCGGCCGCCGCGCGACCCGCGACGGCGCGCGGCTCGACCTGACCGCACAGGAATTCCAGCTGCTCGGCGTGCTCGCGCGGCGCAGCGGCGAGGTGCTGTCGAAAACGACCATCGCCGAGCTCGTGTGGGACGTGAACTTCGACAGCAACGCGAACGTCGTCGAGACGGCGATCAAGCGCCTGCGCGCGAAACTCGACGGCCCGTTCGCGGACAAGCTGCTGCATACGATCCGCGGCATGGGCTACGTGCTCGAGGCGCGCGAGGACGGCGACACGGAGCGGCGCGCATGAAACGCTCGATCATCCTGCGGCTCTCGGCGATGTTCGGCATCGTGTCGCTGCTCGTGTTCACGCTGGTCGGCTGCGGGCTGTTCGTGATGATGGAGCGCCAGCTGTTCGCCGAATTGCGCGCGACGATCGACACGCGCGCCAAGGTCGCCCAGATGATCGTGTCGCACGCGACCACGGCCGCGCGCGGCCGCATGATGCAGGAAAAACTCGCGGATCTCGAACCGCCCGACGGCTCGACGCACTATCAGGTGATCAGCGACGACCCCGCATTCCGCTTCGGCAGACCCGTCAACGGCGTGCCGCTCGATCCGCCGGTCGGCGCGTACCAGCGCTACCAGCTCAACGACAGCAGCTACGCGGTGATGACGAAAACCATCACGCTGGCCGGCGCCGACGAGCGGCCGACGCTGCAACTGGTCGTCGCGACGTCGTGCGAGCGTACCCAGCGGATGCTGCGCCGCTTCGGCTGGACGCTGGCCGCGCTGATCGCGACGGCTACCGTCATCACGCTGCTGTTGAGCCGCGCGGTCGCGCGCTTCGGGCTCGCGCCGCTCGACCGGCTGTCGCAGGACGCCGCAAGCGTGAGCGCGACGAACCGCCGCCAGCGGCTGCACACCGACGCGCTGCCGACCGAGCTGCGCGATCTCGCGACGTCGTTCAACGGCGCGCTCGAACGCATCCAGCAAACCTACGCGCGGCTCGAAGCGTTCAACGCGGACGTCGCGCACGAGCTGCGCACGCCGATCAGCATCCTGATCGGCCAGACCCAGGTCGCGCTGACGAGCCGCGACCGCTCGGTCGACCGGATGCGCCAGACGCTGCAGTCGAACCTCGAGGAATTCGAACGGCTGCGCGTGATCATCAACGACATGCTGTTCCTGTCGCGCAGCGACCGCGGCGAACGCGCGACCGACCTGAAGGACGTGTCGCTCGCCGACGAGGTGCGGCGCATGCTCGACTTCCTCGAAATCCCGCTCGACGAGGCGCAATTGCGCGCCGAACTGCACGGCGATGCGCGCGCGGCCGTCGATCCGTCGCTGTTCCGCCGCGCGATGACGAACCTGCTGATCAACGCGATCCAGCATTCGGCGCCCGGCGCGACGCTGAACGTGACGATCACGCGCCGCGACACGCTCGTCGACATGGCCGTGTCGAACCCCGGCGAGCCGATCGACCCGGTGCAGCGCTCGCACGTGTTCGAGCGCTTCTACCGGCTCGAGGAAGCGCGCGCGAACAGCAAAGAAAACCACGGGCTCGGGCTGTCGATCGTCAAGGCCGTGGCCGAGATGCACGGCGGCGGGGTGTTTGTCGCATGCTCGGGCGGCGTCAACACGTTCGGCTTCTCGGTGTCGACGCAGCCGTACTCGGGCGGGCCGCTGCGTCCGACCGATGCCGTCGGCCCGGCCGGTTCCACCGGTTCCACCGGTTCCACCGGTTCCACCGATCCCGCCGATCCGCACGCGCGGCCGGCGCACGTGCCGCGCGCGTTGCACTGACCGCGGCCCCGCGCCGCCGAGGGCAGTTTTCTTCAATACGGGCCGACGCGGCGCCCGTAGTCTCGATGCGACTTTCGACATTTCGCATGGAGACACCTGATGAGCATCCTGGTTTCGATGGCCGCGTTCGCGCTCGCCTCGTCGATCACCCCCGGCCCCGTCAACATCGTCGCGCTCAGTGCGGGCGCGCGCCACGGTCTCGGCGCGAGCCTGCGCTACGCGGCCGGCGCGACGCTCGGCTTCGTCGCGCTGTTCCTGCTGATCGGCCTCGGCCTGCACGCGGCGCTCGCGCGCTGGCCCATGCTGACGACGGCCACGCAGTGGTCGGGGATCGCGTTCCTGCTGTTCATGGCGCTGCGGCTCGCGCTCGACGACGGCCAACTGTCGGCCGATCCGGACGTGGCTGGCCCGTCGGCGGCGGCAGGCGCGGCGATGCAGTGGCTCAATCCGAAGGCATGGCTCGCGTGCGTGGCCGCGATGGGTGCGTATGCGGCCGACGGCGACCGCGCGCAGATCTGGCAGTTCGCCGCGCTGTATCTGGTGATCTGCTTCGCATCGATCGCATGCTGGGGCTATGCGGGCGCGTCGCTGCGGCACCGGCTCGCGAACGCGCGACGCATGCGCGTGTTCAACCGGTTGATGGCGCTGCTGCTCGCGGGCAGTGCGTTGTTTCTGCTCGACGTGTAGCCGCGGCGGCATTCAGCGCATCGCGCTGCGGTACTGCCCGGGCGTCGCGGCCGCGATCCGCCGGAATGCGCGCTGGAAATGCGCCTGGTCCGCGAAGCCGGCGTCAAGCGCGACTTCGGCGATCGGCCGGCCGCGGCGCAATTCGGCGCGGCCGTACTGCACACGCCGATCGATCAGGAACGCATGCGGCGTCATCCCGTAACGCGCATTGAACGCGCGGATCAGGTACGACGGCGACAGGTCGGCCGCCGCGCAGATCGCATCGAGCGTGACGGCCTCGCGGCAATGGCCGGCGATGTAGTCGGCCGCGCGCGCGAGCTTCGCGTTGTCGTCGCGTGGCCGCGCAGCGGGCAGTTCGCGATCGAGCGCGCCGTGCAGCGCCGTGAAGAATTCGACCGCCGCGCTCTCCTTGCCGAGCGCATCGATGCCGGGCGACACGAGCGTGCGGTAGAAGCCGCCAAATTGCGAGAACAGGTCGCCGCGCTCGGTCAACTTCGGCGAAAATCCGTGAAAATCGCGATTCGGATCGCGGCCCAGCGCGTGTTGCAGCCGCGCGAGCCACGGCACGTCGACATAGACCATCCGGTACGCCCACGCGTCGGGGCCGTACGGGTTGCATGCGTGTACCTGCTCCGGATCGATGATCACGAGCACGCCGCGCCCGACGTGTGCGTTCGTCGCGCCGTTCACGTACGTGCTCGTGCCGCCGACGATCGCGCCCACCGAAAACGTGTCGTGCGTGTGCTTCGCGTAGCAGATCGCGCGCCCGTCGTCGACGGTGCGCGCCTCGATGAACGGCAGCGCGGTATCGCGCCAGAACGGCGACGGTACGGCGGATCGGTTGGCGATACGGCTCACGCAGCGGGCTCCCGGGTCGGACGACGAACGCTCACCGTACAAGACCGTGCAGCGTAGCGCAACCATACCGCCCGGCTTCGACGTTCAGCGCGATTGCGCCCACGAAAATGAGCGTGGGCGCAATCCTGCCCCGTCGATTCTTCGACACAAGGTGCTGAGCATGTCGCGCTTAGGCTGGAACAGCTCCCGCCCTGCACCCGCTTGCAGGCATTCCGCGTGCTCGGCGTTCGAGTCGAGGGAATCGGTCTTCGCCTCGACGCCGCCGACACGCGCGCAAGATGGCCTATTGACCGGAATTTGCCTAAGCTTTGAATTCCGTCCGCCGCGGCACGCGCGGCGGTTCCCGTTCACTCTTCCCCCGCCACGCTCATGCAGATCGATCTGAAAGGCAAGACCGCGGTCGTCACCGCTTCCACCGCCGGCATCGGGCTCGCGATTGCCGAAGGGCTCGCGCGCGCCGGCGCACACGTCGTCGTCAATGGCCGCAGCGACTCGTCGGTGCAATCCGCGCTCGAGAAACTGCGCGACGCCGTGCCCGGCGCAAGCTTCGACGGCGTCGCCGCCGACCTGTCCGACGCGGCCGGCGTCGCGCGCCTCACGCAGCACACGCCGGATGCCGACATTCTCGTCAACAATGCGGGCATCTACGGCCTGAAGGCGTTCTTCGACATCGACGACGCCGAATGGGAACATTATTTCCAGATCAACGTGATGTCCGGCGTGCGGCTCGCGCGGCATTACCTGAAAGGGATGATCGAACGCAACGCCGGGCGCGTCGTGTTCATTTCGTCGGAATCGGGCCTGAACATTCCCGTCGACATGATTCATTACGGGTTCACGAAAACCGCGCAGCTGTCGATCGCTCGCGGCCTCGCGAAGCTCGCGGCCGGCACCCGCGTGACGGTCAATTCGGTGCTGCCGGGGCCGACGATGTCCGAAGGCGTGCGCGCGCTGCTGAAGACGCAGGCCGACGAAACGGGCCGCAGCATCGACGACGTTGCCGTGGAGTTCGTGCGCAGCGAGCGCGCGAGTTCGATCATCCAGCGGCCCGCGACGACGGAGGAAGTCGCGAACCTGGTCGTGTACGTCTGCTCGCCGCAGGCCTCGGCGACGACCGGCGCGGCGTTGCGCGTCGACGGCGGCGTGGTCGACACGATAGCGTGACGGCAGTATGACGGGCTCGCGCGGCGCGTGGCCGCCGCGCTATCGCGACGCGCTCTTGCCCGACTGAAGCGCGCCCTTGCGATCGGCGTCCATGCAGGTATCGAAGCCGGACTGCGTGACGACGCCGGCTTTGTCGAACACGACGAAGTACGACCGGTGATCGTTGCCGTGCTCGATGAAGTAGTTGTAGCAGACGCCGCTGCCGTTACGGACCATCCAGACGCTGCGCGGGTTGCCGGCGGCGCGGACGACGTCGGCGCGCGTCGCGCCGTGCCGCGACGCGGCCCGTGCAAGCGGCGTGCGCGAATACGAGAACGGCAGCCACGAGTCGAACCACGCACAGCCATGCAACATCAGGCAGCTGGCCGCCAGGGACAGCGTCGCTGCGGGACGGAACATCGGAATCAATCGCATGCTCGGGAAATCTGCTGCGCCATACCGGCGTGATCGAAAGCCCCATGCTACTCGACCTTTGGGTCCGGATCGAAAAGAAATGTAGAGATCTTTATCCGAATCCCTGCGGTTGCTGGCTTCCGCGACCGCCGAATCGTCATCAATCGTGACAAACCGGTGCAAGCGTGCACGCGCATCCGCACCGCTGCACCGGTGCATCAGCTCAGTGCAACGGCATGCGCGATGATCAAGCGATCCATTCGGCCCACAGCATCGTCAGCACCGTCATCAGCGCAGGCCCCACGAACAGCCCGATCAGGCCGAACGTCTCGGCGCCGCCGAGGATACCGAACAGCACGAGCAGGAACGGCAGCCGTGTCGAACCGCCGATCAGTACCGGCCGCACGAAATGCTCGGCGATGAACACGACGATGAACCCGAGCGCCGCCACCCCGACGGCCCACATGGTGGCCCCTTGCACGAACAGCCAGAGCGCCGCGCCGCAGAACACGATCGGCGCGCAGAACGGCAGCATCGCGGCGACCGCCGTGACGAGCCCGAGCAGCGCCGCGTGCGGAACGCCGGCGAGCGCATAGGCGACGCCGAGCAACGCGCCCTCGCCGAGCCCGACGACGACGAGCCCGGTCACCGTGCCGTACACGGCCGCGACCATGCGCTCGATCAGTTCCGCGCCGTTGCGCCCGAACGCGCGCCGCGCGCCCTGCAGCAATGCGCCCGACAGCTTGTGGCCGGCGCGCAGGATCACGAACAGCGTGACGAGCATGAAACCGAATTCGAGCAGCACATGCGCGAGCTTCGTGCCGAATTGCCGGCCGAACGCGATGAATCTCTCGCCGTTGACGCCGTGCATCGCGGTAGCCGCATGCAGCGGATGGCCGAGATTGGCCTGCCACCATTCGGTGATCTGCGCGGCGCCGTACGGCAGGCGGCCGACCACCTCCGGCAGCGGAATGCCGTTGTCCTGAATCGTGTGCAGCCACTCGCGCAGGTCGTGCGCCTGCGCGATCGCCTGGGTCGTCGCGATGGCCACCGGCAGTACGACGAGCAGCGAAATCCCCGCCGTGATGACGGTCGCGATCAACGTCGGCCGATCGCGGAACAGCCGGTGCGATTCGAAGCGTTTCAGCAGCGGCCACATCGCGATGGCGATCACGCAGGCCCATGCGATGGCGGGAATGAAGTCGCGGATCACCCACAGCGCGAGCACCAGCAGCGCCGCATACAGCGCGACGCGGGCGATCTGCTGGGCGCGCGGCCGCGCGGCGGAATCGGGAGACGACGGGACATGTGCGGCCATGGCACCTCTGTCGAAATGAAAAAATGGCGGTTCGTCGAGGCAACCGGCCTGGACGAAGCGCCATTCTATCCATCGGCGCCGGATCGGCGGCACGCGCGATGCGCGCGGCCAGCCGGCGCTACGTCGGCGCACCCGGCTCAGGCTGCCTCGTCGGCGATCCGGTAGCGCTCCAGCCAGTGCGCGTACGGCGCGGGCAGCGTCCACGACGGACGCTCGACGCCGAGCTGCCTGGCCGCGTGATACGGCCAGTGCGGATCGGCCAGGTGCGCGCGGCCGACCATCACGAGATCGAGCTGCGCTTGCTCGACCACGCGGTTCGCCAGTTGCGGCGTGTCGATCCCCCACGCGGACGACACCGGCAGCCCGGCCTCGCGGCGCACGCGCTCGGCGATCGGCGCGAGGAACGCCGGGCCCCACGGAATCTGCGCGGTGGGCGTCGAGAAGCCGACCGACACGCTCAGCATGTCGAGCCCTTCCCGCTTCATCCGCTGCGTGAGCGCGATCGACTCGGCGAGCGTCTCTTCGTCGCGGCCGTCGTATTCGATCACGCCGAGGCGCGCGGTCAGCGGCAGATGTTCGGGCCAGACCTTGCGAACGGCCGCGAGCGTGTCGACGAGAAAGCGGCCGCGGTTGTCGGCCGAACCGCCGTATTCGTCGGTGCGCTGGTTCGAATGCACCGAGAAGAAGCTCTGGCCGAGATAGCCGTGCGCGAAGTGCAGTTCCAGCCATTCGAAACCGAGGTCCCGCGCACGCTGCGCCGCCGCGACGAAGTCGGCCTGCACGCGGGCGATGTCGTCGTGCGTCATTTCACGCGGCACCTTCGGCAGGTGCGCACCGAACGGCACCGCCGACGGCGCGATGGTCTGCCAGCCGCGCGAATCGCCGTCGGCGATATGGTCGTCGCCTTCCCACGGGCGGTTCGCGCTCGCCTTGCGGCCCGCGTGCGCGATCTGGATGCCGGGCACCGAGCCGGCCGCCTTGATCGCCGCGACCGACGGTGCGAACGCGTCGGCCTGCGCGTCGTTCCACAGCCCTGCGCAGCCCGGCGTGATGCGCCCTTCCGGCGACACGGCCGTCGCCTCCGCGATCACGAGGCCCGCGCCGCCGCGCGCGATGCCGGCCAGATGCACGTGATGCCAGTCGTTGACGACGCCGTCCTCGGCGACGTACTGGCACATCGGCGGCACCGCGATGCGGTTGCGCAGCGTGACATCCTTGAGTTTGAACGGTTCGAACAGGGCAGACATCCACGACTCCTTTGCTGGGTTCTGCAAAACGGCTGGGAATGCGCGGTGCGGTGAGGTGTGCACGGCGCAACGATGCGGGCCGCCGGCGGACCGGCTGCGCCCGACGACGGCAAGGAAGCGGCGCCGGTCCGTCCGGCGCCGTGCTTTCAGCGGTGGCCGAGCTTCGCGAGCAGCGCCTCGGCCGCGGGCGCCGACGACGCGGGGTTCTGCCCCGTGATCAGCAGCCCGTCGGTGACGACATGCGGTGCCCAATCGGCGCTGCGCTCGAATTCCGCGCCGTTGGTCTTCAGCATGTCCTCGACGAGGAACGGCACGACCTCGGTCAGCTCGACGGCCGCTTCCTCGCTGTTGGTGAAACCCGTCGCGCGCTTGCCGCGCACGACCGACTCGCCGGTTTGCGGGTTCTTCACGTGGCGCAGTACGCCCGGCGCATGGCAGACCGCCGCGACCGGCTTGCCTGCCGCGAGCGTGCGCTCGATCAGGCCGATCGAATGCAGATCCTCGGCGAGATCCCACAGCGGGCCGTGGCCGCCCGGGTAGAACACGGCGTCGTAGTCGTCCGCCGACACATCGGCCAGCTTGCGCGTCGACGCGAGTTCGGCCTTGGCCGCCGCATCGGCGTCGAAGCGGCGCGTCGCGTCGGTCTGGGCGGTCGGGTCGCTGCTCTTCGGATCGAGCGGCGGCTGGCCGCCCTTCGGCGACGCGAGCGTCAGCTCGATGCCCGCATCCTTGAACGTGTAGTACGGCGCGGCCAGTTCCTCGAGCCAGAAGCCGGTTTTCTTGCCGGTGTCGCCAAGCGTGTCGTGCGAGGTCAGGACAACCAGGATCTTCATGATGGGACACTCCTTCGAAAATGGACGGGGAACGGGGCCGCACGTCGGTGCGGCACGCCTGTCGGTTAGTCCGTCGGCGCGCGGCAACGTGCGATTCATTCATCCGCATGCGATAAACGTCTATTAGACCAGTCGTCTAGAAGCAGCCGAAATAAAACGACGGCGTCCCGCTACTTGAGCCTGGCGGAAACGTCGCCGCATTCAACGACGACGGATGATATTCCTGAATTAGACCGGTCGTCTAGAAGAATGC